>JASHNU010000026.1 GCA_030041475.1 Candidatus Sulfotelmatobacter sp.
TCGTGCGGCATGCTGGGCCTGATCACGCGCAAACAGATCAACGGCCTGCTGCCGGTCATTTGCGGCTCGGAAAATTGCTCGGCGCAGTTCTTCATTCGCGACGCCGAAGTCGTGGCGCGGAAGCCGTTCTAAGGTTTTCGCGTGGCGCGGGCGCCCTCGCCCGCGAAGAAAGCTAGCCGCTTACTTCAACCTTCCTCATCTGGTCGATGATCGCCTGCAGTCTGCTCTTCTGCTCCTCGTCCAGCCTAATCCATTCTTCTGGGAGGCCAAAGCGTAAGGTCTCGATGTGCAGATCTTCTAGCCTCGGATCCTTTGGGTGGTAGTGCTCATAAGCGTCGACGTCCCACGTGCGGCATTCTCCACTTAGAATTCGCTGGGCCTGGTCAGCGAGATCCTTGGGGGTGAATGGTTTCTTCTTGAAGAATTTCAGCATAGAGTCGCCCCCAGGCACACTCTTCGCGGGCGAGGGCGCCCGCGCCACACTTACCGCCTCACTTCTTTTAGTTCCACCGGAACCTGCTCCACAATCTCAATTCCGAATCCTTCCAGCGCCGCGACCCGCTTCGGGCGATTCGTCAGCAGGCGAATGCGCCTCAGGTTCAGGTCCGAGAGAATCTGCGCGCCGATGCCGATCTCGCGCTGCACCTGTCTTTCGTTGTCGTACAAAGAGGGCAGCTTGTGGCCGCGATGAAACATCAGCGCGGCGCGGTCACCGATCTTTTCGACTGAAAACCCCTTGGAAGTCTGATGAAGATAAATCAACGCCCCGCGGCCCTCTTGCGAGATTCGCCGCAATGATCCCTCCAGCGTGGCGTGGCATTCGCAGCCGGTCGCGCCGAAGACGTCGCCCATCAGGCAGTGGGCGTGCATGCGAACCAGCACCGGCGTATCGCTCTGTTCGATGTCTCCCTTAACCAGCGCAACGTGCGACTCGCCGCCATCCACTTCGCTCTCATAGGCGATCAGGCGGAATTCGCCGAAACGCGTGTCCACCAGCGCCTCGCCCACGCGATGCACGTAACGCTCGTGCGCCATGCGGTAGCGGATGAGCTCGGCGACGGTCAGCATCTTCAGTTTGTGCTCGCGACAGAACTCGGCCAGGTCGGGCACGCGAGCCATGCTGCCATCGTCTTTCATGATTTCGCAGATGATCCCCGCCGGAATCATGCCCGCGAGCCGCGCCAGATCCACCGAAGCCTCCGTTTGCCCTGCGCGCACCAGCACCCCACCCTTGCGGGCGCGCAGTGGGAAGACGTGCCCCGGCCGTGCCAGATCAGCGGGCTTGGTAGCCGGGTCGATCGCCACCTGAATGGTCCGAGCCCGGTCGTAGGCCGAGATGCCGGTCGTCACGCCCTGGCGCGCATCAATCGCCTCACAGAAAGCCGTGCCGTATTGCGATGTATTCTCCGCGGTCATCGGACCGATGCGCAGATGCTCAAGCCGCTCCTCGGTCATCGTCAGGCAAACCAGGCCGCGGCCGTACTTGGCCATGAAGTTGATGGCGTCAGGAGTGACTTTCTCGGCGGCCAGGGTGAGGTCGCCTTCGTTTTCGCGGTCTTCGTCGTCGACCACGACGATCATCTTACCGGCGCGGATTTCCTCAATGGCATCAGGTACATCAACGAATGGGGGCTGGGGGCTCATTGAGGCGATTGTAGCAATACGATTTCTACCCTGCCAGTTCCTGTTCAGCGGCCCGGAACAACGCCCGCAAGGAGCGGATTACCCACCGCATGAGTGCGACAACGATGACGACGAAGATCGCGGCCAGCGTCCCGGCCACATACGGATGCTTTGTCGCCAGCCAGGTCAGACCGATGGCCAGGACGTCTTCGACCAGGCTGAGCGTGGCATTCGAGAGTGGTTCCGGCGAGGGCGTCACTGCGGCACGCACCGCGGTTTTTCCGCCATGAGCGGCCAATGCCACGGCCGCGCCTAGCAGCGTCGCCAGCAACTGCATCTGCGGTGAAAGCTGGCTGGTCGCCTGATACGCCAGAAGTCCTGCCACAGGCACGCGAATAAACGTGTGCAGGGCGTTCCAGATGAGATCGAATGCCGGGACTTTGTCGGCAAAGAACTCGACTGCAAACAAAGCAGCACTGGCCCCGATCACCGGCCCGCCCGCGAGCATCTGCAGCCCCGGCGGGAGCGGGAGGTGTCCGAACCGCGCCAGCAGCCCTAAAACTGCCACCGTTGCATACAGGTTCAACCCTGCAGCAAAGCCGATTGCCACCAGCAAAGCGAACAGCTCAGCCTGCGGAATTTGCAGCATGTCGAGCATCAACCCTGAATCCTAACCGCCCCAAAGACTCCCACTAAAACTAAAAGGGTCGCCCCGATGTTTATTAAGGAGCGACCCTCAAATCGTTCTCAACCCCAGTCTTACAGCGTCGATTCGATCTCGAAACCCCAAGCTTCCAGCAAGGGTTCAGGAATATACTTCGAGTTCTTGTTGCGCCGCGCCCACTCGCGCAACCGCGTGGAACGGAGATATTGGTCGGGGGAGAGCTTGTACTCCCGTACAACCTGCTCAAACTCGGTGATGGTGGGGGTGATCGGGCCAATCGGCTCGGGCTTGCCCCAGTTCGGATTGCCGCGTCTCTTTGCCATGAAAAATGCCTTTCTACCTCAGGGGATGACTGATCTATCGTCCAGCTTCGCTAACTATATGATTCTCCATGTCCTCATCAGGATGCACTCAGGGCATTAAAGCCCGCTCCTGTGATGACCGTAGACATGCCCGTACCTTCAGCGTTTCACAGGCAACTTAAAGCTAAATGGAGACTCAGTATCCTACTGTCGATTTGCCTGGAAAGTCAATCACAATTTTCCTGTAGCACCCGAGAGGCAATGACTTAAGTGTATGGAAACAGGGAGCTTGCCAGGAGGAACATAACCCTGCCGTGCCCCGGGACGCAACTTTAGGGCGAGTGCAGCAGCTTCCGCTTGAGGCTCCAGTCCGGAAAACTAACCCAGTCGCAGGATTACGCCCGTAACCCTCCTTCGTGCAAGGGTCGTTGATCGCGCCTCCCGATGGAAATACAGTAATTTATTGAGGAAGTTTGTCCCGGTCTGCCCGGTTGGAACTCCGGACGGAAATACGCCAAGGGATTGGGCCCAGCTATGAGTCTGAAATCATTGGTGTTGTGTTCGGACGAAAAAATCGTACGAGTATTGCGCCGTGTAATGGGTGATCTGGAAATCGGGGTCGAACTTTGCGCTGACGCCGATGCCGCCCTGCGTCGGCTCACGCGCCAACGGTTCGAAGCCATTATCGTAGACGTCGTCGACGATGGCGCGAACGAGGTGCTGCGCAGCGCCCGCAGCGCACCTTGCAACAAGCAGGCCGTAGCAGTCGCCATCGTGGAGCCGGTGATCGGCCTCAAGGCCGTGTTTGATATTGGCGCCCACTTCGTCCTGTACAAGCCAGTTTCCAGCGAACGCGCCAAGTCCAGTTTCCGCGCGGCTCGGGCATTGATGAAAAGCGAGCGCCGCCGCAACGCGCGGGTTGCGGTTCAGATTCCTGTGGTGCTGCGCAATCCCGGTGCCGGCGGCAATATGAAAGTCACGACCACCGACCTGAGCGAAGGCGGCATGGCAGTAAACCTGCCGAATCAACGTCACCCAAGCGGTCGCTGGCAAATCGCTTTCACCTTGCCCGGGACGAAAAGCGAGCTTGAACTTCCCGCCGAATTTGCCTGGGAAGGAACCGGCAAACAGGCCGGCCTGCGCTTCCTTCAAGTCTCGCCGGAAGCCACGATGCAACTGCGGGACTGGCTCAAGCGAAACTCCGCCGACGCGGAGCAGGACGATCCACCGATCAATTGCCGGCTGACCGATCTGAGTCTGGGCGGCTGCTATCTGGAGATCGTTTCTCCGTTCCCGGTATCCAGCCGGGTCATGCTGTGCATGCGAGCCGGCGGTGCGGAAGTCCGTGCCCAGGGCGTCGTGCGAGTGATGCATCCCGACAAAGGTATGGGCGTGGAGTTCACGCAGGCAACCGCTGAGCATCGCAATGCCGTCGAAAAATTCCTCGGAATGCTTTCTGAAAACCGCACACTGCTGCCAGAATTGCTGGTTGAGCCGGAAGGGCTTGAATCAGAATCGAATGCGGCTCATTCGCCAGCGTTCGATCGCGACGATCCCTTACTTCAGTTGTTCTATGGTCAACCCATGACCGCCGACGACTTCCACGAAGCTCTGCGCAAGCAGCGTGCTACCGCTTCGACCGAAACCGGCAGTGCCGCGGCCGCCGCTGGCGCCTAGCCGATCCCATCCAACCTGGTTTGACGAAAAATTAGGTATTCGGCCTCTCGATACTGAATGCCGGGGCTCTAGTGGCCGACGAGGCTGTCGACGAACTGCTGTGTTTCAACAAGGTTCTGCGAGAGTCGCGTCGCCGTTTGAGTTGCAGACGCGGCTTCGCTTTCTCTACCGCTTTGCTTCAAGGCGCCAGCGAGCAGGAGGTAAGTCACATCGGTAGGCTGCAATGCGACTGCCTGAGAATAAGCGTGGATCGCGGCATCGAAATCTCCAGCCCGTTGCGATGCCGCTCCCAACTCGATCCAGGCGCGCACGTATCGAGGACGAAGGTTTACCGCCGACTGAAAGCTGTCGCGTGCCGCCGAGAAATCACCCCATTGCCTATAGATTGAGCCCATATTGAAGAACGCGGTCGCCCGAGATCGTTCGTCAACAGTCATCTCCGTAACTTCCTTGTATTGCGCGAGGGCGCCTGCTAGGTCGCCGTGGTTCATCTTGTAAAAGGCGAGATTGGAGTTGCTGAGAGGGTCCGAAGGACGAATCAGCGCGGCAGCCTGGAAATGCGGCATGGCTTGTTCGAGATCGCCCTGTTCAAGAAAACAGTTGCCGATTTCGTCCTCTGCGACATAGTTATTGGTCGTAATCGCCGCAGTGTGCTGCCAAAGTTCCAGATTGCTGCTCCAATAGCCGAGCTGGTGATGTGAGACCAGGACTAACGCAAAAAGCGCCATGGTCGCCGGCGCTACGAGCCAGTTGCGCGAAAGGAAGTGATCCGCGACAAGATCGGCCAGACCCCAGCTAACTGCAATGAAGAGGCCTATAAACGGCAGATAGGCGTACCGGTCTGCCATCGCCTGCACTCCTACCTGGACGAAGCCGATCATCGGTACCAGGGTTCCTAAAAACCACAGCCAGCCAACAATGAGATAACGCTTGCCCGCAACAAGGCATCCAGCAGTAATCAAGAACAGCAAGAGAACGGAGAGCGAAATCTCTAGCCTGGTCAGAGTTGCGGGCTGATACGGATACAACACACCCAGATGAGTCGGCCAGAATGCTTTGCCCAGATACCTCGCGTAAGAAACAACGGCATTGGCAAGGCGAACTGAAAGTGCATAGTGGTTGAACGAAGTGACCGCGCCCGCGGCGCGTTGGGCTCGCAGAGTCAGAACCGCACTGGGCACGCACAATGCCAACAGCGGTAGCTTCTCTGCCAGAAACCGGAGCCAAGGCTTGCGCGGGATGGATTGCTCGTCCGGTCGGCAAGATTCTTCCGGCTGGCTCAAGACCCGCCGTAACGGCCAATAGTCCCAAAGCAGCAGCACGAAAGGTAGGGTGATCACTTGGGGCTTGGACATCAAACCCAGGGCAAAGAGAACAGCGACCAACAAATAGCGGCCGAGTTGTGGCCTGCGCGCATACCACTGGTAGGCGGCGAGAGTCAGCAGAAAGAAGAAGAGGCTGAGGAGATTCTTTCGTTCGGCAACCCAGGCAACTGATTCCACATTGATCGGATGCACTGCAAACAGAGCGGCAACCACCAGGCTCCGCCAGAAGAGTCCGGTCGCGTTGTAAAGCACCCAGAACAGAAGCGCCACATTGATGGAATGCCAAATCGCGTTGCTGTAGTGATGTCCCGCCGGATTCAAATGGAAAATCTCACAATCCAGCATGTGCGACAGCCATGTGATGGGATGCCAGTTGCTTTCCTCGAGGCTGGTAAATGCCCACTGGACGGATGCCCAGTTCAACCCCTGTTTCACGTGAGCGTTATCCTCGAGATACCGGCCATCGTCATAGTTGAGAAACGGATGCCGGCCGACGGGACTGTAGAGCGCAAGCGAGAAAAGAATTAGGACCAGAGCAGCAATGACTGCGTGCTTTCTTGAGGGTTGTAGTGGCGTAGGATTCGTCCGCATGGCTAATGCAGATTTGGTTCCAGTCGCTGGCTGACTGCACTTCATCTCAAAATGGCAATTTGCTGCCTCTCATGCACACTATAGCCGACTGTCCGGGCTTGAGAGACCGTTACTATAGTGTGAGACTCTGATGGTTTCATCGAAGCCGGCGGGCCCAAGACGATTCAGATGAGCCTTCGCTGTGCCGACCTCGCTCCCCAACCCCAACTGGCAGCAGTCCAAAGGCTGTGTGATACTAAAGGCCGGAAGCGGCGAATCTGACGCGGCACAGAAACGCCAGCGAGCACCAGAACTCGGATTTCGGGCGGAGCGCAACTCGGGTCGAGTGTTGGGAGTAATGGATTGTATTTAAATCCGGTAGGCCAACTGGCCGGGATGGCGAAATTGGCAGACGCAGCGGACTTAAAATCCGCAGGGGCCAAAAGCCCTGTGGGGGTTCGATTCCCCCTCCCGGCACCAT
>JASHNU010000027.1 GCA_030041475.1 Candidatus Sulfotelmatobacter sp.
GCCCGCGGGCTACACGCAGAGTTCCCTTCGCCTGCTCGATATTGATGGGTTTGGTCAGGACGAGGTTGGCGCCGATGCGAAACGCTTTGGCTACCCCGGCCTGACCTTCCACGACGGCGACGGCAAGCGACGTCTGGTTGGACATCGAATTGCGCGCGCTCTTAAACAAAAGTGTGGCGTTCTGCTCGTTATCGCAATCCACCACTACAGCGTCGAAGTGCTGGCCCATCAGCTTCTTGACGGCAGCGAAGGGTTCAGTGCTGGCCTCCACGTTGAACTCAAGTTCGCTCAGCACCTGCGTCAGTGTGCGAGCCGTGCGTTCATCGGGGCAGAAGAGAAGAGCTTGGTAACCCATACCAAATCCATCGTAGGTACAGGGGTAAGGAGCGGCAAGTTACGGCGGTAATTCGAGTTTGGACGATTTCTATGGTCTTTCGGCGTCATACAATAACGGGCCATGCGCGGACACGTGCCGCTCTGGCTCAAGCTTGCATGGACGGTCTGGCTGATCGCCTGGGTGCCGATATACCTGCGGCAATACGGCGCGCAGAATTTTCTTTACTTCTGTGACATCGGGAATGTCTCGATCGGCGTTGCTCTGTGGCTGGAGAGCGCGCTGATCTTTTCCTGGGTCGCGTGTGGGCTGCTGATTTTTCAATCTCTTTACATTGTGGACCTCGTGGGCGCACTGCTGACCGGACATCACCTCGTCGGCGGCACGGAATACATGTTTGATCCTCGCCTGTCACTCGCCGTGCGGCTTCTCAGCCTGTTCCACGTGGTGACGCCGCCGCTCCTTCTATGGGCGATCTGGCGGCTGGGCTACGATCCGCGCGGCTGGAAACTGCAGACCTTGACCGCATGGATTGTCGTCCCGATCAATTATTTCTGGCGTCCGCAGATGGACGTGAACTGGGCGCGCGGCCTGTTCTTTCACGAGCAGCACATCATGCCGGGATGGATGTACTTGCTGGGGTATCTGATCGTGGTGCCGCTCGGCGTGTATTTGCCGACGCATTTGTTTCTTCGATGGTTGGCGCGACGGTGGAAGGCGCACCCCTAACGGCTTTTGGAGGAATCGGCCGGCTTGTCACGTACCGCGGATTCCGGCTGCGGATATTCGATCGATCCCTTGAACGAAGAAATGTCGTCCTTGTGGAAGTCTGGAAAGGGTAGCTGATTGCCGGCGCGCAACTCGGCAATTTTCTTGACCGCGGCATCGGCTTTTTCTTTCACAACACCAGGATCGCGGCCCAGGTAGAGCGTCTGGGTAGGCTGCGCCAGACTGCTTCCGGAGTCTTCCACGACATCCATGATGCGCAGCAGCAAGTCCTCGCGCACGGCGGCATATTCGTTGAAGTCGCGGGTCAGAATGTAGCAGAAAGCCTCGGCGGTGTGCGAGGTGCCCGCAATGTCTGTGAGGCGCACACGCACGCTTCCGTTCTCGACCTTCGGATGGCTATAAAGAAGGCGTCGCACTTCGGAGAGCACGTAGCGGAGGTGGTCGGCTTTGGTGTCGGGATGAAGGGCGAGATTGGCCTTGAACAAAATCTTGTCGCGGCGGCTGAAGTTCTCCACGTTGATGCTCGCCACTGTGCCATTGGGGATGGCGACCAGAGTGCGGTCATCCGTGCGGATGCGGGTGGAACGCAGGCCGATATCTTCTACGGTTCCAGTCCGGTCGCCGAAGCGGCACACATCCCCCACGCGAATCACTTCATCACCGAGAACCGAAACGCCGCCGAAAAGATTCGCAATCGTCTGTTGCGCGCCGAAGCCGATCGCCAGTCCGCCTATGCCCAGGCCGGCCAGAGCCGCGCTCATGTTGAAGCCCAGGCTCCCGAACACCGCGAAAATGCCGGCCAAAAAGATGACGGCTTTAAGGATGCGCTCGCCCAGCAGCATGAGCGATCCCGTGCCCATGTGGCCGCGGGCCAGGGCGCGGTTGCGCACGCGCTGCAGCAACCAGCGGACGATCCGCCAGAGAATCCAGGTTCCCGCGATGATGAGAGCGATCGAGGTCGCTTGAAAATAGTAGTGCCGATCCAGCAGCGGCATCCCGAGATAACGGGCGAGGAACTGATGCACAAGCGTGCCCGCCAGCAGCCAAGCGGGAGCGGAAACCGAACGCCAGTTGGCGACATCCATTTGGCCGCGCCGGCGCGCCCACCAGCGCAGGGGAAAGCCCAGCAATGCCAGCACAAGCCAGCCGATGCCCGCCGCGACGGGTAACACCACGAGCAGCGCCAGCCACTGCCACAGCGGCATCCCGGCGATCTGATGTTTGACCAGAACGCTGGGCAGGTGGTGCTCGACCTGCCGCGCCTCGACCTGATCGTAGAGTTCGGGAACCTTCGCCAGTGTCTCAGCCGAAATCAGCCAGATCTTTCCCGCGCTCGGATCGAAGACGCGCACCAGGTCGAAATCCACTTCCACGTCCCCGGACGACATCGTTCCCAGTCGTTGCCGGCCAAGCGGGACGCCTTCCTGAACAATTCCCTCCGGCTGCGTAAACGTTCCTACTCGGCCGGTGAAGGCGGCGTCCATCACTGCTTTGAGCTGGGTGGCAAGCTCTTCGCCTTCGGTTTGACGGCGTGCAGCGCTCATCTGCAGGTACTGCGCTGCGATGCTGAAGTCACCCGATTGCGCGGCCTGCAGAAATCCCAGCACGCTGCCTGAGGGCGTGGTGCGGTTTAGTGGATCAGTCTGAGTGCTTGCTGTGGGCGATGTAGTGGTGGCTGGGGAAGATGGCAGAACCTGGCTGAGAGGCGACTGCGCGGAAGAAGTGGAACATGCCGTCAGGCAGAGGGTTGTGACGCAAAGAATAAAGATGAGCGGAGCTTTGACCGAAGAAAACATGGATTTCTCCCGCCCGAATTTACGAGGGCAGATGCGGCGCGCGCAACTGTTGCTCCAGCACCTCACGGTCGAAGGCGCGAGTGAGAAATCATTGTATCGAAACGAGGGCGCCATCTCAGGTCGGCCGCGGTTTCAGCCCCGTTTCGGCCGGTAGATGTCAGTGGCGGTGCCAAAGAACACTTCCGCGGAGTTCATGATCGTTTCAGAAAGAGTGGGGTGCGGATGAATCGAGAGCGCAACATCTTTCGCGAGCGCTGCCATTTCGATGGCCACAACGCCTTCGGCGATCATGTCGCCCGCCCCTACGCCCACGATGCCGAGGCCGAGCACGCGCTCGCTGTGGGGATCGATGATCATCTTGGTCATGCCTTCGGGACGATCGAAGGTGATAGCGCGTCCGGAAGCGGCCCAGGGAAATTTTGCGACTTTGATTTCTCGATTCTCGTTCTGCGCCTGCGTTTCGGTCAAGCCGCACCAGGCAACTTCGGGATCGGTGAAAACGACGGCGGGAATGGCGTTCGGCTCGAAGGCAACTTTTTGGCCGGCAATGGCCTCGACAGCGGTGCGGCCTTCATGCATGGCCTTGTGCGCGAGCATGGGCTCGCCAACCACGTCCCCAATGGCGGAGATGGATGGATCGTCGGTCTGCAATTGCTTGTTGACCTGAATGAAGCCTTTCGGACCGACCTTGACTTGAGTCTTTTCGAGGCCGGGGATCTCCGAGTTGGGCTTGCGTCCCACGGACACCAGGACGCGGCCGAACACTTTTTCCTGCGTGCTGCCATCTTGCGCTTTCAATGTGGCGCGAATGCCTGCGCCTTCATCTTTGACGGCCGTGACAGTGGTGTTGAGCAGGATGCTGTCGAAGAGCTTCTCAAGCTTTTTGTGGAGGGGCAGAACGAGATCGCGATCCGCGCCGGGAAGCAGGCCGGGGAGCATCTCTACAACGGTTACGCGTGTGCCGAGCGCCGCGTAGACCGAACCGAGTTCGAGGCCGATGTATCCACCGCCGACGACCAGAAGCGTGCTCGGAATGTCCTCGAGATTCAGTGCGCCGGTGGAGTCCATCATGCGCGGCGTGTCGAGCTTGAGTGTTGGGATGATGGCGGGTCGTGACCCGGTCGCGAGGACGATCCGGTCGAAAGTTGATGTCTCTTCTGCGCCGTCGAATTTCTTCACGCGCAGCGTGGTGGAATTCTCAAATGCTGCGCGGCCCTGCACATATTTCACTTTGCGTTGCTTGGAGAGAATACCGAGGCCGCCGGTCAGTTTCTTGACGACATTTTCTTTCCACGACCGCAGACGGCTCAGATCAATTTTCGGTGCGCTGAATTCGATGCCCCAGTTTTTCGCCTGCTCGGATTCCTCAATTAGGCTCGCCACGTGCAAAAGCGCCTTCGATGGAATGCAGCCCCGATAGAGGCAGACGCCTCCGGGATTGATCTCGGGATCGATCAGCGTGACGGACATGCCGAGATCAGCGGCAAGAAACGCGGCCGCGTAGCCTCCGGGGCCCGCGCCAACGACAGCGATGTCGAAGTTCTTTGATTCTGACATGAAGGGCTTTCAACCACAGAGGTCACAGAGGAACACGGAAAAGACTATTCAATGGGACTGCCTCTGGAACTCTGTGTCCTCTGTGGTTCAAATCGTCCTTTCATCCTTGTACAGAGAGTAAGAACGGCTGTTCGAAGGCTTCCGCGATCCAACGCAGGAAGCGCGCGGCATCGGCGCCGTCGATCAGGCGATGATCGTAAGACAGCGAAAGCGGCAGAATCAGACGCGGCTCGAATTTGCCGCCGCCCTTGTGCTGCACCCACTCGGGCTCCATGCGCGAGCGCGAAAGACCAAGGATCGCAACTTCTGGAAAATTCACAATCGGAGTGAAACCGACGCCTCCGATGCCGCCCAGATTCGTGATCGTGAATGTACCTCCCTGCATTTCTTCGGGCGTGAGTTTCTTCTCTCGAGCCTTTTTCGAAAGCTGCGAGAGTTCGACCGCGATTTCGACGATATTCTTCTTGTCGACATCGCGGATGACGGGAACGAGCAAGCCGCGATCCGTGTCGGCCGCGACGCCAATGTGAATGTACTGCTTGTAAATGATTTCTTCCTTCTCCACGTCAATCGAAGCGTTGAACTGCGGGAAAACCTTGAGCGCTGCGGAACAGACTTTGAGCGCGATGGCGGTGACCGTCATTTTGCCGCCAGCTTCTTCCGCTTTAGGGGCGAATCTGGCACGCAGCTGCTCGAGCTCGGTAATGTCAGCACGGTCGTGCTGGGTGACGTGAGGAATGGTATTCCACGATTCGGCGAGGTGCTCGGCTGTCTTGCGCCGAACTCCACGCATGGAGACGCGCTCGATCTTGCCCCACTTGGAAAAGTCCGGCAATTGCGGTTGCGCGAAATGCCCGGCGCGTGGCGGCGCCTGAGCCGCGGCCGAAGCAGCTTGCAGCAGCGACTTGGCATGGGCTTTGACGTCGTCTTCGCTGATGCGGCCGCCGGGGCCCGTGCCTTTCACATCGTAGATGTCCACGCCGACTTCGCGCGCCAGGCGGCGCACGCTCGGCGCAGCCGGAATCGGCTGCCGCTGCTCGGTGCCCGCGACTTTTCCCAGTTGCACCGGCATGCTGAAAACCTGTGGCGCGAGCAGAGGCTGATCCGGCGGCAGGGCCTGCTCTTCTGTTTTGCCTTCCGCGCGGATCGCAGCCTGAAAGGCCAGCCGCGCACCGTGTTGTCCGGAGACATGCTCCACGGGCGTGGTGCGCGGGCGCTGTGCATCCGTCGGCGCGGAAGCCCCGCCTTCGAGCGTGAAGATGACCTGCCCGACCTTGATCTTCTCGCCTTCCTTGACTTTGACCTCTTTGACGACGCCGCTCACCGAGGACGGTACCTCGACCACGGCCTTGTCGGTTTCCAGTTCCATCACCGGCTGTCCCTCGGCGACCTTCGTGCCGGGTGAGATCATCAATCGTACGAGGTCACCCTGAGAAATATTCTCGCCGAGTTCGGGAAGTTTGAATTCGCTTGGCCCGGACGTTGGAGCGACGGCTGCGTCGGGAGTTGGTGACGCGGCTGGGAGCGTCGTTGGTGTGGTGGCTGGAGTTGCTTGTGGTACCGGTACCGGTCTCACCAATACCGGGGCAGCGGCCGCGGCGGCGCGGGACTGATCAGACGACTTTGCCTCCGCCCCATCGACGGTGAAAATAACCTGGCCAACTTTGATCTTGTCGCCTTCCTTGACCCGAATCTCTTGCACGGTCCCGCTCACGGACGAAGGCACTTCCACGACGGCCTTGTCCGTCTCGAGCTCCATGACTGACTGCCCAGCGCTGACGGTCGCACCGGGCACTACCATGAGGCGCACGAGGTCGCCTTGTTCGATGTTCTCTCCCAGTTCGGGCAGTTTGAATTCGATCAACGCGTTTTATCCTCTATCTAGCTTCCGAAGGGACGCGACATGGCAACCGTAATTCCGAATCAGCTCACCGCCGGGTTGGCCTTCTCCGGATTGATCGCCAATTCCTGCACCGCGCGCTTCACTACATCGGTACCAATTTTCTTCTCTCGCGCGAGCGCTCCTAGCGTCGCAAGCACGATGTGCTTGGCGTCGACTTCAAAAAAATCGCGCAAAGCGCTGCGGTTTTCGCTGCGTCCGAAACCGTCCGTCCCGAGCGATACGAGTTGCCCGGGTACCCACTTGGCCAGGCTTTCCGGCAATACTTTCATGTAATCGGATGCGGCGATGAACGGCCCCCGCGCATCCTTCAACGTCCGCGTGACGTAAGGAACCTTCGCCGTCTCCGCCGGATGCAGCAGGTTCCAGCGCTCACAATCGTTAGCGTCGCGATACAACTGCTTGTAACTGGTCACGCTCCACACGTCGGCGGCGACGCCGTATTTTTCTTCGAGAATCTGCTGCGCCTTCAGCACCTCATACATGATCGTGCCGCTGCCGAGCAACTGCGCGCGCGGTTGGGCGTCTGCTTGGGTCGAGTTGGTATGGGTCGAAGCCTTGAAACGGTACAAGCCTTTCAGCACACCCTCGCGAACATTGCCATTCGCGGGGCCGTTCGCCGGCATCTCGGGCATGGGCAACGGCTCGTTGGTGACGGTCAGATAATAAAAGATCGATTCCTGATCCAGATACATGCGCTTGATGCCATCCTGAATGATGATGGCGATTTCGTAGGCGAACGCGGGATCGTAGGCGAGCAGGTTAGGCACGGGCAGCGCGAGCACGTGAC
>JASHNU010000028.1 GCA_030041475.1 Candidatus Sulfotelmatobacter sp.
GGTGGATCAGATTTCTCCGCCGGAGATGCGAGCTGCCTTGCGAACAACAACTTCCTCCGCCCGAGCGGAGCGCATAATCCGCGCATTTTGCAGTTGGGAATGAAGTTCCTATTCTGATACGCCGTTACAACCTTCAGCCGGTTGACGAGTTGAATCAAGACTGGGTTTCTGATTCGGTGGTGCCGCATGGCAAAAGGTTCATTTCCACGAGCCGGTTGGCTCAGAACGTCGAGGACTTACGGGAGGCACACGACTAGGCGATCGGCTCTTGCCAGTGCCGAACGCCTTTTGCTCCTGCCGTCCCCTCACCGACGCTCGGCACGTATGATGCTCCGATGCTGGTTCCGGAATTTCGGCCTGAGGTGGCCGAGAGTGCTATTCGTGTGGGCATTGAGTTGTCCGCTGACGATGCCTCTGCTATCTGATGATTCGCCGTCTCTAGTCCGAAGTTCCTCCGACAGAAGTGGACGTAACCCACACACTTCAGGCGGCTTGATGTGATTTTCGAGTGTCGGCTACTGGGTACAGCTTACGGCCGGACCTGGAGAAGTTCGAGTGCCCGCTCCTGCACCGCCGTCGGCGTGGCTAACATGTCGAAGCTTCGCTCGCCCATGCGCACTCGGTTGCGCGTGAGCGTTGCCAGGTCCGCCAGCAAAGTTCGGAAGCTCTGTACCGGCAAGCCGTCAGCGGTTTCCTTGCTGGCCGCTTTCTGTTGCGCCGAGGCGGAACGTTGTGCCGGAGCCACAATGCTAGCGCGCTGCGCTTGTGCTGCTTCATGGTCTTCATCGTCGAATAACAACGGCGCCAGCGCCCGGCGCATATGCCACTCCACGTAGTAAGCCAGCATGCACAAAAACACGTGAGCCTTCACCCGCTCGGCCTGGTGATGATAGATGGGTCTGACTTTCAGATCCACGCTCTTCAGGCTGCGAAAGGCACGCTCTACGGTCGACAGATTCTTATATGTCGCCACCACCTGTGGACCGATTAAGCTGCTCGCGGGCACGCTGGTGCGAATGACATAGATGCCATCCAGCGCCGCTTCCCGCTCGATGCTCGCCGCCTTCCGCGTCCAATCAAAGCGATCCTCCTCGATGGTCAACTGCAGATGCTTCCCCATTTTGTAGCGGCCGAGCACCTTCCCCACGGCCAACCCGATTTCTTTCTTGCCGCGCAGTGGCCGGCGCTTGCGCTGCGTGGCCGCACGAATCTTTTCCAACTGCTTCTCCGTGGCCGTGAGCAACTCTTCCCGTTTGCGTTTCCGCTCCTCGGCCAGCAGCGGATTCCGGCAGGCAAGCAAGCGCTCTCCCGGATACGCGGGATGCTGCATCTCCGCCAAGTCTTGCTGATCGAACAAAGACAACTGCAAGTTTCCATCCGCGGCCAACTGCTGGATCTGCGGCGCCTTCAGCGCGGTGATCCAGCGCACGCCCTCTTCGGTCTCCAGGTCCTCGCGAATGCGGGCCGAAGTGAGCATGCCGCGATCCCCCACCACCACCACTTCCTGGAGCTGGAAGCGCTGACGCAGTTTTCCGATTTGTGCGGCCACCGTCTTCGGATCGCCGGTGTTGCCCTCGAAAACCTCCACCGCCACCGGGCAGCCCTCGTGATTCGTTAACAGTCCGAAAACGATTTGTAAGTTTCCCGGCCGTTCATCCCGCGAATGACCACAGCGCGCCAAAGGACAATGACGGCCTTCGAAGTAGGTGGAAGTCACATCGTAGAGCACCACCGTTGCCTGTTCGAGATGACGCGCCGCCAGCTTGTCTTCAATCCGAGCCTGACGACTCAGCAACCAGTCCATGGCCGCATAAAGGTGATCCTCATCAACCAGGTCGAGCCCGAGCAGCGCGCCCAGGGAACTGGAGGCAGTTTGCTGGTGGAGACCACGCGCGGTGGCGAGTTTGGAAGCTGGGGTGAGAATACGCGCCACGATGAGGGCGCACACCAGATCGCGTTCCGGTGAGGCGGCGCGTGCCAAGTCGGATTCGAGGCCCATGCGACGCAAGGTGCCCAGCGCGGCAGCGACGTGGCCGTGGGGCAGCGAGCGCTCGATTTGCAAGGCCTCCGCGGGAGAGATCAGGGATTCGCCTTTGAGAACGCGGCGCAGCGAATCGAGCTGAGCCGCGGGCCAGTCAGAAAGGTTGGCGAGGGTGCGTTTGATGATTTTGCTGCCCACGCGGGACGACTCGCGGAGGAGGATGGCGGGCGGGGAGTTGCGGTTGGGGACAGTGTCGATGTACATGGGCGATGTAGATTAACATGATAGCTAATATCCAGATGCTTGTCAAGTATTTACATGGGTACAAATACTCGCAGGAAATTTGAGCCGAAGACCATCAAGAACAAGAGCTTAGATGCGAAATTGGCCGTCGGTTTCGGGGGAACTTCGGTCTAGTCAAAATCTCCTGAGCTCTTCAAATCAGCAGCTTGCGGGTCTGGGGTGGCGGAGTGCCGCTGAGGCACTATGGGATGTTACAAGGGTTGATTCGTGCTCCCTTTGATCACCGCATTCGTGGCCGCGGTCCGTATGTTCTTCCGCAATCGCGTGGACACCTCACTGGAGGTTCTGGCGCTACGGCAGCAGGTTGCCGTGCTCAAACGAAAGCGACGGCGACCCGCACTGACCCCCCTCGACCGCTCGTTCTGGACCACTCTGCGACACGTCTGGCCGCGCTGGTCGGATGTTGTGGCCATTGTGAAACCAGAGACGGTAGTCGGATGGTGATCGGGCGGGCTTTCGCCTGAATT
>JASHNU010000029.1 GCA_030041475.1 Candidatus Sulfotelmatobacter sp.
GAGCGCGGGTTTCGATTCGAGGTTGCGTTTTGGGAGCACACCAACCACGAGTTGAAAGCCGCCTGCTCGAAATTCATCCCACTCAATCAATACCTCGAACATCTATCCCTGAAGAAATAACCACCAGCCATACCAGCACCGACCGAGGAACTCAAACTTCTTTGGCTGGCAAAAAACCAGAAAAAATCCCGATCCACACCTGATCCACAACTCTCGAAATTCGGCACGTTTTGCAGGGACTTGGGCGGTCTTCTAAGTTTGTAAGTCCCTGTAAATCCTAATGCAGTCTCACTGTCACGGCAGAGGCCGCGGGTTCGAGTCCCGTCGTCCCCGCCATTCATTTTACGCACTTAATGAATGGTGATTCCACTTCAGCTTACCCACAATCTCACCCACACCCTTCACCGGACACTCCCAGACTCAAATCCTACGGCATTCAGGAACTTTTCCTGAGCCGCGATCATTTCGTCGAGGTCTTCGTCCGTGTAGAGGTCGAGCCGGTCGAGCGTGGTCTGAATCCGCGAGTGACCCAAGATGCCTTGAACCGTCTTTGGGTTCTCCTTCGCCTTATTGACCAACCAGTTCGACAGGCTGTGCCGCAGGTTGTGGAGACCCCAGCGATGCCCGTCTGGGATGACAACCCCGGCTTTCTTCGCCGCTGGTCGCAAGTGAACGCGGCAGAATACCGATGAGCAGATCGGTTTCTTTCCGCTATTTCGCGATGAGGGAAACACGAAGTCCGTGGGCTTGGCGTAAGCAATGGGTAAAAACCCTGCCCATCGGTGCATCGCGTGCCGGAGAGGGTGTTTTCGTTTCGCCGTCCACGCCTGTCGTCTTTCATGACTTGACGATCCTGATCTTCCGCTCTTCCCAGAGGATGTCAGCCCAGCGAAGCGACAGCACTTCTGAACTCCGAAGCGCAGTTGCGGCCACGACGAGACCAAAGTGAAGTGCAGGATGTTCTGCATCATAGAGCGCAGGATCAAGAGCGCCTGAGCCGGGGTGACTTGATCGCCTTGTACGCGGTCCTTGTACTGGTTTGCAGACCTTCCACTCGATTACTCGTTACTTCTTGTGGATGATCCCGACTGAATAGATTCGGTTCACGATGCCCCGAATCTTCGAAACCGTCGTCCACTCATACCCGCCCTTGTTGTGAAGTGCATTGGGCCTGCGTTCACTGCCATGGAGTTTTTGGATGGCCTGATGTTAAAGCATAAGATCGCAGGTCGCTCTGGTCACGCAGCTTGACCGCGATACCTTCGGGCGCGCAGTCAACGGCTGCTTCCCAATGCAGGCGCTCCAGGTGCATGGAATCACTTCGGTAGTACGGAATCATGGCCGTTCGGGTCACCATAACTAGGTTCACCCGGAACCACGCTGCGCCGTCCAGCGGGCCGGAAAACAAGCTCACATTGAAACTGTCGTATCCCAGGGCGCCGTACCATAGCAGCACTCGCGATACACCAGCCGCGACGGCGGCAATATCGGCATCATCCAGTTGCAGCAAGGTCTGGCGACCTCGAACCACGGCGCGCACTTCATTGAAACCGATCGGTGCGAAAGCCGTTGCCCATGCGGTCGAGCCGAGATCCCAGACAAAACGCTCATTTCGCTCTCTTTCAGTTGTGACCAGGTCCTCCCAGAAACTTGTGCCATTCTCTTGCCAGTATCGCTCTGCTGCCTCGAACTGAAAGCGCATCATGGTCGTGGGAACAGGGTCGAGGAATACCTGCGAATGCGGGTGCGACAGCGATCCGCCCGATGGGAACAGATAATTCACATTCCAGGCGCAGTAGCGGGCCCGCGAATCGGATGCGTACACAGCTCGAATGTAGCGAATGCAGGCAGTCAGGTTATCGATGATCAACTTCGAAGAGAACTCACTGACACTCAGCCAGTGCCTCGACGTGAATACAGCCACAGCCGCGTGTTGCGAGTAGGGCACGAGGTTTGGGAACAGCATCGTCTCGCCAGCCCGGATACGGGGTTCGTCGCTCACCTTCGGATCGATACACGGCGTAACCCGACCGATCCGCTCTGCACAAAAGGGGCACGACTGATCCTGCAACTGAAACCGTTCCAGGGCTGCAGCATCTCTCGTTTGAAGCTTCACGCCTTCGGCAATTCTCGAAGTGGTGCCGAGCAGAGGATCATAACGAACCTCGACGGACCGTATGGTTGTTTGCAACCCGTCCGGAGTTGCACATCGCGCTTGAAGCTTCTCGCTGCGGAATCGAATCGGCACAACTTTCCCCCGATGAGTCTAATGGACAGTCGGGGTAACAACAAACCAATTGCTCCCCGGACAATTGTTGATAAATCCGGATTTCACTCATTGACCCGATCCCGCCCTTTCCTCCAGGCCGAAACTGTGAACCGCAGACGGCACCGATACACATAAACGGGGTCATTTCCCCCGTTCTGGCGCTTGTCCCGAGGGGTAACTGTACCGGGGTTGTCCCGAAGGTAACTTTGTAGTTGTTACATTCGTGTGTATTCCAGACATGTGATGTACTTTCGTTCCCCAAGGAGGAACCATGGCAGCAATCGTCTGCAGTCTGTACCTTGTTTTGCCCGCTATCATCTGCGCGGCGGTCAGTGTGCGTAACGCGATCTTTGGCGATGTCGTCTAGGGTTTTACACCCCGCGCATCGGGGCGCGCTTGTTGGCGTGACATCCCGATTAGACTCATTGGCTGCACTTAAGTAAGGATCGGCCAGAACTTCCTATTACGGGGCACACTGGTCACCTTGTTCATGGCCCACTCTGCGGCCATTCTGGAAACATGGAATCAGTGGAACAGCTTGCGTGCTTGGACTCGCCGGACAGCACTCCAGAATCGATTTGTGGCTGTTTGGCCAAGATCTTCCAGGTGAAAGAAACGGAAGTCGCATTCCTGCAACTTCGCGGAAGTCTGCTGAACTTCCTCTACCCCACTGAGTTGAAAACGGCGGGGGCGATTCCCCTTTCTAGTTCGGCGGTAGCGGCCCGCACGGCGCGAACCAAGCAGGCGGAGCTTTTCAATAGCTTTACCCAAGTAAAGCATTTCAGCATTTTTGAACTCATCAAGCTGGGCGACACCGGACTGGACGAACAGGTGATTCAGAAGCTCATGTCTGCGCCCGTTATTGCCGGAAACGGAGAAGTAATTGGCGTGGTTCAGGTCTCCCGCAAGGCCCCACGCCCGGCCGCGGCGGGGCCGGACTTCAATAACGACGATCTACGGAAACTGGAGTCACTTGCTCGCTTCATGGGCGGACTGATGACACTGAGGTCCTGATCGTTTTTAGCGAAATGTTGTTTTTCGTCAACTACTCGGCATCGCTTGGTCTTTGCTATGAATGTGGCCTACGATGTTGGTAGACACATGAAGTCGAGTCAGAACAACAATCCATTGCTATGACAAAGCAAGCGAGAGCTTGTTGTAGCTCGCCATCAGCGATCTGCTATTGGTTCATGGTCTCGCTGATGGCGTGGGGAGTTCTAAGCCTTATGGGAATCTACTGGCGTCCTCTCCATGCGTCGTCCGAGGCTACGTGCCTTTTCGCCATGGCCATCGGCTGTCTCGCCAACTGGCATAGGCATCGCATTTTTCACTGTGCTATCACCGGCCCACTATTTCTGATCGGTGGCGTCATGTTCCTGCTCTCAGGAGTGCGCCTGATCCATGTCAACACGCGTTGGGTCTGGCCGTTCGTTTTCATCGGGGTCGGCGTTGCGTTTCTGCTGGAATGGCTGTACGCGAAACGTTCTGCGTCCTAGTGGTGGCAATGAGTGTAATGGCCTGAGAGCGTCATTTGACGTTCTGTGGTGATGCCTGAGGTACAAGTGCACCAGCCGGGCGAAACAGAAAAGCTGCGGGGGTGTAGGCCAGGCGATAGGGCTCGAAGGCCTCGCGTAAGCAACCCAGGATTCTAGTCGAGTCCTCCGGTATCGCTGTCCTGACTGCGATTTCCTTCTGCGGTGCCATTCGTCCATGCCCTGCGTCGGGGTTCCGTGAGGGCCGGCCCTGACGACGAACACGCCGAATTTTATTGCATAGTTGGCGTTAAATCCGGATTTCACTCACTGACTTGACGGCACGAATGCGGCAGTTACAGAGCGAAGGCTTCAGGCCCTTCTCGCGCATCCTTACGAGAAAGGCTTTCAGGTCGGCATCGCTAGGCGAGTCGTTGCCGAGCCAGGCAAAGCTCTGGCGATGCCACTCGACCGTTTGCAGGAGTGACATTCTTGAGGTATTGGCGCTCTTTGACGAACTGCTCGAAAGTCGCCTGCACGGAGCCTCCGAAGGCAGGAGATCAATTTCAGAGGCAATGTCCGTAGGTTGTTGATGGTGGGCAGTGCAGGACTCGAACCTGCGACCTCCTGCTTGTAAGGATTGGCCGCACAAAGAATCAACAACTTGCACGGAGTGCGACCAAGTGTGACCAAGTGCTACAAATGGCATGTCCCGCAAGGCTTTCCAGCGATTGCGTGACAACCTATCGCACTCAGTCGGGTTTGGTGGTGGGCACAAAACTGGGCACAATGGTTCCCTCCAGGCGCGACACAGGCAGGGATCGCGCGGTTACGACACAAGTCGCGACACAAAAGCGGCACGAGATCGCGGGGGCCGGTGGGGACGGCTGAGTTGTCCGGCAGCGCGGGGCCGTGTACGCCGGAGGCGCCTTTCGACCCCTTCGCGCAACACTCGTTTTTTTATTTTATTTTTTCGGATGCGGCTGACAGACGCGACCGAGGCGCTTGCACCCATCGACGCCCCGAAAGGTCCCCATGGGCGGATGATGAGTGTAATCAGGATTTAACGTCAACTGACTCATTGGAAGGCAGCCAACTTCCACACCTTCATTGACTTGCCCTACCTCCGGTCCTAACATTTCACCCCATGATCGGTCAGACGATCTCGCACTACCGCATCGTCGAGAAGTTGGGCGGCGGCGGGATGGGTGTTGTTTATAAGGCGGAGGATACGAAGCTAGGGCGTTTTGTTGCCCTCAAATTCCTTCCTGATGATGTCGCCAAAGATCCGCAGGCGTTAGCCCGTTTCCAGCGTGAAGCCAAAGCGGCCTCGGCGTTGAATCACCCCAACATCTGCACGATTTACGAAATTGACGACCAGCACGGGCAGGCATTCATCGCCATGGAGTATCTGGAGGGAATGACGCTGAAGCACCGGATTGGAGGCGTGCCTCTTGAGATCGAAACCGTGCTCGACTTAAGCATCCAAATTGCTGACGGGCTCGAAGCCGCGCACGCCAAAGGGATTGTTCATCGCGACATCAAACCAGCGAACATCTTTGTGACTTCCCGCGGTCACGCCAAGATTCTCGATTTCGGGTTGGCGAAAGTCTCGCTCCCTTCCGCGGCCGCCATGAGCGCCCCTACTGTCGAATCTCATGAGCACCTCACAAGTCCCGGAACCGCCCTGGGGACGGTGGCCTACATGTCTTCGGAACAAGTTCTCGGGAAGCCTCTAGATGAACGAAGCGACCTTTTCTCCTTTGGGGTGGTTTTGTATGAAATGGCGACGGGAAGACTGCCGTTTTTTGGAGACAGCGCCGGAGGGGTTTTCGATGCCATTCTGCATCAGCAACCAACGGAGGCAGTGCGGTTGAACGCAGCCGTGCCCGGAGAACTGGAGCGGATCATCGGCAAGGCAATCGAAAAGGACCGCGATCTGCGCTACCGCACGGCGCAAGATCTGCGCACCGACCTAAAACGCCTTCAAAGGGATACCAGTTCGGCCAAAATCGTGAGCTCCGAAAGGGGAATCGGCACGAGTTTGTCAGACGTCAGCGGAGCGCCAAGCGAAAGCTCACGAGGCGCGGCTGCCACGACGGCGAAGCCATCGCGAATCCCCTGGGTGGTCGTCGTAGTTGGTGTGGCCGTCGTGTCGCTCGCGTTGGGGCTGATCTACCAAAAGCAGCTTTTCCGCCGCGGCCTCGCGCAGAACGGGTTTCATGACTTCAGGATTTCCAGTCTCACTTTTTCGGGGGATGTGGATTCCGCGAAAGTCTCGCCTGATGGCAAGTACCTGGCCTATGTTTCGAATTCTCGCGGGAAATACAGTCTTTGGGTGCGACAGATCGAAACCGCCGGTGCCGTTCAAATTCTTCCCCCCACCATCGACGTGCTGTCGGAGCCGGCATTCAGCCCGGACGGCAACTACCTGAACTACCCGGTTTACCACGTAGGTAAAACACACGGCAGCATCTACACCATCCCCACCCTGGGCGGCGCGCCTCGGCTGTTGATCGAATCCGCCGACAGCGCGGTAAGCTTCTCTCCCGATGGAAGCCAGTTGGCTTACTCGCTAACCGAGGTGGGCTCCGGCGAAAAGAAAATCATGGTCGCGAACCGCGATGGCAGCGGTATTCGTCAGGTGGCAGCGGAAAGAGTTCCACCCAACGATTCTGTAGACTCCGCCGCCGTGCGGTGGTCGCCGGACGGCAAACGGCTGGCTGTCGTCCAGTCAGATGCAGACGATCCCGGTGGACTAGAAGCATCCCTCGCGGAAGTTGACCTGGCCACGGGAAAAGTAAGCCTGATGAAGGGCAAACGCTGGCGCGATATTCGCGATTTTGCCTGGCTTCCGGACGGGAGCGGGTTGCTCCTGGCGGGCCTGCATAAGAGCGCTGCTCCAGACCAGATTTGGCTGGTTACGTATCCCGGCGGCGAGCGACGGCGCGTCTCGAACGATTTGCTGGAGTATCTGTCGGCGTCGGTGTCGGCCGACGGCAAATCAATCGTCGCCACAAAATGGGATGACTCTTCCACTCTTTGGGCCGCTCCTGCGGATTCCCCCGACGCGGCGCGGCAAATCACGACCGGACACCGCGACGGTGGGCACGGCCTTACGATTCTTCCGGATAATCGCATCGTCTACAGCGGGGATCGCGAGGAAAACTGGGACCTTTTCATCGCGGACATAGACGGACAAAATGTGCGCCAGTTGACGTTTGACGGACGCTATCACGCCTCCCCAACCGCGTGTGAGAATGGGCAAAGCATCGTGTATTCCACTGACTCGCTGGGCATCGAACATCTCTGGAAGTTCGACCTGAAGATCGGCTCGTCAGTGCGGCTCACCAATGGGGCCGGCGAATCGGATCCGGCGTGCGCGCCGGCGGGAGACACGGTCTATTTCACTGGACAGGAGTCCGGCGGACAAAGGGCGATTTTTAGAACCTCCGTCACCGGAGGTGCTGCGGTGCGCCTTTCGGAACAACCCCAGGCCGGCTCTTCCTGTGTGTCCGCCGATGGCAAGCACCTTCTTTTTGTCGCTGTAAACAAGGATGGGACTTATGCCTATCAAACGGTTTCAACCGCGACAGGCAAGGTAGAGTCTGAGTACCCCGCGCCCCCCACGACGTCGTACGTTATGAGCTGGATGCCAGATAACCGCTCGGTTGCGGCGCAGGATACACGATCGGGAACAGCCAATTTGTGGGCTTTGCCGGTGCTGGGGGGCGGTGCAGAAAAACAGATCACGCATTTTACGACCGCCAACGGAGGCTTCGCCCAGTATTCCCCAGACGGAAAGTGGCTGGTCATGATGCGGGGGCCAGATACACGCAACGCCGTTCTATTTCGTGAAGGCAGCAAGTAGTCGAGAAAGACTGCCTCAGGAATCGCCGTTTCCAAGCAACTGTCTCTAGCAGTCCGCCAGCTGGTTGAGCACGAGATCACGGTTTTGTTGGTAGCTGTTGCAAACAAGCGTCTCTGACAATGTCGGCGGTGTCAAGCCCTTTTCGATGACACTTCCGCATGCACTCGAATAAGAGCGCCATTTCGCTCTTGCGGAGGAAGTACCGTTCCAACCAAGGCTCGCCTCGTAATCGTCTCAGGTCAGGAACTCGGTCCGACCCATTCGTCTCTTCGGTCCGCTACTGCGATCATGATTACTAATTCAGACTCCTCGTGAAGAGGAGCAGGATGCCCAATCAATTACTCGGTGTTCTGCTGCACACCATCGCCTGTTCCGGGCTGTCCTGCGTGCGAACCGAACTTTTGAGTTGCTCGTGATTCAAACCTTGACGCCACATCCAGTACAAACGAATAGCCAATCGGCGGGCCATCGCCACTTTTGCCGTCTTCCGTCCTCGGCGCATCACCAGACGGAAGTACTGACTGCGCCACTCCGGCAAGCTGCGCACGGTAACCTGGGCGGCCGCCACCAACAGAAAGCGCAGCATCGAACTTCCTTGTTTGGTGATGTGACCCAAGCGTCGCCGATTCCCACTGGACTTTTCTAACGGCACCAGTCCTAAATAACTGGCAATCTGCTTCCCGCACTGAAAGCGCTCCGTATTGCCGACGATCACTACGAACCCCAGTGCGGTCAGTGGACCGACTCCGGGATGGGTCATCAGGCGCTGGGCCTGCGGACACTTCTCCGCTTCTTGCTCGATGGCCTGGCTTAGCTCGGCAATCGTTGGATGCAGTCGATCCAGCAACTCCAGCAAATCGTGCCGGCGCCGACTTGCCCACGGGGCCAACCGAAACGATTCCAGTTGCTGCCGTCCACATTCTCGCCACAGCTTCTTCTTACACCGCAGTCCTTCATTCAGCGCCACGGCCTGCAATTGGTTCATGATTCGAGTCCGCGCTTGCACCATGCGATGTCGATGCCACAACAGTTGCCGCAGATCCCGATTCTCCCAGTTCGGCACCCAGATCTTGGGAAAGTCATCCTTCAGCATGAGCTTCAGAATATGCTGCGCATCTTGCCGATCCGTCTTCTGTTTGCGACCTCGCTTGCTCTGGATCTCGGCCGCGTCTCCGATCCACAACTCAAACTGCAAGTCCCCCAGCAGTCGTTCGAACCAGCGGGCGTGCCCGCTGGCCTCCATACCCGCACGTACCTTCTGTCCTGTAGCCGCCAGAGCACGATAGAACTTCTCCGCTTCTACAGGATGTGTCAGTCGTTTTTCTTGGAATTCTCCCGTGTCGATATCCAAGAACGCGATTTGCTGAAACTCGGGGTGGAAATCCACTCCTATAATGATCATCGTTCGGCTCCTTCTCTCGAGCCTGTTGGTTGGTTTTGGCACCACCAACTTTACTCGGGAACGGGAGCCGACATTGTCATGGAATCAATTACACTCATTGACCCCGGCTAAGGGTCCGGGGAAGGGGTTTTGAGTGTAATGGGGATGTTACGCCAACTGACGCCTCGGGACGTTCGGGACCTAGCCAACTTTTCCCGGCTTCATTGACGGGATAGGACATAGAGCATTCCCAAATTGCACACCCTCTACGGCTGCTCGAATATACGTGGTTTGCGAACCGGCACCCTGATCCGTCGCATACCGCGATCCTGTGGTGCGGGGCGGAAGTGTCGTGCGGCTTGGGGCACGCACTCGTGCCCTATGGATTTCCACAATAAAATAAATTTCCTCTGATCGGCATGTGAGATACTTCCACCCACATCCTCTTCAGCAGGTCAGAGTGAAGCCGTGACCACGACTAATGCCTGCTCGTTATTTGTAGTGTTCCTTCTTGCCGTCCCCAGTGCCACTGCCCAACTCACTTGTTCACCTGCTCCTTGTGTCACAGAGAACGTTCAGGTGAGTCCAGCGGCGCCGAACATCACCACTGCCGGAATGGTATTGGCGGCCAGTCCGGTGAGCGGTTCGCAGGATTTGGCCATAACCTCAAATTATCTGGTGAACATGAGCAACTGCTATGGCTCCGCCGGCAACTCCAGCAGTTCCGCGGTTTTTCTTTCCACCGACCTGGGATCTGCATGGTTAGGTGGATGCCAGCCTCCCAGCGGCAGCGATGTGGGTCCGCAGTACGATCCCATTGCTACCTATGACCAGGCGGGGAATCTATTCTCTGGGCAACTGGGGAGTTCAATGACTGAGAATGTTTTTCTGCAAGCGTTGCTGACTGGTTCAGATAGCTGGGAGAATTTTTTTTCCACGCTCAGCTACACCGATCAGGCAACCGAAGATTTCTATGACTTTGATTTTCCTGGTATGGCCATTGATAACAACCTTGCGACTCCATGCATTTACGTCACAGCGTGGGTATTAGGCCTCAGCCTGGGCGACAGCTCGAGGACAGTTTCTGCAGTCGTGGTCGGCCACTCTTGCGATGGCGGCTCCACGTGGACGACACAGCGCGTTTCGAACATTCTGTCCGCGCCGAGCTTTGCGGTCTATCCGCGGATTACGGTTTCGCAAAATCACACCGTCGTTGCCGTGTGGGTTCAGCTCAGGAACAGCAGCACGGCCCAGATTTATGAGTCATCTTCTGATGATTTTGGCAGCACGTGGTCGACACCAGCCATAGTGTTAACCCTGAATATGACGCGGCCAGCCAATTGCGAAAATAATCCGCATGTCGATCGTGCGCTTCCGAACACCTGCGTGCGCATGTTTTACTTTCCGCAGGTTGCCAGCACGTACTTCAATTCAACCGCCACAACGCAAACGGAGGCGGTCTTTCCAAGTTACAAAAGCCCGAACATCGCCATTAATTACAGTGCCTCGAGCAACGGAACCACGTGGAGCAGGCCAATCGTTCTTTCGAGTGTTGCTGCGGATCAGTTCGAGCCTTGCATTGCAGCGAACCCGGCGAACACGGAAATGCTCGGCGTCGCCTGGCTCGACACCAGAAATTCGCCACCCAGCCTGCCCGATACTCTGTACGACGCCTATGGGGTCACCTCGCCCGATGGCGGTTCTACCTGGTCTGCTGCCTATCGCCTTTCTTCCTTGAGCGGCGGAACAGAAGTTGAGACCGAACCCAACAGCCAATATCTCGGAGACTGGACTGGCTGCGCCTGGCAAAACAATATCTTTTATTTTGCCTATCCCAGCACCGCGAATGGCATCAATCAGGTGGCCACGATCGTTGGGCTGAACCCGTAAGTACTCCATTACGCATTACGTCTAGCTAAAAGCAAACGCCCAAGACTCGATTTGAGTCTTGGGACGTCTGCTGATCAGCCCTCCCCCAAGTGCTGCTCAATGAGGAGACTACATCCGTTCGGACTGGTGTGAAATGGCCACTACGGGCTAGGGTCTGCCACCAAAGTGCAGAGGGTGCAGAGACCAACCCGGCTCGATTCCGGGGCCAATGAGTGTAATGGGGATATTGCGTCAATGAGGAACGTTTTTGAGTTAGCTCGACTCCTCGGGGATAAGCGTTCTAATGCTCCGCCGGTCTCTTTCGAGCGCTGAACACTAGGACCGCGCCGTGCGTGCGGGGACGGAAGCCTTCCAAGCCTGCCTCGGCCACACATCGTTCGAGATCGGAGAGTGCGAAGATGTGGCCGCCACTTTTCTTTTCCATGTGATCGCGCAAGAACCCGTACTTCAAAAGCCCCCGGTTGCTGATGGCAAAGCACATCACTGCCAATGGAGCACCGGCTTTCATGGTGCGGCTGATCTCGCTCAAGGCGAGGACGGTGTCGTAGAAATGATTCAACGACCCGGCGCAGATGGCCGCATCGAAAAGACCGTCAGGAAACGGTAGCGCCTCGACCAGCGCACGGGCAAAGTGAACGTTGGAGAGCCGATCCTGCCCAACATAGCGGGAGCCCTGGCGCAGCATGCTCATGCAGGCATCAATGCCATAAACGGTCCTCGACGCGGAAGCGATGCGGCGTCCGTAGGTGCCCGGGCCGCATGCCACATCGAGAATGACACCGGTCGTCGGTCCCACAATGTCAGAGACGTCCCGCGCCAACTCTTGCAAGGATGTGCAGTGCCAGCCGCCAAACAGGTTGCACACCGGCGGGTATATATATTTCTCGTAAGTGCGGGCGGCATATTTAATGAGGAAGGAGCCGTCCCTTGTGGCGATGTGGCGCAGGTCGCGACTCCTGCTGTTTTTGAGGTCCTGCACGATGAAGTCGGGAATGCCGTCGCGGACTGGGTAGCTTACCCCACAGGCATGGCAATCGCGGCTCCCAGGCCCTGGCTCAAGCTCCCCCTTGCAGGTGGGGCATACGTAAATACCATATGGTTGGGAATTGATTGCGTATTGTTTTTCGGGAGCGAAGATTTCGTGATCGATTGATGTGGTTGTCATCTTGCCCTCCTTGGACTCACAGACCGGCTTTCGCCTCATGGCAGGGCTTGGAAATCAGGCGGGTAAGTGCTCGTCGAGAGGCGACGGTCAATGTGTAGCGCGACCAGGACAGAAAGTCGGTGACCGAAATCACCCTGCAAGACGCGGCAGCCGCGTAAGATTACATATATAAAGGACTTCTTAGGATGCGCGGGTTCTTTCCATTGCCCAAGCCGCTCCTTACTGCGCTGGCAGCTCTGTTTGCGGTTGCCGCTTTCCTCTACGCCGTATTGTGGACCACGTACGGCACGCGGGGAGTACTCGTCGAACTGGGCTTCGACAATAAATACGTCTTCGAGGACAACAGCCAGCTCGTTGAGAGCGTACGAACACAGAGTCCGGCTGAGCGAGCAGGCCTGACGGCCGGCGACCGCATCATCGCTTTGGACGGCAATCCCATCGAGGGCCCGGACGGAATCACACGCGTGTGGGCACGGCACAAGCCCGGAGATCACATCGAGTTGACCATCCGGAGACCGGGAAATTCGACGCCCATTGTGCTTCACGCCATCTTTCGCTCGAGTGAAGCGGGTGTTGCAGAAGCTGGAGTCATGCGCAGCGTCGGCACCCAGATCATGCGCTTGTATCCGTTCGTTTTCTTGATCGTGGGTTTTGCTGTTTTGTTCCTGCGCGTGGAGGATCCGAATGCCTGGCTGCTGGCTCTGATATTTGGCGGGTTTATCACCATTCCAGACTTTGCCGGCTCGTTTGGCGCCGTACCCGGTTTTCTGCGGCCCATCGCCATTGCATACCACGAAATCTTCGGCAGCATGGTCACTGCGTTTTTTTATTTCTTCTTCGCCGTGTTTCCGGCAAGGTCCCCGATTGACCGCCGTCTGCCGTGGCTGAAATGGGCTGCGTTGCTGGCCATGGCGATCTTAGCTTTGCCCGGATTGTTCTTGAGGGAGACCGGCATGGCTGTGACTCCGGCATGGTTATCGACTCCCACGGCGGCCCACGTCATCTCGTCCTTGCATTACCTGCTGGTCTTGTTAGGCCTCATTTCCCTCATCTGTAATGCCGTCGTGCTCACTTCCACTGAGGCGCGGCGAAAGATTCAAGTCATTTTGTGGGGGACGCTAATCGGAGTCCTCCCGGCTGCGGTTTCATTGTTTGCGGCTGAATTCTTCGGTTTGCACATCGGGGTGCTGCTAGGCGTAGTGATCGTCGTCCTGCTTTGGCTGTTTCCTCTGTCCTTCGCATATGCGGTCGTAAAGCATCGAGTGCTCGAAATTCCCGCGCTGCTTCGCCGTAGCGCTCGTTACCTTCTGGTGCAGCGTGGGTTCGCGATTTTGCTTATTGCAATGAGCGTCGGCGTAACCATTGCCTTTGCTCTGTTTTTTGCGCGCTATTTGCAGTCGCTGACCGCGGCTGCGGTCCCCGGAGGCATAGCCCTGGGCACTGCCTTTGGCACAGTCCTGCTGTGGACGGGCGCCCAGGTTCACAAGAACGTCGGTCACCGCATTGACCGGGCATTCTTTAGAAACGCTTATGACGCGCGACTGGTCTTGGAGGACTTGCTGGAGAAAACCCGGACTGCCACAGACCGAAAGGAACTCGCGGCGTTGCTCGAGCACCATTTGAAACAGGCTCTTCAGCCGAGTTCGGGCGCGCTGTATCTCGAGATACGCAGCGGTCAACTTCTGGTCGCCGCTGGGAGTTCTCCAAACGGATCGAAAGCGATCTCTCCCTCCGACGCTGCGCTTCAAGAACTCGCTAAGTCCGGCAAGCCCTGCGATGTTGTCGATGGCGCAGTACACGGAGTACCGCTGCCGGAATCTCTGCTTGCGCTTGCGCCCGATTGCCTGGTTCCGATTCTCGGTCGCGACGAGCGGTTAGCCGGTCTCATTGTCCTCGGGCTGCCTCTATCGGAGGAGCCCTATTCCAGCGAAGACAAGCGCCTGCTGGCACTCATCGCAAGTCAAGCCGGCGTCGCGCTGGAAACCATCCTGCTGGGGGAGAAAATTGCCGAGCGCATCGACGCCGAACGCCGCACGGCCCAGGAAATGGAGTTTGCCCGGCAGGTCCAGTCGAGGCTCTTTCCGCAGACGCTTCCCAAGATGAAGACGCTTGAGTATCTCGGCGGTTGCCTCGCGGCGCGAAAAGTCGGTGGCGATTATTACGATTTTCTCGAACTTCGCCCGGGACGCCTGGGCATGGTCATGGCAGACATTGCCGGCAAGGGAGTGCCCGGTGCACTATTGATGGCCAATTTGCAGGCCAATCTACGGAGCCAATATGCGATGGCCGTTGAAGATCTGCCGCGATTGCTCGCGTCGGTGAATCGCCTGTTTTTTCAGAGTACTGATCAGGCCAGCTATGCGACACTTTTCTTTGCCGACTACGATGATGCCAATCGTGAACTTCGATACGCGAATTGCGGCCACCTTCCGGCACTGTGGCTCCATCACCCGCAGAACTCGCGACAAGATGACGTGACTCCAGCTGCTCAATGGCTGTCTTCTACCTGCACCGTGCTGGGACTATTTGAGGAATGGGAAAGCCAAATCGCTGAAGTGACCTTAGCCCCCGGAGACATCCTCGTACTCTACACAGATGGAGTCACTGAGGCCGCCAACGAGAGCGGCGAAGAATTCGGCGCGGGCCGACTGGTCGATGTGTTGATGAGGTATGGTCAACTTCCTTTGCCGCAGCTTCTGCAAGGCGTTCTGGACGAGGTAGGGCAATTCAGCCGAGGCGAACAGCAGGACGACATCACCCTGGTGATTGCGCGATGCCTGCCGTAGTCGATGCGCGCAAGTCGAGCGAGAGTGGCTGAGGCGCGAGTTACCCGTGTGGATGACGAGCAACCGGAAGTCATGTCAACTGACGCTATCAGGCGATTACACTCAAACCCCCCCGCTCCGGCATTTTGAGTGCAATCCGGCTGTTACGCTAATCTGGCCTCGATAGGTACTCGAAGAACTTCTTGCTTAGCCAAGACCACCAGAGGGTTCCAAAAAGCCCAAACCAAATCAGGGGGTGACCGAAACGCCACGCGATTATCATCAGGAAAATCCCTGCGGGAAACTCACTCAGAATCACCGGCAGCCACTCAAGACCTGTAACAGCGGTCGCAATACATCCGGCTGAGTGGAACAGAGGCAAGATGAAAACCCAATGCGGCTTTAGCAGGATGCTCAGAAACCGATTCATGTGTCGCGCCTAGTGTAGCGCCTAGTGTAGCGAAATACAGAACCGGTGCAGTATGACGGACGTAACCAGGCGATTACACTCATTGACCCCGAAGGTCCGGTGAGGGGTGAGTGTACAGGCGATATTTTTCGCCAAGGTGGGGACCTACCCCTGCCCTCGGCATGCCCGGGGAATTTTCCGTTGGCCAGCAGAATCTCCACGTTTTACAGCGTCGGAGCTGTTTTCCCCACGATGTGCAGCTTCTTGTCTTTCCCTGAATCATCAAGAATGTGAATATAGTCTCCGATGTGGCCATCTTTCTCGAAGCGCAGCTTCGTATGGCCATTCATCGTGACATCAAGTGTTCGGTTATGGGTGGGCACAAAAGTGGGCACAGCGACGAAAGTGTCCGAGCGACCCCTCGACAGGAAGAAAGGAAGTGTCTGCTCTTTCAAGGGCTTAGTGGTGGGCAGTGCAGGACTCGAACCTGCGACCTCCTGCTTGTAAGGCAGGCGCTCTAACCAGCTGAGCTAACCGCCCCCTTCTTCCACGCGACAAAATGCAGCGTGAGTAATTTCGTAGCGATGATCGTTGCAGCGCGGGGGCCGCGCTTCCGATCGAGGGACATTTACGCGAACCGCAGCGCGAACCACGTGGCTCGAGTATACGTGAGCGGCGGAAAGGCGTTCAAACCGAGTCTGAGTTCGGCTGCTGCTAGACTGACTGCGTGCGGCGTTTGATCGTCAATGCGGACGACTTCGGGTTTACTTCCGGCGTGAATCGCGCCATCGTCGAGGCGCACATACACGGAATCGTAAGTTCTTCTACTTTGATGGCCAGCGGCGCAGCCTTTGCCGAGGCCGTGTCACTGGCGAAGAAGTTGCCTCAGTTAAGCATTGGCTGCCACGTCGTGCTGATCGACGGCGAACCGGTGCTTCACGCAAGCCAGCTTCCCTCGTTGTCCCAGCGCGATCATTCCGGGCGCTTCCGGGATGGCCTGAAGATCTTTGCCGCCCGCGCACTGGCCGGGGGCATCGATGAGGGAGAAATTGCCGCCGAAGCTGCGGCGCAGATCCGCAAACTCCAGGATGCGGGAATCGCCGTCTCGCATGTGGACACTCACAAACACACGCACTTGTTTCCACAGATTCTTCGACCCTTGCTACGCGCGGCCGGCGAATGCGGAGTGCAAGCCATACGCAATCCGTTCGGACCGCGGTTACCCTTGCACTCAAGCCAACTTTTGCCGCGCCCGCGCCTGTGGACACGCTATGCAGAAGTCCACGTGCTGCGCCGCTTTGCAGCCCGGTTTCGCAAGTATGTGGGTGACGCCGGTTTTTCCACGCCCGACGGCACGCTGGGCATCGAAGTCACCGGGGCGCTGGATGAGAGGCTGTTTCGCGCAATCGCCGGCAGCATCCCAGAAGGGACGTGGGAGTTTGTGTGTCATCCCGGCTACAACGATGCGGACCTGCGACGGGCGCGGACCCGGCTGCGGGGGTCGCGGGAGGAAGAGCTTCGAGTGCTGACCCTGCCCGGGGCTCGCGAGCTGCTGGCGCGGGAAGGCATCGAACTGATCTCGTATTACGAACTGGGGAAGAAAGCGATGGCGGGTTAATGTTGTGACTCCGGCAGCACGTGGGCACGCATGGTGGCGCCGGAATCCACAGTACTCTGGTAACTTACCGAGAAAACTTCAAGTAGTATGATGATTTTACAATCTACGGCTTAGCTGTAGGCTGGAGGCTATCGTCATGGCAGCCCAAGGGTCAGCGCCGCGCGCGACTCTGGACTTGAAGGTCAAGGTCTGGGGTATGGCTGCGAATGGCCAGACGTTTTTCCAGAATGCGATGGCGCAAAATGTCAGCGCGACAGGGGCTTGCCTCTACGGCATCGAGCACGAGCTCAAGGTTGGCGACGTGATCGGCGTGCAATACGAAGGGAAAAAAGCTCGCTGCAAAGTAATTTGGGTGGTGGATGCCGGAGCGCTGAAGAAAATTCAGGCTGGCGTTCAGCTGGTGGCTGATCAGGACTGTCCGTGGACGACGGTTTTGCCCACGGACATGATGCCCGACGAGCGGACCATGCAGCGGCAGGATAACCGCAGAAAGTTCGCTCGCCACCGCATTTCCTTTCCTTTGGAGCTGCGCGACGAGCGCGTGAATACACCTCTGCGGGTGAACGCAACCGACATCAGCGGCAACGGCTGTTACGTCGAGACGGTCATGCCGCTAGAAGTCGGGACCACTCTGCGCGCGGATTTCTGGATGGACCAGGAACGGCTCTCTCCCACCGCCATAGTTCGTACTCGCGACCCGGGGGTCGGCATGGGAATCGAGTTCATCGGCCTGCCGGAAGAATCCAAGAAGCGCTTCCAGGCGCATCTGGACAAAATCGACCCCGGCATGTCCCTCGCCGCCAAGAAAACCGAGAGCAGCGAATAACAAACGACCCGAAAGTGTCAGTCGCGTGCCCGATGGGCGACCGCTCGTGTAAAATCTGCAACCGCTGCGCATTCCAGCCATCGAATCTCACGAGTACAGAAAGGCGACCCCGGGCGCATGAAAATCGGGATCACGTGTTATCCCACTTACGGCGGCAGCGGCGTGGTGGCCACCGAGCTCGGGCTGGAACTGGCCCAGCGCGGGCACGAGATTCATTTCATTTCCTACGCGCAGCCGATTCGGCTTCGGGGCGCGGAGCCGAATATTCATTATCACGAGGTCGAAGTCTCGCGATATCCGCTGTTCGACTATCCTCCGTACGACCTGGCTCTGGCGACGCGCATGGCGGAAGTGGCGCAGTTGTATGATCTCGACCTACTGCACGTTCACTACGCCATCCCCCACTCCGTGAGTGCGCTGCTGGCGCGGCAGATGTTGGGTTCCGGCCCGCGTGGACGCCGGCTGCCCTTCGTTACGACGCTGCACGGGACTGATATCACTCTTGTCGGACTGGATCGGTCGTACCTGCCTATTACCCGCTATTCGATCGAGCAGTCCGACGGGGTCACTGCGATTTCCAACTATCTTCGCGATCGCACGCTGCGCGTGTTTGATGTGAAGAACCGCATCGAGGTGATCTACAACTCGGTGAACTGCGATGTGTATCACCGCGATCCCGAGGAAATCGCGAAAATGCGCCCCGAATACGCGCCCAACAAGGAGAAGTTGCTGGTGCATCTTTCGAATTTCCGGCCGGTGAAACGCCTAACCGACGTGATTGAGATTTTCGACCGAGTGCACAAACAGATGCCATCGCGGCTGCTGCTCATCGGCGACGGCCCCGACCGTTCGGTTGCGGAGTGGCTGGCCGTACAAAAAGGTATTCACGGCGATGTACTTTTTCTGGGCAAGCAGGACCAGATTCAGGACAAGGTCGCGATTGCCGACATCATGCTGATGCCCAGCGAACTGGAGTCGTTCGGCCTGGCCGCACTGGAGGCGATGGCGTGCGAAGTGGTTCCTATCGCGACGCGCGCCGGAGGCGTGCCAGAAGTCATTGACCACGGAAAAACCGGCTATCTGGCCGACGTCGGCGACGTGGAAACGATGGCGCGGTATGCCATCGAGTTGCTGAACAACGAGCAGCGCCTGCGGGAGATGGGCAGGCAGGCGCGCGCGGTCGCAATGGAGCGATTCTGCTCGACCAAGATCGTAAAGCAGTATGAGGACTTCTACCGGCGCGTGCTGGAACGCTCGGCGTAGAAACCTTCGGGCACCGAGCTGGAGGCTTCGACGAGCGGCAGGCGGATGCGGATAAGAGTTCCCTTCCCCTCGTGGCTGTCAATGGTCATGCGGGCCGTGTCGCCATAGAGAACCTGCAGGCGCTCGGAGATATTGGCCATGCCGATGCCCATTCCCGGCCAGTTGCTGCTTTCGGTGAGGTGAGCCCCGCCCATGCCCACGCCGTCGTCCTCGACTTCGATGATCAGGCGGGAGTCGGAGACGCGGCTGCGCAGGTAAATGCTGCCGCCTTCCACCTTCGGCGCGAGTCCGTGCTTGATGGAATTCTCCACCAAGGGCTGCAGCAACATGCTGGGAACAACGATGTCGAGCGAGGCGGGATCGAGTTCCTTGACCACGCGCAGCTTGTCGCGCCCGAAGCGCACGACTTCGATATCGAGATAGTTGTCGATGAATTCGAATTCCTCGCGCAAGGGCGCGAAGGCGTCGCTGGTGCTGAGCAGGCGCCGCAGGATGGTGGCCAGCTTCGAAATCATGTCGCGCGCCAGATCGGGATCGAAGCGGACGAGCGACGAGATCGAATTCAACGTATTGAAGAGAAAGTGCGGGTTCACCTGATTTTGCAGGGCTTCCATGCGGGCGTGCAGCAGGAGCCGCTCCTGCTCTTCGAGCTTGATCTGGATGCGGACGCTGTTGAAAATTTTGAGCTCAATCCCGATGGCGATGACCGACGCGGCATAAATGGCACCTTCCACCCAGTAGTTGGTCGGACTCTCGAGCGCAAAAATGGACCGCGGGAAATAGCGCGCTAGTTCGGTCTCGACGAAGCGCAGGCCCACGACCGTAGTGAAGAACATGATCTGCCAGTCGAACAGCCGCGGCCGGGGCAGGTTGCGGCGGATCAGGCGGTAAATGCTGAGATCGATGAACGGAGAGAAGGACCAGATGTCTTCTTTATCGTGCGCCATGACGCGCAACTGGCCAGATGTAAACCCGCAGAGAACGAGGAAAGGAAGGGCGGCCCACTCGCCGTGCCATAGGGCGGGGCAGGCCATGAGGATGCCGCCCAGAGATCCGGCCCAGCGCCCGCCAATCACGCCGAGAAGAAGCGTGGTCTCAAAGCTGAGGTCGCCGGCGAGAAAACTTTTCTGGGCCAGGCGAATCCAAACTCCGACCATGGTGGGAAAGCCGAGCCAAAGAACAAGATAGATTTTCTGGCGCAAGGTGCGTTCTTCGCGAAACAGCAGAGACTTGAACTCCAGCGAACGGACCAAAGTGCTCGAAATGGCCGCCGCCACGCCCAGCTTCAGCAACAGATGAATAAGAATGAGGCGCGGTTCCATGGGGTTCATCGCGAGCTGGTGCAAGAACGTCTCGCAAAAACGCGGCTACGACAAAACTGTAGCACGAACGTCGTGATTCAATATCCCATCTGCTTGTGCACCTGGAAGCGCAGCGGCTGTCCGCAGAGATAACGGCGTAAATTGTCGGAGAACAGTTCGTAATGCCGATGCCAGAGCTTTTCAGTGAGCCCGGCGGTATGCGGCGTAATCAGGAGATTCTCGACTTGCCACAGAGGTGAGTCCTGGGGCAGAGGTTCGCGTGCAAACACGTCGAGGGCAGCGCCGGCGATTTGCCGGGCGCGCAAAGCCTCGGCCAGAGCAGCGTCATCCACCTGCGGACCGCGGCCCACATTAATCAGAAAGGCGTCCCGCTTCATCAGTGCGAGACGTGTTGCATTGATCAACCCTGTCGTCGCATCCACCAGTGGCGCCGCCATCACCACGTAATCGGATTGCTGGAGCAAGTCATCGAGGGCCGACGGAGGGAACACGGCTTTCACTCCCTCCGGTGTTCCCTTCTCGACGTGTTCGCGCACGGCGATCACGCGCATTCCGAGAGCCGATGCCATCTGCGCGACGCGGCGGCCGATGCTGCCGACACCGATCAGCCCTAAAGTTGCGCCGGCGATTTCGCGAGGGCGGGGGCCGTCGTTCCAGATCGCTTCCTGTCCCCAGACGCGATCATGCTGCAGCAGCACGGCTTGCGGAATCTTCTTGGCCAACGCGAAGATCAGCGCGATTACGTGCTCGGCCACTACGGGGCCGTGCACTTCGACCGAGTTAGTGACCACCACATCGCTTCTGACCAGTTCCGGAAAGAGCAGTTGATGAACCGCGGCCGTGGGGGCGTGAATCCAGCGCAGGTTGCGCGTAACCGCAAACTGTTCGGGCCGCAGGGAAATCGTGAACAGGATTTCTGCATCGCGCAGGTGCTCCTCTACGCCGTGATAGCTGTTGCGCTGTACGACCTGGAGTTGCGGAAATTCCTCCGCCAGCCGCGAACCGAACCATGCCGGCACGTTCCACAACTCAAAGCGGTGATGAACGACGATCAGCAGCTTCATAATGCCAGATTCAGGGACGAGTCAGGTGCAGGCGCCTAAAACTGCCTTGAGCGAGTTGAGAGGTATTTTGTCAATCCCCGAAATAAGCCGGTAGTGGCGCAGCTTGATAAGGAAGCGAGCCAACGCGCGATTAGTGCGTCGCAGCTTTTCCTAATAAAAGCTGCGCGACGCGTCGCCCACCCCATCACGTCAAACCCGGGCGTGCTGGGGACCCCGTTTCGCGCGGCTCGCCCAGATTCCTCCCGGCGCAAAGAACGCTTGTTCGGAATGACAACCAAACTGCACCACTACCGATAATCCGAAACACCCGACTATCCGAAGGCCAGCTCCTTGGCGCGCTGCGCCGCTTTCACGACCGCCTTGATCAGGGTGACGCGTAGCTTGCCTTCCTCAAGTTCCATGATCGCGTCGATGGTGCAGCCGGCGGGAGTGGTAACCGCATCTTTGAGCAACGCGGGGTGGTCGCCGGTTTCGAGCACTACCTTCGCCGCTCCCAATGCGGTTTGCGCCGCCAACAGAGTCGCGATGTCGCGGGGCAGGCCGACTTTCACTCCCGCTTCTGCCAGCGATTCGAGAATGATGTAAATGTAAGCCGGGCCGCTGGCTGAAAGCGCAGTCACGGCGTCCATATGTTTCTCGTCCACGACGACCGTGCGCCCGACCACGTCGAACAAATGGCAAGTCATCTTCACATCGTCGGCGCTCGCGTGCTTGCCCTTGCAGATCGCGGTCATGCCGGCGCCCATGAGGCACGGCGTATTGGGCATGGCGCGGATCACGGGAACGTTCGGCGGCAGGTCTCGTTCAATCATTGCGGTGGGCACTGACGCCGCGACGGAAACGATCACCTGCCTCGGATTGATGTGGCTGCTGATCCCGCGCACGACATCCTCGACGACCTGTGGTTTCACTCCGATGACGATGATGTCGGCGCCTTTCACGGCCTCGGCATTATTGGTTCCGACCTTAACTTTGAGCTTAGCGGCAAGCTCCCTGGCGCGGTCCTCGTGCGCCACGGTGGCGCAGGTTGACTTTGCCGTCAGAAGTCCGTTTTTCAGCAAAGCCTGGAGGATGATGCCGCCCATCTTGCCGGCGCCCAGGAACGCAACTTTCTTTCCTACCAGATCGTTAGCCATATCTTCCCTTCCACACACTCTGTCGCAATTCAAATCTCATCTCGGAGACATGGAGTCACAGAGAAAATTCTTGCCTAATCTCTCCTGTCTCTGTGCCTCTGTGGTAAATCGTCTTTCACCGCAGCGATACTTCCCGGGAGCGCTGCATCCAGTTCCACGCCGTAGCGACCACGTCGCGCAACCCGCGCGTTGCTTTCCAATGCAACAGCGCCTGCGCCTTCGCCGGATTGGCGACGAGCGACGGAGGATCGCCAGCGCGCCGCGGGCCGACTTTCCGTGGCACGCGCTTTCCTGTGACTTCCTCGACCGCAGAAATCACTTCCTGCACGGAATAGCCTCGCCCGGTTCCGACGTTCGCGGCAAAACTCTCTTTGCCCGCAGCCAGGTGCTCCAGAGCTTTGACATGCGCGCTGGCCAGATCATTGACGTGAATGTAGTCGCGAATGCAAGTGCCATCCGGCGTCGGATAGTCCGATCCAAACACCTGCAACTCGGGACCTGTGCCTTCGGCCGCGAGCAGCGCCAGGGGAATCAAGTGCGTTTCCGGATCGTGCCATTCCCCAATCTCGCCGCTTTCGTCCGCCCCGGCGGCGTTGAAATAGCGCAGACTGGCAAACCGGAAACCATAAGCCCGGTCATAGGCTTCGAGCGCGTTTTCGAAAAAAAGTTTCGAGACGCCGTAGGGGTTCACGGGCTGCCGGGGAATGTTTTCTTCGATCGGAATTTTTGCCGGTTCGCCATATACGGCACAGGTCGAAGAGAAAATGATTTTGTTGACTTTGGCATCCAAGGCGGCGTTCAGTAAAGAGAGCCCTCCTTCGACATTATTCCGGAAATACTTTCGCGGGTTGGTTACCGACTCGCCGACATAGGCATGAGCGGCAAAATGCATGATGGCGTTCGCGCGTGGCAGAACGCGAGCCAGTGCCAGTCCATCCAGCACATCGCCCTGAACCAGCTCGAAGCCGGTTGCCAGAAGTTCGTGGCCGGTGCTGAGATTGTCGAACACGATCACTTCGTGGCCTGCGCGCTTCAGCGCCCGCGCAGCGTGACAGCCGATGTATCCTGCACCGCCGATGACCAGAACGACCACGCTACGTGTCCCTCGATCTTTCAGTTTTCTACGCCGTTCACCAGACGCTCGGAACTCATATATAGGTCCCAAGGCTTGAGCCTTTGGGCTCGCCTTACCTCAAGCGCCTTACTTCAAGGAAGAGACGCGCGCAGCAATACGTGATTATACGGGCTGATTCGGTCTGTATGAGGTTCGTGGAGGTTTCGGGCGGCAAAGCAGCTTTACAAGCCGTCTGCGATGAAGTAAACTGCGCTACGCTTTCGGCATCGTATCCCCTGCGATGCGAGTAACGATAACCAGCAGCGACCACCGTCACGAAGGATCAATTTTATGTCATGCCCACGATGCTATCGTTTGATCGGCATGTCCGTTGTGTCTGGTTTCCTGGCATTTCTCTTTCCGGTTTTGGCCGTTGGTCAGGTGGCTGTGACCACGTATCACTACGACAACTACCGAACGGGCTGGAATCAGCAAGAGACGACACTCACGCCGGCCAACGTGAACAGTGCGTCGTTTGGCCTGCTGCACAAAGTGACGCTCGACGACCAGGTGGATGCGCAACCGCTCCTGGTTCCGGGCGTGAACATCACGGCCGGATCGCATCAGGGGACGCACGACGTGGTTTACGTTGCGAGCGAAGGCAACACCGTGTTCGCCATTGACGCCGAGAGTGGAGAAGTGCTGCTCAAGCCCAACTTTGGCACTCCGGTTCCGCAACCGTTAGGCTGCAACAATAACGGGCCAAATGTGGGCATCAATTCCACGCCGGTGATTGACCTCACGAGCAACACACTCTACGTCATGGTCTACACCAATGACGCAAGCGGCCCAACCTATCGCATTCACGCGCTGGATCTGGGCAGCCTGACCGACAAGGTGACGCCGGTTGTGGTCACTGCATCGCATACTCTGACCGACGGCACCACGTTCACTTTTAACGCCACCTATCAGCGCCAGCGTCCGGGTCTGTTGCTGGCGAATGGCAATGTTTATGCCGGCTTTGGCAGCTTTTGCGATTTTTCGGCGAACCTGTCGCGCGGCTGGCTGCTAGGCTGGGCCACGAATACGCTGACCCCGCTTCTCGCCAATCAGCTCAACGACATTCAGGCGACGTCTCCCGACACGTTTTTCCTCTCTTCGATCTGGATGTCGGGCTACGCTCCCGCCACCGATGACTCCGGCAACATTCTGTTCGTGACTGGAAACTCGGATCCCTCGGGCACAACCTACGATGGAGTGACCAACATTCAGGAGAGCGTGGTCAAAATTTCTTCCAACCTCACGACGGTGCTCGACCTGTTCACGCCGAGCAACCAGAGTAGCCTCGATGAGGGCGACACCGATTTCGGCTCGGGCGGTGTGCTCGTTCTTCCCGACCAGCCCGGCTCGACTCCACATCTTGCCGTCGCGGCGGGAAAGTTTGGCGTCATGTACTTCATGAATGAAGACAACCTCGGCGGATACTCCACGACGAAGAACAATGTGCTCGGTTCTTACCAGGTCGGTGGCTGCTGGTGCGGACAATCTTATTTCGTTGATCCAACGGACGGAATTGCCCGCGTCGTTTCCAGCGGCGGCCACCATGTGAAAATCTGGAAATTAAACACTTCGAAGTCGCCGATCCTTACGAACATCGCGATCTCGCCGTACATTTCCGGCGGGCAGAATCCGGGATTCTTCACGACTATTTCTTCGAACGGCACGGCGAATCCCATCATCTGGGTGCTGTCGCATCCTCCCCAATCGTCCAATACGTCGCCGATTGGCCTTTTTGCGTTCAATCCCGAGTCGGTCAGCGGTTCCCCGGCAACGATGGCGACACTGTTCAAGGCGGAGGCCGGAAACTGGCAGAACGTCAACGGAAATTCGAATCTGATTCCAGTCGTCGCCAACGGTGAAGTGTTTGTGGCCAGCAACAAGCAGTTGCAGATCTTCGGCTTGAAAGCTGCGGCGGCGAAAAAGGCAAGCAAGAAGTAATTGGGGTGCTGTTACCGTTTGACAAAACGGCATGAAGAAGCAAATCGCGCTGCCGGCTATCACTATCGGTATCTCTGTGGCTTATGCAGTCTCGGCAGGTAAACATTTCGGTACTTGGGGAGTGGTATTCTTCATTGCCATTTGGGCAGCAGTATTCGCGTGGGCGCGTTCACGCAAACTGTAGCAGTACCGTAATTGGTTTGCCTCGCGCCGTCTTGCCCGATGGCGGCGGTGGCCTGTTAAGATAGCGCATCGTTCTCGGGAGGTTTCCGTGGAAACCGAGTTACCCCCGGATCCTGCGCCGGTCCCCGCAATTTCACCTGTACCTGCCACCGTGCTGGCGACACAGCAGGCTCCAGAAACTCCTGCCTACCGCGATCGCAGCACGGGGCTGATGATCTTTGGGATCGTTCAGGTCATTCTGGGATTGCTGGCTGCACTCATGGTGCCGCTCATCGGATTGAGCGCGGTTCTATCTCGCGTCAGCCCGGCGGGGCATCTGCGCCCCGTGCAATACATATCTTCGATCGCTACCTACGCCTTCGCCTCGGCCACGCTTCTGGTGCTCGGCCTGGGATCGATTTCAATCAAGCGCTGGGCGCGCGCGCTGACTTTGGTCATTTCCTGGTACTGGCTGGTTACAGGTGCGCTCATGACAATTCTTCTGACTGCGGTGCTGCCTGTCTCAGTGCGCGGATTTCTGGCACAGGCGCGACAGGCAGCGACAACAGCAGCACCGGCGCCGGACGTTTCCACGGGCATTATGGCCGTCATCCTAACTGTGATTATTGTTTTCGTGGCTTTCTTTCTGATCGCCGTTCCGATCGGCTTTTTGCTGTTCTACAGCCGCAAGGACGTGGAGCAGACCTGCCGTCAGCGCGACCCGGTCGAGCGCTGGACTGATCGCGCTCCGCTGCCGGTGCTGGGGGCCAGCGTGGTGTTGTTCGTTAGCTCGATCTCCACGCTGGTGATGGCCATCAGCACGCCGATATTCCCGTTCTTCGGGCAATATCTTGGTGGAATTGCCGCGGCAGCATGCTTTCTCGTCGTCGGATTCGTTGATCTTTACCTCGCGTTCGCCATATTCCGGATACAGGTCGCCGGCTGGTGGATCGCGGTCCTCACCGTACCGATCCGGTTGGTCTCCATGGGACTCACGTATGCGAAAGCCGACCTGATGTTTGCCTATTCGAAGATGGGGATGTCGGATCAGCAAATGAAGATTCTCAACGAGAACCCGATGTTTCGCGGACACGTAATTCTGTGGTGGAGTCTGCTTTCGCTGGTGATATTCTTCGGCTATCTCATCTGGCTCAAGCGCTACTTCAAGCGGCCTGGGGCCACGAGCCTGGCGAATCCAGTTTCCGATGGGCTAACTCCATGACCGAACAACTTGCCGACAAAAAATGCGTGCCGTGCCGCGGCGGCGTTCCTCCGCTGAAAGGTGCGGAACTCGAAAAACTGCGGCGCGCTGTCCCCCACTGGACGGTCGTAAACGCGCATCATCTTCAGCGTGAGTTCAAGTTCCAAGACTTCAAGCAGGCACTGGATTTTGTGAACCGCGTGGGGGCGCTGGCCGAGGAGCAAGGCCATCATCCGGATATTTTGCTGGCATGGGGCAAAGCGGCCATTACGCTGTGGACCCACAAGATCGACGGCCTGACCGAGAGCGATTTCATCATGGCGGCAAAGATTGACCGGCTGGTGTGAGGCAAGCAGGTTCAGCCAGCATCCGGCAGGCGTTCGCGGGTTCGACTCGACCACAGCAAGGAGGCCAGCAGGGCGGCTGGGATGAGCATCGCCAAGCCGGTAGTGACAGCAACACTGCGGGCGGAGAATCCAGCGTCGAGCAAGAATCCTGCTGCGTAGGCGGTGACCGCGAATGACAGGCAGCCGAGTCCAAGATCGGCGGCAAAAACCCTTCCTCTGAACCTATCTTCTGTGTTCAGCTGCAGCAATGTGGTCGAGAACACCCAAACTGTTGAACCTCCAGCGTGCGCCAGCATGGCACAGGCAGCCGCCATCCATACCGTCCGGCTGACGCCGAGAATGCTGTATCCGGTGGCGATGATGAGATAACCGAGCAGGATGCCCAGACGCAGACGATGGTCGTGACTGCCGGCCCAGCGTGCCGCGATCAGCGGGCCCACCAGCGCTCCCAGACCGCGGCCGCCGAGCAGGATGCTCATGCCGAGCATGGCGCCGCCGGCAGGATCGATGCCGGCGCGGTGAAAGGCAAACTCGTTTGCTCCCATCACAGTGAAAATCACCCAACTCGGTCCGACCATCAGTTCTCCGGCCTTGGCGAATACCGTAGGCAGCAACGTCGGATGGCTGCGGATGTACCGAATGCCTTCGATCACGGGCGAGAAGTCGACCAGATCGCGGGTGCGCAGCGGTGGTGCAGATTTCGCGTGCGGCTCGTCGAAGCGCATGCCGCGGATCAGCACTGCTGAGGCCAAAAACGACAGGGCATTGAGAATGAAGACGGCGTCGCGGCCGACAAAAGCCGCCACCAGGCCCCCCACCGACGCGCCAATCATGAGATTCACCGACCAGGTCGTCGAAGCAAGAGTGTTTGCGATGAGAACCTCACTTTCGCTGGCGATGTTGGGCAGCACGGCGTTGCGGGCGGGCTCGAAGAACGCGGTCATGCTGGTTTCCGCCAGTAGAAGCGGGTAGACCAACCAGACCATGGAGCGCGAGCGGACCAGCAGCATCGACAGTACGATCACGCAGCGAACCAGGTCGGCGGCGATCATCACGTGCTTGCGGCGGAGGCGGTCGTTGACGACGCCCGCGGCGGGCCCGGCCAGAGTCTGGGGCAGAACCTGCAGTGCCAGCGCCAGAGCTACCGACTCGGCGCGGCCCGTCAGCTGCAATAAGAGCGTGTAGATGGAGAGCGTGTAGAACCAGTCGCCGATTTCGCTGACAATCTGCGCCATCCACAGCCGGCGAAGATTGCTGTTGCGCCGCAGCAGCCGCAGGTAAGAGGCGAGCGAAATGGATAACGCGCCGTGCTCCGGTTCGGGCTCCATCGCAGTGTTCAGAGTAAGCAGTGTTCAGAGTAAGCAGTGTTCAGAGTAAACGGAAGAGGAGATGGCGAGCAAAAATCAGGGAGGAAGGCTTTTGGTGGCAAGTCGCGGCCAATGCCACTACGGCCTCAGCTTCAACTTCAGATCAGCGGCGATCTGCTTGCCGTGGAAACGCCCGTTCTCGATGAAAATTTCGTTCGTGCGTGAGCCGGCGACGATTACCCCCGCGACATAGATTCCCTTCACATTGCTCTCGAGCGATACCGGGTCGCAGACCGGCCGGTTCTGCTGCAGCGATAATTCGATTCCCATACTGCGCAGAAAATCATAATCCGGATGGTAGCCGATAAGCGCGAGCACAAAGTCGTTTTTTAAGCGCACCGGGCCGCGCGGAGTGTTGATTACGACATGATCCACTCCGATTTCCTGCACCCAGCTGTTGAAGTGCGCTTCGATTTCTCCGCTCTTGATGCGGTTTTCGAGATCAGGTTTGATCCAATACTTCACATGGTGGTGCAGTTGCGCCTCGCGATGCACCAGGGTCACATGCGCTCCGTGGCGCCACAGGTCAAGCGCGGCGATGGCGGCCGAGTTCTTGCCGCCGATTACCAGCACGTCAGTGTCGTAGTAGGGATGCGGCTCGCCGTAATAGTGCGAGACCTTTGGCAGCTCCTCGCCGGGAATGCCGAGTTTATTCGCCAGATCGTAATACCCGGTGGAGGCGATCACCTTCTTTGTGCGGTAATCGTGCGGACGCCCGGCGCGGTCGGTTGCGGTGATGCTGAAGTCCCCATCTTCACCCATGACGGTTTTGACCCACTCGTACTGGCGCACGTCGAGAGCATAGTGCTCGGCCACCTTGCGGTAGTATTCGAGCGCCTCTTCGCGCGTGGGCTTCTGCTGGGCGGTGGTGAACGGGATATCGCCGATCTCGAGCAATTCCGGTGTGGTGAAGAACACCATGTTCGCGGGATAGTGGAACAGCGAATTCACCAGGCATCCCTTCTCGAGCACGATGACCTTGAGTCCGATCTTCTGCGCCTCGATGGCGCAGGCCAGTCCCGTCGGTCCGGCGCCGATGACGAGGACGTCGGTGCGCATCTCGCGTTCAGCCAGTGTTTTAGCCTTGGGCGCAGTTTCGAGTTCTATGTCGGCAAGAAACTCAGGCATGGGAGCGGAGTCAGTTGGAGCGCAAGAGGTTCGTAACGCGTCCCGGAAACCGATGATTCTAGCATGGGCGGCGATCGACTCGGCGCGGGCCGATACCAGGAAGATTCGGAGGCTTGCGGCCGGGCTATGAGAAGGGTGCTGGCTTCTCGCTTCACGCCAGAAGCGGCAGGGTGGTGGAGTCGCCGGATTCGTCATCAGGATCGGCGAATTTCCTCAGCTCGGGATATCTCTCCAGCAGCGTCGGTGGAGCGATAACCTTTCGACCGGTGATCATCGCTTTGAGTTCGAGAGCGTTCACGCCGGCCTTACTCTCGAAGTGGTTGTTGGTGATGACGTAAGTCGTCTGCGCTTTGTCGGCAACGCTCTGAATTCGGCCTTTCCAGTCTTCGAGTTCCTTCTGCTTGTAGAGATAGTTGTAGCGGTCGTTGCGGTTGTCGGAGTCGAACCACTCTGCGTAATTGCGCCCGTGCAGGCGCACGTATCCGATGGGCGCCGTTACGTGCTCCGTCGGCGCGAGGGATCGTCCGAGCAGAGGCTGGTCGATGTTGCAGAAGCCGACATTCTCCTCCGTAAACGCTGACAGGGTTGCAGCGTCGTTCCAGCTGGAGTGACGCACCTCAACCACGCGTGGATATTCGATGAATTGCCGCAGCAGGCGGTCGAGATATTCGCGGTTCAGAGACGTATTTTTGAACGACACGGGAAACTGGATCAGCAGAGCGCCCAGCTGTCCCTCGCCGGCCAGCGCATCGAGACCCTCGCGCGTCCGGACTTCATCTTCATCTGTAGGGCGAATCGTCGCCGCGGAAGTCGGCTCCATCACCGCGATGGGCGAGTGCGTGAAGGCGCGGTGGAGTTTCGCGGTGAACAGAAAATTGGGATTCACGGCAGAAACTTTGCGGCACCAGAGCTTGGCCAATTCAGGCTTCAGCGGTCCGTAGAAAGAAGTGTTGATTTCGGTGGTGTCAAAAAAACGCGCCAGATATTCGAGGGGATGAATTTTGCGGCGTTGCATTCCCAGTGGATAAAAAATTCCCTCCCAGTCTTTGTAAGACCAGCCGGCAGTGCCGATGCGGATGTTTCGCAAGACCGTATCCGGGGATCGTGAGGGCGCTGTGGATTCCATGCGCGCAACCTGCGACGAAGGGCAGGGCAAGGTTAGCACAAGGAATTCGGGACCAAAAGCGATCGGGCCAAGGGGTCCGGCTTAGTGTGCCGCAGGGCTCTTCGTTGACAGCGCCCAGTTCAACTGGCTGGCAAGCAGGTTGGCCTGCTCGTCCGAGATTTGCGCCTGGCCTGCCAGCAAAACGATCAGGCTGCCTGCGCCCCCATCGGCGAACTTCGCGCTTTGGACCACCGCCCCGCCCTGTATGGCCGAAGGCAGCGCGGTCTTTAAGTCGGTTCCCGTCTGGATGCAGGATAGGAGGAGGCGGGTCGCTATGTTGCGCAAATCATCGCCCAGGCCGCCCTGGCGCAAGGCGTCCGCCATCATGGCGCTGCCTTCGATTCGACCGAGTTGCGACGATATCTCTAGCCCGGATTTTCCCAACGCTGGCGTCAGTTTCAGCTCCACCGAACCGTCACTTTCCGCGATCTCGTTGGTGGAGGTTTGTCCGCCCAGCCGGGTGCAAATCCAGCGTTCATAGTGCAGGCGGACGAACAAAGCACTCGCCGGGGATGCCGGCGAAAGCATTGCCTGTTGAACGGTGACTCGTTCCCCGCAACGGTCGGACCGATCCACTTCAGCGCGGAGTAGCTCAGTGATGTTCTGCTGCAGGTCCGACAAATCGGCGGTCAGCTGGAGTTTGAAGGTTCGCTGGCGACCCTCGACCGCGGTCTGGGAAAGTTGTCCGGCGGAAATGAGTCTAACGACGCCACTGCCAATACGCGCCGTGCTCTTGACTGCTGGCAGCGTAAAGGTCGAGTCCTGGCCACTGGCGAGAATGATGCTCATCTCACGTCCGAGAGCAAGTTGCTGATTGGAGAAATCGGTCAGAGCTTTTTCCAATCCTGCCGCGCGGCCCTCGGCACCGGACGAGCCGGAGACTTGCACCTTCTGATCGACTTTTTTTTCTTCTTGTTCGAGATCGGAATCGGCTTTCTCGAGCCGCTTCGTGGTTTCCTTCAGTCCCGATTTCTGTTCGTCGGAGAATCCTTCCAGGAACTTCTTCGTCTCGCTGCGGAGGCGCTCCACGGCCTGATCGAGACTTGTATCTCGATCCGCCTGGCCCGCCTTTTCCTGGCTCCCTTGCTGATACTCGTGCAGTCTGGCTCTCGCCGCATCGGCGCTTTTCACAAGCGCCTGAAATTCGGCGACCTGCGCGCCCGTTGCCTGCACCTCCATGGCGTGGTGGAAATCTTTCAGAGTGTCCTTGTCGTCAACGCCATCGGGCCGGCTGTAGGCGGACAAGCCACCTTCACCCGAGCTCGGCGCACCGCCATGGCGTTGTGCCTCTGCAGTAGCGAGAAAAGAGAGCAACGTCATTGCACAAAGCAAGAGCCAGAGTGCGATGAAATAGATTTCTCGTTGTTGCGTAATACGAATTCCAACCATGGAACCCACCCTGCAGAACGCCTACCGCGTAAAGCCCGCCGCGACGATTACGTAATGGAGAGGCGGAGCAAACTCGCGGCCTTCAGATTGTCTCATCTTGTCTCATCGGGGCGGAGAAAAACCAGAAATTTTACACATCCTTACGAAGTTTTGTGAAGAGCGGATCACGCGGCCTGAGAAGATTGTGGCAGATCAGCGTTAGTGGCAGATCAGTGTCAGTCCAGCGTCAACACCACCCAATACACGCCGGTCGGATACGTTTCCGTCCTGGAATAGCAGGCGCCGATGGAGAAGCTGTGCAAGTTGTGGCTCGCAATCGCGTGGCCCGCTCCATTTGGCAGCGTTTCCGGATGCAGAGTGTTGTAGGTCATCACGGTAAAGTGTTCCGCCAGTTTGCGAACCGGAGGTGTTCCCAGCTTATCGGCCTGCGCCATAGAACAAGCAGCCTCATCGGCGACGGGCGAGTTCTGGCGTGACAGTTCGGGCAGGCGGGCGTGCGCGCGCGCTTGAGTGACCGCGGCTGCCACGACATCTTTCAGTTCGTCTGAAGAATAGCTGGGCAGGGCACGGCCGAAATCCTCCACGATGTAGAGCCGGTCTCCACTGCGAACCACGCCCAACCCGACCACGTTGTAGGCCGAGTTGAGCAGGTTGGCGCGATGCGGGGGTGAAAGCATCAGGTGTTCGTGTCCGTGCTCGGCGTCATAGTCGAGCGCAACATTTTCTCCCTCCTGATCCAGCTGCAGCTCGGTGACCGCGGCGAGGCGTTGGGGGAGAGTCGGTTCGCCGTCAAACTGATGAGAAAGTTGCCGGGCTTCGAGCATGGCCTGCGCGTGGATACGCGCGGCCTGAGAAAGTCCAGCGTCCAGCGTGAGCAGCGGGACTCCAGCCACCCGGCGCGACTGATTGGCCAGCGCCAGAAGCTGCTGCTCGACTTGAGGTTCGTAATCGTTGAAGGGAATGTCGGCGGTGGTCGCGGCAGCGGGCTTGAGAGTGGCTTTCTGCGCGGTCTGGGCGGGAGCCCCACCTTCAGCTGACGACGCTAACAGGCGGCTCGACGAGGGCACGCTCATCATGCTCGCGCTCAGCAGGACCGCGAACCATAGTCTTCGGTCTCTCTGCATCCAGTTTGGCCTACGCATCGAAACTTCGCTGTTCAGACCCCGTTGTTCAAACCCGTTCCTTCCCAACGGGGAGGAATCGAATCAGATACAGGCGATCTATCGGCCGAAAACGGTTCAAACTTGCTGCTGGTGCTAGGCTAGAAGTCGGCAGAAGTGGAAAGTAGTTACCTGCGTCTATGGAACTAGGGATCAGTGGGGTCATTGGCCTGTTGTTTGGCAGCCTGCTTGCATGGCTGGCGCTGCGTTCGCGTGCGGCCACAGCGCAGGCCCGTTTGTCGTTGCTGGAAAAGGAATTAGCCAGTCAAAAGGCAGAACTGGCGCGGCTTTTGGCCGAGCAGCGGGAACTGGTGGCGGCCCGCGCCCGACTCGAATCCGCCCTCGATTCGGAACGAAAGGCTAGCGACGAAAAGATCGATTTGCTCACCCGCGCCGGGGCCGATTTGCAGAATGCTTTCAAGGCGCTAGCTGCCGACGCGCTGAGGAGCAATAGTTCCTCTTTCTTACAGCTCGCTCGGGAAAAACTGATGTTGTTCCAGAGCGAAGCCAAAGGCGATCTCGAGGCCCGCCAGAAAGCCGTCGCCGACCTGGTTGCTCCCGTGCGCGATTCGCTCAGCAAGATGGACGCGCAGATTCAGGAGATCGAGAAGGCGCGAATTGATGCCTACGGCGGGCTACGCCAGCAGGTGGATTCGCTGCTCTCGGCCCAGAAAGACCTGCGGTCCGAGACCGGAAATTTGGTGCGTGCCCTGCGCACTCCCAACGTGCGCGGGCGCTGGGGAGAAATTCAGCTTCGCCGCGTGGTGGAAATTGCCGGCATGCTTCCCTACTGCGACTTCGCCGAGCAGGAGACCATCACTACCGAAGCCGGGCGCTTGCGCCCCGATCTGGTGGTTAATCTTCCGGGCGGAAAGACGGTTGTCGTCGACGCCAAGACGCCGCTGCAGGCCTTCCTCGACGCGTTCGAAACCGCAGACGAAGATGCCCGCCGCGCCTGCCTTGCTGCTCATGCCCGTCAGGTGCGTGACCACATTGATACGTTGAGCGGCAAGAAATACTGGGAGCAGTTCGAGGCGACACCGGAATTCGTGGTCATGTTTCTGCCCGGGGAAACGTTTTTCAGCGCAGCTCTGGAGCAGGACACGGGCCTCATCGAACATGGCGTACTAAACAAGGTGATTCCGGCCTCACCGACGACCTTGATCGCGTTGCTGAAGGCCGTGGCTTACGGATGGAACCAGGAGAAGCTGGCGCGAAACGCCCACGAGATCAGCGCGCTGGGCAAGGAACTGCACGATCGCTTGCGCAATCTGACGGGCCACATCACCGCTGTGGGAGCGAATCTGGATCGCGCCGTGGAGTCCTACAACAAGGCTGTGGGATCGCTCGAGAGTCGCGTGCTGGTTTCGGCGCGCAAGTTCACCGAACTGGGGACGTCGGTCGCCGAAGACATCCCGGAACTCGAGCCGATCGAGACCAGTGCGCGGGCCTTATCGTTTGACTGGGACGACGACGCGTCGGAAGCCCCTATCGAGCACGAGCGTAAAGTGGGCTGATGTACACACCAAATTTCGGATTTGCGTCGTTGAGCTTTTGCTCATGAACAAGGTCTAACAAACCTCCCGTTGGTACGTGGTCCCTTGGACAGGGTCCGTCTCGACCTTCGCGTATTCTCAACCTAAAGCTACACACTCATCCGCCGATCTCATTCCTGCACGGCGTAGAGACATTCGACCCAACCAATTCCTGCTGTTTGCAGCCATGGCCATTCCACATCCGTCAAAGCCTGGGCTTAGTCCTGACGCCCGGCAGCCCGAAGAGAGTCATCCCGGCGGACGGTGCGAGCTTGCGTCGTCAGCCGAGGGGCAACTGGCTCGAACCACCGGCGAACTGCAGGGCGCCAAAGAAGCGCTGAAACAAAGTGAGGACAGGCTTGCCGGCATCATCGAGTCGGCGATGGACGCAATCATCTCCGTCGACGAGCAGCAGAACATCCTGTTGTTCAACCCCGCCGCCGAGAAAATGTTTGGCACGTCAGCGCGGGATGTGATTGGCAAACGCCTTGAACATCTCATCCCTGAGCGTTTTCGTGCGGCTCACGCGCAACGGGTGCGCAACTTCGGCGAAACGAACCAAACTCGCCGCCAAATGAGCGGCGGGATGGGATGCTTGCTCGGTCTGCGCGCCGACGGCACAGAATTCCCGGCGGAAATCTCCATCTCGCAAATGGAAGCAAGGGGTCAAAAACTCTTTACCGCGATCGTGCGGGACATCTCTGAGCGCAAACGGGTCGAAGATGCTCTCCGCGAGAACCATGCGCGGTTGCAGAGAGTGTTGGAGGTCCAAACAGTAGGCGTGCTGTTCTTGGACCTGACCACGGGCCGCCTGGTGGACGCGAACGACACGTTTCTCAATCTGATGGGCTACAGCCGCAGCGACGTGGAGGCGGGCGAACTCACCTGGCAGGAGTTGACTCCGCCGGAACACCTGGAGGTGAGCCGCGCGGAGTTCAGGAAATTAGCGGCGAGTGGACGCGTCGGTCCTTACGAAAAGGAATATTTCTGCAAGGACGGCACGCGGCAGTGGCTCCTCTTTGCCGGCAGCTCGCTCGGCGGCAACAGCTGCGTGGAATTCTGCGTGGATATTGCCGATCGGAAGAAAGCCGAGGCAGCCCTGCGCCAGAGCGAGGAGCGCCTGCGGGCTCTGGTGAACGCGAGTTCCGATGTCGTCTATCGAATGAGTCCCGATTGGTGCGAGATGCAGCAACTGGACGGCCGGGGATTTATCGCCGACACGACCGCGCCCATCAGCGATTGGTTGCCGGTCTACATTGATCCCGATGACCAGGCGATGGTTACCCAGACGATCCAGAACGCAATTCGCAACAAGAGTGTCTTCGAACTGGAGCATCGCGTGCGCCAAACGGATGGCAGCCTCGGTTGGACGCTGTCCCGTGCTGTTCCCCGGCTCGATGCCAGTGGCGAGATTATCGAGTGGTTCGGGATGGCAAGCAATGTAACGGCGCGTAAATCTGCGGAGGAGGCGTTGCGCGCAAGCGAACGCCGCGTGCGAGCGCTGATGGAGTCGACCGCGGAGGCCATCCTTGGCGACGATCTTCAAGGCAACTGCACGTTCTGCAATCCCGCAGCCCTGCGCCTGCTGGGCTACGACGATCAGGCAGAGTTATTGGGTAAGAATCTTCATGCCGCCGTGCACCAGTCTCAGCGCGACGGCACGCCCCTTACCAGCAAGGACTGCCCGATCGGTCAGGCGGTGCGGGGTGGTTATCCCTTTCACTCGGACGATCTCGTTCTCTGGCGGAAAGACGGAACGTGCTTTCCGGCGGAATGCTGGGCGCATCCGGTCCTCGATGAGGCGAGCGCGGTCGGCTCGGTGCTGACTTTCCTGGACATCAGCGAACGCAAGCGCACCCAGGCCTCGCTACTGGAAAGCGAGCAACGGCTTCGACTCTTCATCGAGTATGCGCCCGCAGCCCTGGCAATGTTTGATCGCGACATGCGCTACCTGCATGCCAGCCGCCGCTGGCAGGCCGATTACGGACTGGGTGACCGCGATTTGAAGGGCCTTTGCCACTACGACGTCTTTCCCGAGGTGTCCGAACAATGGAAGGAAGTACACCGTCGGGGTCTGGCAGGCGAAGTTTTGCGCTCAGAAAACGATCGCTTCGAACGCGCCGATGGCAGCATGCAATGGATCAAGTGGGAAGTACGGCCGTGGTACGAGACTGGCGGCGGAATCGGTGGGATCGTCATCTTCGCCGAAGAGATTACTGAGCGCAAACGGGCCGAGGAGGAGCTCAGCCGCAAGGTCGAGGATCTGGCGCGCTCCAACCGCGATCTTGAGCAGTTTGCTTACGTGTCCTCCCATGACCTGCAGGAGCCGCTGCGGATGGTGGCGTCGTACACGCAGCTGCTGGCGGAGCGCTACCGCGGCCATCTCGATGAGAATGCCGACAAGTACATCGCTTACGTGGTAGAAGGCACAACTCGCATGCAGACCCTGATTCACGACCTGCTGGCCTTCTCGCGGGTTGGACGAAATGGACGGGAGCGGCAGAACTTGGATCTGGGGGACGTGCTCGATGAAGCTGCCGAGAATCTCAAGGCATCGATCGAAGAATCCCACGCGGTGCTCACTCGAGGGAAGTTGCCCACCGTGCACGCGGAGCGGTCGCAGATGGTGCAGTTGTTGCAGAACCTGATCGGTAACGCCATCAAGTTCCGCGGGGAGAATGCCCCCCGGATCTCGATTTCGGCGGAGTGCCGCGGCAGACAATGCGTTTTTGCCGTCGCCGACAACGGAATCGGGATTGCCGCCGAGTACCGCGAACGCGTGTTCGAAATTTTCCAGCGCCTTCACACCCGCGCCGAATACCCGGGCAACGGAATCGGCTTATCCATATGCAAGAAAATTATCGAACAGCACGGCGGCAGAATTTGGGTGGAGTCGGAACCAGGGCAGGGCGCAACGTTCAAGTTCATTCTGCCGGCCGGGCAGATCGCAAGCAAAAAGCCGAAAGAGAGTGCACATGTCTATGCCACGAGCGCATGAAATCCTGCTGGTGGATGACAGTCCGGCCGATTCTGCCCTGGTGCAAGAGGCGCTTGCTACGAGCCCGCTCCGGAGCCGGCTTATGTGCTTCACCGACGGTGAGCAGGCGGTGGCTTATCTGCGGGATCGCGCTAAGAATGCGGGTCATCCCGAGCTGATGATTCTGGATTTGAATCTGCCCAAGAGAGACGGGCGAGCGGTCCTGGCCGATATGAAAACCGATCCGCAGCTGCGCGAGATTCCAGTCGTTGTTTTCAGCACTTCGCAATCCGCCCGCGATATCGCCGGTAGCTACGAACTCGGCGCGAACTGCTACGTCTGCAAACCCGGGAACTTGCAGGGATTTTTTCAGGCTGTGCGCTCCATCGAAGAATTTTGGTTCGGCTGTGCCAGCCTGCCATGCGGAGGACAATGATGGATCAGCAACCCAAACACGTACTTCTCGTAGAAGACAACCCTGGTGATGCAGATTTGGTCCGGATGCGCCTGGTCGACGGCAAGGCTCCGGTGCAGGTGGACTGCGTGGCCCGCCTCGCGGACGCTCTCGATGCCTTGGACCGCGAGCCTCCTTCGCTGGTGCTGTTGGACTTGAACCTTCCCGACAGCCGCGGCGCCGAAACTTTCCGCAAAGTTCGGGAAAAAGCGCCGAACGTTCCTGTGGTCGTGCTCTCCGGCCAGGATGACGAAGGCCTGGCCATGAAAGCCGTCCATCAGGGCGTGCAGGACTACCTGGTAAAGAGCGAGATCTCCAGCCGGCGGCTGGAGCAGGCAATGCGATATGCGGTCGAACGCCAGTCGTTGCTGCGCTCTCTCGACATGGCGCGCAAGCAGCAGATCGAATTCAAGAACCAGTTTCTATCCCACGTTTCCCACGAGCTGCGCACGCCGCTGACCTGCATCCATCAGTACGTCACGCTGCTTCTCGACGGACTTGCCGGGCCGCTCGCTCCCGATCAGGCGGACCACCTTAAGACGGTCCTGAAGAGTGTGAACCAGCTGCACGCGATGATCCGCGATCTGCTGGAAGCCACGCGTGCCGACAGCGGCAAGCTGCGGGTTGAGCCCAGATGCATCTCGTTGGGCAAGCTGATTGAGCAAGCCGTGGCCATGATGGCGCCGACTGCACAATCCAAGCAAATCGGGATCGAGATCGGCTTCGACCAGCGAATTCCGCTGGTGAATGCGGATCCCGACCGCATCATCGAGGTGCTGATCAATCTACTCGACAATGCCATCAAATTCACTCCCGCCGATGGAGCAGTGACTGTGCGCGCCTGTATGCAGGACACCGATCCGGACATGGTTTATGTCTCGGTGTGCGACACGGGACGCGGCATCAGCGCGGAGGCAAGAAATCTCATTTTCGAACGCCTCTATCAGGACCCTGATTCCGTGGACAACAATCGCAGCGGCCTAGGACTGGGGTTGTTTATTTGCCGCGAGCTGATCCGGCTGCACCAGGGCAACATCACTGTCGCCAGCGAGCCCGGGCACGGCAGCACGTTTACTTTTTCCCTTCCTGTTTATTCGCTGGCAAAACTGCTGGCGCCGGTGATCACGTACCAAGGCAGTCTGCGCCCGTCGTTCGTGCTGGTGCAGGTGAACCTGAAACCACTCTCGAATCCTCCTCTGGGCAACTGGAAGGAAACCTGGCAGGAGGCTCTCGAAACGCTGCGACGCTGCGTTTACCTCGATAAGGATCTGGTGCTTCCGCCCATGGGATCGAGCGGCCCGGTCGAGACCTTCTTTGTGGTGGCTTCGACGGACATGGAGCGCTCCGGAATCATGACCACGCGCATCCGCGAGCAACTGGAACGGATCGTCGACCTCAAGAACAAAGCCGCCCTGACGATTATCACCAAGCCGGTGGAGTTCTTGCGCGCGCCCGATGGAGCGAACCTGCAAGCCCAGGTCGAGCACGTTGCGAACCGAGTGACCGAGATGGTGAAGAAGACTCTCGGGAAGGAACAGGGCTGTGCTGCGAAGGCGAAGTGAGGAAATTCGAAGGAGCAAACAACTACACGCTAAGGAGAACAACTATGCAAAAGCACAAGATTCTGGTAGTAGACGACGACGCTGATTTGGTGCGAGCCCTGCGGCTCCGCCTCCGGGCCAGGAACTACGACATTGTCACCGCCGGTGACGGATATTCCGCCATCGCTGCGGCACAGAGGGAGCGGCCCGATCTGATTGTCCTCGACCTGGGCCTGCCGGCGGGCGACGGCTTCGTCGTGCTGGAGCGGTTGCAAAAAAGCGACGCACTGTCGGCCGTTCCGGTCATCGTGCTGAGTGCGCGCGATCCTCAGACCGCTGAGGAACGTGCTCTGAAGGCGGGCGCGGCGGCATTTTTCCAAAAACCAGCTGACAATGACGAGTTGTTGAATGTTATTCGCGTGAGCCTGCCAACGAACCGGGCGACGGCGGTTCGGCCGTCCTAGCCGTCTCATCCAAACTGGGACAACGCCGACAGAGCCCAAGCTGGGACTACACCTCGCCGTCGGGCTCTGCCGGCTCATTCTGGCCCCCGCATTCTCTTCTCGATTCCCGGATCGCCCTACAAGGAAGCGGGATGCCCGAAATGTCTTAATTTCGCTCTTACGCAATTCTTTGTAAGTGCAAGACTGCCTTGAGAAAATCGCTACAAAATCCCACAGAAACATCCAAAAAGACATAGTTCACGTTTGAAACTGCATCTATAATCTCGGAAGTAGTTTTATCTGCGGGACTTAATTGCGACAGCCAAGCGCAGACATGGCAGCGAAGTTGCTCAAAGATAATCGGCCGGGTCTCGTTCCTACACGTGTGCAGCCCCAGGGGGGTTCGGGGCCAACGCCGAAACCCATGAATTGGGAGAGTCAAGCCCGTTTTGTCGCGGTTGTCCTGTTTCTGCTGACCGTGACGGCCGTCGTCTTCGCCGGCTTCAATTTCGAAAAAGAGCGGACTTCTTCCATTCCGGACGACGGCGTGTGGTGGGTGGAGCACGACGGCCATCTGCTAGCCGAGAGGGTTGAATCCGATGGGCCGGGCGAGAAGGCTGGCATCAAGAAGGGCGACCAGCTTGTTTCCGTTAACGAACAGGAAATCAATAGCACGCCGGGTCTGGAGCGTCAGCTTTACCACTCTGGCGTGTGGTCAAAGGCGTCCTACTCGCTGATTCGCCACTCCGTCCCGCTGGACTCGCAGGTCATCCTGGTTCCCTATGATCATTCCCCGCATGATCCGAGATTCTGGTTGCGGCCGATCGCGCTGATCTATCTGGGAATTGGTCTGTATGTCCTTCTGCGGCGCTGGACCGCGACCGGTTCGACGCACTTCTACATCTTCTGCCTGGTTTCGTTTATCGCCTACTCCTTCAAGTACACCGGTAAGCTGGACCCGTTTGACTGGGAGATCTACTGGAGCAATGTCGTCGCGTGGGTGTTGCAGCCGGCCCTGTTCTTGCATTTCGTGCTGACCTTCCCCGAGAAGCGGGAATTTGTCCGCCGCCGCCCCTGGCTCCTGGCACTGGCCTATCTGCCCGGCACCATCCTGCTGGTCAGGCATATTCTCGCTTTGCGGCTGGCTCATCCGAGCGGACTGCTGCGTTGGGATATGGACCGGCAGGAAATGGCCTATGGCGCGCTCCTGTTCATCATCGCGGCCGCCATCCTGTGGGATAGCTACCGGCGCGCCTCCACGACGATTCTGCGCCAGCAACTGAAATGGGTGACGCGCGGCACAGTACTGGCCATCGTTCCGTTCACCGTGTTTTATGTCATTCCCTACCTGATGGGACTGCCGGGTGTGAAGATCTCCGTGCTGTCGATGGGCTTGTTGCCCCTGACCTTCGGCTATGCGATCTTCCGCTACCGCCTGATGGACGTGGACCTGATCTTCAAGCGCGGCGTGGTCTACACGGTCGCGGCCGCGGCTGTCATTGGAATGTATTTTGCGCTGGTCGCCGGGGTCGCCGAACTGGTGCATATGCAGAAGCCGGGGACCGGTCCGCTGGGCCTGATTCTGGCTGTAGTCGTAACTGCATTGTTGTTTGATCCGGTCCGTAAATGGATTCAGGACCATGTGGATCAGTTCTTTTACCGCACTCGCTATGACTACCGCAGAACGCTGATCGAATTCGGCCGCGAATTAAGTTCAGAAACTGATTTGAACACGCTTCTCTTCTCGGTTATCGACCGCCTGTCGCACACGCTGGCCGTGGATCGTATTGCCATCTTCCTGAATTCTGGTGGCGACCCGGAGCAGTTTGTCCTGTCGAAATCCGTTGGCATGAGTCCCATGGCCGGCCTCGATTTGAGTTTCCTGTCCGTGTCGCGCCCGGGACAAGCCGGACACTTGTTTTTCGAAAATACGCATCAGGTACCGCGCGAAACTGCGGCTTCGCAGGACACGATCGCCCGTCTCGACCTGAACTACTACATCCCGTGCCACGCCCAGCAAAGAACCATTGCAGTGCTGGGGCTGGGAAAAACCAGCAAGGGCGATTTTCTGACCAGTGAAGACGTCGAATTGCTCGAGACTCTCGGCGGAAACCTGGGCATCGCGATCCAGAATGGGCAGCTCTATGCGTCGTTGCAGCAGAAGGTTGCGGAGTACGAGCGGCTGAAAGATTTCAACGAGAACATCGTTGAATCGATCAATGTCGGGATCATGGCGCTCGACATGGAAGACCGCATCGAGAGCTGGAACGCACAGATGGAAGTGATGTATGCCGTGCCGCGCTGGCAGACCCTGACCCAGCCGGTGCGCAGCGTTTTCCCGCCGGAGTTTGTGGAGGAGTTTTATCGCGCCCGGCAGAATCCCGGCATCAATAATCTCTACAAGTTCCGCCTGAAAACGCCGGCCGGAGAAACGCGCACCGTCAATGTCGCGATTGCTCCGCTAGTCACGCGTAAGTTCGAGGTGATCGGCCGCCTGATCATCATGGACGACATCACGGAGCGGGTGGAACTCGAAGGCCAGCTGTTCCAGGCCGACAAGCTTTCCTCAATCGGCCTTCTGGCCGCGGGAGTGGCACACGAAGTCAACACTCCACTCGCCGTGATTTCTTCCTACACCCAGATGCTGGCCAAGCAGCTGCAGGGCGATCCTCAGAAGTCGGGGCTGCTGGAGAAAATTACGCGGCAAACGTTCCGCGCGTCGGAGATCGTCAACAATCTGCTGAACTTCTCGCGTACCAGCGGCAGCGAATTCAGTGACGTCGACCTCAACAAGGTCATCACCGACACTCTGGCGCTCTTGGAACACCAGCTTAGAATTGCCAAGATCCAAATCCATTCCGATCTGTTGCCGACGATTCCTCCTATCCAGGGCAATGCCGGGAGATTGCAACAGGTTTTCTTGAATCTCTTCTTGAACGCCAAGGACGCCATGCCGGGCGGCGGAAAACTCAGCGTGGCCACCAGCAATGGCGACATGGTGAGCGTGCGCGTCTCCGACACGGGTTCGGGCATCGCGCCCGAGCACGTGCAGCGCATTTACGATCCATTCTTCACCACCAAAACGGCGCAAAAAGAAGGCCAACCGCGGGGCACCGGTCTGGGCCTGTCCGTGACCTACGGCATTATTCAGGAACACTCGGGCAAGATTCGCGTCGAAAGCCGGCCCGGTGCTGGAACGACGTTTGCTCTGGATTTTCCGCTGAGCAGAAAGGCCGTCCATGTCTGAAGCGGCCGTCATCTCGCGCCATGCCGGCTCTGGAGTGTCGCCCACGGCCGGGTCCGTGCTCATCATCGACGATGAGGCCGAAATCCGCGAATCTCTGCAGACGCTGCTCGAGACGGAGGGCTTTGGAGTGCAGACCGCGGCCAGCGGCGAGGAAGGGGTTGCACTGCTGGGAGAGCATCCCTTTGATCTCGTTCTGCTAGACCTGACGCTCCCCGGTCGCGACGGAATGGAAATTTTGACCGAGATTCGTTCCCACGATTCGCGCATGCCGGTGATCATGATTACGGCGTACGGCACGGTGGAGAATGCGGTTCGCGCCATGCAGGCAGGGGCAGCCAACTTCATCCAGAAACCGTGGGACAACGAGAAACTTCTGGCCGATGTGCGGGCTGCGGTGGGCTGGCGCCGCGCCGAGGAAGAAAATGTTCAGCTGAAGCGCGCGCTCAAGCAGCGCTATAACTTCGAAAACATCGTCGGCAAGAGCGAGGCCATGCTCAAAATTTTCGACCTCGTCGGCCAGGTTGCGAGCAGCCGTTCGACAGTGCTCCTGCAGGGCGAAAGTGGAACCGGCAAGGAAGTCATTGCCAAAGCGATTCACTTGAATTCTCCGCGTCGCGACAAGCCCTTCGTTCCCGTGAATACCGGCTCCATGCCCACCGATCTGCTGGAGTCGACGCTCTTTGGCCACGTGAAGGGCGCCTTCACCAGCGCGATCGCTTCGAAAAAAGGACTTTTTGAGGTCGCCGACAAGGGCACGCTCTTTCTCGACGAAATCGCTACCATGGGCCTTGAAACTCAGGCCAAAATTCTGCGCGTGCTGCAGGACCGGCGATTCATGCATCTGGGCGGAATTCAGGAGATGCAGGTCGATGTGCGGATCATCGCGGCCACCAACGTGGATCTGCGCCAACTGGTGCGGGAAGGTCGCTTCCGCGAGGATCTTTTCTACCGCCTGAACGTCATTACGGTGGAGTTGCCGCCGCTGCGGCAGCGGAAAGAAGACGTCCCGCTTCTGGTGGATTTCTTTCTGAAGCGCTATGCGGAGGAAAACGGCCGCCAGGCGCCGCGCATCACGCCGGAGGCCTTGCGCCCGCTCATGGCGTACTCCTGGCCCGGCAATGTGCGCGAACTGGAAAATGTGATCGAGCGCGCCGTTGTCCTGTCCTCCGGGCCTGAAATCAGCATGGAGCTTCTGCCCGATTCCATGCTCGGCCGCAGTTCTTCGCTGTCCATGCACGATCCGCCATCAGACGCCTCACTATTTGAAATCGTCGAAGATTTTGAGGGACGCATCATCACCGACATGCTCGAGCGCTGCAACTGGAATCAGACGGAAGCAGCCGAGCGCTTCCACGTTCCGCTTTCTACCTTGAATCAGAAAATCCGCCGCCTGAATATCGAGATCAAGAAGAAGGGGCGGGGATAGGCAGCCCGAGTGAAACAACATAGGTGCTTCTGTGGAACCGTAGTTTTCCTAGTGTGCCTGTTTGGGTCCCTCAATCTGTTTGCCGACTGCAAGGCTCCTCACTACCGGATTGGGCAGATACACGGCGCAGACACGGCTCCCAGCATTCTGCTAGACATTTCGATTCGGCCTGAGGATTTCGCTCCCAACAGGCTAATTTGTCTCGCTGGAGTTTTGAGGCAAAAATATAGGGCACCAGTGGTCACGGCTGGCATTTTCAGCTCCCACAAAGCCGCGGTAAACTATCAGATCCTCGGTTCCGACAACCCGAAGCATGCACTATTGTGGGCCTCAAAGCGACATGCTGTGTACTACAACGACAGTGAAGCGCATGAGGAGTACTTACTCCTTATCCCAGACGGCCTAAGTCTTGGAGTTACATCGCCTTTTAACACACGCATTGATCTTCCTGCGGTGGGGAAACCCTCCTGCAAGCTTGAAATCAATAACCGATGCCTCTTTCAATTTGAGCATATGGGCTTTCCAGCGGACGCGGAACCCGGAGCTGTCACCCTGACAGGACGGATCGAGCGAAGTGGTAAGGTCACGATTGGCCAAATCGAGGATGTCAGGCCTGCGGCGGCGTCGAGTCCGGCATTAGACAACTTTGCGCGACGGAACTTAGCGAACTGGAGATTCGAGCCCAGTCACGATGTGGACGACATAAGAATCAGGTTCTCCCTTAAGCGCGTCGACACACCCTTGGAACACGGCATAGATGTACAGTTCGCACTGCCTGACAGAGTCGACATAAAAATAGGGCCGATGCTCATACCACGTCAATGATGGCGTATGCGAACCTGTGCCGTCGGTCCTGCCCGAGTCGTCAGCCATCGACCGTCAGCAAACCCGAGCGAACCGAACAACCCGGTGTCCGCCTGCGAACTGGCAACTGATCTCTGGCCCCTGTTATAGTTCGGTCAAGCCTTCGCCTGCACACACGGCAGGCGCACCGGCTCCCGAATCGCATGGAACTGATCTCTCCCACCGAGTTCGCCAAGCAGAAAGTTCAGACGGTTCAGGAATACACGCTGCTCTCGGCGCAGTCGATCGCGAATATTTTTCGCAAGCCCCGCTATTTCGCTGACATGGTGCAACAAGCCGATCTGATTGGCGTTGGATCACTGCCCATCGTCGTTCTCACCGGCTTTTTCACTGGGGCCGTCCTGGCGCTGCAAACCTCCAACACGCTGCAGCGTTTCGGCTCACTCTCGCTGATCGGACAACTTGTGTCGACCTCCATGGTGCGCGAACTGGGGCCGGTGTTAACCAGCTTAATGGTCGCCGGCCGCAATTCATCGGGGATGGCCAGCGAACTCGGTTCCATGATCGTGACCGAACAGATTGATGCCATGCGGGCGCTGGGCACCGACCCCATGAAGAAGCTGGTCACGCCACGGGTCACGGCGACGGTCTTCATGCTGTTTTTTCTGACAATACTCTCTGACCTGGTCGGACTGGCAGGCGGCCTCATGGTCGCGAAAGTGTTTCTCGGCCTTGACGCTCGCCAATATTGGAGCAGCGCCTGGCAGGCGCTGGTGTTTCAGGACGTCTTCATGGGACTGATCAAGCCCGTGCTGTTTGGCTTCATCATCGCCACGATCGGCTGCTTCTATGGCATTACCGCGCGTGGCGGCACGCAGGGTGTGGGCCGGGCGACGACGCAGGCAGTGGTTGCCGCATCGGTCCTGATACTGGTCACCGATTTCTTTGTCACCAAGTTGTTGATCTCGATTCTTTCTTACAAGTAATTCTATGGCCGCGCCGACTCCGCCCGCTGAAAATTCGATGGCGCCTCGGCAGCTGCAAAACGGCCCGGCCATCGTTTTCGACAACGTCCACCTGTCATTTGAAGAGAACCATGTCCTGCGTGGAGTTTCCTTCAGCCTTCCGCTCGGAGAGACCAAGGCGTTGTTCGGAGTCGCGGGCTCCGGCAAGAGCACCATCCTGAAGCTTGCCCTGGGGCTGTTGCGACCGGACTCCGGGCAAGTTTCCGTGCTGGGCAATGATGTTGTCGAGATGCGCGAGGAGGAACTGTTTCCGCTGCGCGGCCGGCTGGGCATGGTTTTTCAGGAGAGCGCCCTGTTCGACTCGCTTACGGTGCGCGAAAATGTCGGCTACCGCCTGATGGAAGAGCATGGCATTTACGATGAGGAAACCGACCGTCGCGTGCGTGAAGTGCTCCGCTTTGTGGAGCTGGAGCACACCCTCGACCTATTCCCTTCCGAGCTCTCTGGTGGCATGCGCCGCCGTGTGGCGATTGCCCGCGCCATCATCACGCGTCCGGAACTGTTGTTCTACGACTCGCCTACAGGCGGCCTCGATCCAGTCACTTCGAATACCATCATCGATCTCATCATGAAGCAGCGCGACGTTTACAAAACCAGTTCCCTGCTGGTGACGCATCGGCTGCAGGATGCGTTCACGTTAGCTACGCACCAGTTCGACCTCGAGACGAATACGGTGCGCGCGCTGCCTCACGGGCAGTTCTGCGATGTACCGATGAGCTTTCTGATTTTGCGGGATGGAAAAGTCATCTTTGACGGGGACATCCAGCATCTCGCGCATACCAGCGACGATTACATCCGGGAATATATTTCGTGAGGATTGCCATGCCCGGAGCGTTCTAGGTGCGTTTGGCACGAGCGTCTGGCACTCGCATGGGATGGAATTCGAACCGGTTCAACCCTGCCATTACGGACGGGTCGCCCTCGCCAAACCGCTGCGCGTCCTCTGCACTGTCGACTTCCAGAATGGCGAGACCGAAGGCTCCCTGCGGCACGATAACCGGGCCGTAAACAAGAATCCTTCCCGCGGCAAATTGTTCCTGGAAGTAACGGAAATGCTCGTCCATCAGGCGTTGCTCGGCCTCGGTGATGTCATGCAGAAAGGTCGGGCGCGGAGGAATCAACTTAAAGAAAAAGTACTGTTTCGCCATGGCAGCCGCCATTCTTCTGATTCTCTCTTAAGATCAGCCACGCGTCACTAGAGCACTGGCCAATACCGTTTCACTTCGCTGCCATCGCTTTTTCGACGTCCTCCACCTTCGATGGCAGCGCTGCGCTCAGCTTGATCAGCTTGCCGTCCTGATCGACCAGGAAATCATCCTCGATGCGCACGCCGAGGTTTTCTTCCGGGATGTAGATTCCGGGCTCGATCGTGAACGCCATTCCCGGGCCAAGCGGAAGGCTGTAGTCGCCAGCGTCGTGAACGTTCAACCCGATGTAATGTCCCAGCCCGTGAATGAAGTATTGCCCCAGCGCTTGCCCGTGCAGATCTTTGCCGTGCGAGTTGATGTAGTCCCTCGCCACCTGGTCGAGAGACGCTTCACTGTTACGCCGCAGATGGGACTTGCCAGATTGAAAGGCCGCGATCGCGGCTTCCTGTGCTCCGAGAACAATGTCGTAAATCTCCCGCTGCCGTGGCGTGAAATGGCCACCAATGGGCAGTGTGCGCGTGATGTCTGCGGCATACATGGAATACTCGCCGGCGGCGTCGATTACCACGACATCGCCTGTCTTCATCGTTTTGGAATCGGCCGAATAGTGCAGTACGGTCGAAAAAAATCCAGAACCCACAATCGGGGTGTAAGCCGGGCGCTCGCAGCCACGCCGGTCCCATTCGTATTGCATGAGCGCGGACACCTCGCGCTCAGTGACGTTGGGCTTCACGGCTTTGAACGCAGCCATGTGCGCCGCGACCGAGGCATCCACAGCTTTGCGGATCAGGTCACGCTCTCCAGCATCCTTAACCGTTCGCAGCGAGGCAAGCGCGGGCTTCACGTCCTGAAAAGACAGAAGTGAGTTCGAGCGCTTCAGGAATTCAAGAGGCGCTGTGCTGGCGGAAGGTTCGCCTCCGGATGCCATTTCCGTGAAAATCGCTGTTCGTTTGCCGCCGGCCAGCCGCGCCACTTCTTCCGGCAGCTCGCCCATCTCTTCGACGCGATCGAATCCGGTGATGTGGGGAGCGTCGAGGTTTTCGGGGCCCAGCTTGGGGCCGGTCCATTTTTCCTGCGTGAGATTCCGCGCTGGAAGAAACAGGATTTCCGTGAACGGACGCGCGGCAGAATTTTCCTTCGCGTCTTCTCTTGCCGGAGTGGCCGGGGCGATCAGCAGCGCCGAACCTGGCTCGCTCATCCCGGTGAGGTAGTAGTAGTTGTCATCCTGGCGGAAACCGTAGATGGCATTCGGGCCTTCGTTCTCGACGCCCGCGAACAGCACAACGATTCCATCCACTCGCTTTGACAACGCTTCGCGGCGCGCATGATAGTCAGAATTGGCCTGGCGCTCGAGCGCGCTCCCTGCCGCAAAACAGAAAACAACGACGAACAAAGACAGCAGCAGCTTCCGCATGAGTTCTCCCGACCCACTTGCTTGCGTTTTTAGACCCCCACAGGAAATGGTTTGGTGTGCGCAGTGGCGCTGAGTGCCCGCCTGCTGAACCGCCCCTGCAGCAGCGACATCAATCCCGTGTACCAGTAACCTACGACAAACAGCAGCAGGAACGGAACCGTAATATAGTTCTCGTTCTGCACGGCATAAATCACAGTAAGTGCGAAGTACGCCCCGATGACCAGCTCGACCCAGGGAATCCATCCCAGGCGCTTGCGGTACTTGGTGGCTCCAATTTTGTCCTGCTTGGAAACCACGTGGTATTTGGGCGTGCGCGCGAAGGCCGACTGTTTGCCGATCAGCGCCTCGATCACGGCTTTCGTATTGGTGATAGTCAGCCCGATTCCCAGAGCCATCAGAAAAGGCAGGTAAAGCAGAGCCCGCGGCCAGTTGCGCGGAAACAGCTCGCGCTGCGAAACGAGATAAAAACTGGAAATAGAGAACGTCGACGCCATGAACAAGGGCAGGTCGATATATAACATCTGAAACCAGCCCTGATAGAAGCGAATAATCATGGCCGGCAACAGCAGCACCGACAGCATGATCATCAGCGGATAACTGATGTTGGCTGTCAGGTGGTACCAGGCTTCGACCTTCGTGTGCAGCGGCGCGTTGCTCTGCAGCACGCGCGGCAAGATCTTTTTTCCCGTTTGGATCAGTCCCTTCGCCCAGCGCGCCTGTTGCGTCTTGAATGCGGTCATTTCGATGGGAAGTTCCGCGGGACACTCCACGTCCTGCAGGTAAATGAACCTCCACCCTTTCAGCTGGGCGCGATAGGAGAGGTCGGTGTCTTCGGTGAGCGTGTCGTGCTGCCAGCCGCCGGCCTCTTCAATCGCCTTCCGCCGCCACATGCCTGCGGTGCCGTTGAAGTTAAAAAACAGGCCAGTACGCGCCCGGCCGGAATGCTCGAGCACGAAATGGCCGTCGAGCAGGATAGCTTCGACTTGTGTCAGGAACGAATAACTACGGTTGATGTGCGTCCAGCGCGTCTGCACCATGCCGATCCCGGGATCGGTGAAGTGATGAATCACACGCAGCAGGAAGTCTTCCGGGGGCGTGAAGTCGGCGTCGAAAATCGCAATGAACTCGCCCTTCGCCGTCTTCATCCCCTCCGCCAGTGCTCCCGCTTTGTAGCCGGCACGATCCATACGGTGGTGATAGCTGACGGGATGGCCTAACGCTGCATACCGCTCCACCAAATTCCGCGCTACCTCCACGGTTTCGTCGGTGGAATCGTCGAGCACCTGGATGTCCAGCTTTTCCCGCGGATATTCCAGCTTGCACACTGCCTCCAGCAGCCGCTCGACAACGTACCGTTCGTTAAAAATGGGCAGCTGCACAGTGACTCGCGGCAGCTCGGCAAAGTGCTTCGCAGGCTCGGTCGTACGGTTCCGGCGGTGCTTGTAATACAGATAGACCAGGATGTAGCGGTGCACGCCGTATCCGGCCAGCAGAATCAGAACGACAAAATACGGGATCAGCAGGGCCAGGTCAAAACCGTTGACGTGATACAGGCCGCGAAAGGTGGTGTCAAGAAAATGCTGGCGGATGTAAGGTCCAATGCCCCTGGAGGCGACCCAGGTCGCCAGCGGGCTCGACCAAGCCAACGGCCACAATTCTGAATTCAACGGGAGCATCGATCGAATCACTCATTTTACCGAATTCGATGGCTCGCCTTTTGTGGTCGAAAATAAAGTTCTTGACATATTCCCATATGGGAATATATATTCTCCCCATGCCGCGCGCTGCCACTACTTCCGACCCTTTCAACGCCGTGGCCGAACCACGGCGACGCCAGATTTTGGACTATCTGGCGCTCCAGGAGCGGTCAGTGGGCGAAATCGCGTCGAGCCTGAGCTTGGAGCAGCCGTCGATTTCGAAGCATCTCAAGGTACTGCACCACGTGGGGCTGGTCCGGGTGCGACGGCACGGGAGACATATGCTGTACCAGACCAATGCCGAGGCCATTCGTCCGCTCCACGAGTGGACTAAAACTTTCGAGCGCCTGTGGGCGCATCAACTGATTCGCGTTAAGGAACGGGCCGAGCAGAAGGCGGCGGCGCTAGAAGAATCCTAAGGACGACACCGAACCAAATTCAGGAGGACACATGAGTACCACATCAATCGCACCCGGGATTGAAAATTTGACGCTGCTCGTGACTCAGGAAATTCACGTCCAAGCGCCGATCGAGACCACATTCGAAGCACTGCTGGAACAGGTTGGCCCGGAGAACGACACGCCGGAAGGAAAAGCCATGCCGATGAAAATCGAGCCCTGGCCCGGCGGCCGCTGGTATCGCGACCTGGGCGATAGCAATGGCCATCTCTGGGGACACGTGCAGGCCATCAAGCGGCCCACGCTGCTGGAAATCACCGGCCCGTTGTTCATGTCATACGCCGTCGTTTCCAACGTGCAGTACCGGCTCAGCGAGGTCGACGGCGGCACGTTGATCCGGTTTCATCACAAGGCATTCGGCCTCATTCAGGACGACCACCGCAAGGGCGTGGTCGAAGGCTGGAACCACATGCTTGTGAGAGCACAGGCTCGCGCAGAAGGCCGCTCGCGCTGAACGAACGACTCAAATGGAGGACTTATGTGTCCAGCATGCGTTGAAAGCACAGTAATTATGGTCACTGGAGCCGCTTCCACCGGAGGAATTCTGGCGGTGTGCATCAACCGGTGGAGAAACTTTTTCAAAGCGAGCAGTCTTGCACAGCTTCAGAAAATCAAGGAGAAGTGATATGGCAACAAGCAACGAGAGAAACAAGGACGCCCAGACAGGGCCTGTCGCTATGAAAATACCCCCGATCGTATCGCAGGATGAGTGGGAAGCCGCGCGGCAAAAGCTGCTCGTCAAGGAAAAGGCCTTGACCCGTTCCCGTGATGCGCTCGCCGCCGAGCGCCGGCGGATGCCGTGGATGGCGGTGGAGAAGAACTATCAATTCGAGGGGCCTGACGGTAAGGTCCGCCTGGTCGATCTCTTTGAGGGACGCAGGCAGCTGATCGTCTATCGTGCCTTCTTTGAACCCGGAGTATTTGGCTGGCCGGACCATGCCTGCCGCGGTTGCTCCCTGGGCGCCGATCAGGTGTCGCACCTGGCCCATCTGAACGCTCGCGATACCACGCTAGCGTGGGCCTCACGCGCGCCGCAGGGCAACATCGTGCGGCTGAAGGCCCGCATGGGCTGGGAGATGCCCTGGTACACCATCACTGACAGCTTCGACGTTGATTTCGGTGTGGACCAGTGGCACGGCCACAACGTTTTCTTCCGCGACGGCGAGCAGGTCTTTCGCACATACTTCATCAACAATCGCGGCGATGAGGCGATGGGATCAACCTGGAGCTATCTCGACATCACGCCGCTCGGTCGGCAGGAGACTTGGGAAGACTCGCCAGAGGGTTACCCCCAGACCCCGCCATACAAATGGTGGAACTGGCACGACAACTATGACGCTGAGCCCACGCCTCACCCCAAGTGGGTGGATATCCTAACCGATCCGGCAGGTGCTGCTATCCGAAGGCGCGACGAAGAAGCGAAAGCGAGCTAATTCCCACCAAGTTCGCCCCACCCTTGTCCTGCAAGCGACGGGGTGGGGTTCTTATTCAAGCTGGACCCTAATTTTCACAAACTTACGCGGGCGTCCGCAGCAACCCGACGCCCAGCGTCAATACCGAAACCGCCAGCACTACCGCGCCGACGTAGATGAAATTCACGAGGCCATTCGGTGTGGTCGCCGTGGGCGATGCCATCGACAAGAAAAACCCCAGCGGCAACAAAATCGCCGCTGCAGGCACGCCGATGCGCGCTAGCCACAAAAGTGGCATCGGGAGCGTGGCTGCATCCGCCAACAATTGGCAAATGAGCGCCAGAATCACAAATACGCCCGCGTGCGCGTGACCGGCGCGGAAGAAATTCTGCCGCAGCGGATCGTCCATGTAGTGGCTCGTTCGATTCATCAGCGACGTCACCAGGAAGTAGCCGCCATACTGAATCGAAGGAACGGTGATGAGAATGATCCCTGCCATCGTTCGCGCTTCACGCGTCATAGGATTCTCCTTCCCCGTAGGTTGCTAATTCTGTCGTGCCTTCTGTACGAACGTCGATTTTGATTTGTCGGAAGGCCCGGTTGCCCCACCCTTCTCGCGTCTTTTGCAAGAGGGTGGGACCATTCGCTTCCTTGGATGGTCCGGCTTAGCGATTCTGCGCCACTTCATCGGGCACGATGAACGCATCCACCCGCAATCCGTCGGGCAATTGAACGCCCGGATCAAGCTCCACCAGGGTTTCGAGAATCTTGGTGTCAACTTTTTCGGTTGGCTCGTCGGTACGGACGTTCTTAGGCCCCAGCTGTTGCCCCACACGAACCACGTGGCCCCAAAACTTCTGCGTCCCGAAAGCATCGGCGGTCACATACGCCTTCTGTCCCATGCGCACCTTGCTCACGTCGGTCTCGTCCACGTCCACCCGCACGCGCAACGTTTTGCGATCGCCGATGGTCAGGACGGGATCAGGTACCGTAGAAGAATTCGAAACGCTCTCTCCGCTGCGATGATGCTTGCGCAACACCGTGCCATCAATGGGCGAACGAATGAAGGTCTTCTGATACCTCGCCTCGGCTTCGTCGAGCTGCCCCTGCGCCAGCTTCAGATCGGCTTCGGCGAACGACTGATCCTCTTCGCGCGCGTGGTCGTCGACCAACGCATGCTGCTGCACCGCAGCATCGTATTTAGCCTTGGCGACGTCGGCTTCGCGCGTGTAGCGTTCAAGCTCCTCCCGCGAAACCACGCCAGCAGAAAATAACTCTTGCCGCCGGTGAAGCTCGGACTGCGCATCCTCCATGACCGCCTTCGCCTCGTTCACCGACGACCAAGCCTCGTCACGTTCCTGGTGCCGCGCCCCATTGATGACCTTCCGCAACGTCGCTTCCTTGGCAATGACGTTGGCTTGCGCGGACTCGACCTGAGCGCGGTAATCGGCGTTCTCGAGTTCGGCCAGCACCTGCCCGCGGCGGGTCGCATCGCCTTCTTCCACGTACACCGACTTCAGCCGCCCGCTCAGCTCCGACCCGATCTTGATGTCCTCTGAATACGGCTCCACGCGGCCCGGACCGGCGATCAATTCGGGTTCGCGGTTCACGCGCGCGGCCGCTTGCGCCGCCTCGTGCGAACGTTTGGAAGCGACCATCAGAGACGCCGTCAGCAGAAAAACACCGAGAAAAACGGCGACTGCCGTGCGGCTCTTTGCGAGATTTGCAATCGAAAATTCCCTGCTCATAAAGACTCTCCACTTTTCCCTTTGTCAGGCGTAGTACTTAGATCAAGCTCAGCGCAGCCTCTGGCATCTGGCACCGATGTGGCCTTGATGAAATTGGTTCTGTTTCCGGTGCGGCAATTGCTCCGTCCTCGATCTTCACAATTCGATCGGCAAACCCGAGCACGCGCGAATCGTGGGTGACGATCACGACGGCGCGGCCACGCTGGTGGGCCAGTTCCGTCATCATCTCCATCACATTGCGGCCGGTGTGCGAATCGAGCGCGGCCGTAGGCTCGTCCGCCAGAATGATTCCCGGATCACCCGCCAGTGCCCGCGCAATGGCCACGCGCTGCTTCTGGCCGCCGCTCAGGTCGGCGGGAAAACTTTCGTACTTTCCCGCCAGCCCCACCTGCTCCAGCAATTCCCGCGAACGTTTTCTGGCTTTCGTCGCCGACGCTCCCTTCAGATCAAGCATCAACTCGACGTTTTCGCCCGCTGTCAGCGTCGGAAAAAGATTGAATCCCTGGAACACGAAACCGATGTGCTCGAGCCGCAGCGCCGGCAGCTCGTTCTCGCGCAGACCCACGACTTCCCTTCCTGCTACGCGCACGCTTCCCGATGTTGCTGTCAAAATGCATCCCATGATGGACAGCAGCGTGGTCTTGCCGCTGCCCGACGGCCCCACCAGCATCAGCAGTTCCCCCGGCACCACGTCGAGATCGACTCCGCGCAACGCGAGCGTTCCCGCCGCACCCTCGTCGTATTGTTTCTTCAGATCGCGAACCGCAATTGCCGCCTGCATTTCTACGTCTCCTTGACTCTTGTCATTCCGAGCCGTTCGCAGCCGCCGAGCGGCGAGAACGTGTCGAGGAACCTGCTTTTTCCCCCAATTCCCCGCGCCTCACCCCTTGAACACCATCGCCGGATCAATCCTCGTGACTTTGTTGATCGAAACCAGCGCCGCGCCCACGCACATCGTCAGCGTCAGAAAGAACATCCCGATCGCCATCGGCATGGGCATCAAAATTGCCGCACCGCCTTTTTCGCTGCCATGCACCACAAACACGCTGACAATCATCCCCAGCACGTATCCGATGACCGCGCTGATGGCCGCTTGTTTCATGATGACTTTGTAGACGTAGCTGTTGGGAGCGCCCATCGCCTTCAGAGTGCCGAATTCGCGGATGTGATCCATCGTGGTCGCGTAGATCGTCTGCGCCACTACCACGAATCCCACCACCAGCCCCAGCACGGCCGCGATCAGCACCGCCACGCCCGCCCCGGTCGTGAACATCCAGTAGAACGTCGTCATGTGGCTGAACTGGGCGTTGGTAAGCACGTCGACGTCTTTCACACGATCGAGCAGCGCGCGCCGTACCTGCTCTACGCTCACTCCGGGCGCAACCTTCACCAGAATGAACAGCGTCTGATCCTCGCGCATGTTGGTGAAATCCTGCGCGTTCTTGAAGCTGGTGAACACGTACGGCGACGTGGTGAAGGACCGGATGCCGCGCGTAAACCCGACCACCCGCGCACGGTATCCTCCGATCTCGAACACCTCGCCCACGCGTGTCACGCCCAGTTTCTGTTTGTAAAGCTCGTCCATGATCACCGCATCCGGTGACTTCAAGTCCTCCACGCGCCCTTCGACCAGATTCCACGGCCGCTCCAGCGGGTCGTCGACGTTGAAGCCCACGACCTGCACCGACTCCTGCCCGCCGTCGTGCCGCTTCCACTGCGTCCAGTGCGCGATGATCTTCTGCGCATCGGCCACGCCCGGAACTGCGCGCACCTGGTTCAGCTTGCGCTCGCTGAATGCAACCCCCTGCTCCACGTAGGGCACGTTCTTGGAGGTAATCCAGAGATCCGCCCCGGAGTGGTCAATCAGGTTCGACGTTGCGGTCGTGAACCCGAGAAACAATCCCAGCTGCACGACGATCAGCACGACCGAAAACACGATTCCGGTCAGTGTCACCGTCAGCCGCACCTTGTCGTGAAACAGATTCCGTTGTGCGAGAGGAGGCATGGTTACTGACCGTCCTTGCTCTCGGGTGCCCCATTTCTCGCGTCTTTTGCGAGAAGTGGGAATTTTTCGCTCACTAATCCGCGCAGCGTCAAATCCAGCATGAATTCGGCGCGATCCTGAATGGGACGCCAGTCCACCCACGCATCTTTGCACTTGGCGATGTTCAGCGAGATCACGCCATGCAACGAGGCCCACAAGGTTTGCGAAATCAACTCCGCGTCGCGCAGTTCTGCGCGTAAGCATCCGGCATCAATCGCCTGCTGCACCGCCCACTTGAGGAACGCGTACGCGTCCTCTTCAGGATTGCCCTTGATCTCCTGGTCCTCTTCGTTCGGCTCGATCTCCGGGTGCTGCGTCATGAACATGAACTTGTAGTGATTCGGATTGCGCAGTCCAAACTCAACGTAAATCGCGCCGATCTGCCTGAGCCGCTCGACTGGGTCGGTGGACATCGCCGAACTCTGAAAGACTTCGGCCAGCCGCGCGAAATCCTGGTGGCAGAGCTCGTGGAACAGCTCGTTTTTATCGGCGAAATGAACGTAGATCGCAGTTGGCGAATACTCGATCTTTTCGGCCACGCGCCGCATCGAGACGCCTTCGTAGCCCTCGGTTACGAACAGCTCGCGGGCCGCGTCGAGAATCTTGTCGCGCGTTTCCGACTTTTCCCGTTCCCGTCTTTCTTTGACTCCCATAACGGTGGTTCCTTGATTAACACTGTTTAGTTGACAGCGTTAAGTTACTGCACGAAGGTAATTGGTGTCAAGTAAGATCCCCAGCAGGAGTGCACATTCCGCGTATGACATTGAAAATAAGGAGAATTTAGAGCTGCATGACACTAACACAAGGCATCGATTTCAGGACTGCCGTCAGACGCTAGAGTCGTTTTCCACAACTTTCCAACGCAGGCCGTGGCCGGCGGTAGCTCATAGCGAAGTTGCTCCGACCGCTTCCGTCAGCTACAAATAGAACCATCCATGGCCACAAGACCGACGGCGTCTCAAAATACGCCGTCTCAATCCGCTTCTGCAGGCTCGGCAAGTTTCGTTTCCCGCCTGCTTGCACTCTGGGCGCGCATTCGTACATCAACCTTCTGGATGGTCGCCATCGCCCTTTTCCTGCGCGTGGGCTGGATCCTCGTCGGCCACACCTACAAGTTCAAAGAGCTGGAAAACAACTTCGGCTTCGGCTGGGAAATGGGACGAATCGGCGCCGCTATTGCCTCGGGGCAGGGCTTCAGCAATCCTTTCGGCACTCCGACCGGGCCAACGGCGTGGGAGCCTCCGCTTTATCCCTATCTCATTGCTGTCGTGTTTCGCCAGTTCGGCATTTATTCGCACGCGTCGGCGTTCGTTTTGCTCTCGATTAACAGCGTTTTTTCGGCTCTCACCTGCGTTCCGATATTTCTAATCGCGAGGCGCACCTTCTCCGAACGAGTCGCAGTGGGCTCCGCCTGGACGTGGGCCGTATTGCCCTACGTCATGTTCTGGTGCACGCGTTGGGTCTGGGAAACGAGTCTATCCGCGCTGCTGATGGCGTTGATTCTCTGGCTAGCACTCACGATGCAAGACCGCGACGGCTTCATGCCGTGGCTCGAGTTCGGCTTGCTTTGGGGCATCGCAGCTTTGAATAGTACCGTGCTGCTGTCGTTCCTGCCGGCTTCTGGTCTGTGGGCGTGGTATCAGCAGGCGCGATCGGGCAGGAGACATCGATCCGGCAAGAAACATGCTCTCATCCATTCGTCGCTCAGCAACTCCTTCGCGGGAGTCGTGCTGGCATCGGTGGTCTTCTTTGCCTGCATCGCTCCCTGGCTGATGCATGAATACCGCACCTTCGGAAGGTTCATTTTCATTCGCGACAATTTTGGCGCTGAGCTGCGTTTGGGCAACGGCAACGGCGCCGACGGCACCTGGATGCAGTACCTGCATCCCACGCAGGACGTCTACGCCATGCGCCAGTACAGAGCCATGGGCGAGCTGTCGTACATCGCGATGCGGAAGAAGCAGGCCATGGACTACATCCAGGCGGATTACTTTCGCTTCTTCGTCCTCTGCGTGAAGCGCTTCATTTATTTCTGGGCTGGGCCACCGCGGCTGGCGCAGGTGTGGTGGCTGGCGCAAGTGAAGAATTCGCTTTTCCTGGCTTCTTCAGTCCTGACATTCTGGGGCCTCGCGCGCGCGTTGCGGCAGCGCAAACCCGGCGCGGGGCTGCTGTTGTGGCTAATTCTGCTTTATCCCGCGGTCTACTACGTTGTCTTTTCCAGCCAGCGCTATCGCCATCCGATTGAACCAGAGATGTGTATTCTCGGCGTGTACCTGCTGAACGAAGCCGAGATCAGGGGCGTAAAGATTGGCCAAGTAAAGATTGGCGAAATGGGATCGCAAAAGTGAAGATCGGCGAAATGGGCTCCAAGTTGACGCAGTAGAGCGTCGACAATCTCTTAGCCGCTGAGTCGGGCCCGCCGTTAATAAATCGTATAACCCGGCGCAGGCGTACGCAGGTCCGGCTTCGAGGCCGTCAACAACAGCGCCCCTTCCCGCTTGAACGCGCGCAAATCGTCGAGGCTATGGAACGATTTCGTCTGGTAATCATCCGGCGTAGGCGTGTCGTCGGAAATGCGGCTCGACTCGACGTTCTCGAACGCGTGCTCCTTGAGTAGTTCAACGTATTCCGTCGTCGATCGCACGTGCACCGGAACTTTCAGCTGGTCGACCCACTGCAGCGAATAGGGATTATCCCGGTAAAGATTGATCAGGATGAACAACTTTCCCCGCGGCGCCATCACGCGAAACAACTCCAACAACGCCCGATCCTGATCCGGATAGTAATAAAACGATTCCACCGACAAAACTTTGTCGAAAAAGTTCTCTTCCCACGGAATCTGCTGCGCCGATCCCCAAACGTACAGAATGTTCTCGAAATCCCGCGATGCCTCCCGTGCCAGCCGCACCATCTCGTCGGACACGTCGAGCCCGACCACCTGGCCGAATCCCTCCGGCCCTTCGCCGACGAGCCGCGCAAGCAAGCGCGTCGCCCAGCCCGAACCGCAACCGAGGTCAAGCACGCGTTCGCCCGGACGAAGATTCATCAGCCGCAGGGTTTTCTCGGTAATGTTGAGATGGTGACTTTCCATCTTGGGGCCTTCTCCTGCGACGGCCCAGCGGTTGAATTCCTGCTGCAGTTTCTCGTCGGGAGTTTGGGATTTTTCAGGCATAGGTCATCTTCAGTTTGAGGGGACGGTCGTGCCCTCTCTATGCTACAGTTTCCCTCCGCATGGCGACAGGCCGTCAAGACCAAGCGCCGCAACCCGGTCCCGGGCCGCTCTATTGCCCCAACTGCGCTGAAGAAGTCACCGATCCTCTGACTTGCGGTGACTGTTCCTCTGTTATCTGCCGCCGCTGCGGCACGCCGCTGGAATCCCCCGACGAACTCGGAATCGGATGATGGACCCCTCCCCGGTCGTAGCTGCTTCCGAAGTCGTCCCTGATCAAGCGAAGCCCACTCTCGTCCGCGGCCTCGGCTTGCTCGATTCTGTCTTGCTGCTGGTCTCGGGCGTCATCGGTTCTTCGATTTTCCTGACCGCCAAAGACATCGCCGGCCCCCTGCCGCAGCCTCTGCTCTTCTTCGGTGTCTGGGTGTTCGGCGCGCTGATCTCTCTCTGCGCCTGCTTCGCATTTGCGGAGTTGGGCTCAATGTTCCCCGACTCCGGCGGCCAATACGTCTACCTGCGCGAGGCCTACGGCGACCTGGTTGCGTTTCTCTATGGATGGATGCTGTTCGCGGTGGCCAACGGTGGCACTATCGCCGCGCTTTCCGTGGCCTCGGCCGCCTACGTCGGTCAGGTGCTCCCTGCCTTCTCTCAGGAACGCATCGTCTTCGCCGTGGCCGGGATTGCGGTCACTCGCGCCCATGTGCTTGGCCTTGCCCTGATTGCGATTCTCACGGTGGTCAATGTCTTGGGGCTGCGCTGGGGCGCACTGCTGCAGAACGTCTCCACATGGACCAAGTTCGCGGCGATGTCAGCGTTTGTCGTTCTCGGATTCGCCATCGGAAAAGGACACTGGACGAACTTTCAGCCGCATAGCGTAAGCCTTACGATGGGAGTCGGCCCGGCGCAGCTGATCTCAGCGCTCGGCGTAGGACTGATCGCCGTTTTCTGGGCTTACGACGGGTGGGTGTACATCACGTGGGTCTCGGGAGAGGTGAAGAATCCGCGCCGCAATGTACCTCTGGCCATGGTAGTCGGACTGCTGGTCGTGGCCGTGATCTACATTGCCATGAACCTCACCTACGTGTATGCCCTGCCGCTGAATGAGATCGCCAAGCACGAAACCATCGCGCACGCCGCCGCAGCCGCGCTGTTCTCACCGCAGGCCGCCGTATGGCTTTCGCTCATGATTGCCATTTCCTGCTTCAGCGCCGCGGCGACTTGTACTTTGTCGGGAGCGCGCGTCTATCTCGCCATGGCGCAGGATGGCGTTTTCTTCAAGCGCATGGCGGTCATCCATCCCAAGTGGAGGACGCCCGCTTTCAGTCTGATCGGCCAAGGGATTTGGGCGTGCGTGCTTACCGTCAGCGGTCGATACGATCAGCTCTACACCTACGTCATCTTTGGGATGGTGTTGTCCTATGAACTGACCGTGATTGGCATGTTCTGGCTGCGCTGGAAGCGCCCGGACATTCCGCGCCCATATCGCTGCACGGGATATCCGTGGCTGCCAGCCATCTATGTCATCGCAGGCGCTGCCTGGATCCTGAACACGATCTGGACGAGGCCGCTTGAGACCTTTGTCGGCATCGGAATCGTCCTGATCGCCGTTCCGGGATATTTGTATTGGAAGCGCGGCCAGCGTCGGATCGCATAAGCTATTTGGACTTTACAAGGGGCAGCGAATGGGACCCATGGATCCAGAAGCGTCCTTAAAACTCCAGTCTGAATTACTGTCGGGCGAAAATATCTTGTGGGCCGGGAAGCCTAACCCCAATGTGATTTTCCATTCCGATGACTGGTATCTGATCCCCTTCAGCCTGCTTTGGGGCGGATTCGCCATATTCTGGGAGGCAGAGGTTTTGGGATATTGGGGTCACCCCAGAGGAACGCCATCCACATTCATGGCCCTGTGGGGAATTCCGTTCGTTGTGATTGGCCAGTACATGATTTGGGGCCGGTTTCTCTATGACGCCTGGCTCAAGCGGCGAAACTTACTACGCATTGACCAACCGACGTGTCTTGATCTTTCAGGAAGCGTGGAAGCGGAGAACGAACTCAACTCACCTCGTAACAATTCCCTCCATCGAGCGAGAGGGCTCGTACACCGGGACGCTGTGGTTCGGGCCAAAGTACCCAATTCTCGGATCACGCAGGCAACAGAAACGGAACATCAGCCGCTTCAATTTCGGAGACGTGCCGGTCTTTGCCGACATCGACGACGTGGACTCGGTGTATCGTCTGGCTCTCGATCTGATGGAAAGGGGCATACGGAAGCCGTCGACGGCTGGCCCCTAGCATTACCCTAGACCGGGCTCGCCGTCTTCCTTGCTGGATTGAAGAACGGAACCGTGGTCACTTTCACATTCGTCCTCAGCCGGATCGCCTCGATCGTAATCTCCATCTGCAACGGCGTGCCCGGCTTCGAATATTCGGTTTCCAGGCTCGCCAGCGCGATCATCTTTTTTAGCGTCGGCGACCATGTCGTCGTCGTTGCCTTGCCGACCTGCTTCTCGCCCGAATAAACCGGAACAGCTACCCGCGAAGCCTGCGCCGGAGCCGCCGGCGTGAGTCCGTAGCGCTCATAGAGCCGTTCCACATCGGTCCAATCCACTTCCACCCCTGCGAGTTGCCGCGGCACGCCATGCTTTGCAGCCCGTTCCAGCGCTCGCCTGCCGATGAAATTCTCTTTCTCCAGATGCACCATCTTGGAGAATCCCAGTTCATACGGCGAAAACTTCTGCGACGGAATCAACGCTTTCTTCGAACTGATGTAGTCCACTTCAATCAGTAGCAGCCCGGCTTCAACGCGCGCCACATCCAGCGCGAGCATGCCCGCGGCATGCAGATCGAACTGCTTGCCCTTATCCACCAGCTCGTCCCACACCTCCACCGCTGCATTCTTTTCTCCGTCACCCCACGGCATCCAGATTTCATATCCCAGATCGCCCGTGTAACCAGTGCGGGAAATGTCGACAGGAACGCCCGCAATCTTGCCGCGGGTGACTCGAAAATACTTGAGATTCGCAATGTCGGCTTCGGCCACGGCCTTGAGCAGCTTCGCTGAAGTCGGTCCCTGCAGCGCCAGCGCCGCAACTTTTTCGGAAATGTCTTCGATCTGCACGTCCATGTTGAGGCCGTTCTGCCGGAACCAACGCAGACTCGGATCGGCCGCAGTCCAGCGATAGACATTTTCCTCCAGACGCGAAATCGTCCCGTCGTCAATGACCTTGCCTTCTTCGTCGCACCAGCAGCAGTAAATCACCTGCCCCACTTTGACTTTGTTGATGTCGCGCGTTATGACGCGGTTCACCAGTTTGGTCGCATCTTTACCGGTCACCAGGTATTTGTAGAGCGGTGTGATATCGATCAACGCACATGCGTTGCGAATGGCGTTGTACTCGTGCTCGTGATGTACTTCGTAGACGCTGACAGTGTAGTATCCCGACCACTCGCGGTAGTTCAGGCTGTGGCAGAGAGGAAAAGTGCGCTCGTGAAAGGCAGTTCCGATAGGCAAAGGGATGATCCCCTTATGGAGTAAGATCAACCGATATTTGGGTTCGCAGCTAAGGTAACATAGCTCCTTGTGAGTCGACACCCATCGAGCGATGCTGCGCTTCGCTTCAGTAATTCGCTTGAAGCCGTCATGGCTGCCTACAAGGCGGGCGATTATTCAACGGCACTTAAAGCAACCGAAGGTCTGAAAGACGGCGAGTCCAAGACTGCGCCGTACTGTTTTTACCGAGGCGGGATGCTCCATCATCTGGGTCAGCTCACCGAAGCTGAGGCCGCTCTTCGAGAAGGCCTTGTCTTGGAGGAAAATCCACGACTAAGAGCATTGGCTGCGGACACACTGGCATCGGTCTTGATGGATCAGCAGCGCTTCCCTGAAGCCATTGAGTTTTACCAGCTCGCTCACCGAGCTTGGAGCGACCGGGGCGCCAGCCTTCGCGGAATTGCGGAGGTCTGGCTGCGTCAGGGCCGCGAATTTCCGGAAGCTCTGAAGCAAGCACAACAGGCCGTCACAATCGACAAACGCTCCGGCGGCCTTCCGAAGGAGGCATTGGCACACCGGTTAGGGGAAGATCTGGCGGTGTTGGCTTGGGCTCTCGCGGCGAACTCTGCAGGGGCCGGGACGGTGGATTTTCTCGTGGCCGAAGCGCTCCGGTTGTGCAGCGACAGCGCTAAGGCGATTTTAGCCCAGGTCCACTACCACGCCGCCCAAGCCTACTTAATGCTGCGGGAGCAAAAGAAGGCGCGGGAGCAGTTCCGTCAGGCGGCAGAGATTGATCCTGCTGGAATATTCGGTGCAATGGCTCGCTCGACCATCTCGGCGTCTCCGATGTAGAATCCGTTGTGCCTATGCGCCGCCTCCTGCAGTGGACCGTCCTTCCCAGCGGACTTTGATCCCGCTACCGCCGCGCTTTCCACACGCGTATCATTGCGTTTCCCGTTTGAAGCTAGAAGCCAGGAGTAACAGCGAATGGCTGGTTCCAATTCGTACGATGTCATCGTGATCGGCGGCGGCCACAACGGCCTGGTGAACGCCGCGTACCTCGCCCGCGCGGGAAAGAAAGTCCTCGTGCTCGAACGGCGCTACGTGCTCGGTGGCGCGGCTTGCACGGAAGAGATTGTCCCTGGATTCAAGTTCTCGGTGTGCTCTTACGTTGTTTCCCTGCTCCGCCCGGAGATCATCCGCGACCTCGATCTTCCCCGCCATGGCCTCGAAATCCTTCCCCTAGACGGCACGTTCACGCCCATGCCGAACGGCGACTATCTGTGGCGCGTGAACGACCACGGCAAGACGCATCGTGAAATCGCCCGCCACTCGCGCGTGGACGCCGAGGCCTACGACGAGTTCGGCAAAGCGATGCAGGCCATGTGCCGCTTCGTCAAGCCGATCCTGAGCATGGTGCCGCCCGACCCCACCACGCTCAACCCGCGCGAACTGATGAAGCTGGTTTTTCTCGGCCGCCGCTTCCAGGACATGTCGAGCTACGACAAATACAACCAAGTCCAGCTCATGACCATGTCCGCCATTGATTTCCTCGATCAATGGTTCGAGACCGACGTGCTTAAAGCCACCATGTCGGCGTCGGGCATCATCGGGACGTTTCTCGGTGTACGTTCGCCGGGAACTGCGTACGTGCTCCTTCATCATTACATGGGCGAAATCGACGGCGCGTTTCGTGCTTGGGGATTCGCGCGCGGCGGCACGGGAGCGATTTCGAGTGCGATTGCCGACGCTGCTCGCGAAGCCGGCGTCGAAATCCGCACCAAGGCGGCGATTGCACAGATCATCGTCAAGGACGGAAAAGCCAAAGGTGTCGTGCTCTCCAATGGCGACGAAATTTACGCGGACGTGATTTCTTCCTCGGTCGATCCGCGCCTGACATTCACCAAGTTCATTGAAGCCCAGCATCTGCCCGGCGACTTTCTCGAAGAAGTCAACCGTTACAAATTCCGCGGTTCCTCCGGCAAGGTCAACATGGCGCTCGACGCACTGCCGAATTTCAAATGCATGCCCGGTCCCGGAGCGCACCTGCGCGGCGCGATCTCAATTTCCCCCGCGGTCGACTACATGGAGCGCGCCTATGATTACGCCAAGTACGGCAATTTTTCGCGCCGTCCGTACATCGACATGGTGATTCCGTCACTGACCGATCCTTCCGTCGCGCCGCCGGGCAAACACGTGCTGTCGTGCTTTGTGCAGTACGCGCCCTACAAGCTGCGGCCCGGCCTCAACTGGGACGACCAGAAAGAAGCCTTCGGCAACACGGTGGTCGACACGATCGCGGAGTACGCGCCGAATATTAAAGACATCATCATTGACAAGATGGTGGTCACTCCGCTCGATCTTGAGCGCGAATGGGGTCTGAGCGAGGGCAACATTTTTCAGGGCGAGCTTTCGCTCGAACAGCTCTTCTTCCTGCGCCCCGTGCCGGGCTGGGCGCAGTACCGCACTCCGATCAAAAACCTTTACATGTGCGGCTCGGCAACACATCCCGGCGGCGGCATCATGGGCGCCAACGGCCGCCTGGCGGCGCTCGAAATCTTGAAAGATGCGGGCGTTTAGACGTGAGAGTTGCTTTACAGCTCCGTGTGACTCTGTGCCCTCTGTCGTCTTGAGTTATTCAGCACAGAGGTTGCAGAGGTGCACAAAGGAATGAACAACAAGCGCGACATCATCGTCATCATCGGCGGCGGCCACAACGGGCTGGTCGCCGCTTTCTATCTTGCCAAAGGGGGATTTAAGCCGCTCGTGCTTGAGCGCAACGCGCAGATCGGCGGTGCGGCAGTCACTGACGAATTTCATTCCGGCTTCCGCTGCTCGACCTTGGCGCACACTGCGGGGCCGTTGCGGCCTGACATTGTCCGCGACATGCAGCTCGAACGCCACGGCCTGCGGACAATCACGCCAGAGGTCTGCGTGACGGCGCTCTCGCCCGACGGCCGCGCTCTCAGTCTCTATCAGGACGCTGCCAAGTCCGCACAGCAAATCGCTAACTTTTCCCAGAAAGACGCCACGAAGTATCCCGAGTTCGAGCAGTCGCTCGGCAAGATCAGCAAGGTCATCGCTGAAGCGCTCGCCACCACTCCGCCCGACATTGACCATCCCTCCAGCGGCGATCTGTGGAGCATGCTGAAGACCGGCCGGGCCATCCGCAACCTGGGCAAGAAAGACATGTTCCGTCTGTTCCGCTGGGGACCGATGGCCGTCGCCGATCTTGCTGCGGAATATTTCGAGACCGAACTCCTGCGCGCGGTGGTTGCGGCCCGCGGCGTCTTTGGAACTTTCCTCGGACCGTGGTCGGCGGGAAGCACGCTGGTGCTGCTGATCCGCGCGGCCGGCGATCCGCATCCCGCGGGCGTGGCAAATTTTGCCGCTGGCGGCATGGGCGCAGTAACACAGGCGATGGCGTCGGCGGCCAAGGCTGCGGGTGCCGAAGTCCGCACCGGCGCCGAGGTCATCGAGATTCGCGTGCAGAACGGTGCTGCGACCGGCGTGCTGCTTTCGACAGGAGAGGAGATCCCCGCGCGAGCTGTCATCTCCAACGCCGACCCTAAGCGTACGCTGCTCAAGCTGACCGATCCCATGCACCTTTCGCCCGACTTCGTGCAAAAGCTGCAGCATTATCGCGGCAACGGCACCGTTGCCAAAGTCAACCTCGCGCTCTCGGGTCTGCCGCAATTCACTGCGCTGAAAAACGGCGATGGCTCTGCTAAGGACATCGCCGCGCTGAAAGGTCGCATCCATATCGGCCACGAAATCGATTACCTCGAGCGGGCCTTCGACGAGGCAAAATACGGCAACTTCTCGCGCCAGCCGTATCTCGAAGCCACGATCCCCTCGCTGACCGATCCCACGCTCGCGCCCGACGGCAAGCACGTGATGTCGATTTACATGCAGTACGCGCCGTATAAGCTGAAAGGCGACTGGGAACAGCAACGCAAGGCACTCGGTCAGACTGTCGTGCAGACGCTGGCGCAATACGCGCCGAATCTGCCGGAACTGATCCTGACCCATCAGATCATCACACCGCTCGATCTCGAAGAAAAATACGGCCTGACCGGCGGCCAGATCTTCCACGGCGAACTCGCGCTCGACCAGTTCTTCACTATGCGCCCGCTGCTCGACTGGGCCCGCTATCGCACGCCGATTGAGAATCTGTATCTATGCGGCAGCGGGACACATCCGGGGACGGGATTGACGGGAGGCTCGGGAGCCAACGCGGCAAGAGAGATCGTGAAAGCGCTACGGTAATAGGACAACTACGGCAGCGATGCATATTTCATGCAGACGAAAACTAAAACAGGCATCGCATTTGCTGGATTTGGACTTCTGGCCTTCGGGGCGTATGCCCATTGGGATGACACACGGGTGCGGGTTCCCCTCAGCGTCCCGATACAAATTTCGCCCGGCGCAGTGGTGCGGAAGGATTTCCCCGTTAACGTTACTGCTCCTTACGCTATAGACATAGAGGCGCAAAAGAAAATAGATTTTGACACCCTGAACTGCCTCTTGGATATGAGACTTGACCTCAGCAAGAAGTGTCAGACTGCGGAGGTCGTCGAGTCGCAGTGGACGGTCATGCAAGGCGAAACAATTGTTGCTTCTGGTTCGTCATCTGGAGACCACGGCGGGGCGTGGGCAAGTGACACCATCTCTCGCGAGATCGGACGTTTCGACGGCAGATCAGGCCACACCTATCGCCTGGAGGTTAGGTTCCTCGATGATGGAAAAGCGTTGTACGAGGCTAACCCGCGTCTCGTCGTCAGAGTGGGTTCTGATGTCAAGGATGACATATTTCGATTTGCTCTCGTTTTTCTAGTATGCGCCGTCTTTGTGCTCGTCGGGGTCGTACTACTCGTCGCAAGCGCTGTTACTAGGCTTCGGCGTTCACCGCCGCGCACCGCCTCCGGTTGGCATCCATGAAACCCTCCGCCATCCTGCTCATCTCGTGCCCTGACCAGAAGGGCGAAGTCGCCGCGATCGCCGACTTCGTCTTCCGCCACGGCGGCAACATCCTGCACGCCGACGAACACGCCGATGAGGAATCAGGCCTGTTCCTCATGCGCGTCGAGTTCGATCCCAAAGATTTCGATATCGATCTTTCCCACTTCAACTCAGCTCAGTTCAACCCCGGCCAGATGGCTCATTCCAGCTCCACTCAAACTGGCCTCTCCGAGTTCGCCGAGCAGTTCGAGCCCATCGCGACAAAATTCCAGATGAAGTGGCGGCTGGCACTGTCTTCTTACCGCCAGCGCGCGATTATTTTCGTGTCCAAATACGACCATTGCCTGGTGGACCTGCTCTATCGCCAGAAAAGTGGCGAACTCGCCTGCGATATCGCGCTGATCATCTCCAATCATCCCGACAACCAGCCCATCGCCGACTTTTACAAAATTCCCTACGAGGTGGTATCAGTTACGAAAGACAACAAGGGCGCGGCCGAAGCGAAAATTCAATCCCTGATCGACCAGCACCGTCCTGACTTCATGGTGCTGGCACGCTACATGCAGATTCTTTCGAACGACTTCGTCAACCGATATCCGCGGCGCATCATCAACATTCACCACTCATTCCTGCCCGCGTTTGTCGGCGCGCGGCCATATCACCAGGCGTTCGAGCGCGGGGTCAAGCTGATCGGTGCCACCAGCCACTACGTCACCGAGGTACTCGACGACGGGCCGATCATCGAGCAGGACGTCGTCCGCGTCTCTCACCGCGACACGGCCGAAGACCTCATCCGCAAAGGACGCGACCTGGAAAAAGTGGTCCTGTCGCGCGCCGTGCGCTGGCACGTCGAGAACCGCGTCCTGGTCTACGGCAATAAGACCGTCGTCTTCTAGGCGCGGCTGTGCTCTGCGCGGAAGTTCATGTACTTCCGCGCACGGCTCCAATCTGGAACAGTCCCAATCCGGTGGTAACTTGCACCATCGGTAACCTTTCGTTTTTACTTGAAGGTTAGTAAAGAGTTCATCTCATCTTTCGCTCTCGGGGGCATTTTTTGGCCGAAGATCTTCGGTTTGAACTAGCCATTCTGGCGACGGTTCAGGGCTTCTATCAGAAGCTGATGACCAGTGCGCTGGGCGGGGAGGTGCCCGTCCCGAGCGGGCTGGACGAAGACGCCCTGCGGCATTCCGAGCATGAACTCCCCGGCACTCTGACCCGGATGTATCGTTGGCTGCACCTGCTCGACATGGCGATCACGCCGGCCATGCTGCGCCGGGCGCTCACTCCCGAGACGGATTCCGAAGTGGCGGAAGCGCTGCTGCGCTATTTCGTGCGCCGCCGCGAGGCCAGCGATGTCAATCGTGACAAGACAGACCTGGTCGCGACGTTTCTTTACCGCCATCCACGCGTGCCCGGCCAGTGGGAGCAGAGCGGCTACGGCCTTGACGGTGCGTTGCCCCTTTCGCCCTTCGAGATTGCCCTGATTGAAATCCTGGCTGACACCGACGTGCCGTCTTTGCCCGAAGAACATGTGCAGTTGCTGCGCCGCTTTGATCCGCTGCGCGAAGAGGTTTCCCGCCTCCGCGATTTCAACGCACTGATAGATTCCGGCATCATCGCGCGCGTGCGTGAGTTGAAACAGTGGCTCGATTCGTCCTTCTATCATCCCGGCGTGCTGGCCACGGTTTCGGCCTACAACGCGACTTTTGGCGCCAAGTTCGACGAACTCTTCGCCAAGGCTCTGGGCGAGATCAAGAGCTTCGGACAGGCTCTGGAAGAAATGGGCGGAACGATTCTCAGCACGGTAGACGGAGTGGAAGTCACGGTCGAGCACGTAGCAGCGATTGAAGGCAACCAGATGCTGCAGGCCGACTACGGCACCACCCTGGAGAAATTCCGCCGTGTGTCGAAACTAAAGAAAGAACTCGACCGCCGGCCGCCGATCCGGCGCTCCCTCTTAACTCCAGCGGCGAGCGCGTCGAAATCTCACGGCAACGGCTCCGCGGCCGCGCCGAAAGCTGCCAAAGCCGCTGCGGCTGCCAAGGCTCCTGCTACACCCGCAGTTTTTCAGCCGCCGGCTATCACTCCGCAGCAGATCGCCGCCGAGGAAGGCAAGTTGCGCCGCGTCGAGGAATCCATCCGCGTATTCGTGCGCGTCGCCGACCCCAAGTATCGCCAGGTCGTACCCATGCGCTTTTTCAACCTGACATTGACGCCCGCGGAAGCCGACGCCTACAGCGCCGCTTACCTTGAGGAAAAAAGCTTGCGCGCTGACGTGGCCCGTACGCTGATTCGCCTGGTCTCGATTTCCGCCCGCATCAGCACTGAACTCGAAGAATTGAAGCGCAGCCAGAAAATGTCGTCCGTATGGAAACTGCACGCCGACGCCGTGGTCGTGCTGATTGATATGGCCAGCACATCGACTGAAGAGGCGGGCAGCGCCGCCAGGGCCGCCGAGTCTACAGCGGCGGGCGCAGAGGCCAAGGCTATTCACGAATCCGTGCAGAAGCTTCGCCTACGTTCCGATGCTGCGGTGAAAACGCTGGCGAACGTGGGCTAACTGATTCCGCATATTGCGGGCTTACGCGCAAACTCCCTCATCATCCAAAACAAAAGGCGGGCTCGATGGCCCGCCCTTGCTTCATAGCCCGCAGTTAGCTAATTAATGTCGAACTGCTCCTGATGCACGCTGGGATCGCTCTTCACGATGATGGTCCGCTTGGTCAGTTCTTCCATCTCGTTCAGCAGACGCGCGTTGTTCGCCTTCAACTCTTTCGCCACTTCCGGATGCACGCGCAGCATTACGTCTTCATGCTCCAGATGCTTGGCGATCTTGCGCATCTCCACGTAAATCTCGTTGCAGACCGTACTGACCGACTTCACGTAACCCGTTGCCTGGCAGTATGGGCAAGGCGCGCCGATGGTGCGTTCCAGCGACTGTTTTACGCGCTTGCGGGTGATCGCTACGAGGCCGAAATCGTTGAACTGTAGCGTCTTTGACGGCGCGCGGTCGTGGCGCAGTTCCTCTTCCAGCGCCTGCATGACGCGCTGGCGGTTGCGGCGTTCATCCATGTCGATGAAATCGATGATGATGATGCCGCCCAGATCGCGCAGCCGGACCTGCCGCACGATCTCTTTGACTGCGTCAATGTTGGTCTTGACGATTGTGTCTTCCAGACGCTGCGTCTTGCCCACGTATTTTCCGGTGTTGATGTCAATCGCGACCAGGGCCTCGGTCTGGTTGATTACGATGTATCCACCGCTCTTTAACCACACTTTCGACTTGAGCGCCTTGTTCATTTCTTCGGTCAAACCGAACTGCTCGAACAGGGGCGTCTCTTTCGTGTAGAGCTTGACGCGCTTGACCAGGGCGGGCTGGAAGCGATTGAAGAAGCGCAGCACGCGCTCGTATTCGGATTCCGTATCCGCCCAGATCACGTTGAAGTCCGAAGTGACCTGGTCGCGCAGTACGCGCTCGACCACGTTCAGATCGTGGTAAATCAGCGCCGGAGGCTTGGAATTTTCCGCACGCGTCTTGATGTCGTTCCACAATCCCTTGAGGAAGCGGATGTCGGCCCGCAGTTCGTCTTCGCTCGCATTCTGCGCGGCGGTGCGCACGATGAAACCGCCGTGTCCGTTTTCGCGTTCGCTCTGAATGATGCGCTTCAGCCGCTGCCGTTCTTCCTCCGACGCAATCTTGCGCGACACGCCCGTGTGATTCACCGTCGGCATGTAGACAAGAAACCTGCCCGGCAGCGCGATGTGGCTGGTGATGCGCGCGCCTTTCTTGCCGATCGGTTCCTTGGCGATCTGCACCAGAATTTCCTGGCCTTCTTTGAGCAGGTCGCTGATCAGCGGCACGGGCGCCGATTCGCGCCGCCGGAAGCGGCGTCCACCGCCGCCACGTCGTCCACCACGATCGCGCCCGCGGCGTTCCCATGCCGGACGCGGCGCGCGTTGCGTGTAGCCAGCGGTCGGCGACGGAGCCCGAACTTCTGCGCGGGCATCGACCGTTCCGTTGCCGCGCGCTTCAGCTTCCAGCATGGCCTCGGCTTCAGCCTGCGCTTCCTCCAGTTCCAGTTCTTCGCTGTCCTCTTCGCTCTCCGCACTTTCGCCGGCCTGCACAGGCGCAGATTGGGGCCGACCCTCGGTAAAAGACGCGTGGTGAATTTCGGAAACGGCTTCGCGGGCGTCGCCGTTCAGGTGCTCGGGCCCGGGTGCGGTGGTCTCCTCCTCAAACTCGTCGAAACCCTCATCGGAGGCTGATTCGTAACGGATCGCATCCGCTTCCTCCTCGTCGATGGTTTCTTCTTCCATCGTGCCCGGAACGGCAAACACCGGCGCCTGTTCCCGGGGCCGGGCAAAACCAGCGTCGGCAGTGGTATGGGCGCTGCTGGTGTCTTCGCCAGGTTCTGTCAGCGAATGCCCTTCTTCCACTTCGGTGATTTCTTCGGGCTCCAGCGCCGCTCGCGTCTCTCCCGGCCAGCCGAGTGCTGGAGTCAAAGTTTCCGCACGCCGGAATTCCTGGTTCCATTCGGTCGTGGTCGAGGCCGACTCCGCAGGCTCTTCCTGTACAGTCGCCACGTCATCGTGTTCTTCGTGCAGAGGCTCAGCCACTGCTTCGGCAGATGCAAAAACCGGCTCGTCCTCCGGGAAGGCTCGCGCCACCGGAGCCGACGACTCAACCGACGGTTCGGTTACGACGGAAGCCGTCGATTCCTCTGTCTGCGCCGATGGCGCCGGCGGTGTCCAGCGCTGGTATTTCGAAATGGATTCTCCCGGCAAAAGGATCGGCGTATATCCCGGCGGAGGGCCAGCGCTTCTCGACTCGGCGGAGTGTGATTCACTCGACCGCGCAAAGCGCGACTCGGGCGCGCGGTCTGAGCTTCGCTCGGAACCACGATCACGATCAAATCCGCGTCCATCGCCTCTTCCCTCACGACGCCCGCCGCGACCGCGCCGGCGGCGTCCGCGCCAGCCTCCGCGCTCGCGATTCTCCCCGGTGTTCGCGGACTCCTGTTCCGCGCCTGCTTGCTCCATGGGGCCCATGGGGCGCATTCCTTCCGCGCTCTTCGACTCCGCCTGGTCGAAGGCCTCTCCAGATTCCGCCAGGCGGTCCGCTTCGACGGTACCTTCGGTCACAGAACCTTCGGAAACCGGCGTCGCCTCTGCCGCTTGCGGGCGCATATCCGTCACACCGCGAGCGACCGGAACTGTTTCGGTTAGATCATCGTCGTGCTCTTCCAACTCCATGAAGTCGGAGACGTAGAGGAAGGCATCGCGCTCCAGTCCAATATCCACGAATGCGGACTGCATGCCGGGCAGCACGCGCGTCACGCGGCCTTTGTAAATAGACCCTGCTAGGGTGTACTCGTTCTCCCGCTCCAGATAGATTTCTGCGAGCAGGTCGTCTTCCACCAGCCCCACCTTGGTTTCATGAGGCGTGGAGGAAACATACAATTCTTTGTTCATCGAACACTCCGGTCCCGCCGACTATTCAAGAAGTCGTGCGGGCTTCGCCGGCGCGCGGAGTCAGGAAAGATATGGGAGGATTGAAGGGACTACGGAAGACGGTCGCGACACTGCCCGCATAGGGGGACGGCTGAGGCTCCGGAATTCCCCGGGCCGAGTCCGTTGCACAAGCTTGGGAATCTTTTGCACTTAATCGCTTTGACTTCTGCCGGGGTTGTGACCGCACTCTCAGACCGATTTTTCGGTCGGGGGGCCGTTTCCCTCCCCAGCTGCCTTCTAGCTTCAATCCTGCCCGGCCCTGACTACCTACTGGCCGGCGAGATGCCCTCTTTACGCGAGGGCGATCGATATTTTGGGCTGCGCGCTCGGACTTATACCGAGCCCGGTTTCACCGAATCAAGCGCAGCAGACTGCATCCTGCCATAAACCTGCCGTTCCTGAACCCGTTGCCTCGGATCTCCTTCGCTGACCGGCTCACCAGCTAGTTAACGAAGCGGCGCATACGCACATTCATCACCATCCCCAGCGCCAGGAACATGAACAACACGGAAGACCCACCATAACTCATCAGCGGCAGGGGTATTCCGGTGACCGGCATAAAGCCAACCACCATGCCGACATTGACCAGGATATGGAAGCTAAGCACCGCCACCACACCCATCACCACGAACGTGCCGGCGCGGTCGGGCGCCGTTTGCGCGTTCTGTGTCAAACGCATCAGCACAATGAAGTATAACAGCAGAACCCCGAGCGCGCCTACGAATCCGTGCTCCTCGGCGAAGGCCGCGAAGATGAAATCCGTTTGCGGCACGGGAAGGAAAGCGCCGTGTGTTTGCGAGCCTTTACCGCCAAAAATGCCGCCCGAACCCACGGCGATGAGGGATTGTTCAACTTGATACCCTGAGCCCTG
>JASHNU010000001.1 GCA_030041475.1 Candidatus Sulfotelmatobacter sp.
GGTTCGGTCGGCAAAGTAATAGCTTCCGCCCGCGGTCGCAAGTACTGCGGGCGTGGTCGAAGTGGCAGCGGCGCCAGTGTTGACGAAATAGGGCGAGTTGCCATAAGGCGTCAGCGCGACGTTGTACTGGTCGAAAGCGAATCCGGCTTCGAGCAGTTCGCCGCCTTTGAAGTAGTGCTGGTCCTTCGCGCTCGCGACGAAGATGGATTCCACATCTTTCGGATTAGTCAGTTGCGGGCTGAGGGGCGAAAGGCCGTCGTATTGGTCGTGAAGATAATTGGGCAGAAAACTGAGCGTAAGAATGTTGCGCGCCGTGATATTGGCTTGCAGCTTGGTGAGATTGCCGACACGGAGGGTGTGGTCGTTGTCGGCGCCGACGGGCAGCTCGGTGTAAATCGTGTTGTCGTACTCGCCGTCGAAGGCGTTGTAAAACCAGATTTTTCCCTTTTCGAGCGGGCCGGAAAAAGTGAAGCGCGGAAGGAACTGGTCGAAGCGCAGACCGTGCTTGAACTGCGCCGAGGGAATGAAGTCGGTGGCGTAGAAGCGGTAGTGGTCGTCGCCAATTCCGGTGTTGAGAACGATCACGCCGCCTGAAGCTTTGCCGTCTTCGGCGGGCTCGCGCGCGGGTTCGACCTGAATGTTGCGGAAAGCGTCGGTGCTTACGCGGACCAGGAGTTGCCCGTTAGCAGGCTGAGTTACGTTGAAGCCGTCGAGCAGGGTGACGGATTGATACGTTTCCGCGCCGGCGACATGCGGCTGACCGTTCTGGTCTTGCACCACGCCAGGAATGAAGTTGAGCGCGTTGCGGTAGTCGTTGGTGGCGGGGTAGACGATGTTGAGGACGTCGAGGCCACTGATGGTTTCCTGCGCCGAGACTTGCGCAGAATCGATGGCGGGAGGGGATTCGCGGACATTGACGATTTCGCGAACCTCCTGCTGATGCGAGAGAGTGACGTCGATCGTGGCGCCCGGCGTGATTTGAACGCTCGACTGCAGGGCCGCGTAGAAACCTTCTTTTTCGACGCGCAGTTGATACTGACCGATGGGGAGTGAAGGGAATTGGCAACGTCCGGTGAACTCTGTCTGGCAGCGGACTTCAGGCAGCGGCGGTGATTGCAAGAAAACGCGCGCGGAGGGAACCGCCACGCCATTCTCGTCCGTGACGGCGACGGTGGGCGCGGCCACAGTTTGTCCGAGCGGGGATTGTCCGGTCGAGGATTGCGCGACCGCCGCGGCGACAAGAATCAGCGTGAGGAGGAGAGCACGCATTCAGAACAATTGTATGTGGGATGCGCGCCCGATGGCCCATGTTGGTTGGGGTCAGTTGACTTGACTTGCATGGTGCAGAGCTTCAGTGTGCCGCAGTTTCCTGGCTGAAGAGGCAGCGCCATTTCCCGTCGCGTTTCGCCCAGAGGGCCGAGACATAAACGGTGGTGGAAAATACGTGGCCGTGGGAGACGCCGCTCTCCGTGATCTTGTAGGTAAGCATGAAGGAGTCTTTGGAGACCCGCACGAACTGTGGATTCTCGATGGTGTAATCCTGCAGGCGGAATTCTCTTGTGTTATTGACTACTGTTTCTTTGAACGCGGAGCCGTGCGCGTCGACGAACACGGCATCGTCAGCCAAGAGACTGGCAAACTGATCGTAGTCGCCCGACTTGAGGCAATCCAACTCCTGGCGCTCCTTTGCCAGGACTTCGCGGGCCAAGGAATCGTCCTGGGCGAGTACTGCGCAGGCAGATGCGAGAACAAGCGTTAGCGCGGCGAACGGATAGATAATCCGCATTTCGGCCTCCGTGGGCGGGATTCGTTTTAGATACCAGATCGGACCGGTTTCCGCAATCCGCCGAGCACATCTTCATCGTGCGTCTTCATCTCGCACGTTAAAAAGCCGGCGGCTACGCCTTGGTGGCGAGGTAGTCGCAGACGCGGCGGACGGTGTCGCGCTGCGAGTCATTCATGGTGAGGAACTCGAAGCCGTAGCGCAGGCCCTGGCAGAAGCGTACGATGGCGCGGACTTTGATTGGATAGGGAGTGAGGGGCAGCGGGATTTCGAGAGTGACGATCTCGCCGGTGGAGAGGCTGCCGGTGAGAGTGGCGCCGATGCCGTCCTGTCCGATTTCTGTGGAACGGCCCCAGCAGGTTTGGAACTCGCCATTCTGAAACATTCTTACTTGCAGGCGCACGTCGAGAACAAAGCGGGGAAAGCGCCGGGCATTGGTAAACTTGCTCTCTGAAGGTCTGGGTGCAATAGATTTGAGGTCGGACGGTTTGAGCTCGCACGGTTTAACGTCGGAGGGTTTTGCCTCCTGAGGTTTGGAAGACTGGAGCGCCGGAGACTTGGCCTCCGCAGATTGCGCTCCTGCGCTGGCGGCGGCAGCGTGGCCTCGCGGTGATTTTGTTTCTTTTCCCCGCAAACAGTTAATCTCCGTGCAGCAGGTATCCCGGCTCGAGCGGCAGTTTGCCCGCAAGTTTCACGACAGACACGCTGCTGTTAATGGAGTAGACGTCGACTACACCGATCGCACCCGGAATGGATGCGACCTTGTTGACCAGGTCTTCGTCGGAATCGGCGATAAGAATGGCCGGATGGTTCGTGCGGCCATGATTCGCGGTGGCGATCAGTTCCTTGACCTGCCCCTCGGGCATTTCGTAGATCTTTTGCAGGAACATCCGCATCTCGGGGGCGGAAGGCGCACGCATGATAAAAGTGACCGGCTTGCCGTCGGGCCAGCTCCTGGTCTGCGCTTTGCAGATCTTGACGAGATCAGGCAATGTGATCGCGCCGAGCGAATTGGCCTTGTTCGAGACCAGGGCAAGGTCGCGCGCTGCCGCCAGCGAAACACCGGCGGCAAGAAACAGATAGAAAATCAGGGTCCGACGGAGCACACTTTCTCCCGCAGGGCAAAATCCTGCTTAAGGACGATTTTCGTGCAATTGGCGCGATGGCTCAATGGCCACGAAGGTCATGTACCTTTGGCGCCAACAAGATGGCGACTTTGTGGGCAGGCCGGCGGCACGGGACCTCAATGCAAGGCCCATAATGCGATGGATCGTGAGGCGGAACTTACCGGCCTGATTTTCGTACTCTATTAAGGGAGATGGAGGGCTTATGTTTTGCAACCGGTGCGGGACGGAAATGCCGTCGGAGGCCGCAGCTTGCCCGAATTGTGGGCGGCGCATCGGCGATCCTGTCAGCGCGGTAGCGCAATCGCGGCTAGAGCGGCACTTGCACATCCTGGGAATTCTGTGGATTGCGACGGGTGCCCTGTTTCTGATTCCGGCCGTTATCCTGATGGCGCTGGGGCCGGCTTTTGTGCACTTTGTGGTGCATGATCAGGAACCGCTGAAAGGACTTTTTCCGGTGCTGCTGGTTCTGCTGGGCAGTTCGCTCGCAGTTTTGGCGGCCGGCGGGATTTGCGTGGGTCTGGGTTTGATGCAGACGCGTCCCTGGGCTCGAATTACGGCCATCATTCTGGGAGTGCTGGCATTGCTGCATCCTCCTTTCGGAACTGCGTTGGGCATATACACGTTGTGGGTGCTGCTGGCGGACGAGCACGGGAACGAATACAGCTATCTGGCGAGGATTGGTTAGGGGGAGGCGACTCGTTCAAACGGGTACTTGGCAAGACGCGGGATATAGGATAGCCTATCGCTTCTTCGTACACGACGTTCAATCGAGGACCAGCCCCCATGACGAGTCGTGTGACGTACGCTCCGCAAGACTTCCAAAAAATGTGCGAGCAGGCCGAGAGAGATCACGAATCGAGAAAACTGATCATCCTGCTGGATCGGGTCAAAAAGCAAATTGCTGACCGGCAAAGCTCTTCGCTGAGCGTGGACACGCCGAAACCTCCGGCTGCAATCTCCAGCGACTCTGGCTTGACGGGTCTTCCCCGCCGACTGGCTCCGTTCGAGCGCTGAGCAAAGCCCGCTGACTCCGGTCTGGAATTTCCGTCAACTGAAATTTGGGTGAACTTGCTTCGGATACAACTTCCTTATCAAGTCACCATTGGTCTTTTCCCATTTTGCCCATTAACCCGGGCCCATTAAACCCGGGAAAGGCACCGATCCATCCAACGCCCAGTCGAGATCAGCCCCCAAGGAAAACTTTTCGCATTCCACAGCTGTTTTTGCGCTAGAATGGGCACGCTTTCGGGCTTGCTCGCCTGTTTGGCCGAGGCGGGTTGTCCGTGCCTTCCCCCAGGAGGTTGTAGATGTACCGGCCCTATTCCAGTGCTCAAGCGGACACTCGTCCGTTCAGGGACGTGGAGTCTCATCTCCGCGATCTCACGCAGGATTTTGCAACTTCATTCAACACAGGCAATTACGATCAGGCTGCGGCTCTGTTCGCGCACGATGGCGTGCTGATGGCGCCTCGTCGCGAGGCGGCGTATGGGCAGACTTCGGTGGAGCGTCTCCTGCGCCAGCTGGGCGACGCGGGATACAGTGATCTGCGGCTGGAAACGATGCGGGTCGATCACTCCGGCGACATGGCGATGGAGCTGGGGCGCTTCTCGATGGTGCTTCGGCACGGGGATGGGACGCTGGTCCCAGAGCGTGGCCGCTATGTGAAAGTGTGGCGGCGACTGGGAGCGTGGCTGCTTATCGCTGAGAGCTGGAACCGAAGCGCCGACCTGGCGAATGATCGGGCGGCGTAGGCTTCCGTTGTGGTCGGCATCGAGTTTCGCACTTGCAAGCTGCAACGCTGCACAGTAACGTCGCGCAATAAGGCGGTGCCGGGAATGCGGGAAACACTTGCGGCGAAGGCGCTGCGAGCAGCCAAAGAGCAGGAACATGGGGCGGGAGCGGGGCGGCGGGCCGTTTCATGCTTGGAAAATCCTGGTGAATATTGTCCGAACTGCTCGGTAAAACTCTCCGAGAGCCGCTGCGAGCTGAAATGTCCCCAGTGCGGATTCTATTTAAGCTGCTCGGATTTCTATTGACGATTGCAGATTTGAGATTTGAGATTTTAGATTTCAAATTGCAAATCTGCTGAAAATTCTTGCGCTTTCTGACTGCTATCCAATCTGCAATCTGAAATCGACAATCTGAAATCCCCGGTCTGAATTTCGTCTGGCCCGTTAGCGCAGAGGAACAGGCTCCGTCTACAATGGGTTGGGCATTTTGTGGAAATCATCTTGAACAAAATCAGACGAGGAGAACATCATGCAACGCAAGGCGAGCGCGGTTTGGAAGGGCGGCTTGAAGGATGGAAAAGGCAGTCTTTCGGCGCCGGGTGGCGCGTTGAACAATACGCAATATTCATTTGCGACGCGATTTGAAAATGCCGCAGGGACGAATCCCGAGGAACTGATCGCGGCGGCACACGCCGGTTGTTTCTCGATGGCGCTGTCGGCGCAGCTGGGCGGCGCGAACCTGACGCCGGAGAGCATTTCAACCACGGTGACGTTGTCGCTCGACAAGCTGGATTCGGGCTGGACGATTACATCGAGTCACATTGATGTCGTGGGCAAAGTGCCGGGAGCGGACGCCGCGACATTCCAGAAGTATGCCGAGGCGGCGGAGAAGGGGTGTCCGGTCTCGAAGGTGCTGAACGCGAAAATTACGATGAATGCGAAGTTGGCATAGCGGAATATGATGTTCCTCGCTGTTTGACATGCAGCTTCGTGCTTGTAGAATAGAAACGCAGGTCTTCCTGATGCGGCGGCGTTCCCGTTGCCGCGACTGAAGTCTACTTGCCATCGTGGCGGAATTGGCAGACGCGCATGGTTCAGGTCCATGTACCGGCAACGGTGTGGGGGTTCGAGTCCCTTCGATGGCACCACGTCCAAGCAAACCCGCATCGAGTTTGACCCGTTAGTCGCTGACTCCGAGGCCGATGACGCCTTCGGTCATCTCAAGTTGTTCTATGCACTAAGCGGTGAAATCAGGCACAATCTAGGCGGGTGCGGGAGGAGCGGCGACTTGAAGATCTCGCAAAAAGGGCTGTACGCGCTGCAGGCGATGATGACGCTGGCGCGGCGGCACAATCAGGGAGCGATCAAGATTCGGGAGATTGCGGCGGAAAGCGATCTGCCCGAGAAATTCCTGGAGCTGATTCTGCTGGAGCTGAAGAACGCGCGCATCGTGGATAGCGTGCGCGGAGCGCGCGGCGGCTATCGACTGCGGCGCGATCCCGCAGAGATTCCGCTCAGCGACATCATCCGCCTGATCGACGGTCCGCTAGCGCCGCTGGGCGATGCCGAGCAATTGCGCGGGCTGATCGCGAAAGATGCCGACCACCGCGCGCTCTACCAAGTGTTTCTGGAGGTGCGAGACGCAGCGGCGAAGATTCTCGAGCATACGACTATTGCGGACATCATTGGCGGTCGCGTTGGCAGCGGTAGGGCAAGAAAATAGCACAGGTAGCGTTAAGACGATCGTCGGGCGGCGCCATCGCCCATCTCCTTTCGGGCAAATCCGTCCAACGCGCCAAATTCGTTGCCAGACGCGGCATTTGCGGGATATTCACAAGGCAGTCACAACGCCAATCCGGGAGTTCAACGGCGCCCAGGATTCGCGCATTCCACGAAAACCAGCGTCCCATGCGGGTTCTGGCGAGAAATGATGCGGGCATCTGCACCAAATCCGGTCACGGGCCTGTGGACGGCGTGCACTCGATTGAAAATACACAGAGTTACAGGCCGTGATTTTCCATTGACTCAGAAAATAGAAGGAGTAAAAAGACAATCGTTCTTTGACCGCTTCTTAAGTTTTTCCGATTGGTGCGGCGTCCGGGGCTCAAGCCGAGTCACCTTCTTGACCGCAAGGTTGAGCAGGAGGGCGAGCAAGGGTCTATAGCAAAGCGCTGGTTGAGGAGAACAGGAAGACCCAGTCGAAGGCAGGATAGAGTTCCGAGGCGTTGGGTAGGTTTATCCGGTTGGCGGTGAGCCCGGAGCCCGAGCGAAGATCGCGCGGAGCAGCCCCGCAAGGGAAGCTCTGAGAGCAGGTCGAGCAAGGGTCAGAAGCGAGCTACTGGCCGAGAGGAATGGACCCAACACCACCTCGGAACTCTCTTACTTTTTGCAGTCCTTCCCCCTTAGCTTTTAGCCAAACACCCCTGTGTCCGCCCTTTTCAGGCGATTCCTCAACGAAATCCGGTTGACTTGATTCATCGTTGAACTACGATCATCACGCAGAGTAGGAGCCAATCGATGGTCGCTGCTTCAGCGGGGCGGCTTGTGATCGTCAGCGGGCCGTCGTGTGTCGGGAAAACTCCGCTCTACAAATCGCTGGCCAAGTTCCATCCCGAACTGCATCAGCGTTTGCGCAGGCTGGTGATGTGGAACAGCCGGCGTCCACGGCCGGGCGAAGTGGATGGCGTGGACTATCACTTCCGCACACGAATTCAGATTGAGTCGCTGCGTTCGGAGAGCCGGTACGCGTTGATTGAAGTGCGCACGGACCTGCAGGCGCTGGATGTCGAGGAACTGGAATCTCAGCTCGCTCGGGCCGACGTCTTCTTCGAAGGCAGCCCGTTTGTGGGATGCGCCCTCGAGGAGCATCCGCGGCTGGCCTGCACGAATAAGCTGAGCATTTTTGTGTCGCCGCTTTCGCGGGAAGAGATTGTCTACCTGAGGGCGCCAGAGCGAAATGTGTCGTTACCCGACATGGTGACCGACATCATGCGGCGGAAGCTCTTGCGGCGCACGCGGCGGCAGAAACAGGAGCTTTCAGCCAAGGATCTGGAAGACATTGAGACTCGGGCTGGGAGTGCTTATCGCGAGATGAAACTGGCGTGGCGGTTTCAGCACGTGATTCCGAATCACGACGGCGAGGACAGCGACAACTGGGAGGCGTTCTATTATCCGATCGGGGATGCGCGGAAGGCGGTGACCGCGCTGGCCTCGTTGCTGAAAGGCGAGGTTCCGGTGGGCGTAGAGAAGTGGGAGGAGGGGCTGCTGCCGTAGTGGTGATCCGCGCGAGATCCCCATTCGACTCCTTCTCGCTTCGCTCGTCGAGTGCCCAGGGCAGGCTCTCGCCTCGCCGGTAAAAGCGCGAGGGTTCGGGATGACGCAGTCACTCTCGACTCAATCCACGTGCTCGCCTTCGGTGAAGCCGGGTTCGGCGGCGGGCAGTACATCGCGCTCGCCAGCCATCCAGACGTAGAGCGTGGGCAGCAGGAAGATGCTGAGCACGAGATCAGAGATGAGGCCGCCGACGATCACAATGGCGAAGGGGCGCTGCGAGTCGGAGCCGATGGCATGCGACATGGCGGCGGGCAGGAGCCCGAGAGTGGCGACGAGCATGGTCATCATGATGGGGCGGAGGCGCAGGACAGCGCCTTCGACGGCGGCGTCTTCAATGGAGTAGCGGCGGACGCGCAGCTGATTGATGTATTCGAGCATGATGACGCCGGTCTGCACGGAGACGCCGAAGAGCGCGAGGAAGCCGACGCCCGAGGAGACGCTGAAGTTCGTTCCGGTGACCAGGAGTGCGATCAGGCCGCCGACGCGGGCCATGGCGACGTTGGCCATGATCAGTATTGCCCACTTGAATGACTTGAACATCGTATAAAGAATGATGAAGATGATCAGAATCGTAATGGGCAGAACGATGAGCAGGCGCTCGTCGGCGCGCTTTTTGCTTGAGTATTCTCCCACCCAATCGACGTGGTAGCCGGTTGGCAGCTTGACCTGCCTGGCTACTTTGTCCATGGCCTCTTCGACGGCGCCACCGAGGTCGCGGCCGCGGACGCTGTACTTGATGGCGACGTAACGCTGGTTGCCTTCGCGATAGATTTCGGAGCCTCCGTCGACGAGTTGGGTTTTGCAGAGCTGGGCGAGCGAGACGCGCTCGCCGGAGGGCGAGAGCAGGCGAACTTTCTCGATGGCTTCTTTCGTGTCGCGATATTGCGGGAGATAGCGCAGAACGAGATCGTAGCGGGCTTCGCCCTGCAGAACTTGGGTGAGGGCGTTGCCGCCGACTGCGGTCTGGATCGCGTCCTGCACGTCGGCGACGTTGATCTGGTAGCGGGCAGCGGCGGCACGATCGACGACAATGTTCAGGTTGGGCTGGCCGAGCACGCGAAAGACGCCGAGGTCCTCAATTCCCTTTACACCGCGCATGATGGCAACGATCTGATCAGCTTTGTCTTCGAGCGTGTGCAGGTCATCGCCGTAAACCTTGGTGGCCAGTTCGCCTTTGACGCCGCTGACGGCTTCCTCCATGTTGTCTTCGATGGGCTGGGAGAATCCCCAGACCACACCGGGAATCTTGTCGAGTTCGCGCTGCATGGCGGCGATCAACTCGTCTTTGTCTTCGTGAAAGACGGGGCGCCATTCTTCTTTCGGCTTCAGGTCGACGAAGTATTCGGTATTGAAGAAGCCGGTGGTGTCGGTGCCGTCGTCGGGGCGGCCGACCTGGCTGGTGCACTGCGGGACCTCGGGGAAAGAACACAGAATCGCGCGGGCCTGGTTCGAGACGCGGATGCCTTCATCGGGGCCGGTGGAGGGAGCGAGCGTGCCGCGCACCCAAAGAGCGCCTTCGTCGAGGTGCGGCAGAAATTCCGAGCCGATCACATTGCTAAAGGCGAGATAAAGAGCCACAACCAGTGACAACACGCCCACGCCGACGGTGAGGCCGCGGCGGCGAATAGCCCAACGCACGGCGCTGGCGTACCGCACCGTCAGGAAATTCATGATGGGGTTGTGCCATTCTTTCGCACCCTTGGCGAAGGCAAAACTGGCCAGCACTGGCGCGATGATGATGGAGAAGATGAGAGCGCCGAGAAGAGCGAAGGCGACCGTCCAGGCCATGGGGCTGAACAGACGGCCTTCGACGCGTTGCAGCGTGAAGATCGGCAGGTAGGCGGTGATGATGATGGCGATAGCGTAGAAGACCGGGCGCTGAACTTCATGGGAAGCTTCGCTGATCTTCTCGGTCGGCGTTTTCATGCCGTTGGCGAAGTTCATGTGGCGGACGATGTTTTCGATCATCACCACGGCTCCGTCGACGACCATGCCGAAGTCAAGCGCTCCCAGAGAGAGCAGGTTGGCGGGAATTTGCTTGAGATCGAGGCAGATTGAGGCGAAGAGCAGGGAGAAGGGAATCGTGGCGGCGACGATCAGGGCGCCGCGGACGTTGCCGAGGAACAGAAAGAGAATGATCGAGACCAGGATCATGCCCTCGGTCAGGTTGTGCAGGACAGTGTGGCTGGTGAAGTGAACCAGATCGCTGCGGTCGATGAAGGGAA
>JASHNU010000030.1 GCA_030041475.1 Candidatus Sulfotelmatobacter sp.
CGCGCAGGCGGCCTATCCGTATTACATGCAGTTCACCAAGGAGGATGATGAGCGCTTCTGGTTCTACAATTCCATGCATTTCCCGGAACCAATGTCCACTTTCGATGTCACAACTGCGGAAGCCGCCTATTGCGCCTTGGGCGCGGCCAACACTAGGGTGCAAAGCTTACCGACGACGCTTGGAATTGACTATCGCATCATCAACGGGCGGATCTACATCGGCGGTAATGCGGTAACGGATCCAGCCGAAATTGCGCGGCGAACACAAGAATTCCAGCAGCGGGCGTTCTATTACTACGAACATTGGGAGGAACTATTCGCACAGTGGAAGAACAAGATGTTGGGTCTGATCCGGGTAGCCGAGGCGCTGCCGAAGCTTACCCTGCCCGAGTTCGAGCCCTTGGAACATGTCCGCGGCGGACGCGGTATTGCGTCCAACCACTACCTCCTCGACATTTACCAGAAGACGCTCGAGGGCTATTTCCGAATGTGGCACCATCATTTCGAGTTTCTGCTGCTCGGTTATGGCGCCTATCTTACTTTCTTCGATTTCTGCAAGAAGGCATTCCCGGAAATCAGTGAACAGACCGTGGCCCGCATGGTCGCAGGCATGGAAGCGGAAATCTTTCGGCCCGACGACGAACTCCGGCGTCTCGCCAAACGCGCCATCGAACTGGGAGTCGATGACGTGTTCCGCGAGGGCACTGCTCCCGGCGACATCATCCGTTCGCTGGAGCGCTCCAACCCAGGTAGAAAGTGGCTGGAAGAACTGGCCGACTCCCGCGACCCCTGGTTCAACATCAATGTCGGCGATGGCTTCTACCACTACCATCGCTCCTGGAACGACGACCTCTCTATGCCATTTGCTTCTCTGCCCGGGTACATCGCCAACGTTAAAGCCGGCGAACGCATTGAGCGGCCGATCGAGAAGCTGATGGCTGAACGCCAGCAGCTCATTAGCGCTTACCGCGAGCTGCTAAATAGCGAGGAGGAGCGTGCCGCCTACGACCAGATGATTCAACTCGCTCACCGCGTGTTTCCTTACGTCGAAGGGCATAAATTCTACTGTGAGCACTGGTACACCAATTTGTTCTTCAACAAAATCCGGGAGTTCGGGTCGCTTTTGGCCGAACACGGCTTTTTCCCGAACACCGAGGACATTTTTCACCTGACTCACTACGAAGTCGAGGCGGCGATCGTCGATCTCATGATCTCCTGGTCGAACGGCTCGCCCCCGCGCGGCCCCGCCCGCTGGACGGCGATTGTGAATGAGCGCAAAGCGGCAATTGCAGAATGGGCCAAGCACGAAACTCCGCCCGCACTGGGACCCGTTCCAGACGTCATTGACGATCCTGCCATTGTCATGCTGTGGGGCATCACGCGTGAGAACCTGGAGGCGTGGCTGGCAGCAGGCGAGAAGCCGGATTCCAATGAGATCAGGGGATTCGCCGCCTCCAGCGGCATAGTGGATGGCGTGGCCCGGGTGGTGATGTCGGTGGAAGAGATTGATCGCCTGCGCCGCGGGGATATCCTAGTCTGCCACATTACCAACCCCAGTTGGGCACCGGTTTTTCAAAAGATTGCAGCAGCAGTCTCCGATATCGGCGGCTCCATGAGTCATGCCGCCATCGTCGCACGGGAATACGGCTTGCCTGCAGTCGTGGGAACGGGCTCGGCTACGCAGAAGATCAAAGACGGCCAGCGCATTCGCGTGGATGGGGGGCGAGGCGTGGTGACGATCCTGCAGTAGTGTTCTTTGTGCGTTTCTCTACGTCCGCTGTGACCAACCGGACCTGAGGTACAGCGGAGACAGAGTGATGCAGCGCGGCAAAGCCGCACCGGAGGCACATCATGACCACATCAACTATTACAAGAATGACGGCTCCGCCATCCACTGCTTACAAGATCGTGGATGTGCCCGAAGCGTATGCGGACGTGATCAAGCGGTACGGCATACCGGGTACATTTGTCGGCTCGTCGGAACAGGAGAGCCCCTGGGTGCCGTTCGGCCCCAATGCGGCAATCCGCCATCTTCTGTTCGACACCCGCCACAACATTTTCAGCAACATTTTGTGGATCAAGTCCGCCGGCGTCATTGGCACACACAAACATCGCGGAACGGTTGTGATGGTTTGCCTCGAGGGGAGTGCCCGCTATCTCGAATACGATTGGGTCGCCGGCCCTGGAGCCTTCATCTATGAAACTCCCGGACTCGTTCATACTCTGGTGAGCGACCATCCCGATGGCGTCAAGCTGTTCGGTTGGCTGCAAGGTCCGATTGAGTTCTACGATGAGAAGGGGGCATTCGTGGAAACACTTGATGTGTGGTGGTTCATCAATCACTACGAGAGCTATTGTCGCGAGCACGGCCTTCCGGTCAATAAACAGCTTTACATTTAATGGTCGATGCATGCCACCGCAAACATCCGCTGGTTCGCCGATATCGCACTTGCCGATCGCGCAGCCGTTGGCGGCAAAGGCGGTTCGTTAGGGGAGCTCACGCGGGCCGATATCGCGGTGCCACGGGGTTTTGTCGTAACTACCCACGGATTCGAATGTGTTTTGGCCGGACTGGAAAGGGAGAACTCTATCCGGTCGCGTGTAGAGGCCCTGTCGCTCCGGGATCTCAAAGGAATCCGACTTCTTTCCGAAGAAATTCGCACGCGCATCAAGAACACCCCTCTGCCGCCAGACCTTTGCGTGGACATCGTGGCGGCGCATGCGGAGCTCTGCGGTCCGAACCTCAAGTGGCCAGTGGCGGTGCGCTCCTCCGCTACGACTGAGGACTCAGAGGAAGCCAGCTTCGCTGGACTTCAGGACACCTATCTCTGGGTCGAGGGGCCCGAGGCCGTCCTGAAGTATGTGCGCTCTTGTTGGGCCAGCCTCTACTCGACTCCATCCCTCTCCTATCGCCGAAAAGACGCCACTCTGGAAAACCGAGTATCGATCGCGGTCGTCGTCCAAAAGATGGTGAATGCGCGCTCAGCCGGAGTGATGTTCACGCGGAGCCCACTGACCGGGGACCGCTCCGTAATCGCCGTTGAAGCAACTTGGGGGCTGGGTTCAGCCCTGGTCGGCGGCGAGGTTACACCTGATCGCTTTGTAATCGCTAAGATCACTGGCGATATCTCCGTGCGAGAAATTTCCGACAAGACCATGCAGCATGTTCCGGCCGAGGGCGGCGGGATCAAGAGAGTCGAAACCCCGCAAGAACTTCGGAGTGTACCCTCGATCAGCGACACAGAGCTGAATGCTCTGGCGCAAGTTGGCCGCAAGGTTGAACGTCATTATGGGAGACCCCAGGACATCGAGTGGGCGATTGACCGCTCGGGCGAAATTCTGTTGTTACAGAGCCGCCCCGAGACTGTGTGGTCGGGCAAGGACCAACCTCCGGCTGCGAAGCCCGCGGAAAACCCGCTTCTGCACGTGATGAACATTTTTGGAGGTCGGCGTTGACGCTCACGGCCAAGGACGTGGCCGAAATCATGCGCATCCTCGAGGAATCGAGCTTCGATGAATTGTCGCTCGAAATGGATGGCGTCAAATTGAAGCTGCAGCGCGGGTCGGCGTTGCGGCAAGCACTCGATCCTCCGCCGGCACCATCCCTGCCGCCGAATTCGCCAGAGCCGATACCAGAGTCAGCATCCGAATCTGGTTTGTTAGAAGTCCCTTCTCCTCTGGTCGGAATCTTCTATCTCGCCCCCAAGCCGGGTGAGCCTCCGTTCGTCGAGTTGGGGTCCAGGGTTGCGGAGGAGACAGTGATCGGAATCATCGAAGTCATGAAGCTGATGAACTCTGTCCGTTCGGGTGTGAAAGGCGAGGTGGCCGAGATCCTGGTCAAGAACGGTGCGGCGGTCGAGTATGGCGAAGTTCTGATGCGTGTGCGTCCGGAGGCTTGAACAGTGGCGAATATTCAAATCGTTGAGACCTCACTTCGCGACGGCAATCAGAGCCTTTGGGCGGCACTTGGCGTTGACACCGCGAGGACTCTTAGCATCGCGCCGGTCATGGACCGCGTGGGTTTTAAGGCCATTGACTTTACTACGTCCACGCACATGGGCGTTGCCATTCGCTACAAGAAGGAAGACCCCTGGGAGCGGATTCGACTGATGGCGAAGGCCACTCCGAATACGGCGCTGCAATTTCTCTCGACAGGCTTTCGCTTTATTTCCTGGGAAACAGCCAGCCCCGAATTCATGAAGCTGGCGTTCGCGACCTTGGTAAGAAACGGGATTCGCCGCTTCGCGCTTGCGGATCCGATGAACAATGCTGACTCCAACATCGCTTGTGCACGCATGATCAAGGAGATTGGCGGCGAGTATGTCGTGGCTGCTTTGGTGTTTACGGTAAGCCCTATCCACGATGACTCGCACTACATAGAACGTGCCCGCAAACTTGCCGCGAGTCCGGACGTGGATGCCATTTATATCAAGGACCCTGGCGGCCTTCTGACGCCGCTGCGCGCACGCGTCATGATTCCGGCTGTCAAGGCGGTGATTGGAGACAAGCCTTTGGAGCTCCATTCGCATTGCACGATCGGTCTGGGCGAGTTGGTCTACATGGATGCACCGGAGTGGGGCGTAAGCACGCTGCAGTGCGCCTCGGGTGCCGCGAGTGATGGAATATCCAATCCACCCGCCGAGCGCGTGGTTGCCAATCTGCGCGAACTCGGGCACGAGATCGACATCGACGATGAAGCTTTGGCCGAAGTTGGCCGCTATTTTACCCGTTTGGCGGAAGCGGAGGGACTTCCCGTAGGGCGGCCCCAGGCTTTTGACGCCGCATACTACCATCACCAGTTGCCGGGGGGTATGACGGGCACTATGCGGCGGCACCTGGCGGAAGGCAGGCTGGCGCACCTGGAGGGAGCCGTCGTCGAAGAATTAGGCCGAGTGCGCCAGGAGTTAGGCTGGCCGATCGTGATGACTCCTTTCTCGCAGATGCTGTTGACCCAAGCGGTAATGAACGTTACCGGCAAGGAGCGGTACGCAGTCGTGCCGGACGAAGTGATTCGCTATGCCTTGGGGCGATTCGGAAAACCCAACCTGCCGATGGCGCCAGAGGTGATGGATCGCATTGATTCGATGCCGCGCACTCGCGAGCTTCGTCAAGAGCCGGTCATGCCGCCGCTTGCCGAGTTGCGCAAGCGAATCGGGCCGGAACTCTGCGACGAGGAGTTCCTGCTTCGCGCCACTATGCCGGCCGAACAGGTCGACGCCATGAAAGCCGCGGGGCCAGCTCCGCAGACTTACAATCCTGACGTCGCCCCGGTGATCAACTTACTTCGCCAACTCGCGAAGCACCGCGACATTGCGTGCCTATCGGTGGACAAGCCCGGTTTTAGGCTGGACTTGAAGGGCCGTCCAGAGCGGTTCAAGGCGACAGTATGAAACCCAAGTCGCGAAGTGGCAGGGATGGGTGCCTCAGACCTGTCGAGGGCCTGTTATTCGACCTCGATGGGACGTTGGTCCTCAGTGACCGTTCCTTCAGCGGCTATCTGGTACTGCCAGGAGCTGTAGAGCTGCTGAACAACCTGAAGACACGCGGCGTCCCCTTTGTTGTGCTCACAAACGGAACGCACTACCCCTCGTCAGTACAAGCACCTAAGCTGCGAGCCGTTGGCTTGCCGATCTGTGATGATGCTTTACTAACGCCTTCGAGCGTGGCAGCCGACCTGATGCCCGGCCATGGCGTTCGGAGAGCTTTAGTGTTGGGAACCCCCGGCGTCGGGCACCCTCTGGCGCAGGCCGGGATCCAGACTGTTTTCACTGGTGACGATGGCGCTGAGCAGGTCGATGCAGTCTATATCGGGTGGCACCCCGACTGCGGCATGAAAGATATTGAGGCAGCCGCGAAAGCCATCTGGAACGGCGCGGAGCTCTATGTGGCTTCCGACGTGCCCTTTTTCGCCACGGCTGGCGGCAAGAGCATGGGCTACTCCTACGCGATCTCGGCGGCAGTACGTCGCATCACTCGCGCGCCGATGATTCTCACCGGGAAACCCTCTCTTCACGCGCTGCGGTTAGTAGCGAAGAGACTCGGCATTCCCATGAGCCGCGTAGGAGTAGTCGGAGACGATCCTCTGGTGGAAATGATCATGGCCCGGCGCGGTGGCGCCGTCGGGTTCGGGGTGACAACCGGTATCAGCAATGCTCGCGATTGGGCGAAGCAGCCGGCGGGCAGGAAGCCACACCGCATCCTGCGAAGCTTGGGAGAGTTGCTGGATGTGCCGGGAATCCGAGATCGCTGATTGCATACAGTACCCTTTAGGTAACCCACCTAAGTCCAAGCAGAACGAGAAAGAAGCGAGGAAAGAGGTCAATTCCTGTATACATTTTTCTGTTGACAGTATGCATTCGACCATAGTAATGATCTTCGGGACTTTTGTGGGAAGTCTCTATTTTTGGGGAATCTAAGTACTGGCAAGTTTCTCACCTGCGAACTCATACCAGTGGACTGTTGGCTGCGACACCTAGTCGCTGTCTGGGCCGTCTCTGCTCGAGCCGTGGAAAGGATTCGCTTAGGAAGGGGATCTTATGAGAACGCGCTTGTTGGGTGTTGCCCTTTGCCTGCTTGGTGTAGCGGTATCTTCTGCCCCCTTGGCTGTCGCTCAGGCTGCCCTTAGCTTCGCTCAACTGAATGGCACGGTCGTAGATCCCGGAGGACGAGCGGTGGTTCGCGCGCAGGTGGTCGTGCATGATCCCGACACCGGCCAAAGCTTTCAGGCAACCACCAACGATGCAGGATTTTTCGTGGTGCCGAACCTTACTCCCGGAAACTATGAACTGACGGTCAGCGCGACCGGCTTCGCCCGGTACAGGCAGACTGGCATTGTCCTGACCGTGGGCCAAGTTGCCACGGTGAACCCCGCTCTGAAGGTGGCCTCAGTTTCTGAGGAAGTCACAGTAACCACGGAAGCCCCTCTGGTCGAGCCGACGAAAACGGAGATTAGCCAGGTTGTGGAAAGCCAGCAGGTTGAGTCCTTGCCCACCAGCAGTCGCGTGTTCACGGACTTCGCTCTTCTCACTCCCGGCGTGGCTACGAGCCGTACCAGCCTGGGCACGACCTTCACCGAGTTTGAGGTAACGCAGATTTCGTTTGGCGGCATGCGCTCATTCAGCAATGAGATCACCGTGGACGGAGCCGACTTCGTCAACGCCGCCAGCGGCATTCAGCGCGCCACGCCTCCCCAGGAATCCGTTCAGGAGTTCCGCGTAGTGAACAACAGCTTTGGCGCGGAATATGGCCGTGCGATGGGAGGAATCGTCAACATCGTCACCAAATCCGGCACGAACAAATTGCACGGTTCGATCTACGAATTTTTTCAAAATAGCGGGGCCGACGCGCACTCGCCCCTGCAACCTCCGCCGCTGCCGCACGCGCTCAGGCAGAATCAGTTTGGAGGCGCGGTCGGTGGTCCGATTGTCAAAGACAAGACTTTCTTCTTTCTGAACTACGAAGGCAAGCGCAGTGCGCAGTCGCCGGTGTATCCACCGGATCTAGTCAACAACATTTTGCTGATCGACCAGGCCAAGGCGGTGATGGGGTTGGCGCCCGAGGCATGTCTTGGCTCGGTTAGCACCTGTCTTCCCAATTTTGCCGGCAATCCCGCCAACATCACTCAGGGCCAAGCCTTTGGGTTCCTCGATGGTTTTCTAAAAACCGCCAACAACGATTTCGGCTTCGCTCGTCTTGACCATCAGCTGACCACGAACAATCGCCTGGCTTTTCGCTACAACGTGGAGGATAGCCGCTCGACGAACCAACTGGTGGGGAATACGCTCGATGGCGGCGGGGTCGGTGTACCCAGCGGCGGCCGGAATCTTTTTATTCGCGATCAGGCCGTTGTCGCCACGGTAAACTCGTTGTTGAAACCCAATCTGGTCAACACCGTGCTCGCCCAATACACTCGGCGGCACTACAACTTTCCCGGCGCTACGGGCCAACCGGACTTCAGCATCCTAAACGATCTTGAACTGGGCCACAATTTCGGAACGAACGACCGGTTGTACGAGACTCGAGCGCAGCTCTCCGAGTCCATCTCCTGGGTAAAAAGCAATCACCTGGCGAAATTTGGGGCGGATGGTAACTGGCTGACGAGCCTGGAGAATTTTCCCGGGTTCATGCCCACCCGTCTGCTGATACCGTCGGCCGGACCGAATCCCAGCAGCTGCCTATGGGATTTTGCGCAGTACTTCAACTCAAACGGGGGCGGCAACTACCCAATACCGGCCAACGCCGCTGCCTTGGCCCTTGGTTGCCCGGTTACCGCAGACGACGGTGTCGTGTTTATGTATGCGGGCACGCCGCTACCAACCGATCCTACCGCCTGCAGCGGCAATGCCTCCGGCCCAACCCCCTGCATTCCGACCGTCACCACGGCCAATCCGCTTAACGGCAGCGGATTCCCCAACTCGACTTGGGCCGACGCGTACAATCCCTCGCTATTTAACGGCTTCAGCCGCGATATTAACCACGGATACTGGGGCGTCTTTGCCCAGGATCAATGGAAACTGAGTCCGAAGCTAACTTTGAATTATGGCCTGCGCTGGGACTACGAAACTGGTCTGTCGGCATTCGTCAACAATGACTACAACGAGTGGCAGCCGCGGGTTGGGCTTGCCTACGCTCCCACCAGCACCACAGTTATTCGCGCGGGATACGGGATTTTCTTTGACCGGCAAAATCTGACTTTCTTCTTCGTGCCCAACACACAGAAGATAGTGGCTGGCTATCAATGCGGCAATCAGGCGCCCTCCGGCATCGCAGCCGCCTGCAGCGCCCTCGGAGTCCAGCCTCAGGTATTTCCAAACATCATGTCGAATCTGGGCCAGGCCGGGCAGGGCTACCAGCTGCTGGCAGACCCGCCATCGCCCGGTCCACCCGGATCCCCCTGTGCTGGCGTTCCGGAGGCGCCTTGTCTCGCAGCCAAGATCATACAATCCGGGGCCTATAATACGGCCTTTCCCTCCGTAGAAATGGCAGGCACCTGCTTTACAACCGGCGCTTGCGGCATTGGCGAGGGTGGTATGGACCATAACGCCCGCGCTCCTTACGCCGAGCAGGGTAGTTTGGAGATTGAGCATCAGCTCGGTCGCGGCTTCGCGTTTAATCTCAGCTATCTGTTCGTCGAGGCCCACAAGTTGGTTCGCGGGAACAACCTCAATATCCCCTGCCCGGCCGGCACCACCAAGTCGGCCGTCACCGACCCGCTGCCGGAATGGGTACCCGGTTGGCTCAATGCCGATGGCACACTTTCGCCGTGCACTGGGACGCCAACGCTTGGAACAGGCGCGATTGCCGGGCTAGGGCCCTTCTTCGGAGGCGCCCTCGGCTCAGGGCTGCGAACCATCAGCTCGGGGCTCGAAGATTACAATAACGACGTCGCCAACGCGATTTATCATGGCGGAACGCTGACGGTACTGAAGCGGGGAAAGAATTTCAACTTGACGGCCAACTACACCTACTCCCACACCATCGACAACGGCAACTTCACCACTTTTATCAACCTGCCGCCCAACCAGTTTGACTATGCCGCGGAACGCGCGAACTCCAATCAGGACGCCCGTCATCGATTGGTGGCCAACTTCACCGCCATTGCGCCGCACAACGGGCCGTGGCGGAATTTTGAATTGAGCAACATCGTCACCCTGCAATCGGGCCGGCCTTTCACAATTTTTTATGGCAGCAACACGCTGAACGATGTCGCGGGTGGTTCTACGGACCGTGTGGGAGGGTCCTCGTTCGTGCCGGGCTCATGTCCTGACGTGCAGAACTGCGCGACCATGATTCCGCGCAACACTTACATCGGCGATCCGTATTACAACTGGGACTTGCGGCTGGCGCGGAATGTACATATCAACGAGCGCCTGGCCGTGAATCTCGCGTTCGATGCCTTCAACCTGCTCAACCGGGCAAATTTCGATGAAGTCACCGGCGTGTACGGCTCACCCGTTTTTTGCGGAGGCATCCCGCAGCACTACAACGATGCCTTGACCCGGGCCATCCAACAGCAGTCAACATCGGTGGCCTGTCCGAATGGAGGAACCGCCGTTCCCGGGGGAACGCTTGCTCCCACGCCAATCGGAACGACACTGTTTATCCCAACGACGCCAAATCCAAACTTCGGGGTGCCGCGCACGGCGTTCAATCCGCGGCAGCTGCAGTTTTCAGTGAGATTCTCGTTCTGACAACCGCAATAATCGCGGGGATAGCGGCTTTTTGTCAGCTGGCGAAAAGGAGCGATGTCATGAGATTCCGAGGTTTTAACTTCCTGATTGGAATGACGCTGGCAGCCACGACCATCTCCGTGGGACAAGAAGCGCACCCTGCAGTGAAGCACGCCACGGCAGCTGCCACCTCGCCTGCCTCAGGAAAAGAAATGTTTATGAGCTACTGCGCTTCCTGCCATGGCAAGGACGCCAAAGGAGACGGCCCGGCTGCCGGTGCGCTGAAGCAGGCTCCGGCCGATCTGACGTCACTCGCAAAGCAGAATGGCGGTAAGTACCCCACGGATAAAGTGACCAGCGTTCTTCGCGGACAGGCCAGCCTGATGGCGCACGGCGATCAGGATATGCCGGTGTGGGGCCCAGTGTTCTGGAAAATGAGCCAGGGACACGAAGAGCTGGTGCAGATGCGGATTGCGAATCTGAACAAGTACGTGGAGTCGCTGCAACAAAAATGAAGCGAAGACCCGTGGTCGCGGACTGAATTTAGCGGCGTAATCCTAAAGTTGCCGAGGCAAAGCCTTCCCCATTCGAATGCATGCGGCACACGCTTTTGTGCGCCCACGGAACAAGATCCCAGCGAGGTTTCTACTCAGCAGATTCCGGGTTACCAGAGCATGAGCAATTCCAAGACAGTCCCTCCGTTCCGCAAGCCTGAAGCGCACCATGGCTGGGTGCGGAAGCACGAGCTCGATGACTATCTTGATCGGCATCTTCCCATACCGACGCAAGTTGTCTCCAACGAGGAATTTATTCCGCTACCGCAGACCAGAAAGCAGCGCGCGGTTGAGAATGAATTACTCGAAATGGGAACTAGAATCTCGAAGAAATTAGGTATCGACCGCCGGCAGTTTTTTCAGACTGCTTGTGGAATGGCTGCCGGCTTTGCGGCCATGAACACCGTGTTTGGGCGGTTCTTCCGAGTGGACTCCGCCGAGTTGTATGATGGGGTCGCAGCCGCCGCCATGAAAGCGGAGTATTTTATCTTCGACGTGCAAACGCACCATGTCGCCGCGGGACGGCATTTCATAGGACCGGCGGATGTTTTCGATACCCGGCGCGCAGCCGGCCAATTCAATCCAGTGCTGAAGGGGAAAGAGCCGAAAGAATCCGATTTTGAGCTCGACAACTATATCAAGGAAGTTTTTCTCGACAGCGATACGCAAGTCGCCTGTCTCAGCGGCATTCCCGACATTACCGAAGAGAAGATGGTCATCCCGCCGGACGAGATGGTGAGGACGCGCAACATTGTCAATGAACTGACGCGTTCGCAGCGGATGATGAGCCACGGCCTCTTCTCGCCTGATTTGGGGACGAAGAACTTGGAGAATATGCACCGGCAGGCCGAGACCCTGAAAATTGATGCCTGGAAGGGATACACCGGTCAGGGACTCGGAGCAAATAAAGACGGATGGTGGATGGATGACGAGACGATCACGTATCCGGCGCTGGAGTACAGCCGCGACAAGTTGAAGATTCGCAACATCTGCCTGCATAAGGGACTGGCCATCGGTGTTTTTAACGAGGCGCATTGCCATCCGAAAGACATGGTCAAAGTGTCGAAGGACTTTCCGGAGTTGAATTTCCTGATTTATCACTCCGGCCTGAAGACTGTAGAGGATGCACTGCCTGCCGCAGAGGACGGGTTCCGCAAGAATGCTTATGTTCCCTGGGTCTCCGATTTGTGCGAGTACCGGCGGAAGAATCCGCACATGACCAACGTGTACATGGAGCTAGGAACCAGCTTCGGGACCGTAACCATCACGAGCCCCATGCTGGGGGCGCACATGCTGGGAATGATCGTTCAGGCATTCGGCGACGACCATGTGCTCTGGGGAACGGATTCCATCTGGTGGGGATCGCCGCAGTGGCAGATCGAAGCTCTGCGCCGCCTGGAGATGCCAGAATTGCTGATGAAGCAATTCGATTACGCACCACTCACGGCCGAAACAAAAGCCAAGATTTTTGGACTCAATGCGGCCCGATTGTACGGCGTTGATCCAAAGGCAAAACGGAATCCGGTGCCGGCCGATTACGTAGACCGGCTGCGGAAACAATACAAGGAAGCCGGAAATCCAGCACCAAGCAACACGCAATACGGCTGGGTGCGCGCATGACCCAATCGGCAGCTGCGACGTGCTCGTCTATCTGAGGAGAAGATCTAGAATTAAGTTTGCTGCGCGCAGGAGGAAATATGGCCACCACAGTAGTCCCGCAAGTACAAACCAGCGTTAGCGAGTTCGTTGCTAGTCCCCGAAAAATGTTAATTGGGGGCAAATGGGTAAGTGCGGTTTCTGGCAAAACGTTTGAGACTTACAACCCGGCTACAGGCGAGGTTTTGGCGCACGTTGCGGAAGGGGACAGAGCGGACGTCGACCTGGCCGTTAAGGCCGCTCGCAAGGCTTTCGAGTCCGGCCCGTGGCCTGAGATGTCGCCCTCAGAAAGAGGCCGGCTGCTCTGGAGACTCGCAGAGTTAATCGATCAGCACAACCAAGAACTGGCTGAACTGGAGACTCTCGACAACGGGAAGCCGGTGTACTTCTCTCGCATCGTGGATGTGCCGACCGCTTCCGATGCGTTTCGCTACTACGCGGGTTGGGCGACCAAGGTGGAGGGCAGCACCATTCCTATCTCAGCCCCGGGAGCGAAATATCTGGCTTATACCCTGCGCGAGCCAGTGGGCGTGGCGGGTCAGATTATTCCGTGGAATTTTCCTCTGATCATGGCTTCCATGAAACTGGGCCCGGCTTTAGCTGTAGGCTGTACCTGTGTCTTGAAGCCCGCTGAACAAACTCCTTTGACCGCGCTGCGACTGGGAGAACTCATTATGGAGGCCGGCTTCCCGGATGGCGTGGTCAACATCGTGCCGGGTTTTGGTGAAACCGCCGGAGCCGCGCTTGCATCCCACCCCGATGTCGACAAGATCGCATTCACTGGCTCGACCGAGGTTGGAAAACTTATCCTGAACGCCGCCAGCGGAAATCTGAAAAAGGTTTCGCTGGAGTTGGGCGGCAAGTCTCCCAATGTCGTCCTTCAGGATGCCGATTTGGAAAGCGCGATCCCGGGCAGCGCCATGGCTATTTTTTTCAACCAGGGTGAAATCTGCTGCGCGGGCTCGCGACTATTTGCGCACAAAAGCATTTTCGACAGGGTGGTGGAAGGTGTTGCCGGTTTCACCAAGGGCTTTCATATCGGCCCGGGAATCGATCCCGCCAACAACATGGGACCGTTGGTTTCAAAGGAGCAGCAAGAGCGAGTGTGCGGGTATCTGGAATCGGGGGCGAGAGATGGCGCCAAGGCAGTGGTTGGAGGCAAGAGGATCGACGGCCCTGGGTACTTCGTACAACCAACGGTGCTGGTCGACGTGAAGCCGAGCATGAAAGTGGTCCGCGAAGAAATTTTCGGCCCGGTGGTCACAGCAATTCCCTTCGACGACTTGGACGAAGTCGCCAGCTTCGCCAACGACAGCATCTACGGTCTGGCCTCAGCCGTGTGGACTCGGGACATCAGCAAGGCGCATCGTCTGGGGGCGAAGTTGAAAGCCGGAACCGTTTGGATCAACTGCTATAACGTGTTCGATTCCGCCCTGCCTTTCGGGGGATACAAGCAGTCGGGCTGGGGGCGCGAGTGGGGCAAACCGGCGCTGGATTTGTACACGGAGACCAAGTCGCTATGTGCGCGCCTTTAAACAGCTGGTCTGATCGGCAAGCCGGTTTTGCGCGGCCAAGGATCTGCGCGAATCGCACAAAGTTGCGGCGCTGTGCGGCGTTTGAGCCGCGCGCCGAAATCCCGAGTGGAACGAGTGACCTCAGGCGACGCTGCGATCGTGCGTTTGGTTTGCGTCCCTATCAACTGATGAGAGGAGTCGCGTGGATTCCGTGAGTACGCAGGTTTCAATCAAGCCCTATGCAAGGCCGCCCAAGGGCAGTCAGCCGCCGCTGTTGTACGAACCTTACCGTGCGACCATTAAGCGGGCCCCACTGAAGCCCATGATTGTGCTGCCGCATACGCTATCGGAAGTTACCGGACCTATTTTCGGACATGAGAAGGTTGGGGAAAAGGATAACGATCTCACCTGCCAATACCCAGGCGAGCCAATTGGAGAGCGCATCATCGTCAGCGGACGCGTGCTCGACAGCAACGGGCGGCCCGTCCCCAACGCGCTCATCGAGATTTGGCAGGCGAACTCCGCCGGAAGGTATAGGCATATTAAGGAACAGCATCCCGCTCCCCTCGATCCGAACTTCAGTGGCGCGGGTCGAACTCTGACCGATGAACATGGAGCTTACCGTTTCATCACCATCAAGCCCGGCGCGTATCCCTGGTTCAATCATTACAACGCGTGGCGGCCGGCGCACATTCACTTTTCAGTCTTTGGGACAGCTTTTATTACTCGCCTGGTTACGCAAATGTATTTTCCCGGCGATCCGCTGTTTGCCTACGACCCCATCTTCCAATCCATACCGGATGAACGAGCGAGACAGCGCCTGATCTCAAGATTCGATCTGGAGACCACGGAGCCGCAATGGGCAAAAGGCTTCAAGTTCGACATCGTGCTGCGCGGTCCGGAGGACACGCCTTTTGAAACCTGAGATAGATCTGGTTCCGACGCCCTCTCAAACCGTCGGCCCATTTTTCGCGATCGAACTTACCACGGACGAGCATTGCATCAAATGCGTCGCCGGTCCGCAGGCTCAGGGGAAGCGCGTGTGGATCACGTTTCGGGTGCTGGATGGGGATGGCGCGCCGGTAAACGACGCCATGCTGGAAATTTGGCAAGCCGACGCGAACGGAAAGTACAAGCATCCCGAGGACGTGCAGCCCAAAAAGCTCAACGCCGGATGGATGGGCTTTGGCCGAATAGCCACTGGAGAGGATGGCAGCTGCGTGCTGGAAACGATACGCCCGGGACGCGTTGCGCAGGGCACTCCGCAGGCGCCACACCTCACAATCGCCGTCTTTGCTCGCGGAATGCTCAAGCCGCTCTACACGCGGGTTTATTTCGCCGGAGATGCCGCGAACGATGAAGATCCTATCCTGCGCCTGGTTCCGGCTGAGAGACGTGAAACGCTCCTGGCCCGCCCAGATCCAGCCCGCCCCGGATATTGGTCTTTCGATGTTCGACTTCAGGGCGATCAGGAAACCGTCTTTTTTGAGGTGTGATTTCCACGTCTGTCTACCTCATGCCCCTTGCCGAGAGGAAATCGAAGCTGGGCCCTGCAATCAGACCTCTTGCTGTCACACTTTTTCTTGCCGTGATTTCGGCGGCGTGCAAACAAACGAGAGTTGCTTCCGAGATGCCCATCAAACCTGCGGATGTCAACGAATCCCGCATTATCAACGCGGACCACGAGCCGGGAAATTGGATGGCCTATGGCCGCACCTACGGCGAGCAGCGCTTCAGCCCGCTGAATCAGATCAACGATCAAGATGTGTCGCAGCTCGGATTGGCCTGGTACTACGACTTGGACACGAATCGCGGTCAGGAAGCAACTCCCATAGTCGTTGACGGCGTTATGTACTTTACCAGCGCCTGGAGCAAGGTTTTCGCGCTCAATGCCGCCACGGGGAAACTGCTGTGGTCCTATGATCCCAAAGTCCCAGGCAACTGGGCGGTGAATGCATGTTGTGATGTAGTGAACCGGGGAGTTACGGCATGGAATGGCAAGATTTTCGTCGGAACGCTCGATGGACGCTTGATCGCCCTTGATGCGACGACCGGCCGTCGCGTTTGGGAAACGCTCACCGTCGATCCCAACTTCCGCTACACCATTACCGGCGCTCCGCGCGTAGTCAAGGGCAAGGTAATTATCGGCAACGGCGGCGGGGAGTTCGGCGTTCGCGGCTATGTTTCCGCGTATGACAACGAAACGGGAAAATTAGTCTGGCGCTTTTATACCGTGCCGGGCGATCCCGCGAAACCGTTTGAAAGTCCGATTCTGGCAAGAGCTGCCAAGACCTGGACTGGTGAGTGGTGGAAGCTTGGCGGTGGCGGCACAGTATGGAACACAATCGCTTATGATCCAGAACTCGATCAGCTCTATATCGGCACGGGGAACGGTACTCCGTGGAGCGCAAAATTTCGTAGCCCCAAGGGCGGAGACAATTTGCTCACTTGCTCAATTGTTGCGCTCAAACCCGACACGGGGGATTACCTCTGGCATTATCAGGAAGATCCTGCCGACGCCTGGGATTTCGACGCCGACGAAGACATCATCCTTGCCGATCTTGTCATTGACGGGCGTGCTCGCCAAGTTTTAATGCAAGCCCCCAAGAATGGTTTCTTCTATGTCCTAGACCGCACGAACGGCGCGCTCATTTCCGCCAAGCCTTACACGTTCGTAAACTGGGCCAGTGGAGTAGATCTGAGAACCGGTCGCCCGGTAGAGACCGCCGTGGCCAGATATCAGGGAGCCGACCCTGCGCCAATCGTGCCCGGACCCGTTGGTGCGCACAGTTGGCAACCGATGTCATACAGTCCAGTTACCCATCTTGCCTACATTCCGGTGAATGACGCCGGTTTCAAATACAAGCTACCCGAAAGCTTCGAAGCGAAGAAGCTCGCGCCGAATTACGGAATCGACGTCGTGGCGGCAGGTCTTCCGCAGGATCCTAAAGTGAAGAACGCAATTCTCGCGACCGTGAAGGGAAAATTAGTGGCTTGGGATCCGGTGCAGCAGAAGGCTGTTTGGACGATGGAACGGACCGGCCCCTGGAACGGCGGAACGCTCGCGACGGCGGGAAATTTGGTTTTTGAAGGAACAGCTGGCGGTAACTTCGAAGCGTATCGTGCCAACAACGGCGAGAAGATGTGGTCATTTCGAGCACAGACCGGGGTCATGGCTGGCCCCGTGATCTACCAAGCCAGCGGGGAAGAGTATGTGGCGGTGCTTGCCGGTTGGGGCGGCGTGTTTCCGCTGGCCGCGGGTGAGGTTTCTTTCGCCTCAGGGCGAGTACGCAATGTCAGCCGCATGCTAGTCTTCAAGCTCGGGGGCAAAGCCAGCCTACCGCCCGCGCAAGCTGTGGAGTACCCACAGTTGACAGCGCTACCGAATCCAGCGAGTGCGGCAACGATTCGGAAAGGCGAACAGCTTTTTCAAAGCTATTGTGCCGAATGTCATGGTGATGTCGCCGTGAGCGGAGGCGTGCTGCCGGATCTGCGGCGGAGCAGCACACTCGCAGATGACACGTGGTTCGAGATAGTGTTGCAAGGCGATTTGCAATCGCAAGGAATGGTTTCTTTCTCGAAGGAACTTTCTCGCGATGATGCATTCGCAATCCGCTCGTACGTAATTTTTCGCCGCAATCAGGACGCGCTCCCGGAAAAGCGTTGAGAAAAGGAGGATCTTGTGTATCCAAGCGATGTGGTTGGAAGTCTGTTGCGCCCTACCTATTTGAAGGACGCTCGCGAACGTCATGAGAAAGGGCAGATCAGCCACTCGGAATTCAAGTCTCTCGAGGATCGGGCGGTTGACGAAGCGGTCGAGTTGCAGAGGGCGGCGGGCCTGGCAGTGCTCACTGACGGAGAGATGCGGCGCTACGCGTTTTTTGGGCACTTGATTGATGCTGTCGAGGGCTTCGATAAACTCGGGGGCTGGGCGATTCCATTTCGCAATGAGCAGGGTGATGAGATGGTGTTGCCCAGGCCGGTCGTGGTCTCGAAACTTCGCCGGAAACGTCCCTTGTGCGCGGAAGAGTTTACCTACCTGCGGGCGCGTACTAATCATCCCGCAAAAACAACAATGATCAGCGCGCAACAAGCAGCCGCTTATTACGACAACAAGAAGTCCTCGGCCGCTTATCCCAAGATTGACACTTATCTGGCGGATCTGGTGGACATTTTGCGGGATGAGGTAGAGGAGTTGATCCGCCTGGGATGCACATACATTCAGATTGACTCGCCGCAATACGCCGCATTGCTGGATCCTCAATTGAGGGAGGGATACCGGCAGCGAGGCAACGATCCCGACCGTCTTCTCGACCTTTCCACCGAAATGGATAATGCGGTCATCGGCAATCACCCCGGAGTAATTTTCGGCCTGCACCTTTGCCGCGGCAACAACCGAAGCAGGTTCTACGCTTCCGGGGATTACGGCCCGATTACAAAGGTCTTTCAGAAGACACGCTTTCACCGTTTCCTGCTTGAATATGACGATGAGCGTTCGGGCGGCTTCGAACCTTTACGCCAGGTTCCTGAAGATCGTACGGTCGTGTTAGGACTCGTCAGCTCCAAGAAGCCAAGTCTGGAGAGCAAAGACGAACTGAAACGGCGCATCCATCAAGCCTCGCAGTTCATTCCGCTGGAGCGGCTGGCGCTCAGTCCACAATGTGGCTTTGCCTCGACCATCGAGGGAAATCTGGTAAGCCCGGCCGATCAAGAAGCCAAGCTGCGCCTGGTTGCCGAAACGGCCAGGGAAGTTTGGGGTGCACCGGCTGTGACGCGCATGCGCGCCTGAAGCAGTTACAGCACCTTACTGCGTTGATGGATCGGCTGGATCAGCTGCTTAAGGCGTCGTGCTGAGATGCGTGGCTTGCGTTGAAGAATTTGGCGGCATCAACGACCGGTTCTTGCTCTTTGGAACACCATACCGTTTGCGATGCCTGGCTCCCCACGCTGACATAAGCTTGAGGATGGGCTTGAGGCTTTCTCCATGCTTGGTTAGAGAATATTCCACTTTAGGTGGCACCACGGCATAAACTTTGCGGCGAATGATTTCGTCGCGTTCCAGGTCTCGCAGGTGCTGGGTCAGCATCTTCTTGGTCATGCCGGGAATCAACTTGCGAAGTTCTCCAAATCGCCGCGTCCCGCTTTCGAGATAAAACAGGATCAGCGGCTTCCACTTGCCGCCAATTACGTCCGTGGTCAGCTTAACCGGGCAGTAATATTCTTCCACGCTAGTCTCCGTCGGTGGTGATAGGTTACAAAAAAGTGCCTACTGGCAAAGAAGAGACTTTGACTTACAATCGGCATTCTACGCCATCTCGTCGAGGAGCCATCGCACATGAGCAAAAGACCGGTGGTGATTTACGGGGCCAATGGTTTCTCCGGTAGGCTGATCGCCGAATTTCTCCGCGAGTACAACACACCTTTCATAGCGGCGGGCAGAAGCGCTTCCAGGATCAAGGACGTGATGGATCACGTCCCGGGCATCGAGACTGCTGATTTTGAGATTGCGGAAACCACCGGAACGACCGAAGATCTCACGCGCATCTTCAACGGCGCCAAGGTTGTTTGCAACACCGCCGGCCCATTTATCTACAACGGCCCCAGAGTCATTGAAGCGGCCCTAAAGGCTGGTTGCCATTACATCGATATCGGCGGGGAGCAGACCTGGCTTCGCGAGGTCGCTGAGAAGTGGGGCGAGAAATTCAGCGAGCGGGGGCTTCTCGCTGCCCCTGCCACTGCTTTTATGTGTGCGGTTAGCGATGCCGCGGCCAGGCTTTGCTTGCAGTCTGGGGCAATCGACACGCTCGAAACTGTCACGATGTTCAAAGGCATTCCAACCTTTGGTTCCACGCAGACGATTTTTGCGGTCATCCAAACGGACGCCTATTATCTGGAGCAGAATCAGTACAAGCCCTGGCCGCGCGCGACTCGCTATGACGTGACCATTCCCGGCTATTTGCAAACCCAGCTGGCGCTGGCGTGGGGAGGGTTCCCTCAGCCTGTCTGGTTTAAGAACCACCCGCAAGTTGCTAATGTGCGCTCAATGGGCGGATTGCTCGATCGCCAGATCATGGAAGGCGTAGCGGCAACCGAAAAAATGTACGAAGAACAGATTCGGCCGTTGGCCAAGGCTGAGCGGGAAAAGAAGCTTGCCGAGATGGCGAACGCGGTGCAGGCGGGAACACCACCGCGCGAAAACCCGCGTGAACAGCGTACGATTGAGGTCGTTGTGGGCCGGGGTTCGACTGATTACGCACAATGTGTGGTCTTCGGCACTTGTTGCTATCGACAGACTGGACTGATCCAGGCATTCGCCGCGCATCACCTGGTGCACGCGGCGCCGGGGAAGGTTGGCTTTGCTTCGCCCGCGGAAGCATTCGGACATCACGAAATATTGCGGGTTCTGGAAGAGCACGGCTTTGCCAAGGTTCGGTTTACTTCCTGATTCATAGAGACTAGTCATGCGCGCGATCGACTATTTGGACAAGGGTGCCGAAGCAAACCTCGATCGCACTGCCGTTATCGCCGCCGACGACTCCTGGTCCTATCGCGAAATGCGCGCGGCGACGGAAAATATCGCTCGCGCTCTGCGGGCGAGCGGATTACGCGATCAGGAGCCTGCCGGCATCTACTCGCACAACGATGCCCGAGCGCTGTTTTGCATGCTGGGCATCATGCGGGCGGGAGCCGTGTGGGTGCCGATCAATTACCGCAACGCTCTTGACGCCAACGTCGAATACATGAACTACGTTGAAATGGCGTGGCTCTTCTATCACAGCCAGTTTCGAGACAGTGTTCGTGAAATCAAGCAGCGCGTACCTTCGCTGCGCGGCATAATCTGTCTCGATCGCGACGATGACGAACATCCATCTTTGCAGACTTTCATTGAACGTGGTGCAGGCGCTGAGGTGCCGGATTGGGGCGATGCGTACGGAAATCCTGACCGGCTTGCCGGACTGGTGCCCACTGGAGGAACGACCGGGCCGGCCAAAGGCGTTCGTGTAACTAATCTTGCCTTGGGCACGATGACGGAGATGGCCACGCATTACTGGGTTGGCGATCTGGAACATCCTGTCTGCCTGAATAGCGCACCACTGTCGCATGCAGCGGGCGTCCTGGCGTTCGTAATGTGTTCGCTAGGGGCGACCAATGTGATTATGCCCAAGTTCGATGTGCTTGAAGTGCTTCGCAATATTGAGCGCTATCGCGTGACGCACCTCTATCTTCCCCCCACCGCACTCTACAATCTGCTCGCGCATCCGGAAGTGCGCAACTTTGATTATTCAAGCCTCCGCGGTTTTCTTTTGGCGGGATCGCCGGTGGCTCCGGACAAATTGAGGAACGCGGTGGAAGTCTTCGGCCCATGCATGTGTCAGTCCTACGGTCAGACGGAAGCGCCGATGATCCTGACCTTTCTCGACAGCCAGACTATTGCGGCAGCGGCCGACGGGGTGCATCCGGAACGGCTGGCCAGCTGCGGCAAGCCGACTTTGGCGGCGCGACTCGCCATCATGGACGACGCCGGCAGGATTTTGCCGGTTGGTGAACGCGGGGAAATCGTGGCGCGCGGTTCGCTGATCTGCGGCGGCTATTACAAGATGCCTGAGGCGACGGCAGAAATCCGCACTCATGGCTGGCACCATACCGGGGATGTCGGTTACCTGGATGAAGAAGGCTACGTCTATATCGTAGATCGGAAGAAAGACATGATCATCTCTGGCGGCTTTAATGTTTACTGCACTGAGGTGGAAGCGGCGGTGATGTCACTGCCTGAGGTTCACGAGTGCGCGGTGATTGGCGTTCCTCATGAGAATTGGGGCGAGGCGGTCAAGGCATTCGTTGTGCTTGATCCGGGCGCATCGTTAAGCGAGGCAGCCATTATTTCTCATTGCAAATACAAGTTAGGGGGAGTAAAGGCTCCAAAATCTATCGAATTTTGCGACGACATTCCCAAGACTGCTGCCGGCAAGATAGATCGAAAGAAAATGCGCGCTCCCTACTGGCAAAATGCCGAAAGGCAAGTGCATTAGCGCAGGTGCATTGGGCTAAGAGCGCAAAATCCGCCTGTGAAGATCTGAGCCGAGGGTGCATCCTTGACAGCGGTGGTCGTACCCAAATCCGGCGGAGTCACCACTACTAAAGCGGTTGTCGTGCGATGGCTGAAGCACGAAGGGGACCGCGTGAAGGCCGGAGAGCCGTTGGTCGAATTGGAGACGGAAAAAGTCAGCTACGAGCTCGAATCGCCTTTCAGCGGCATACTCATAGGGCTCCTGGCCCACGAGACTGCCGAGGTCCCGGTCGGAGAACCGCTTTGCGAGATTGCAGAATCGGCTGGGAAACCTCAAAAGAAAAAGAAGTAGGAGGCCGAAATGTCCCGAAATACGCCCAAGAAAGCCGCTCGACGATCGCAAACTGGCACCGACCAATTGCAATGGATCTACACCCAAATGGTTCGCATCCGTGAATTCGAAGAGGCCGTGAAACGCACGTTCATCGAACATCCGGGAGTAATTCGGGGCCATTCTCACTTGGGCGATGGCGCCGAGGCCAGCATCGTTGGCGCACTCTCGACGCGACACGATACAGACATCGTGATGCCGAGTTACCGTTGTCACGGATATCCGATCGTGCTCGGAACGCCGCTGCGCAAGATGATGGCGGAAGTGCTCGGCCGCAAGGACGGCTTGTGCCGCGGTTTCGGTGGATCGATGCACCTGGCCGATCCGTCGCGGTATTTTCCCGGAACATCAGGAATCATTGGGCAGAGTATTGCACACGCTACCGGTGCCGCTCTCACCGCGCAGGTGAAGCACAGCGGCCAGATCGTCTACTGTTTCTTTGGTGACGGCGCTTCGAAACAAGGGGCCTTTTTCGAGTCGCTCAACATGGCTGCGGTATGGAAGCTTCCCATTGTCTACGTTCTCGAAAACAATCAATATCAGGCGTACACACACTTCAGCCTGGAGGATGCCAATGCCGTGGCCGGAGATCCGTTGTCGAAGAAAGCGGAAGCCTTTAGCATCCCCGGCGCCAGCGTTGATGGCACGGATCCAGTGGCCGTCGGAAAAGTTGTTGCCAAAGCCGCCGATCGGGCCCGTGCCGGCAAAGGGCCAAGTCTGGTCGAAACGAAGTTCTACCGCTTAAGCGCTCACGGAAATGTAATCACGGTTCCGCCGCTGCCGACGCAGTTTCCCGAGCACGAAGCGGTCGCGGTCTATGGCAACCGGAGGGAATTCGAGCATTGGAAAGCCAAAGATCCGGTCCGACGCTTTCGCGCACGCCTGCTGAAAAATCGCGTGCTCACTGAAGCTTCAGCCAAGCGAATTGAGGCCGCCGCTCGCGCTGAAGTTGAGGATGCTGTGCAGTTCGCCCTGGCAAGCCCGCTGCCGGCGCCCGAAGAGGCGCTGCAATACGTTTACGCGTAGGAGGAAAAGATGGCCAGAGAAATGATGTATGGCGATGCGATCGCCGCAGCCATTATCGAAGAGATGCAGCGCGACCCCAACATAATCTTCTATGGCCAGAATATGGCGATGACTGAGCGCGATCCCATGCTCAGGAAATTCGGCAAAGAGCGCGTGCGCATCGCGCCGATCTCGGAAACTGCGGAAATTGGCATTGGCATTGGCGCCGCCATGACCGGTTTGCGTCCCATTGTCGAACTATGGATGAGCGAATTCATGCTGGTCGCCTTCGATCAGGTCATCAACGAAGCTCCTCGACTGCGCTACATGTCCGGCGGGCAAGTGAGCGTGCCGGTGGTACTGAAAGCGGGCTACGGTTTCTGCGCGGGTTGGGCCGGCCAGCACTCCAACTGCATTTATCACACGATGATGGGCATCCCCGGTTTGAAAGTTGTGGTGCCCTCGACGCCAGCCGATGCCAAAGGCTTGATGGCCGCAGCCATCCGCGACGATAACCCGGTCGTATATTTGCATCCTTATATGCTCACCCTGGATAAAGGTGAAGTGCCCGATGGCGAATACGTTGTGCCGATCGGGGTTGCTGACATCAAACGTGCAGGAACGGACGTGACGATTGTGGCCGTCGGCTGGATGGTGAAGAAGGCGCTGGCGGCCGCCGAGCGACTGGCGGCGGAGAACATCAGCGCTGAGGTCGTCGATCCAAGGACACTGGCGCCGCTTGACGTCACGACCATCGTTAATTCCGTGAAGAAGACAGGCCGAGTTGTGCTGGTGGATCAGGCGCCACGGCAGTCGTCCGCCGCCGCAGTGATTGCCGGTGAGATCGCTGAACATGCGGTCGGAGATTTGCACGCTCTCAAGATGGTAACTGCTCTCGACACTTCCATTCCTTATAGCGAACCACTGGAAAACTTCGTCGTTCCGAATGAAGACAAAATCGTTGAGGCAGTGAAATCGGTGCTGACGCAGGAAGTAATAGCCGTGTGAGAATGCACGATGCACAGCGATGTTGATCTGCTCGCTTCTTACTGGACGATTTCTTGTGGACTTCCGCATACCGACAAAGAATACAGCCCTTTCGATTTCCGGGATCGCGTGGAATCGGCCGCCAGAGCCGGTTTCACCGGCTTTGGAATCTGGCACGCCGATCTTGAACATGTGCTCCGCAAGCTTACGCTCAGGGAGATGAAGCAAATTCTCGACGATAATGGAATCAGGCACGTCGAACTGGAATTCCTCACCGACTGGTTTCTCGGTGGCGAGCGAAGGAAGGCATCGAATATTTGCAAGGCGCTGCTGCTCGATGCTGCCGAAGCCTTGCAGGCACATCACCTGAAGGTCGGCGATTTCTATCAGCAAACGACTCCAATGGCGCGCTTGATCGACGCTTTCGGGACATTGTGCATGGAGGCCGCAGAGCGCGGGACCAAAGTTGGATTCGAGCTGATGCCGTTCGCCATGATCCAAACTCTGGAGGCTGCACTCACGCTCGTGCAAGGTGCCGGCGCGAGTAATGGCGGCATCTGTCTGGATACCTGGCATATCGTGAAGCTTAAAATTCCTTACGATCAGCTACGCCGGATTCCGTCACAATACGTCACTAGCGTCGAGCTGAACGACGGCACGTTTGAATGTCCGTGGAGCTTGCACGAGGACACGGTAAACCATCGCCGATTGTGTGGCGAAGGGGAATTCGACGTAAAAGGGTTCATCGCAGCGATTCAAGATGCTGGGTACCGCGGCCCGTGGGGAATCGAAGTGCTCTCAGAAGAGTTGCGAAAGTGGCCGCTCGAACGTCTGACGACCCAGGCTTTTGAAACAACGATGGCACAATTTACCGGCGCTGCACGGCGATCCGGAAGACCGAGTTGAATCGACGCTAAGTTCGACAATTCGACGACCGAATCCGCTAGCGACTCCTCCTATCCACGACTTTTTTCCGTTGGAAAGTTGCGCTCGAAATTGCGCTCCCCGATCAGCCATTTTCCGCAACTGTCAGTGCTTCATTGACTGACTCAGGGGCCGTCCGTAAGATGGACCGATCCGAAAGGCATGCTGCTTCGAATGATCGGTCAGACGATTTCACACTACCGGATCGTGGAGAGACTCGGCGGTGGTGGTATGGGAGTGGTGTACAAAGCCGAGGACATCACCCTGCACCGCTTTGTCGCTCTCAAGTTTCTGCCTGACGATGTGGCCCGTGACCCACAAGCCCTCGCCCGCTTCCTGCGCGAAGCGCAGGCTGCGTCGGCATTGAACCACCCCAATATCTGCACCATCCACGAGATCGGACAGGAGGGTCAGCCCTTCATCGTCATGGAGTTTCTGGATGGCGTAACGCTGAAGCATCGGATCGCTGGCAGACCGCTCGCGATGGATGAGTTGCTCGGCCTGGCGATTGAAATTGCTGATGCACTCGATGCGGCGCACGCGCAGGGCATTGTTCACCGCGACATCAAGCCGGCCAATATCTTCGTCACCAGGCGCGGGCACGCCAAGATTCTCGATTTTGGACTGGCGAAGGTGAAGTCGGCTTCTGTCTCGGGGAGCGGCATTACGGCGGCCACCGTGGAAGGGTTTGCGATAGGAGAATCGCATCTGACCAGCCCGGGCTCGACGATGGGGACAGTAGCGTACATGTCTCCGGAGCAGGCGCGAGCCAAGGATCTGGACGCGCGCAGCGATCTGTTCTCATTCGGCGCCGTGCTCTATGAGATGGCAACGGGCGCGCTGCCGTTCCGCGGAGAAAGTTCCGCCGTCATTTTCAAGGCGATTCTCGATGCCACTCCGACTGCGCCGGTGCGATTAAATCCGGACGTGCCGGCGGACCTGGAAAGGATCATCAACAAAGCTCTGGAGAAAGACCGCAATTTGCGTTATCAGAGCGCGGCCGAGATGCGCGCGGATTTACAGCGTCTCAAGCGCGACACCGAGTCGCATATCACCGCCGCGGTCGCGGCGGCCGAGGAGCCAAGCCAGGCCCGCCGTGGGATTGGGAAGCTCTACTACGGCGCCGCTGCAGTATTGCTGGCGGCAGTGGTGGCCGGGGCAATCTATTTTCGCTCACATCCGAAGCAATCGCTTACCAGCCGCGATACGGTCGTGCTGGCGGATTTTTCCAATAGCACGAATGACCCCGTTTTCGACGACACGCTTAAAACAGGACTCAGCGTTGCCCTGAATCAGTCGCCATTCCTGAATGTGCTTTCGGAGAATACAGTAGCGGAAACGATGCAACGCATGACTCGGACCCCCGGAACCAGACTCACTCCGGAGCTGGCGCGCGAAGTGTGCCTGCGCGCGGGCAGTAAAGCTTACATTGCCGGTTCGATCGGAAGTTTGGGGAGCGAATACGTTTTGGGATTGAAGGCGGTTAATTGTCAGAATGGCGATGTGCTGGCGCAGGAGCAGGTCACATCTCCGTCTAAGGAGCGCGTTCTGGATGTTCTCGGCAGTTGCGTTTCCAAACTGCGTACCGAGCTGGGTGAGTCGCTGGCTACCGTGCAGCGGTTTGATATTCCACTGGAGCAGGCTACAACCTCGTCCCTGGAAGCTCTAAAAGCCTATAGCCTCGGACAGAGGACCGATCGCGAGCAAGGGCCCGTGGCGGCCTTGCCGTATCATCAGCGGGCGATTCAGCTCGATCCCAATTTTGCCATGGGCTACATGGCGGTAGGCGGTGAATACTTCACCCTTGCCCAGACGGGACGCGCCAGTGAATACCTAACCAAGGCTTTCGAATTGCGCGATCACGCCAGCGAGCGAGAAAAGCTGGCGATCACCGCCACGTACTATTTGAACGTCACGGGAGAGCTGGGCAAGGCGGCGCAGGCTTATCAGGAGGAGATTGGAAGTTACCCACGAAGTGGAGGTGCGCGTCTGAATCTGGGCGTCGTGTATGCCGAGCAGGGCCAGTATGAGAACTCGACGGAAATGTCGCTGGAAGAAATGCAGCTGAACTCCGACAACGTGGCGCCATACGACAATCTCGCCGACTCCTACATCGCACTGCAGAGATTCGATGACGCTCGCAAGACAATCAGCGAGGCGCAAGCGAAAAAGTTGGAAGACTACCAAACGCGCCTGGCTGTGTATATTCTCGCGTTCCGTGTTTCGGACTCTGCAGCCATGGCGGAACAGTTGCGTTGGTTCGACGGCAAGCCGGAGGAAAACTATGGGTTAGCGTTCGGCGCCGACAGCGAGGCCTACCACGGGCGCCTGCATGAAGCGAGAGAAATGTTGAAGCGCGCGGTTGAATCTGCCATTCGCGCCGACAGCAAAGAAAATGCGGGCGTGTGGCTGGAGAATTTTGCGCTCTACGAAGCGGCAGTCGGCAATCGCGACGAAGCGCGCCAGAAAGCCGTGGAAGGTCTAAAGCTCGCGCCCAGCAGTCAGGGAGTGAACAGCGAAGCCGCGCTGGCCTTCGCTACGTCAGGCGAAACAGCGCGGGCTGAGTCATTGGCGAAGGACTTGAATCTGCGTTATCCGCTGGACACGCAAATGCAATCGCTCTGGCTGCCCGCCGTTCATGCACAACTCGCGCTGGGATCGGCGCAACCACAGGCTGCCGTCAATGCACTGCAGGCGGCGTCCGGCATTGAGTTGGGGCAGATCACGTTCGTCAACAATCTCTCGTGCCTCTATGACGTTTATATTCGCGGTGAAGCCTACCTCGCCGCGGGCCAGTCCAGCGCGTCGGCCAATGAATTCCAGAAGATCATCGACCACAGCGGCATCGTTTGGAATTGCTGGACTGGCGCCCTGGCGCATCTGGGTGTTGCCCGGGCCAATGCAATGCAGGCCAAGACATCGAAGGCCGCCGATGCGGATGCTGCCCGCGTCCGCGCCCTCGCCGCCTACAAAGAATTTTTCTCTCTCTGGAAAGACGCCGATTCCGACATCCCCATCCTGAAGGAAGCCCAAGCGGAATTTGCCAAGCTGAACTGATAGCTTGCGCAGTGGCTGAGGGCGCCTCGCTGGCGCTCTGTTACTAGTGGGCATCAGATCCATCCGCCCAGCTTCTTACCCGGACCACTCTGAACATCGAAAGATGCGGTCTTGGAAGCAAACGTGCTGGCAGATCGCTGGGAGCTATACGCGAGCCTATGAGCGTTCATTTTTTTCAGGAGGAAGCAGAGCAAACGGCAAGTGTCATCGACCCCCTGCTACCGTTACCGATGCCCGCAAAATGGAAGTCTGCACGAATCGCCATCAAGGCGAAGGGAAGGATTCTGCTGATCGACGCGGCCGATGTAATCGCGATCGAAGCGCAAGGGAACTATGTCTTATTGCACCATGTCTCCAGCTCGCATTTGCTGCGAGAATCCATTGCAACCATGGAAGAGAGGCTGCAACCACACGGGTTTGCGCGGATTCACCGTTCCGTGCTGGTGAACGCAGCGCTGGTCGAAGAGATTCAACCACGGCGCGCCGGTGAGTATGTCGTACGCGTTAAGGGAGGCCGCGAGTACACAGTGACGCGTACGTACAAAAAGAACCTGCAACTGCTGGCGCAGTTGTGGATCGGCACCGATGGCTTCGATGCAGAATAAATCGTGAAGGTTGTACGAAGAATAATTCCCGCACAAGACAGTCAACACTCTCAAGCCCTCACATTTCCAAACTTTTGGAGTTCCGCTCCCGTTTGCCGTATTTCCACCGATTCTCGTGACAGTTTCAAGTGCAAATATTTTGACCTGTAGAGTCCGCGCTGCGACGACCGTCTAGTTCACTTCCCACATTTCACAACTGCACGTCTTCTGCAGCAGGTAACAGGTTGAAAAATCGACGGACGCGTTCTGGTCTGCAAGTTGCTTTAACTGCCTCGACTAGGAGGAAGCGATGCACATTCGTGGAACAAAACTGGCTCTGGTTCTGCTGTTTGCGGGTTTTCTACAAAACACCTTGTTGGTGTGTGCGCAATCCACATCCACCGGCACGGTGAACGGCTCCATCACGGATTCCACCGGCGCCGTGGTGTCAGGCGCCACAGTTACGCTGACGGATACCACGACCAACGCGGTGCGCAGCACAGCGAGTAATGCAGAAGGCCGCTACATTTATGTCGACGTAGCTCCAGGCATCTACAGCATTGCCGCTGCCAAGTCAGGCTTTGCCACGGTGAAGGCGCAGAACGAAGAGGTGAAAGTGGGCGCGAGCCTGACGGTCAATCTGCAACTGCAGGTCGGAGGCTCGAACGTAGTGGTTGAGGTGCAAGCCACCGGCAACGAGTTGCAAATGATGAATGCGACCGTGGGCAACACGATCACGAGTCTCACCATCGACAATCTGCCGAGTCTGGGCCGCGACGTGAGCACATTCGTCGAGTTGCAGCCCGGCGTGGCGCCTGATGGAAGTGTTGCAGGCGCAGTAGTCGACCAAAGCTATTTCTCGCTCGATGGCGGCAACAACAGCAGCGACATGGATGGCAGCCAAAACGTTTATTTTTCCAGCATGGCGGGCGACCCGACCGGTGGCGTGGCCACGCAGAACAATCTGGGCGCTGGCGTTGGCGGCCCGACGGGCGTTGTGCCCACTCCACAAGACAGTGTGGAGGAATTCAAGGTCAACACTGCGAATCAGACTGCGGACTTCAACAGCTCCGCTGGTTCCGAAGTCAAGGTCGTCACCAAGCGCGGAACGAATGCCTGGCACGGCACGGGCTACGAATACTACAAAGACAACAACTGGTCGTCGAACAGCTTTCAGAACAACTTTTCGGATATTGGGCTTCCCAGCTTCCATTACAGCCGGTTCGGTGCAGCGATCGGCGGCCCGCTCATTCCCACGGAAATCCTCGGGGGCAAAACCTACTTTTTCGGCAATTATGAGGGTTTTCGGTTCCCGAACGCAGAGACCATCAACCGCGACGTTCCTTCGCCGGCTCTGCGGCTCGGCCTGGTGACCGATCCCACGACCGGGACGCTCTACAACCTCAACCCGACCAGTGTCATGTATAACGGCACGATGTATCCAGGCACGGGAAGCACGATCGATCCCCGCGGAATCGGAATTGATCCACTTGTGCAGCAAATCTGGAATAAGTATGAGCCGCAATCGAACGCGGCTTGCATTAACACCTTCTGCGACGGAGCCAACATTCTGGGGTTCTCGGGCAACGTGGCCCTGCCGACTTCCAGTAATTTCATGGTTGCGCGCGTGGACCACGATTTCTCGGCCAAGCAGCATTTCATGTCGAGCTATCGCTGGTTCCGGCTGCAGACCAACAACGACAATCAGATTGATATCGGCGGTTTTTTCCCGGGCGATACGCAGGGAGTTCCGGCCTCGCTGTCGAAGGGGCCGCTGCAGTCGTTTATCTATGTAGCCGGGCTGACGACTAACCTCACTTCCAACACCACCAACGATTTCCACTACAGTTTCCTGCGCAACTGGTGGTCTTACGACCGCGTCGGAGACACGCCACAGACTGCAACGCTGGGCGGCGCTCTCGAGTTCTTCAGCGGCCAAGCGAATGGTCTAAGCCAGGATCTCGGTCCTTACAACGTGAACACCCAACAGACGCGCAATCGCGTGTGGGATGGGCACGATCAAATGTTTCGCGATGACCTTTCCATGCTGAAGGGCAACCATCTGTTCCAGTTCGGCGGCACGTATCAGCACAACTGGGACTACCATTCCCGCACCGACAACGGCGGCGGCATCAATTATCAGCCGGTGTATATGCTGGGCAACGGACCGTCCGGATCAGGGCTCTCCTCCGATCTATCCATCTGCTCATTAGAGACGAAGGGAACTCCCGATATCGCTAACTGTCCGGCGCTTACCGCAGCCACGCTGGGGATCGTCTCCATTTCACAGATTGCTTACACCCGGTCGGGGCCGAATCTCACTCTGAATCCGCCTCTGACCGAGGCGTTCGATCAAAGCACGATTCCTTACTACAACGTGTACTTCAGCGACACCTGGCACATGAAGCCGACATTCACACTGACGTATGGTCTGGGCTGGACGCTGGAAATGCCGCCCGTGGAAGCGAATGGCAAACAGGTCGATTTGGTCGATGCATCAGACACACAGATTTCAGGCGCAGGGTACATGGCGGCCCGGAAGCGTGCTGCGTTGCAGGGGCAGGTCTACAATCCGGAAATCGGTTACGCGCTGGTGGGCAATATCGGCAATGGACTGAAATATCCGTATAACCCGTTCTACGGCGAATTCAGTCCTCGCATTGCCGCCGCGTGGAGCCCACACTTTGACGGCGACTCACTTGTGGGCAAAATCTTCGGTCACGAGGATACGGTGATTCGCGGTGGCTATGGGCGCGTCTTCGGCAGGCTCAATGGAGTGAACCAACTGCTGGTTCCTTTGCTGGCTCCCGGATTGATTCAGCCAGTGGTGTGCAACAACAACCTCAGCAATGGGACGTGCGGGACATCGCAGGCAAATCCGAGCAATGCATTCCGCATTGGTGTGGACGGCCTTACGGCGCCGATTCCAGCCGCCAGTGCGACTCTGCCTCAGCCGGCATTTCCCGGATATAACGTGATTCCGGCTGCGACAGCGACCGCGCTGGATCCAAACTATCGGCCGGACCAGGTCGATTCGTTTGACTTGACCGTTCAGCGGCAGCTCTCCCGCAAAGTCACATTGGAACTCGGCTATATCGGCCGCAGGATCAATCACGAGTACTATCCCATCAACCTGAATGCCGTGCCCTACATGATGACGCTGGGCGGGCAGACCTTCGCCAACGCTTATATGAATGTGGTGATGCAATACTGCGGTGGTGTCACAGGCTTGGCCGGCGGTGGTTGTACGAAGAGCGCTGGCGCCGTTACTCCGCAACCGTTCTTTGAAACTGCACTCGCCAACACCGGGTACTGCACAGCTGGAAATTGCACCGCGCGAGTTGTCGCAAACGAAGGCGTCAATCTGGCAAATGCTCAGGTCTGGAGTTTGTGGAGCGATCTGGACAGCGGCGTCGGTTGCCCGCCGAGCGGGTGTGCTAACGGAAGCGCTTTTGACTTCCCCCATTCGATGATGAACACGGTCACCGGGCCACTCGGACCGCAGATGACCTCCGGCGTTGCGGTGAACACCAGCGAGGGCTTCGGCAACTACAACGCGGGTTTCGCCTCGCTGAAAATGGCCGACTGGCGCGGCTTAACCCTGCAGTCGAACTTCACCTACTCCAAGGCGTTGGGCACGGCGTCGGTAGTGCAGGCCAGCAGTGAACTCACTCCGGACGATCCGTTCAATCCCTGGACGTGGTATGGCACGCAGTCGTTCAATCGCAAGTTCGTCTACAACGCGTTTTTCGTGTACCAGCCCCCGTTCTACAAGGGCCAGCAAGGATTGTTAGGACGTTTGCTGGGCGGATGGTCATTCTCGTCGGTATTCACGGCGGGCAGCGGCTCTCCGATCGAAGTCCTGACCACGACCGGAGCCGGACAGGAATACGGCGCCGGCGACAACTCCAACTACTTCGGCGACGAAAACGCAGTCCCAGTCGGACCTGTGACCAGCGGCCACGCATACTACAACCGGTTGTCCAGCGGCTTGCCGGTGAACATTTTTTCCGCCGGAACGAGCGCGGTGAATCTTTTCCGCAATCCGATTCTCGGCCTGGATAATCGCGATGGCGGCTTCGGCAACCTTACCGGTCTACCCTACTGGAACATGGACTTCAGCATCCGGAAGAACATCCGGGTGGCGGAAAGCATCAGCCTTGAATTTCAAGGCGTCTTCGCCAACGTCCTCAACCACAATCAATGGCTCGATCCGATCGGCTTAGGACTTTTCGATGCCGGAACCAACAATTTCGGCACCTTGCCCGGCTCGGCGCAAGAACAACCGGGCGGCGACCGTCAGATAGAGCTGGGTGCGCGCGTGCGTTTCTGAGCTTTGCCGTTAAACTTTGTCCGTCTCATGGCGTGCAGGCATTCAGGCAGAGGATGCCTGCACTGCCCTGGGACGGACATGCTGCTTCGAAAGTTTCGTAGCAACGCACCATAGTCGCGTACCAAGGCACCATCGTCTTTGGCAATTTCGTCTTCGCTCTGTGCATCACCGGCTTCGTGCGCCGCAGCCGCCAAGCGGCGCACGAGGGCTGATTTTTGACCCTCGTTCGGCGAATCCCTGTATATTTCCCTGTTAGCCTTGGCGTTGAGTTCGTTCTGCCATTCCGGCTGACGGGAGTGTCATGCCCAGAGTAGGTCTGTTCATCCCGTGTTACATCGATCAGTTTTATCCGCAAGTCGGACTGGCGAGCTGGCGGTTGCTGCGGCGGCTCGGCATCGAGGTAGAGTTTCCTGAGGAGCAGACCTGCTGCGGCCAGCCCATGGCCAATTCAGGGTGCGCGGAGTGCACGCGGCCGCTGGCGGAAAAATTCCTACGGATCTTTGGCAAGTATGATTACGTGGTCGCGCCCTCAGGCAGTTGCGTATCGATGGTACGCAACCACTACGCCCAGTGGCTGAGCGGGCGCGAGGGCTTCGACCACCTGCGCGCGAACACGTTCGAACTGTGCGAGTATCTGGTCGATGTCGCGCGGGTCAGCAAAATTGACGGCGACTTTCCCTGCAAAGTCGGCCTGCACATGAGCTGCCACGGCTTGAGAGAGTTACGGCTGGCGCGCTCGTCTGAGTTGATGGTGAAGCCGTTCAACAAGGTGCGCTTCCTGCTCGGACAACTGCGAGGCATTGAAATTGTCGAACTGACTCGCCCGGATGAGTGTTGCGGATTCGGCGGCACCTTTGCCGTGAATGAAGAAGCGGTTTCCTGCCTGATGGGCCGCGACCGCCTCGCCGACCACGAGCGCGCCGGAGCGGAAATCATTACCGGCTTCGACACGTCGTGCCTCATGCATCTCGAGGGACTGATTCGCCGCGAGAAGAAACCGTTGCGCGTAATGCATGTGGCCGAGATTCTGGAACAGGCCAGGCTTTCGTAAATCAAGCTTGCCTAAATCAGGCTTTCATAAATTATGATCGGACACGCCGAAAAAGCCGCGCCCTTTGCCGCCAATGAAAAACGGGCGCACTGGCATGACCAGGCGCTGTGGTTCGTGCGGCTGAAGCGCGACCGCCAGGCTGAAAGCATTCCCGAGTGGGAGGAGTTGCGGCAGACGGCCTCGGCCATCAAGGCGCACACGCTGTCACGCATCGCCGATTATCTGGAAGAGTTCGAGCGCAACGCGACGAACAATAGGATCCAGGTCCACTGGGCATGTGATGCGGCGGAGCACAATGCAATCGTGCACAAAATCCTCGCGGATCGCGGCATCACGCGGCTGGTGAAGTCGAAGTCGATGCTCACTGAGGAATGCCACCTCAATCCTTATCTCGAAGCGCGAGGCATTGAGGTCACAGACACGGACCTCGGTGAGCGCATCGTGCAGCTTCGACACGAGCCGCCCAGCCACATCGTGCTGCCGGCGATTCATCTGAAGAAAGAAGATATCGGCGAGCTGTTTCACAAGGAACTCGGGACTCAGGCGGGTGCTTCTGACCCGAAATATCTGACCGAGGCCGCGCGCGGACACCTGAGGCAGAAGTTCATGGCCGCGCAGGCCGGGCTGACGGGAGTGAATTTCGCTGTTGCCGAGACTGGCGGTTTCGTGGTGTGCACGAACGAAGGCAACGCCGACATGGGCACGAGCCTGCCCCGAGTGCACATCGCCTGCATGGGTTTCGAGAAGCTCGTGCCCAGGAGCAAGGATCTCGCGGTCTTTCTCCGCCTCCTCGCCCGCAGCGCCACCGGCCAGCCCGTAACCAGTTACACCACGCATTTTCACGGGCCGGTGCGCGGCGGCGAACTGCACATCGTTATCGTGGACAATGGGCGGAGCACGATCCTGGGGCAGGAAACGTTCCGGCGGTCGCTCTCCTGCATCCGCTGCGGCGCATGCATGAACACCTGTCCAGTGTTCCGGCGATCGGGCGGCTACAGCTACGGCTATACGATTCCCGGTCCGATCGGGTCTCTTCTGGCGCCGCTGCGCGATCCGAAGAATTTTGCCAGCCTGCCGTTTGCGTCGAGCCTGTGCGGTTCTTGCTCGGACGTGTGTCCAGTCAAGATCGATCTGCATCACGAGCTATACGCGTTTCGCCAGGACATGGTGCGAGGCAAGAGAGTGCCGCTTGCGAAACGGCTGGCGATGGCAGGAATGAGCTACGTTCTTGCGCAAACCTGGGCCTACCGGCTCGCGGGCGGGCTGATGCGCGGGATCGTGCCGCGAATGCCTCGGGCGCTGGTGTACGGCCCATGGAATCCGTGGGGGCGACAGCGAGAACTGCCTCCGATGCCACGCCATAGTGCGCGGGGCCTAATCCAGCGCGACCTCACTCAGAAGGGGGCGAAGTGAGCAGCCGTGACTCGATTCTCGCCGCTTTACGCCGCAATGCGCCGGCCACGTCGCCATTGCCTGAACCGCCGGCGGGCATTGTCTACCCCGATCCTGCAAAGCAGTTTGCGGAAGCGTTCACCTCGGTCGGCGGAAAATTTGTTCGCCTTGCGCGCCGTGAAGACATAGACCCGGAGCTGGAGAAAATCGAAGCATACGCGCACGCACGCAAGATCGCTTCGCTGGTTGCGGGCATTGGCAGATCCAATGTTGATCTCAACGGGCTGAAGGATCCGCACGAGCTTGAGGGGCTGGACGTTGCCATCATTGCCGGTGAGTTTGGTGTCGCCGAAAACGGCGCTGTATGGGTTCCGGGAAGCGCGCTCGGTCCCCAGCGGGCGATCTTTGTCGTGACGCAGCACCTTGTGCTGGTTGTGCCGGCAAGCGAGCTCGTTCACACCATGCATCAGGCATACGAACGCATCCGCTTCCAGGGCCTTGGGTTCGGCGTATTTATTTCCGGGCCGTCGAAGACCGCCGACATTGAACAGGCGCTCGTGATCGGAGCGCACGGCGCACGCAGCTGCACGCTCTTCCTGGTGGGATAAGCGGGACCACCCAGAAGCTACTGAAGGCGAATCACTCGACCAGAATCACTCAACCCAGAATCACTGGACCAGAATCACTGCACGACCAGATGCGTGAATGGCGGCACGTACGCTTGCAGAAAGACGAGAATGCCGACCAGGCACGCGAGCGCAATGCTGTGCCAGAAAACGTAGCGCAGGATGTCGCCCTCGTGCCCGTACCATTCCGTGGCCGTGCTGGCGACCACGATGCTCTGCGCGTCGATCATTTTGCCCATCACGCCGCCCGAGCTGTTCGCCGCCGCCATGAGTTGAGGAGAGATTCCAATCTGCTGCGCCGAAATTTTCTGGAGGCTGCCGAACAGCACATTCGACGAAGTATCTGAGCCGGTCAGAGCTACGCCCAGCCATCCGAGAAGCGTGCCGAAGAAAGGATAAAGATGCCCGGTGCGCGCGAAAGCCAGGCCCATGGTGGCGTCCAGGCCTGAGTAGCGCGTGAGGATGCCGAGCGAGAGCATGGCGGCGATCGTCATCAGCGAGAATCGCACGTGCCACAAGGTCTGCCACCACATCACCACCATCTTCGGCAGCGACAGGCCCATGATGAAGCCGGAAACGATGGCGGCGAACAGAATTCCCGAACCCGTGGCGGAGACCCAGTTCAGGCCGAATACCGCGCCTTCCGCCGTCGGCTTCGCGACCACCGGAGGTACGCGCTGCACCATCTTGTTGAGGCCGTTTACGGGAATTTGCGGATTCGTGACCTTGCTCGGCAGTGGCGACCAGGAACTCATCGACGGGAAAACTTTCTCCGGCGTATTCATGATTTTCTTGCCGGTCACCGTCCCCCAACAGAAAACCAGCACGCTCAGGATCAGCCACGGCAGCCAAGCGCGAGCCACTTCGCCCCGGCTATACCCATGCGAACCGCGAGCCGCACGCTCATCCTGTTGGCCTTCATGTCCCCAAACCTGCTTGGGCTGCCAGATCTTCAAAAAGAGGATGAGGCAGATCATCGAACTAAGGGCGGCGATGATATCGGTCAACCACGGCCCGTGATAGTTCGAAACCAGAAACTGAGGAACGGCAAACGTAACGCCCGCGACCGCAATCGGCGGCCAAATCTCCTTCATTCCCTTGAAGCCGCAATACGCCCACACCAGCCAGAATGGCACCAGCACCGAGAAAAAGGGCAGGATGCGGCCGACTTGTGCGCCCAGCGTGACTTCGCTGTAACCCGTGACCGCCGCCAGGGCGATGATCGGCGTCGCCAGCGCGCCGTAAGCCACGGGCGCGGTGTTGGCAATCAGCGACAGTCCTGAGGCCTGTAGCGGCTTGAATCCGAGTCCGATCAGCAACGCTGCCGTGACGGCTACTGGCGTGCCGAAGCCTGACGCGCCCTCGAAGAACGCGCCGAAAGAGAAGGCAATCAGCAGGAGTTGCAGCCGCGTGTCTTGCGTGATGCCCGTCATGCTCTCTTGCAGCACCTTGAACCGCCCGGTCGCGCACGTCATGCGATACAAAAAGATGACGTTCAGGATAATCCAGCCGATCGGGAAGAACCCGTAACACGCCCCGTAAATGGCGGTGATGCTGGCCATCTTGACCGGCATGTGAAACAGGCCGCAGGCCACCAGGATCGCCGTAACCAGGCCCAAAAATGCGGAGTAATGGGCTTTCATTCGAAACAGGGCGAGCGTGCCCAGCAGCACGACCACAGGCAGGGCGGCGCAAACAGTTGAAAGCAGCCAATGGCCCAGCGGATTGTAACCCTGCGCCCACGGTGCCGTCGGCGGAGCGCCCGTCCAGGCGAAGACCACGATAGCGAGGGCCACTAGGGCCATCAGAACGGTGGGAATCGGCCCTCCTCGCTCAGGCGTTGGGGCGGGTTTCGCAGGAGAAGCTGTGGGGCTGGCAGTAACGGCCATGCATCACCTCGAGAAGCGAGCTGGCTAAAATCGAATCGATACGCCTCGTGCTTTTGCGCAAAAGGATGACTGCGAATGAGCCGCTTCCAGGCGCGACAATTGCGGCTCCTTCGACCTTGGAACCGGGCAAGGCTAGCACACGGTGGTGAAGCAAAACAAGAACAAGATGTTGGGGCCGTAGCCCTGCCAAACCCGGCCAAAATCACTGATTTTTTCTCAGATTTGTGCTAACCCCTCAGCCCGCCGGCGGTCCAATGCAATGGCGGCCCAGGGCCGGTTACTTTCCTCTCATTCGTTCTTGCGTCCCTACTGGCCTGAGGTGAAGCATGCGCATGCTGGTGGACATTTTCGCCCAGACCCTGCGAACGCTTTGGGCCCATAAACTGCGTTCCTTCCTCACCATGTTCGGCATTGCCTGGGGCGTAGGCTCGCTGCTTCTGCTGGCCGGCGTGGGCGAAGGCTTCCGCAACGGAAATCGCAGGGAACTCGAATCGTACGGCAAGAACATCATTTTCTTCTTCGGCGGACGCGCCCCCCAGGTAGAGGGCAGCTACAATTCCATGAAATGGTTCAACCTCACCTATGACGACTACCTGGCGATCAAGAACGAGTCAACACTCGCCATGAACGTTTCACCGGTGATCGCGCGCGACGACATCCGCGCCGTCAGCGATTACACCAGTACCAACGGACAGGTCTCGGGCGTCCCCGCGATTTATAGCCATGTCCGAACCATCCCGCTGCAGGTTGGGCGCTGGATCAACGATGACGACGACAACCAGCGGCGGCGCGTGTGCGTGCTCGGACGCGAGATGACCCGCAACATGTTTCCCGGCCGGCCTGCTGTGGGTGAAACCATTCTGCTCAATGGCATCCGTTTTGAGGTGATCGGCGTGCTTTCCATGATCGGCCGAGAAGAGCAGAACGCGACCAACGTCCGCATTTTTGTTCCCTTCAATACCATGCGCGAGCTGTTTCCGCTGACCGGCGATAACTCGAAAGATGGCAATGCGGTTTCTTTCATCAACTACACGCCGCGCAGTTTTGAAGAAAACGAACTGGCCAAGGCGGAACTGCATCGCATCGTAGCACGCAATCACGGCGGCTTCGACCCGAACGGCGCGGACATTTGGGAAGAATGGGATACCGTCAAAAACCAGAAAACCATGGGCAAGATTTTCACCGCCATGGACTGGTTCCTGGGTGGAGTGGGCCTGGTGACGCTGGCGCTGGGCGCGATCGGCATCGTGAATATCATGCTGGTCGCGGTGTCGGAGCGCACGAACGAGATCGGTTTGCGCAAAGCCCTGGGCGCAACCCACCGCAACATTCTGTTTCAGTTCTTTCTGGAAGGCGCATTCCTCACGCTCATCAGCGGAGCGCTCGGAGTGGGCGGCGCAATGTTGGTGATTCATCTGCTGAAGGGAGTGCAACTGCCCCAGGGGTTCGACACGCCGCGAATCGTGCCGGTATCGGCCATCAGTGCGGTGCTCGCACTGGCGCTCGCTGGTATTACTGCCGGTCTTTACCCAGCACGCAAAGCCGCGATGCTGGAACCCGTCGAAGCTTTGCGGCAGGAGTAAGTCATGACACGAGATCTGCTGGTAGAAGCGTACAGCGCGATGCGCCACAACCGACGCCGCACGGCTCTAACCATGCTGGGCATGGCCTGGGGAATTGCCACGGTTGTTATTCTGCTGGCCTTCGGCTCGGGATTTGAGCGCGCGATCACGATTCTCTTCAGCTCCTGGGGTACTGACGTCATCGGCGCTTTTCCCGGCCGCACCTCGCTGCAGGTAGGCGGCTCGAAAGCCGGAACTCAGATCCGTCTGAAAATCGCAGATGTGGACTATGTTCGCAATGAAGTTCCCATGATCAAGGGCGTGACTCCGATTTTCGACAAACAGGGAGCGACCATTCAGCACGACACCCGGACCTTCACCAACCTGTTCCTCACCGGTGTGTATCCGGTCTACCAGCGCATTCGAGCCTTCGATGTGGCCGCTGGCCGTGGGCTCAGCGAAGATGATCAGCTGCAGCATGCCCGCGTGGCTGTGATTGGCGACGAAGCCAAGCGGCGTCTGTTTTCAGGCGAACCGGCTCTGGGCCAGAACATCCGCATCAACGGTGTTAGTTTTCAGGTGGTTGGCGTTTACCAGCACAAAGTACAGAGCGGCGATGACAACGACAACACCATGGTGGTGATCCCGTTCAGCAGCATGGGCGATCTTTACGACACCCAGTACATTTCCGGCATGTTCATGGACTATGAAGGAGAAGATCATCAACAGATCGCGCGGGTCGCGCGCAGCGTGCTTGCCGGGCATCACAGCTTTCGACCAGACGATCGCCGGGCTGTGTTTATCGCAGATTTCAAGCAGGACTTCGACGAGTTTGCCGCCGTGACCACTGCGTTGAAAGTGCTGCTGGCTTTCATTGGTGCGCTGACGCTCGGAATCGGCGGCATCGGGCTGATGAACATCATGCTGGTGTCGGTGCAGCAGCGCACGCGCGAAATCGGCGTGGAAAAAGCGTTGGGCGCCCAGAAGCGATACATTCTCTTTCAGTTTCTAGCCGAGGCTCTAGTCATTACCTTCGTGGGAGGCGCTGCCGGTGTAGGTATCGCTTACCTGATTTCCTGGGGCGTGGGAGCGTTGCCGCTGATGAGTGCCTTCGGCGACAACTTGCAGGCGGGCGACATCCATCTGCACATCAACCTCGGCAGCTTGGCTGTGTCGTCGATTATTCTTAGCGTGGTGGGCATTCTAAGCGGAATGCTGCCGGCGATCCGCGCAGCGCAACTCGATCCTATCGAGAGCCTGCGCTACGAATAGCGTGACTGACTTAGCAAAGCAGGGATGAAGGCCCGGGAGTTAGTGCGCATCGCGCCAGTCGAGAATCACCTTCCCACAATTCGCCGAGCGCATGGCTTCGAGACCGGCCTCGAAATCGCGATAAGACAGCCGGTGCGTGATGACCGGCGAGATGTCAAGGCCGCACTCCAGCATGATCGTCATCTTGTACCAGGTTTCGTACATTTCGCGGCCATAGATGCCCTTGATCGTCAGCATGCTGAAGATCACCTGATGCCAGTCGATCGCCATTTCGCCCGCCGGGATGCCGAGCATGGCGATCTTGCCCCCATGGCACATGTTGTCGAGCATCTCGCGAAACGCTGGCGTATGGCCTGACATCTCAAGACCAACGTCGAACCCCTCCTGCATGCCGAGCTGCTTTTGCACGTCTTTGAGCCGCGTGGTCTTGGAATTCACCGCCTTGGTGACACCCATTTTTTTGGCGAGCTCCAAGCGGTACGGATTTACATCGGTGATGACAACGTAGCGCGCGCCCGCATGCCGCGCCACGGCCGCCGCCATAATTCCGATAGGACCAGCGCCAGTGACGAGCACATCTTCGCCAAGGACAGGAAAAGAGAGAGCCGTGTGCACGGCGTTGCCGAAAGGATCGAAGATCGCCGCAACCTCTTTATTGACTTTGGGATCGTGCCGCCAGATGTTCGACATGGGGAGCACGATATACTCGGCAAAGGCGCCGGGCCGATTCACGCCAACTCCCTTGGTGTGGGCGCAGAGATGACGCCGCCCCGCGAGGCAATTGCGGCAGCGGCCGCAGATCACGTGGCCCTCGCCACTCACCAGTTCGCCCGAGCGGAAGTCGGAGACGTTCGCTCCCACCGCCACGATTTCGCCAACGAACTCGTGACCGATCACCATGGGCACGGGAATCGTGGACTTGGCCCATTCGTCCCACTCATAAATGTGAAGATCGGTGCCGCAAATGCCGGTAAAGAGCACGCGGACTTTCACATCGTTAATTCCAAACTCCGGCTCAGGAACGTCTTCGAGCCACAGACCGCGGGCGTCCCGGCTCTTTACTATTGCTTTCATGAATGAACCTCGATAGGTGCTCGTAGGAAATTTCGCAACTGAGCAGTGTAGTTCATCGCGTGTAGAGATTGAAAATCTGTCGGGAGCGGGAATCCGTAGGGATTGAATTTGGCGAATGGGTCCGGTAGTGTCTCAGTTTGCGATCCATCTTAGAGATTGGAGCAGAGGGAACATAAATGGCCGGTAGTCAGCGCAGAGTTCGGGTGATCGACTCGCATACTGGCGGCGAGCCGACTCGGGTCGTCATCAGCGGCGGGCCCGAGCTCGGAACAGGGCCGCTGGCCGAGCGGCTGGAGCGCTTTCGCAGTCAGCACGACAGTTTCCGCTCAGCCGTTGTGAACGAACCGCGGGGCTCCGACGTCATGGTCGGAGCGCTGCTCTGCGAGCCTTCCGATCCTTCCTGCGCGGCCGGCGCCATCTTCTTTAATAATGTCGGTTACCTCGGCATGTGTGGGCACGGGACGATCGGCCTGGTCGCGACTTTGTCGTACACGCGGAGCATCGAGCCCGGAATGCTGCGGATCGAGACGCCGGTTGGAATCGTCGGTGCGATCTTGCACGAGAGCGGCGAAGTCACGGTGAACAACGTTGCCAGCTATCGTCTTGCGGCTAACGTCGAAGTGGATGTCGGCGCCTACGGCAAGATCCGCGGAGACGTCGCCTGGGGCGGTAACTGGTTTTTTCTGGTGCGCGATCACAGCATCGACTTGGAGCTCGCCAAGATTGAAGAGTTGACGAACTTTACCTGGGCGATTCGTCAAGCGCTGCACCGGCAGGCAGTCACGGGCGCGGGGAATCAAGAAATCGATCATATCGAGCTATTTGGGCCGTCATCGAGTTCCACGGCCGAAAGCAAGAATTTTGTTCTTTGTCCCGGCAAGGCCTACGACCGTTCTCCCTGCGGCACTGGAACGAGCGCGAAGCTGGCCTGCCTCTATGCCGATGGAAAAATTCGCGAAGGGCAGATTTGGCGGCAGGAGAGCATCGTCGGCAGCATTTTTGAGGGCAGCATCGCCGTTCGCGACGGCAAGGTGTATCCCAGCATCAAAGGCTCCGCGTTCGTAAACGGCGAAGGCGAGCTGGTGTTCGATCCGCGCGATCCGTTCTGCATGGGTATTCGATCATGAATGTGACGTACGACATCATTATTGTCGGTGCCGGAATTGTCGGCGCAGCCTGCGCGGACGAACTCTCGCGCCGCGGCATGGCGGTCGCGATTGTCGACCGGGAATGGATCGGCGGCGGTGCGACGGCGGCAGGCATGGGCCACATCGTCGTTATGGACGACAGCGAGGCGCAGTTCGCTCTTATGCGATATTCGCAGCAGCTTTGGCACAAGCTTCGCCTTGAGTTGCCCGATGACGTGGAGTACGAACAGACAGGCACAATCTGGGTCGCTGCCGATGAAGAAGAAATGGCGGAAGTGCGCCGCAAGCGGAATTATTACGGCCAGCGTGGAGTTCCCGTCGAAGAGCTTGATGCGCAGGGCTTGAAGCATCTCGAGCCGCATTTGCGTGACGCCCTCGCTGGTGGTCTCCGCGTGCCCGACGATGCCGTGTTATATCCGCCATGCGGCGCGCGCTTCCTGATGGAGCGGGCGCAGCAATCCGGAGCGAAGCTGCATTTAGGGCGCAGCGTAACCCAGATTGGGGATGGCTGCGTCCGACTCACGGACGGCCTCGAGATGCAAGCCCAGTACATCGTGAACGCGGCGGGGACTTCCGCAGGCGATCTCACGTCAGGACTTGAGATCAGGAAACGGAAGGGGCATCTCGTCATCACTGATCGTTACGCCCGATTCCTGCGGCATCAGCTTCTCGAACTAGGGTACCTGAAGAGCGCTCACTCAGTGACTACCGACTCGGTTGCATTCAACGTTCAGCCGCGCCGCACTGGGCAGATTCTGATTGGTTCGTCGCGGCAATACGGTGCAGAGCATAAGGAAGTGGACCACGAGATTCTCGCCCGCATGTTACGCCGAGCGGAGGAATACATGCCAGGCCTGCGCGCCATGTCCGCCATTCGCTGCTGGACCGGATTTCGCGCCGCGACGCGCGACAAGCTGCCGCTGATCGGCCCGTGGCCAGACGATCCTTCACTGTGGCTCGCGACGGGACATGAGGGATTGGGAATCACCGCGTCGCTGGGGACGGCACGGATTCTTGCCGATCAGATCACGGGAGCGGCTCCGGAGATACCAATCGAGCCGTACTTGCCGTCGCGGATGATGTTGTCACAAACCCTAAAGGAGCCCGCCAATGCGTAACGAAATTGCATTGAAGGTCAACGGGACACACATCGTCGTGCCTCCGGGCGCGACCGTGGCTGTGGCGGTCGCCCTCGCAGGGCAGGTTTGCCGAAAGTCCGCTAGCGGAGCGCCGCGCGGCCCCTTGTGTGGAATGGGAATCTGCTTCGAGTGCCGGGTTGCAATCAACGGACAACCGCATTGCCGCAGTTGCCAGGCCTTTTGCGAGGAGGGCATGGACGTGAGGACGAATGGCTAGCTCCACGCCAGACGGATTCGATGTCCTCGTCGTTGGCGCTGGACCCGCCGGGATGGCTGCAGCCGTTCGCGCCGCCGAGTGCGGTATCTGCGTGGGAATTGTAGACGACAACGCCGCCGTCGGCGGGCAGATCTGGAGAAAGTCGGCCGAAGAAGACGTCACCGAGGATGCAAAAAGTTGGGCGGATTGCCTCAAAGCCAGGCAAGTCACCGTGCTAGGCGGGATGCACGTATTCGATCAGCCAGAACCGGGCATTCTGCTTGCCGAGAGTTCTGACAATCGGAGTGTCCTTCATTACGAGAAACTCGTGCTCGCAACCGGCGCGCGCGAGAGGTTTCTGCCCTTTCCCGGATGGACGCTACCGAATGTGATAGGAGCGGGCGGGCTGCAAGCAATGGTGAAGTGTAGACTTCCCATTCGCGGCAAACGGGTGGTCGTGGCCGGGACCGGGCCGCTCCTGTTGGCAGTCGCCGCGTATCTGAAGGCGCATGGCGCTGAAATTCTCAAGATCTGCGAACAGGCATCGTGGCTGACTCTGCTCCGCTTTGCAACATCTCTTCTAACGCAGCCGGCGAAAATCTGGCAGGGAATACAGCTTTCGCAGCAACTTGGTGGCATTCCATTCCTGACCAGCAGTTGGGTCGCCGCAGCTCACGGCGACAAAATGCTGGAGGCAGTAACCATCACAAGCGGCAGCGAGACTGAAACAATCGATTGCGATTACTTGGCGTGCGGTTTTCATCTTGTCCCCAATATCGAACTGCCGATCTTGCTGGGCTGCGAGATCAGCGACGGGTTCGTTCAGGTAAACGATCTTCAGGAAACGAATGTGTCGGGCGTTTTTTGTGCCGGCGAACCGACCGGAATTGGTGGAGTCGAGTTGGCGCTGGTCGAAGGGCAGATCGCCGGTCTGGCCGCGGCGAGCCGCATTGCTGAAGCGAGGCATCTGTTCGGGAAGCGGGAAGGATTCCGCCGCTTTGCACGGTCCTTGCAGAGAGCTTTTCGGTTACGACCCGAATTGCGAATGCTGGCAGGGCCTGAGACGATCGTGTGCCGATGTGAAGATGTTATGTACGCACAATTATGTCCGTATACCTCGTGGAGATCGGCAAAGTTGCAGACCCGATGCGGCATGGGTCCCTGTCAGGGACGTGTATGCGGAGCCGCGACGGAGTTTCTTTTCAACTGGAGCCTGGATTCGGCACGTCCGCCAGTGTTTCCCGCGCGAGTCGAGAGCCTCGTCGCAGTGCGCGACATCAAACAGCAAGATCCGCAGAAAATTTCCTGACGTTTCGTCTCCGCTAAAGGCCAGCCTAGCTCGAACCCGTCTGACTCCCCAGGTTCGACCAACCTTGCAGCTTCACCAGCCAATTCGATGGCTCGGGCAGAATCGCAAACTTCGGCAGATCTCCGCGCACCATCGCCACTTCGTCGCAGCAGTGATATCTGGGGCAGGCGTGGCAATCTTTGTAGATTTTGTCCGGAATGTCTTCACGCTGAGCCACCGAGAATCCCTGCGCCGCGAAGAAATCTGGCTTGCGCGTAAAAAGGCAGATGCAGTCCACGCGATGCCGCTTCGCCTCGGCCATCAGAGCTTTTACCAGGCGGCTGCCGCCGCCGCGGCCCTGTGCCCACGGCGCAACAGTGATGGAGCGGATTTCCGCGAGATGCGTCCCATAAAGATGCAGAGCGCCGCAGCCGATCACGCGGCCATCGTCTTCGAGCACGACAAAGTCCCGGACGTTCTCGCAGATTTCAGCGAGCGTGCGCGGCAGCAGCGTGCCGTCGCCGGAATACGCCGAGATCAGTTCGTGAATCTGCTCCGCGTCGGGCAGAATGGCTTTACGCGTGCGCATGGGTTTCGTGGGCATGAACCTCCTCGCGAAGCGACTCGATTCTCTTCCGGGCAGCATCGATTGCCTGGCGAACGCGCGCCGGAGCGGTGCCGCCCGGAACATCGTGCATCTCCAGCACCGATGCCAACGTCAACGAGTCGTAAAAATCCTGAGAGAAAGCCGGACTGACAGACTGCAATTCATGCAAAGGAAGATCCTGCAACTCACAATTTCTTTCCACACAAATCTGAATTGCCTTGCCGATCCGTTCATGCGCGAGCCGCGAAGGCACTCCACGCCGGACAAGATAAGTCGCGGCAGCCCAGGCGTTCATGAATCCGGACTGCGCGACCTGGTTCATGCGCTCCGAGTGAAACTCCACGGACTTTATCCATCCCGCCACCAGCGGCAACATTGCGAGAAGCGTCGCCGCAGAATCGAACAGAGGCTCCTGCGTCTCTTGCAGATCCTTGTTGTAAGCCAGCGGCAGGCTTTTCACACTGACCATGAGTGCAGTAGCATTGCCGAGAATCCGTCCGCACTTGCCGCGCACGAGCTCGAGCAGGTCGGGATTTTTCTTCTGCGGCATCGCGCTGCTCCCGGTGGAATACGCTTCCGGTAGCTCGAGGAATCCATATTCCTGCGACGAAAAAAGAATCGTCTCTTCCGCCCACCGGCTCAGATGCAGCGAAACAAGCGAGAGAACGTTGGCGAACTCCAATGCGAAGTCACGATCGCTGGTGGCATCGATGCTGTTCGCAGTTGGCCTATGGAAGCCGAGGGTCTCGGCCATAAATCCGCGGTCGAGTGCGAGAGTTGCCCCCGCTACCGCACCCGAGCCTAATGGACAGACATTCAGCCGCTTGCGGCAATCAGCCAGTCGGCCCGCATCCCGCAAGAACATTTCGACGTAGGCGAGCAGCCAGTGCGCGACCAGAACCGGCTCAGCCTTTTGCAAGTGTGTGTAGGCAGGCATCGCAGCATCGCCAGTTCGCTCGGCGCGATCGATCAGGGTGCAGCACAGCTCGCCAAGATCGTGCCGCAAATGATCGATCGTCGCTCGCACGAACAGTCGCAAGTCGGTGGCAATCTGCTCGTTGCGGCTGCGGCCGCTGTGCAGCTTGTAGCCGGCGTCGCCGATCAACGCCGCCAGTTGCTTCTCGACAAAGTGATGAACATCTTCCGCTTCGCCGTCGTCGAGAAACGACGGCTCCGACGCGGCGCGCTCGCCGATCTGTTCGAGTCCCTGCAGGATGCTGATGAGTTCGTCGGCAGACAATACTCCGGCATTCTTCAACGCCCGCGCGTGGGTAGCGCTGGCCGCGAGTTCATATCGCAGCAGGCGCCGATCGAAGTCAAACGACCGCTGCCAGCGCTCGAACTCCGAATCCAGTGGCTGCCGGAACCTTCCCGACCACATCTTCATCACGCGACCTCCACGCGCGATCGCGCCCGCGAGCGCGAAGGCAGACCCAGAATGCGGATGAACCCGGCAGCGTCTTTCTGGTCGTAATTGTCCCCCATAGTGAACGACGAAAGATCCGTGCGGTACAGCGAGAACTCCGATTCGCGGCTCACAACGGAAACATTTCCCTTGTACAGAGACAAGGTGACGGTGCCCGTCATTTCTTTCTGCGTGCTCTCAACGAAGGCATCGAGCGCCTCGCGCAGCGGTGTGAACCAGAGGCCGAAGTAAACCAGTTCGGCATACTTCAAACCGATCTGCTGCTTGAAATGAGCGACTTCGCGCTCCAGGCAGAGCGCTTCCAGTTCGCGGTGCGCGGCGATTAACAGCGTTCCGCCGGGAGTTTCGTAACATCCGCGCGACTTGATGCCGACAAACCGGTTTTCAACCAGATCTACCCGGCCGATCGCGTTGCGCGCGCCGATTTCGTTCAGCAATTCGACGAGCGAGACCGGATCGAGTGCCATCCCGTTCACAGCAACGGGAACGCCCTGCTGGAAACCAATCGTGACCTGTTCTTCCTTATCCGGAGCTTCCTGCGGCGATTTGGTGAGCTGCCATGTCGTCGCCAGCGGCGCATTGCCGGCATCTTCCAGTTCACCACCCTCGTGGCTGACGTGCCACAGGTTGCGGTCGCGACTGTGAATCTTCGTCCGGCTCGCACTTACTGGAATGCCGTGCTGCTCGGCGTAATCCAAGCAGTCCTCCCGTGATTTCAACGTCCACTCGCGCCACGGTGCGACGATCTTCAGCTCTGGAGCTAGCGCCTGGTAGGTCAGCTCGAATCTCACCTGATCGTTGCCCTTCCCGGTGCATCCGTGAGCGACGGCGGTTGCTCCTTCGCGCAGCGCCACTTCTACCTGATGCTTCGCGATGACAGGACGCGCCAGCGAAGTCCCGAGCAGATATTTGTGCTCGTAAACTGCGCCGGCTTTCAGCGCGGGAAAGACGTAGCCGGTCAGAAACTCTTCCCGGAGATCCTCGACGACCACCTTACTCGCTCCCGTCGCATAAGCTTTTTCGACGACCGCTCCAATGTCGTCTCCCTGACCAACATCGCCGACCATGGCGATCACGCCGTAGGAGTAGTTCTCCTTCAACCATGGAATGATGATCGAGGTGTCGAGTCCACCGGAATAGGCAAGAACTATTTTTTCAGGCATGTGCGCTCCTTACGGGCAGGCGCACGGCGCCGCCCAGCAATAGATAAAGAATGGCTTTCTGCACGTGCAGGCGATTTTCCGCCTGCTCGAAAACGAGGGAATTTTCGGAATCCATGACTTCGTCGGTGACTTCGTGCCCGCGATGCGCAGGCAAACAATGCATGAATGCCGCATCGGGCGCGGCTTCCGCCATGAGTTCCGAGTTGACTTGATACGGTTTGAAGATCGCAGCGCGGTGTTCAGCCTCCCGCTCTTGCCCCATGCTGGCCCAGGCATCGGTGTAAACGGCATCGACGCCTGTGACCGCGGCATGAGGTTCCGTGAGAAATTCGAGTTGAGCGCCGGTCTGCTTCGCGATCTTGCGCGCATCCGCAACGATCCTGGCGTTCGGTTCGTAGCTCTTAGGTGTGGCGACTCGGATCGAAGACCCCGCACACGCGCAGGTGAGCAGCAGCGAATGAGCCATATTGTTGCCATCGCCAACGTAGGCCAGAGTGATGTTTCTCAAATCACCGAATCGCTCTGTGAGCGTGAAGTAGTCGGCTAGGGCCTGGCAGGGATGCTCCAGATCGCTGAGCGCATTAATGACCGGCACCGAAGCATGATGGGCCATCCCCTCGATCGTTTCCTGGGCAAACGTGCGCAGCACGATGATGTCGACCCAGCGCTCCAGATTGTGCGCAATGTCGCTCAGCGATTCGCGGGCGTCGAGCCGGCTCTGGGTTTGATCAACAAACATGCTCGTGCCGCCAAGGCTCGCCATCCCTGCCTCAAACGTGAGCCGAGTCCGCAGCGACGGCTTCTCAAAAAACATGACCATCTGTTTGCCGGCCAGCGACCGCTGGAAAACCGAGGGGCGCGACTTCATCAGTTCCGCCAGGTGCAGCACTGCCTCGACACCTTGCGGTCCGAGATCGCGCGTAGAAATCAGATCGGGGCACCAGAAAACGCCGGGAAACGTGTCCGGCGTGATAACCGTTCTGTTTTGCAAGGGAGTATTCAACGTAGCTTCCTCTTTCTGATCTTTCTCGTACTTGCCTACGGGCTTGCGCGCTGCGCCGGTCTGGCTCATGCGGGAATCACCTCGGTGCCGCAGGGAATCTTCGTCAGGAAGAAGTGGGTCAGCGCATCTGCATCGCTGGCAGGGAGAATCCTCACGCGGCCCACACCCTGCTGCAGTGCCTGTTTACAGGCGCGAAGTTTCGGCAGCATGCCACCGCTCACCACCGCACCCGCAACCAGATCATCGGCGTGTTTCATACTCAGCCAGGGAATGACCGCGCCGGCAGCGTCCTTCACACCCGGAACATCCGTCAGAAAAATAAGCGCATTCGCATGGCAGGCTGCAGCGCATGCCGCCGCCATCTCATCGGCGTTCACGTTGTAGTATTCGCCGTCGGCTCCCAAAGCCAGCGAAGCGAGCACTGGAATTCCACCCTGCTGCCAGAGGGCTTCAATCCAGCACGGTTCGGCGAAGCAGATTTCGCCCACGAAACCGAGATCACTGCCGCGCACCAGCTTCTTGCGCGCGCGGAACGTCATGCCGTCACCACCACAAAATCCAACCGCAGGCATACCCGTTGCCTGGATCGCAGCCACCATCTTTTTGTTGATCATTCCGCCCAGCACCATAAGCGCGACGTCGCGCGTTTCGGCATCGGTCACTCGAAGGCCACCGACAAATTCGCTCTGCTTGCCAAGTTTCTTCAACATACGGGTGAGCGCGCTGCCTCCGCCGTGAACCACCGCCACGCGATGGCCGTCCTGGGCCAGGTCGGCGATGGCGCGTGCGCATTTGCGCAACACAGCTGCGTCTTCCAGCGCCGTTCCTCCGATTTTGACCACGATTGTCATTGCAAGCCCTCGTCCTCCGGCCATCCGTACATCAGATTCATGTTCTGCACCGCTTGCCCGGCCGCACCCTTGAGCAGGTTGTCGAGGCACGAGATCAGCACCACGCGCTGGCCGTCATCGGCCAGGCAAAACCCAAGGTCGCAATAGTTCGTGTGCAGGGAAAAGTTCACCTGCGGCAATGTGGGCGTCTGGAAAATGCGCACCCAGCGCTTGCTGGAATAAAAAGTTCGCAAGCAGGATTCCACTCCCGCCGGCGCCATCTTCCGGTTCAGGTGCACGTAGATCGTCGACAGAATCCCACGCGGAATCGGCAGCAGATGCGGCGTGAAGATCAATTCCTGTGCGGTCAAACCGAGTTGCTCGACCATCTCGCCAACATGCCGGTGCGTGAACAATGAATAGGCAGAAAGATTGTCGGCCACCGAAACAAAGTGAGTTTTCGCGGTCGGCTCTTTCCCCGCGCCCGACACGCCAGATTTCGAATCCGACACGATGCCGCGCCGGCGATCGACGATTCCGGCTTTGAGCAGCGGCGCCAGAGCCAGAATGACCGAAGTCGCATAACAGCCGGGATTCGCGACCAGCGCCGCATTGGCCACGCGGTCTGCATTCAACTCGGGAAGTCCATAGACGGCCTTTTCAGTGAATTCCGCCGCAGTGGCAGAATCCGCGTCGTGAAAGTTGTAGATCGCGCGATGCTGCTCCTTCTTCAGTCGCCACGCTCCGCTCAGATCGATAACCCGCAGACCTTCTGCCATAGCTTGAGGCACAACCGAGCGCGAAGTCTGGTGCGGCGTCGCCAGAAAAAGCAGCTGCACTCCCTGCTCTTTCATAGCCGGCCAAGAGAGGGTATGCAGCGGGTAGCCGCCGTTGCCCGAAAGCGCCGGGAATACATCGGCGAGATCCGAGGCGCCGCCGTTGTCCGCCGGCCGGCGCAGCAGCAGCGGTTTTTCCAGCCGCGAATGGCGCAGTAGAATCCGTGTCAATTCGAGGCCGGAATACCCGGTCGCGCCCAGCACTGCGGTCTTGAGTTTCGTCGCCATTCTCGTTACGACAGCATCTCCTCAATCCGATTCGCCAGATTGCGCGCCTCCTCCTTGTCCGGACAAACGATCAGAATCGTGTCGTCGCCGGCAATCGTGCCCACGACTTCGCTCCAATCCGCTTCGTCGAGGGCCGCGGCGACGGGTTGCGCGCTGCCGACAATCGTCTTAATGACGAGCTGATTCTGCGCCGAGCGAACATCGAGAACGAACTCGCGGACAAGGCGCGAAACCGGAGGTAACGCCAGCCCGGTCGAGCTCTCCCCCTGGAGAAGCGAGTAACCGTGCGAAGTTTTGCTGAGATTCAGATCGCGAATGTCACGCGAAAGCGTGGCCTGGCCCACCTTGAATCCGCGACGCCGAAGGACCCGCTGAAGGTCCTCCTGACTGGCGATGGAGCCGTGCTTCAGCGCTTCCAGAACCGCACGTTGCCGGAGGGTTTTATTCATGATGAATAAATATTCATTACAATGAATAAATATTCCCCTATGTTACGGACATTGTGCTGGATGTCAAGGGAAAAAACGGCAGGCGTTGCTTTGGAGGGTTCAGAACCACAGGACGTTGAGCACGGGTGAATGAAAGCTAGGACGATTGATGAACCTGCTCGTCGCCAGTCCTAGCACGCATTGGCGAGGCTCCGCCCTGTGGCGTACACTTCCGCGAAATAAAACCGGGATGTGAGCAGCCGACCACGATCACCATGCCTTCGGGCGTACATCGCACCCGGCCACTGCACTGGGGAACCTGCATTCACTGCGCTCAGAAAGGCTTTCGGTGATCGATATCTCTATGCCGGCCCTGGTACGACCTTGCGACGCGGGGAAATGTCTCAGAAAGTGAACCCAGGCGCCGCGGCGCGTTTTTTGATCGCCGAGTTTCACTGACTCGTGCTGCAAGTGGAATGGGACAACCATGTGAAGATAGAGCCTCAGATTCAGCTTTTGGACAATTTTCTCGAATCGATTTCTTCGCCTTTCTAATCGTGGCTGACCCACGATCACAGCCCTCCTTTCTCGGCTTGAATATCGCCAGAATGTAAGTTCTTTTTGTAAGCTCCCATCTGGATCGGTTGGAGCTCTGGTGCCGATTTGCCCGTTATCCAAGAATCTTAGGGGCAGTCGACCCGGGCCCGAACGACAACTTAGCGTTCGAGGCTGCAAATCCGGGTTTGACTCCGGGTGCCCGCCCACCAGTTTCAAACCGGAGTAGAGAAAACGGCAGGCGATTAGGCTTCTGATTCCCGGCCTTCTCGCAAGAAATCTGCGAGCTAAAGGATCGGCATTCGTGCATGGCTGTACGAAGAGTTCTCTGGAAGTTCGTAAGGAACGACACGCCCGTCCAGACTACTCCGAGGAACGTAATACACCTGTTTCAACTTCCGCACCGCGCTAACGCGAAGGGCCTCCTCCGGAGACCTCATGATCGTTGAACTCGCACCGTACGATGCCGATGCTTCGACAAGATACCAAGAAGCATCGGGAAGGCTGGCGCGACGCAGAGCATCTCTGGTAATTCCGGAGTCGAGAAGCAAGTGGTGGAGTCCCCGTTTGCTGGAAAGAACGTAGAACACTGGAACACTCCCCATTCGGTCGGAGTGCGTGGCCAGTACACGCCCAGCCTCGTTCTCGATTGTCGCTTGACTGACGTCTGCGGGTTCTTGCAGGAAGACAAGCAAGGCCTTGGGCATCGCCACATAGTGCAAGTTCCTGATGCTGGCGGAACGCAACAGAAAACCGCCTGCCAAGGCCCCAGCCAGCAAAATCGTCAGGGCAACGTAGCCGCGGATTGAGGTCCAGGGGAGCGAGCCCAGCGTGGCGTCGACCATCTTCCCTCCCAACCCGCCGGGAATGAACATCGGCGTGGATCGCTTGTAAGTCAGGTATTGCTCGCCGAGCTGGTTATCCATGCGCTGCTCTTCGCTACGCGCCAGTGCGTAATAGCCGATCAGCATGACGAAGAGGAGCAGGAGATTAGTAAACCTTGGCCAGTAAAAGACTAAGCCAAATCCGGCGACTGCAAAGCTGAGGTACTGCGGGTGCCGGACGTAGCGATAAAGCAAAGCCGTCGCAACTCCTTTCCTCGCGAACTTCGTCCAGTAGAGATACGCAGCATGCACAAGGAACGACGCAATTCCGATGATGGCCAGGTATCTTGGGAACTTCACAAGGACGGCAAACCAGGCAGAGTTGGGGGTTGACAAGTGAGGCGCAAAGAACTCGGTTAACCAGACAAGGAACGAATGGCTTTCCGTCCAGGTCAGGACGGGCGAATAAGCGCTGTAGAAATAGGCAGCGAATGGACTGGCCATAAACACCGCCTCAGAGATCGCAATGAGGAACGCGCCCAGGCTGGCGAATGAGAATACGCGTGTAAAAGCTTGTTTGCGCAAAATACGTACCCGGTCGAGGCGATAGCTAACGCATTGCCTTGGGATGTTTATGGATTGGTTGGAGCGTGGCTTGGAAATTTCGGCTCTTGGCCCGTGCACAACACGCCTAGCTGCTTCAGCACCGAGAGCATACACCAGACGCCCCATTCATCCGAGATCTTTCCCGCCCTAAAGCGAAACAGGGTCATTCCTGGAGTCTTGAACGGTTTGCCGGTGGCAGGAAGTCCCATTCCCGGTTGAGTGTTCGTGCCCCACGCCGTCCAGTACACAACGACCAGGTCGCCCTCGGCCACTATGTGGTTGACCGCGAGCTGCAGGTCGGGCACCCATTTGCGTTCTTCCTGCGCCGCTGCCAGGTCTTCCGCCAGAGTGAAATCGTGCTCAGAGCCATGGCCGACAAAGTCGGCGGTATGGAAGTCGGAGTACTTTTCGAGCTTTCCTTGGCCGAGCACTTCCTCAAAGAACGCCCGCGCAACGGCCTTGTTTTTCTCTTGTTCGCTTACTTGTTGAGCTTGAGAGGGAAGAGTCATGGCTACGACCAATAGGGATAAGACAAAAGCGCATTTTTTCTGCATACAAACCTCCTGACACAAATTTCCTTGAGCCCTCGTTTTCCTAACGCGGACAAAGCTAGTGTCCGGTCTATACCTAGGTATAGAGTCAAGGAAAAAATTTAGGAGGCGGCGATTGCGGCAGATCGAGGGGTCTTGGGCCGCTCTGACTGGGCTTTCAGCGGTGGTGGGGCATTGAGTCGAGCGCGGATTTGGTTTAACGCCCCTTGCAATTCATCGCGGAGTTGAATTGACGAGTGGATTTGCTCATTCATGGCTTGCAGCTTCCTCTCCCCAATGTTCAAGCCCTCGCGAAGGCATGCCTGCGAGCAATCGTCATAAGGGGATGGCGCCCCCGTGTCGCTGGGCAAAATCCATAACTGCAGGACACGCCGGATTTCTGCCAGCTTGAAACCAAATCGCTGCATCTTCTTGATCACGGCGACGGTCTCAAGGTCCTTCTCGTTGTAAATGCGATATCCCGCGGGCGTCCGGCGAGGGGTACGGATGAGGCGCCGCCGTTCGTAAAAGCGAACCGCCTGCACGCTCACGCCCGCACGTTTTGCGAGTTCGCCGATTCTCATACGCTGATATTAACCATGGCCGATACGTCAGCCCACCACGGAACCGATCAAGACGGCAGCAACGAGCTCGTCCCACGGGCCATCTAAACCCAGCAGCAATACACAACACATACGAGAGCGCTCCAGCCACGACACCGAATAAGACTTTCGACAGATGTGGCAACGGGCGAAAACCGCGCCATCCATCGCTTCTTGACGGTAAATGTTCACATTTTTCAGTTTGTCAATGCTGTGATTCGCAGCACACTGACCAGTGCGCACAAGAGTGAGCGTGGCTCAGATGCAAATGCGCCTACTGACTGTTATCACTGCCTTGCGTCGCGTCCCGCTAATAGGAGACTCCGCAAAAGCCCGAGCCGCTTACCAGAATTTTTTGCCCTCTGGAAAGACGCCGACTCCGACATTCCCATCCTGAAAGAAACCAAGGCGGAATACGCCAAGTCGCAAGCAGCGTGGGCTATCCCCGACCACTTGTTGCTGTGGAATCCCCTTCACACCAGCAACCGCCCCAGAAGTCGGGTCTGACAGATGAGCGTTATCGCCATATCACGTCAACTACCTGCCGTTCCTAGCGACAAAACTGCCTAAGGGCAGGTGAGTTGCGCAGTACCCGCGACAAAGCATCCGCCGCCGCAGACAGTCATTGCCAGACAGTTTGCGCCGAGCGGAAACCGAGGGTCGTTCGCCCAGACCGTGTATGTGCCCACAGCTCCGCTCGCACATTGGGCCAAGCCTGTTCTGGTTACCGATATTGCATTCGTGGACGCGTCTTGGTAACACGTGCCCCAACCGGCAGGGAGCGGAGTGACCGTGTAGGGGGCGGTATTGTAATTGCCGGTGGCGATAAACTGCACTTGACCATCGGGGTAATCCTGTGCGTCGGCGGTTGGGGGGCTCAAACTGACGGAGAGAAGTTGGCGCTCTGAACTCGGGTCTGAATTTGCACCACAGGACAGCGCAAGAGAAGCAGCCACAGCCAGAGCGAAGAAGGACAGACTGAGCCGAAGCTTTTCCATAACGCCCCTCCCATCGGATACGAACCCGAAAGCAGGCAGCGAGTTGCCTCAGGATACTGGGGAAGATTAGCAGAGCAAAGCGAAGTCTCCTGGAGAGCAATTTACCACCCGCAGTCGGCCATCGGCCATCACCGGGGGCTAACTCCTTCCCGCCATTAAGACAAATTCGACAAGCCAACTGGCTTTAAATGAGGACTCTCGGTTGGATTCCTGGCCGCGAGGCATCAAGAATTCTCTACGGCGAACAGAAGGGAATTTACTTGAGTTCGCCGAGGAACACGCCATAAGGTTCCAGCGTGACGTCGTTTCCTTTGGCCGACGACTGCCCAGTTGCGATCAGTTTGCGCACCTTAGAGAATCCCCGATGAGTGAAGTCGAAGTGGCTTGTCTGCTTCGTCCCCGACATGTTTAGAACCACAAGCACAGTCTCGCTAGCGGACGCGCGCAGGTACGAAAGCACGTTCGGGTCCGTCTCATCGAGAGCAACGTAGTCGCCCTCGAGCAGCGCATCGTTCGTGTGCCGCAGCTTCAAGACCTCCTTGTAAAACGCCAGGACAGAGTGCGCATCTTTCGACTCAGTGGCGACATTGTGCGTCTTATAGGTGTCGGGCACCGGCAGCCATGGCGCGCCCTTGGAGAAGCCTGCATTCTCGCTCGCGTCCCACTGCATCGGAGTACGCTCGCCGTCCCGGCCCTTTTCCTGAGGCCATCCCTTTAGGCCGATCGGATCCTTTACGTCCTCTCTGCGCATGGGAGGAGTCGTCTTCATTCCAATCTCTTCGCCGTAATACATAATCGGAGTGCCGCGCAGAGTCAGATACATTCCGGCCATGAGTTTCGCAATCTGGTCGTTGTGCTGGCCATCGCCATAGCGGTCGTAGGAGCGAACGATGTCGTGATTGCTGATGACGTATGTAGGCCAGCCCTTTGCCGCATTGACCGCGGCAATCTGCCTGCGGAACTCCGCCGCCGAAAGCGTGTTCACGGTGGTAAAGAGGAAATCCATCGGCAGCTGTAACTCGTCGTCGTGGTCGCCGTAGTAGCGGTTCAGCTCATCAATGTCCGTTGTCCATGTCTCCCCAATCAGAGCGGCGTCATATTCATCGGCAATTTTGCGCAGCCCGCGCAGTACGTCGTGCACTTCGGGCAGTTTCGAGTTGTATTTGTTTTCCTCTTTCGGATCGCCAAATGCATTCACTCCGGGCAGAATCGGATTGTCGTGGAGGCTCGGGTCTTCAAACAAAGTATCTACCGCGTCCAGGCGAAATCCTGACACGCCGCGTTTGTACCACCAGCGGGTCACGTCGAACATCGCATCTTTCACCGCCGGGTTGCGCCAGTTCAGGTCCGGTTGCGCCTTATCAAACATGTGGTAGTAGTACTGGCCGGTGGTGGCATCGAACGTCCACGCCGATCCCCCGAAGTCCGAGATCCAGTTGTTCGGCGGCTGCCCCGGGCCTTTGCCGTCGCGCCAGATGTACCAGTCGCGGTGCGCCGATGTCCGCGACGATCTGGAATCCAGAAACCACTTGTGCTGATCCGACGTGTGATTGACGACGAAATCGAGGATGATGTGAATGCCGCGCCTCTTCGCCTCGCGGGCCAGAGTATCGAAGTCCGCCAGCGTGCCATACACGGGATCGATACTCTCGTAGTCGGAAACGTCGTAACCAAAATCTACTTGCGGCGAGGGGAAGCAAGGCGTGATCCAGATCGCGTCTGCGCCCAGATCCTTCAAGTAGCCCAGCTTGGAAGCAATACCCATGAGATCGCCGACGCCGTCATTGTTGCTGTCGGCGAAGCTGCGCGGGTAAATCTCATAAAACACCGCATGCCGCCACCACTGCTTCCCTTCCGTCTTCGAGGCGTTTTGCTCCGGTTGCTGGGCCGCTGCAAACGCCGCGCACACCAGCCAGATTGCCGCCAGGCAGACGCACCATGATGGTTGAAGGCTTCTGTCTGGGATGGGAGTTCGTTTCAAAGCAGCTCGGAAACACGCAGATCCTGGAATCGGAGGCAGAAGCGAGATTCTAGCATGAGCCCAACCGGATGCGACTGACTGAGACTTGCGCCGCTGCTGAGCGAGGCTGTCCCCTGTTGGTAGTGACTCAGTTTGAATCGCCAAAGCGATGAGCCATCCCGAAGGCGCGCGTTTTCACCAGCGCGCCGAGGGACCTCGCGCGCATCCGTGGGGTCTCCGCGCTAGATCCCTCGCTCCGCCTGAAAAGCGGCTTCGCTCGGGATGACGCAACGAAAGCGCTGAACCACTATCCCCTCCCTTCTTGCTTGGAATATCCAGGCTGCGTATTGTTAGGGGCATGAAGTTCTCCCGCTCCAGCGGAATCCTCCTGCACATCACGTCTTTGCCGGCTTCGTTTGGAATTGGGGATTTGGGCAGCAGCGCTTACGAATTCGCCGACTTCCTCGCCGCAGCCGGACAAAGGTTGTGGCAGGTTCTGCCGTTGAATCCCACCGGCTACGGCGATTCCCCTTATCAGTGCTTCTCCGCTTTTGCGGGAAATCCTTTGCTCATTAGTTTGGAGCACCTGCGTGATGCGGGCACGCTGCCGGCCTCCGACTTGGCGAGCGCGCCCTCATTTTCCGAAGCCTCAGTGGACTATGGGGCGGTCATTGATTTCAAGTTCCGGGTTTTGCGCCGGGCGGCACAAGTGTTTTTCGCTGACGGCTCACGCGCCGATCATGCCGCCTTCGAACACTTCTGCGAGAGCGCCCGACCTTGGCTGGACGATTTTGCTCTTTTCATGGCGTTGAAGCAGCAACAGGGCGGAGTGATGTGGACTCGCTGGGAACCATCGGTCCGCCGCCGTGACTCCGGCGCTTTGGAGCAGTGGTCGTGCAAACTCGCACCGGAACTGAAGGCACGCAAGTATTGGCAGTTTGAGTTTTTTCGGCAGTGGGAGGCACTCAAGCACTATTGCCAGGAGCGCGGAATTCGCTTCATGGGTGACGTTCCTATCTACGTAGCCCATGACAGCGCCGATGTGTGGTCCCGACCGGACATGTTCCGCCTCGACGACCAGGGCATGCCGTCGGTCGTCTCCGGCGTACCGCCGGATTACTTCAGCGCGACGGGGCAATTGTGGGGGAATCCCATTTATCGCTGGGACGTTCTGGCGGCGAACGGATACCAGTGGTGGATCGAGCGTTTTCGCGCCACGCTCAGTCTGTTTGACATGGTGCGGCTGGATCACTTCCGCGGCTTTGAGGCGTACTGGGAGATTCCCGTTGGCGAGACGACGGCGGTTCATGGACGGTGGGTGAAGGGGCCGGGTGAAACTTTTCTTTCGGCGCTGCAGGATGCCTTTGGCGGCTTGCCCATCGTAGCGGAAAATCTGGGTGTGATTACTCCGGCGGTGGAAGAATTGCGACAAGAGTTTGGGCTGCCGGGAATGGCGCTGTTGCAGTTCGCGTTCGGCAACGATCCGCAGGGGCCGTCGTTTCGTCCTCATAATTACGCGCGCGATCTGGTGGCGTACACTGGCGGTCACGACAACGACACCACGGTGGGATGGTGGTCGAGTTCGGGGGCTAGCGACAGCACGCGTACGCCGGAGGACGTTCGCCAGGAGCACGATTTTGCGCGGGCGTATCTTGGGCTGCATGAGAGCGATGAGATTAACTGGGCGCTGATTCGGGCCGTGCTGGCTTCGGTGGCTGATGTCGCAATCATTCCGCTGCAGGATGTGCTTGGCCTGGGCACGGAGGCGCGCATGAATCTTCCTGGCCGGGTGAGCGGAAACTGGAAGTGGCGCTATCGCCGCGGGGCGCTGACAGGGGAGCTGAGCGGCAGGTTGCGATCTCTGACCACGATTTACGATCGGTAAGATTCCTGGGCAGACCTTCATGGACAAACCACCACGTACGTTCTGGCAAATTTGGAACATGAGCTTCGGCTTCCTCGGCATTCAATTTGGCTGGGGATTGCAGATGGCGAACATGAGCGCGATCTACGAGTATCTCGGGGCGCGCGCGGATCAGATTCCGATTCTCTGGCTGGCGGCTCCGCTGACCGGTTTGCTGGTTCAGCCCATCATCGGTCACGCCAGTGACCGCACATGGGGAAGGCTGGGGCGAAGGCGTCCTTACTTTCTCGCTGGGGCGCTCTTGAGTTCGACGGCGCTGATTCTGATGCCGCAATGTTCGGCGCTGTGGATGGCAGCTGGGCTGTTGTGGGTGCTGGACGCTTCGATCAACATCAGCATGGAGCCGTTTCGGGCGTTTGTGGCCGACCTGCTACCGGAGTTTCAGCGGACGCGCGGTTTCGCGATGCAGAGCCTGTTCATCGGATTAGGCGCGGTGGTGGCCTCCGCGCTGCCCTACTTGCTTACGAACGTATTTGGCGTGGCGCGAACGAGCGGAGAAGGAGCGATACCGTTCACCGTGCGGCTGTCGTTTTATATCGGGGCAGCGGCGTTTCTGGGGGCCGTGCTCTGGACAATCTTCACGACGGGAGAGATTCCTCCGGCAAATCTGGAAGAATTTCGGAAGCAGAAATCAGAACATGGCGGCCTGGCGGCGAGTGCGCGCGAGATTCTTGCATCGGTTCGCGAAATGCCGCGCACCATGCGGCAACTGGCGTGGGTGCAGATCTGCACCTGGCTGGGACTTTTCTGTATGTGGCTTTATTTCCCCGTGGCCGTCGCGCGGAATGTGTTTGGAGCGAGCGATACGAGTTCCCCGATTTACTCGGCCGGCGTCGAGTGGGCAGGTGTTTGCTTTGGGATGTACTCGCTTGTGTGCTTCGGATTTTCGTTTCTGCTGCCGACCCTGGCACGGCAATGGGGACGCAAGACAACTCACAGCCTGTGCCTGATTTGCGGCGGGCTGGGCCTGCTCTCGGTGGCGATCATTCACAGCAAGTATTTGCTGTTGCTCTCGATGACGGGCATCGGCATCGCGTGGGCCAGCACGCTGGCGATGCCCTATGCAATCCTTGCGGGCTCGCTGCCCCACGGCAAAACCGGCGTGTACATGGGAATTTTCAACTTCTTCATCGTGATTCCGGAGATCACCGCGTCGCTGTTGTTTGGGTGGGTGATGTCGCACCTGCTCAACGACAACCGCCTTTCGGCGGTTGTGGCGGGAGGCGTCTTCTTCATTTTGGCGGCGGCCTTAACGCAGCGCGTGGAGGATCCCTACGACGCGCGGCAGCCGGTCGGCGATATAGCAGGGCAAGCCGTGGCAGCAAAATCGTGATCTTAAGTAATTGCTGAATCAGGCGTGACGCAAGACGAGTGCACGCTTCACCGCGCCCGAACTGCGACGAGTTCCGTTTCAAGCGGCACGCCGCGTGCAATCTTCACTCGCACCAGCGCCTCGAAGGGCTTGATCTGTCCCGAATTGCCTCCTGGAATCAGCTTCAGCAAGTGGTCGACCGAATCGGGGCGGCACACGAATTCGACAGCACCTTGTGTGCCGAAGGTTGTCGTGCCCGCCAAAATCATCACGTAGCGCGAAGGCTCGAGGCCGGGCACCAGACTGACGATGCCATAGTCTTCGATCATGGGCGAATCCGACGGTGTTGCCAAAAATCGGTCAGTTTCTCCGGGATGCGGGCGCTTGATAACGATGGACAGATCTCCCTGCCGCGGACCGGAAGGCACGCGCTCAAATACAAACTCCTGCGTACCCGGAATATCCAGCAGGGAAAGATTCTCGGAAGGCGAGCCCACAAAGATCAAATCGGTATTCTTAGCGTCATCGAGAGAGAACAAACTGCCGCGCTTGACGCGGAGCTGACGGCCGAGCGAGTCGAACAGCAGATCCAGTTCGTGAACGGCGAGCACTTCTCCTACGCCGGTGTACTGATCGCGCACGATGCCCTTGGGATCGTGTTTGGCATCGTAATAACGCATGCCGGTTTCGGGGCGTCCTACAAAGCCAGCATTGCTGTATATCGCACGAGGATCCTCCGGGCCGGAAATGAAAGGTGCCCAGAATGTGCGCAGCGAGGCGCTGGCCGGCGTCGCCGTGGCCGCCACGGCCGAAGACTGCATTCGCCGGGTCCATAACAAGTCGCCTAAGGCTAGTAATGAGATCGCCAGCGCTGCAGACAAGCCGATGACGGCAACTCGCCAAGAGTAGCCGACCGCATCCTCGTGCAAGCTTTGGTCGCGTCCTTCTAAACGAGGCACGGCCTGCACATGGGAGTCTGCCGTGCGTTCCTCGAACAAGACGTGGTAGCTGCCCTTCGGCAGTTTGACGACGATTGTGTCTGCCGCCCCTTCCCCGGCGTAGTATTCCGCCAACTTTTGCCGCAAGCGGCCAGCCTGAACGCGAATGGTCGAGTCGGACTGTGGATCGAAGTCGGCCCGGCGCCCATAGACTTCAGTGGCGATTTGATATTCCTTCAGAGGTTCGCCGGGATGATCGAGGGCATGTTTGGCCAGGTATTGCAGAAGCTTGCACAACGACTCGGCCCCGCGCAGGCTATGACTATTGGTAAGCCGATCTATTTCCTGAAAGTATTGATCCCGACCCGGCACTAAAGCCCGCGTTACGCCCATGGCAACATCTTGTAACAGCTGACGGTATCGTATTGCAAACAGACCATTTTACTCCAGTAACCGTATCAAACCTAGTGATACGTGACGCCCCACCCGTTTTGTACTAAAACCTGCACCTCTGATGAATTCGCAAAGGATTTAGCTGCGAAACACCGCGACCCACGGGGGCGAGGGTTGCGGCTGCGGGTTTCTTTAATGAATCGCCTGTCGGGCGACCCCCAGTGGGAGGAAATATGCCAAAGAAGTTCTTCTTGCTCCTCGGAATTCTGGTGTGCATAGCCGCTGTCGCCTTCGGCCAGTCGAGCACGGGCACAATCGGCGGGTCAGTGCGAGACGCTCAAGGGGCGGTGATCCCGGACGCATCGGTCAGCATCACGAACCAGGGAACGAACCGAGCCGTCGAATTAAAGAGCAACGGCGACGGGCTCTTCACCTTGCCCGGACTCGATCCCGGCCCGTACAAGCTCGAAGTCAAGCAACCCGGCTTTCGTACCGAGACTAGGGTGGTGACGCTACAGACCGCGCAAGTCCTGAGTCTCGATTTTTCCATGCAACCCGGCGAAGTCTCACAGACGATCGAGGTAACTGCAGGGACTCCGGTGGTGGATACGGCAACGTCCGGCGTGAGTGATGTCGTGGTTGGCCGTCAGGTCACCGATCTGCCACTGAACGGCCGCAACTTTACCGAGCTGGCTTCGCTGGTACCAGGCGTCACCCGCGGGCAGCCAGGCAACCAGCAAACAGGTCAAGGCAACCAGGCTGAGACTTTCCGTTATGCCACCAGCGGCGGTGGAGCGCTCTCCGTCAACGGAGTCCGTCTGCAGGCCAACAACTTCTTGTTCGACGGCATCGACAACAACGAATCGCTGGTGAACACGATTGTGTTCTTTGTGCCTCCGGACGCCATTCAGGAATTCCGCGTTGATACCAACGTAGCGCCCGCTGAATACGGCCGCGCCGGTGGCGGCGTGGTCAACGCAACCTACAAATCAGGCACGAACGACTGGCACGGTACGGGGTTCTGGCAGCTGCGTAACAGCGTATTCGATGCCAACTTCAACTACTTTGCACCGGGCACACCGGCACCGTTGTTCCACCGCAATCAGTTTGGCTTCGCTGGTGGCGGCGACATCATTAAGAACAAGCTGTTCATCTTTGGCGACTACCAGGGCGTGCGCCAGGAGCTGCCTTTGTCTGATGGCCCAATTACTGTTCCAACGTCACTGGAGCGGACGGGCAATTTCTCGCAGTTGCCGTTTCAGCTCTACTATCCGGGCTGCGGGAACGGTATGGCCGCCTGCGCGGTGACCGTCGCAAACGGCGCGCCAGCTTACAATCAGTTTAGCTCGACGGCGTTTGTTACGGCGGGGCAGAATTACCTGAATGCTTTTCCCCTGCCAACCATCACTTCGGGAGCAAGCACCCAGTGCACTCTTGCCGGAACCGACGGATCGTGCCTGGAAAGCAACTTTCAACCCCACCGCGTCCAGGATCAGAGGTATAACGATTTTGACGTTCGTCTGGACTATGTTTTCAGCGCGAACGATCAGGCTTTCACTCGCTACAGCTATGGGCAGGACGTCGACATCACTACTTCACAAATGTCGACGCTACCGGCAGGATACGGCTCTGGCTATCAATTTCAGCATCCCCGCAGCATCGTGATCGGGGAAAACCACATTTTCGGAACGACTCTGTTCAACGAACTCCGCGTCGGCTATGTCCGCTCATTCCTGGGGTATCAGCCACCTTTCGGCGGAATACCGCTGTCAGCGAATCTCGGCATCCCCAACGCGAATACCAGCCCCCTGCTGGGCGGAGGCGCTCTGATCGGCAACAGCGGCAGCCAGATCTCGTATACCGGCGACTATGGCGATTATTACGTGCCGGAGAACACATATCAGATTGCGGACAACGTATCGTGGATAAAGGGACGACACACCTTCAAGTTCGGAGCCAATATCATCCGTCGGCAGGTGTTCTTCTTCAACCCCATCGCGGGGAAAGGCTTCTTCCAGGCGAGCTCTTCGGCGCCGGAATCGACAGGATTTGAACAATCCGACATGCTGGTGGGCTGGATGAATGACTACCAGGTTGGACCGGCAAGCGCATACTTTCATACCCGGAGTTGGGAAAACGGAATCTACGGGCAGGACGACTTCAAGGTGAACAGCCGCCTGACCCTGAATCTCGGCTTGCGATATGACATTTTGACTTGGCCAGTGGAACAGAACAACCGCATGGCTAACTTCAATCCGGCAACTGGAGCAATCGAACTGGCAGGCACGAATGGATTGTCAGACAGCACGCTCAGCAATGACAATCACTTGTTCGCTCCCCGCATAGGCTTCGCCTATTCACTGACCAGTGATGCCAAGACTGTGCTGCGTGGCGCGTATGGACTTTTTTACTTTGTCGACCGTGAAGGCATCGCCTTTCAGATGTCGCAGAATGCGCCATTTGGCGGCAGTTCCTACTACGGATATTCGGCGACTGCGCCTACTTTCCTGCTGACTCTCGGCGGCATTGCTTCGGCTCTGCCGAATGGAGCGCCAAACATCTCCACAATCAATACGACCCCAATGCCGAGCAAGGGACTGTTGAACATTAACCTGACTGCCCCTGCCAACGTGAGCTTGACCGGCTGGGCATTCCACGACAAGCCGTCGGACGTTCAGCAGTGGAACTTGCAACTGCAACGTCAGGTGGATACCAAAACAGGTGTGACGCTTGCTTATGTCGGGACAAAAGGCGAACACCTGTCGACCTTCTACGACATCAATCGGCCCTTCTACGACGGCACTGGCTCCTCGGACAAGCCCTATCCCCTGCTTGGAACAGTTCCGATAAACGATACGGAGGGTTCCTCTATCTATCACGGATTGCATGCGCTGGTAGAGCGCCACATGGCTGCGGGCTTGCAGTTGACTGGCGCCTACACTTGGTCGCATGCGATCGACAACTCGCCGTCGAGTTTTGAGAGCGACTACCGCTATGGCGGCAACGTGGTCGATCCGTTCCAGTGGTGGACGAAGGAGCGCGCGAACTCCAATCTCGATGTGCGCAATCGCTTCGTCTTCAATGCACTCTATGAACTACCGTTCGGCCGCGGTCGAACCTTTGGCAGCAATTGGAACTTTGTCGAAGATTCACTGATCGGAGGATGGGAAGTCAGCCCGATTGTGACCTTGGCGAGCGGATTCCCCTTCGATGTGATTTGCCAATACTGTTACAGCCCGAGCACCCGTCCGAACCTGATCGGGCCACTGCAGCAGACGAAAAACCCATTCGAATGGTTCAATATTCAATCCTTCACGGAGGTGCCGACTGATGCGGGTGGCGTCCCGATTGCCGCGGGAACCAGCCCGAGAAATCCGTTCACTGGTCCTGCCACAAAGAGGCTCGACTTGAGTATTGGAAAAACCTTCGCCTTCACCGAACGTGTAAAGGCAAAATTTACGGCCGACTTTTTCAACTTCTTTAACACACCCCAGTTCAATACGCCGAATGGGAATCTGAATTCCGCGTCAATATGTCCCGCGAGCGGAACCTTCAACGGCTCTCCCTGCACTCCGTTCACAATCGTGGGCCAGGGCGGGTTTGCGAAAATCACCACCCTGCAGTTCGACAGTCAGCGCGAAATCCAGTTTGGATTCCGCGTGAGCTTCTGAGAAATGAGGCTTCTATAGACAACCCTGCGATGCGGATTTCGAGAAGACCGGTGACACGATGCACGACGCCGAGCGCCACATCGAAACCCCGCACGCAGCCGAGATTCCTCCCCTGATCGCGCGGGGGCCTGGCATGCGGCCCCCGTTTTCTTCCATCCCCATGAGACCGAAAGGGCTGTGGATTCCGGTTCTTCTTCTCAGCGCCTGTCTCAGCGCAGCTTTCCACTTATCCGCTGCGCAAGCCCCAAGTGTTGAAAGCCAAACTCCAACTGTTCGAAAGATTGAACCTCCCAATTGGTGGACGAATTTCACGCCCGAACTCACGCTGCTTTTGACCGGCGAGTATCTCAACGGTACCCGTGCGGAAAGCACAGACGCAGGCGTAACTGTGCTCGGATCGAACGCGTCTGCGAACGGGCACTACCTTTTTGTCCGGCTTCAGCTCAGTCCTGATCTGCCGGCTGGAACGGTTGATCTGCGCCTGCTCAGCTCGGGCGGAGAAACAACCGTCCATTTTCCACTCCTGGCACGGAGAGATACAAAGGGCCATTTCGAGGGAATTTCGCGCGACGATGTGATTTACCTCATCATGCCGGACCGTTTCGCCGACGGCGATCTCACAAACGATCAGCCGCGTGAGTCCACTGGGAAGTACGATCGAAGCGACCCCATGGCCTATCACGGCGGAGACTTGCAGGGAATCCGGCAACATCTGACCTACCTGCACGATCTGGGTGTCACGGCTCTATGGTTAACGCCGGTGTGGAAGAACACGGATTCCGATTATCACGGCTACCATGTGGTCGACTTTTACGCGATCGACGCGCACATGGGATCGCTGCAGGAGTATCAAAACCTGGTCGCCGACGCGCACAGACTAGGTATGAAGGTGCTCATCGACTTTGTGGCGAACCACACGGGGCCGCGTCATCCCTGGGTGAACGACCCGCCGACGCCAACGTGGTTCCACGGATCACCGGCGCATCATCTGGCACCGTCTTACAACTTTTCCGGGCTGGTGGATCCACACGCTTCAGCACGCGAGTATCGCGAGACGCTGGAGGGGTGGTTCGCCGGGAAGTTGCCCGACCTCAACCCCGACGACCCGGAACTTAGTCTCTATTTGGCGCAAAACGCAATGTGGTGGGCGGAAACCGCGCAACTTGATGGCTTTCGTCTGGACACTTTTCCTTATTCTCCGCGGCAGTTCTGGAGCAGGTGGCATCAGCGCTTGCACCAGGTTTATCCGCACATGAACAGTATCGGCGAGATTGCGGAGACGGATCCGACGATCACGTCATTTTTTCAGGGAGGCCGCAAACAGCTTGACGGCATTGACTCCGGGTTGCCCACCCTTTTTGACTTTCCGCTTGAACATGCGCTGCGGGATGTCGTGATCAAGGGCGAACCCATGCAGAAGATCATCAATGTTCTCGAGGACGACGAACTGTATCCCGATCCCGAGATACTCGTGACTTTTCTCGGCAATCACGACCACTCGCGCTTTCTCAGCGAACCGGGCAGCAATGTGCAGAAGCTCAAGGCGGCATTCTCGCTGCTGCTGGCGCTGCGTGGCATTCCACAAATCTATGCCGGTGATGAGATCGCGATGACAGGCGGCGACGATCCGGATAACCGGCGCGATTTCCCCGGCGGATTCCCGGGCGATCCGCGAAGCGCTTTTACCGCAAGTGGACGTACGGTAGAACAGGAGGACATGTTTACGCACGTGCAGTCTTTGCTTGCTCTGCGGAAGGCGCATCCGGCGCTGCGCACGGGGAAGCAGTGGCACATCGGATGGAATGACACTTACTACGCTTTCCTGCGCGAACTGCCAGAAGAAAGGCTGCTGATCGTCTATAACAATGCCCCGTCTGCGCAGGAATTGCGGATCCCCGTTGCCGACACCCCTATGGCGAACTCGGGCCAGCTGCAGTCCTTGTTCGGTGATGCACCGGCCACGATCGTGTCCGGCGAGGTGCGCCTTACGCTTTCGCCCTACAACATTGGAATCTTCCATGTAGGTAAGTAGGATGTCGCGCATCGCCGGATCAACTTGTCGTCCACTAACCGTGCGCGATCGACCGTGGGCGATTTTGCCTGTTTCTGATCGCCGAATTTCCACTAACTCCTTTGGAGTGATAGTGCCAGAGACGGAGTTGACCCGCCGCCAACCCTTTCATCTTTATTGTCCTGCCTCCAACAACTTGCAGTTAGCGGACGGCTGCGTAAGTCTCTTAAAGTCCGTGCGAGTCGGAGTTATTGTGGGCTGGATTGTGGGTTGCGCGACATGACTATGGTAGGCGAGTTCTGATGCGAACCGGCAACCTTGCGGCCGTAGTGCGAACAATGGGGGCACCGGGGTAAAGACCGCGATGCACTATCAGCACCCGGAATTGGAAATCGTGCGCGCTGCGCTTGATTACCGTCCGCCAACCTCTAAAACAGCGGCGTAGCAAATACGGTTACGACACCTTTTGCGGCAGACCGAAAATCCACAATCCCGGCAAGTCATTGAACGCTTGGCAAGTCGGGGAAGACGGGTTCTCCTGGCCGGATAATCGGCCGTCATCCGTTGCTAGAGAGAGGAGGTCAAAGTCAAGTCTTATTCGCCAAATCATCGGTTTGTGATCGCTTAGGCTTCGCCGTGTCAGTTTCAGGAAATCGGACTGCTGATCTCGGCTCGGGAGAAAAGGCGAGAATGAGAGTCAATCGCTTCCAGGCAGTCCGTTCTCTGCATTTCGGTTAGTCGAGCAGAAATCGCAGAAAAGGGGCATTATTCGGGAATTCTGCAGCAAATTGAGACGGGAATTCTCTGCCGTGCAGACTGTCTGGCGGAGAGAGTGGGATTCGAACCCACGTTACCCTTTCGAGTAAACACGCTTTCCAAGCGTGCGCCTTCAGCCACTCGGCCATCTCTCCGGCGCAGAACTCAGGAAGGAACTGCTGATCAGCAGCCACGCGCAACCTGCAAAATCCGACGATTCCGCGGTTCGGTGGTTCGTTTTAATTCTATGGTGATGTCGTCTAAGGCGCAACTTGCTGTGCTCAATGCAACGGAGCAGGTCATAAACGGGTGAATCGAGGCGTGAATTCGCTACGTTTCGTCAATTCGGAGGAGAAATAAACCGGACAAAGAGATTTACGAGGACTTTTGGGGAGAGTCGGGAGCCGATGCGGCATCCGACACAGGGGGCGCAGAAAGACCAGCGGCAGAAGCGCCCGCAGCTGCCGCGCTGGCGGCTGTGTTCTTCTCCGCTGACGCCGGCAAGGGCGGCACTTTGGTATTGTCGACGACGTGATGATTCAGGCAATAGAGAGCCAATTCGAGGCGATCGGCGACACCCAGCTTGTCGTACACCTTGCGCAGATAATTCTTTACCACCTGTTCGGTGGTGCCGACGCGCAGGGCAATCTCCTTGTTCTTCATTCCCTGGGTGACGCAGGAGACGATCAGCATCTCTTTGGGCGTCAGTTGGACCTTGGGGCGCGCGCCTGACGGCCGACCATTTGAATTGCGGTAGGCGGCCATGACCCAGTGGACGCCCTGCGTGTCGAGCCAGGTTTCACCGGCGGCAACCTTACGCAGGCAGTCGACCAGAACCTCCGGCTCGACTTCCCGGGAAACGATTCCGTGCGCGCCGCGGCGGAATAATTCGAGTGTCAGTTCTTCATCGGCGCCGGGCGTCACAACCACAAAGCGCGGCTGCGGGTTCTGGCGGATCAACTCAGCCACAACCTCTACTGGATTCGGGGCGAGTGCGGCCTCGAAAATCACCACATCGCAGGCGAACTTCTTGACCGCCGATTGCGCCTGCGCCAGTGTTTCCGCCTGGCCTACAACGCGAATGTCGTCTTCGAGCGCGAAGACCTTGCGCAGCCCAGCGCGGAAAATGGCCTGAGTGTCGGCCACGATGACGCGGACGATCGGGCCTTTGCCCGCGTCCTGGCCGGCTCCGAGATTTTCTTCCATGCTGACTGGAGTGCTTGCCATTCAGTCCTTTGTGCTACGCACGCTCGAAATGGTATTCGTCGATCACCACGCCGACAGCACGGCGGCCTCGATCTTCGAAGCTGCGCACGACGCGGCCTCGACAATCGAGCTGCACGTTGCGCCGGGCGCCGACAACTTCGGCCGGCAACAGAATCGTGAAGTCGACCATCGAACCCACGGGCACGTCGTTGTCCATGGCGAGAAGCACGCCGTTCGCCGAGATGTTTTCCGTCTCCGCCGCGTACGCCGTGCCCATCGATTTCACCGACGCCGCGAGATGCAGGGGGAATCGTGGCGCGCTCTGCAAATCTTCGTAGTGCCTCGCGATCACCGGTTCCTCCGCCATCTGCGTTTTGCCTGCGTCTGCTGCCACGAGTGCGGCAACCTTCCTTTCCGGATCGCCTTCGTCTCCGTTTCGGCGTTCCCGGAACTCAAGGGCAGCGTACACCCGCAAATAGACGCCGCAAAGTTACCGAAGTCATGGGACGACAGGGCTTAACTGCTTTTATTTGAATAGATTAGAAGGGATTTGCTAAAGCAGGATCAGGCCTGAAATTGCCCCCGATCAGCGGACGTTTTCAGGCAAAATCGGGTCAATTTCGGCAGTTGTTTTGCGCGATTGCTGGCGCGGCCACACATAGGGTCGAGTGGCAAAAAGGAGCTGACGCCAGATGGCTGAGCGACCCTAGAATTTCGTCACTTCGGTGAAGTTAAAATCCCTCACTTTCATCGCCGGGACGACCATGTCGAATGATTCTTCTCCGCTCGAGCGCACCGGCGCGCTCATCGCTTCGACGTTCGACAGCATGTGGATCAAACTTTCGTTGAAGCGGAAATTGCGCACGCCGCCGACGACGCGGCCGTTCTCGACTAGGAACGTGCCGTCGCGCGTCATTCCGGTCAGGATTTTCTCAAATGGCTCGACTTCGCGGATGTACCACAAGCGCGTCACCAACAGGCCGCGCTCGGTAGAAGCAATCATCTCCTCTGCAGCTTGAGTTTGAGAAGAGTTCGGAGCGTCGAACACGATATTCAGCGGCATCTCGCCCATTTCGTTGGGGAGCGGAAAACCGTGCCCGGTGGCGGTAATCGGTCCAGCTGTGCCGCGTAAATCAGAGCGCCTCATTCTCTCTGCCGTGGCGCGGGCATAGACCACGCGTTTCACGACTCCGTTTTCCACCAGCGCAAGCCGCTGCCGGCGCATGCCCTCGCCATCGAATGGGCAACCGGTCTGCAATGGGTAATAGACATCGTCCCAAATCGTGACGTTATCGCCGAACAGTTTCGTGCCGATGCGCCCGTTCAGAAACGAGCGCTGGTCGAGCAGCGCCATGCCGGAGTAATCCCAGAACATGAAGCCGACGATGTCGAGCACCGCCGCCGGCTCAAGAATCACCGTGTACTTCTCCGCTGGAATCTCGCGCGGATGGGCCGAGTCGAGGGCCTTCTTCGCTGCCGTCTCCGCGAGTCCGAGAGGATCGAGATTCGACACATCCGGCGAATTGGCCTTTTGCCAGCCGGAAGAATCGGACCCGAGCATGGTGATGGAAGTTTCCGCCAGCGTCTGCGTGTGCCAGGCAATCAATCCACGCGAGTTGAAAATGCCCTCAACCGAATCTGCGCTGGAGAACACTCCGGCGGACGTCAGCTTGTAACGGTTGGCCACGCCGACGATTTTCCTTACGCCTTCAGCGCGTTGCTGCGGAGTGATGGCGGCCGTCTGCTCGAAGTAGCGGGACGGAGGTTGCGTGGGGCGGGCGCTTGCACCCGCGTTGTTTTCGTCCATGCTGCCCATGGCTTCCTGCGCATCGGGCATGGGCAAAAGATCAGGATCAGGATGCTGCACCTTCGCCAGGCTCTCCGACGCTCGCACGACCTGACGCAGGCTCTCGTCGTCGAATTTGTTGGTTGACGCACGCGCCGTGCGGCCATCGAAGACCGTGCGCACTGAGACGGTCGAATTTTCCTCCGCAACATTCTGATGAATCGTGTTGTTGGCAAAGCGGGTGAGGGCAAATCGTCCGCCGGAGAAGTGCACTTCGACTTCATCGGCGGACGAGAGCTTCTTGATACGGTTGAAAACTTCGGATGCGTGGTCTTTGGTCTGCATCGCTAGCTCTTGAACGCACTGCCAACCTTGATTCTGCGAAAGCGCGCCGGCGATGCTCCGTGGCCCGTGCCGATCACCTGCTGCGGCTGTCCCTTGCCGCAATTGGGCGTGCCCCACAAAGTCCATTCTTCGCGCGAGCAGATCGCGTCCAGCGCATTCCAGAATTCCGTCGTGATCCCCGAATACGAGGGATTCTTCAGCATCCGCGCGCGCTTGCCGTTCTTGATCTCCCAGCCAATCTCGCAGCCGAACTGGAAGTTGTATCGCTTGTCGTCGATCGACCACGAGCGATTGGTCTCCATCAAAATTCCGTGGTCGGTCGTTGCAATTAGCCGTTCGAGCGAAAGAGGTTTCTGCCGCGGCAGCAGGCTGATGTTCGTCATGCGGATCATGGGCAGCCGGTTCCATGCCTCGGCGCGCAGCGTGCCGCCGGAGCGGTTCTCACCAATGGCGTGAGCGGTCTCCCGCGAACTGAGATAGCCGGTAAACAACCCGTTCGTGATGATTGGTGTGCATTGAGCCGGCACGCCCTCGTCGTCGAAGCCGAATGTCCCCAGGCCCGGGCCGTGCTCCTGGCGGGCATCGGCGACCACATTCACAAGGTCGCTGCCATAACGCAGCGTGCGCAATTTGTCCAACGTAAGAAATGACGTGCCCGCGAAATTTGCCTCCATGCCCAGCACGCGATCAAGTTCAATCGGGTGCCCTACCGACTCATGAATCTGCAATCCGAGCTGCGAACTGTCGAGGATGACGTCGAACGTTCCCTCCGGACACTGATCGGCCTTGTGCAGCGCCACGGCTTCTTCCGCGACCCGCCGCGCGTTCTCGACCAGTTTCAATTCGTCGATCAGTTCGTATCCTTTGTTTTGCCATTGCCCGCCATAGGAATTTGGATACGAACGCTTCTGAATTTCGTTTCCGGCAAAGGCGTAGGCGGCGTATCCGGCGCCGGTCGAGAGCTTCGTCTGATGAATGTCGGCTCCCTCCGACGACAGGAACCATTGCTCATCGCGATTGAAATTCAGGTTGGCCTCGGCCAGCGTGACGCCGTCGACAGCGCGCAACTCCTGGTCAATCTTCAGCAGTAGGTCGATGTTCTCGTCGACTGAAACCGTGAATGGATCAATTTTGTAGGGGGTGGTCCACTCGGCCACGATCGGCTTTTCCGGCGCCAGACGCACATTGTCGCGCTTCACCCGCGCGGAGGCGCGTGCAATTTCCACTGCGCGGGCTGCGGTGGCTTCGACTGCGCCACGCACCAACTCAGCCGAGGCGGCGAATCCCCAGGCTCCCTCGGCGAGAACACGCACGTTCATGCCGACCGATTCCGCGTCGGAGGCGCTGCCGACCTTGCCGTTCTTTGTGGTGAGCGCACGGCTGCGCTGCGCCAGGACTCGCACGTCGGCGTACTCGGCGCCGCGCACGGCCGCCACGTCCAAAGCCCACCGGGCAACGTGTTTCATAGAGGAATTTCAAATCTAACATACGGAACTCCGACGCCGCGGCTGGCATAGCACGGCAGCGAGGCTGTTATTCACGGCACACCTATTTGTGATCCCAATCACAGTCTCCGTCCCAGTCCCGCCATTCAATATGGATGGATGGGCCGGCGTCGCGCCTGACGCTAAATGCCCGTTCCCAAGGAGTCTGGCACTATGAGCCTTTTCTTTGAGGATGCACCGAGTAGCAGCCTCTCAGTTGAACCTGATACAGAAGTAACAAGTGATCCCCCAGACAATAAAGCAAAGCAAGCCGACCTAGCCGGCCCCGGCATCGGCAACTATGAAGACATTGAGAAGATCCTTCCGCGCGACTACCATCCCCTTCTGACTCCCAAAGAAACGCAAAAGGCGATTTTTCACGTCAAGGGCTACATCGAAGAGAATCTATGCAAGGAACTCAACCTGATGATGGTGGAGGTGCCGCTGATCGTGGACGCGGAAAGCGGCGTCAACGACATGCTCGACCGCGACGGTTCGCGCACGCCGATTCAGTTTCACATTTCCAACGACCGCGGCCAGCATCCCATCGACGCGCAGGTCGTGCAGGCCGCCACGAAATGGAAACGGATGGCGCTCAAGCAGTTCGAATGCCGCACTGGCGAAGGCATTTGCACCGATATGCGCGCCGTGCGCAAAGACTATTTCCTCGATCATGACCACTCCGCCTATGTGGACCAATGGGATTGGGAGCGGGTCATCACGCCGGAGCAACGCAACCTGGAATTCCTGAAGTCGGTCGTGCGCAAGATCTGGAAAGTCTTGGTCGGCGCCGAGAAGTTCGCGCAGGAAAAGTTTCCTGAGCTGCGCAACCCGCGCTATCCGAGCCTGCCCGACGAACTGACATTCATCCATGCGGAAGAGCTTCTGGCGATGTATCCCGATCTGCCGCGCAAACGCCGTGAGACCATCATTCTGCAGAAGTATCCGGCGATCTTTATTATCGGCATCGGCTGGCCGCTGAAAGGCGGCTATCCGCACGAAATGCGAGCTGCCGACTACGATGACTGGATCACCGACACCAGCGCCGAAACCCGCCGAGACACCCACGGCTTGAACGGCGACATCCTGGTGTGGAATCCCGTCACCGAACGCCGCCACGAGCTCAGTTCCATGGGCATTCGCGTGAATGCCGAAACCCTGCGCCGGCAGCTTGAAATGTCAAAGCTGCTCGACAATCTCCGCTTCCCTTACCACCAGGCCATCATCAACAACGAGATTCCGCTCTCGATCGGCGGCGGCATTGGCCAGTCGCGCACGCTGATGCTGCTGTTGCGCAAGGCACACCTGGGCGAAGTCAGCGTGACGGTTTGGCCGAAAATTCTAAAGGAGATGTGCGCGAAGAAGAACATCTTCGTGCTGGAGTAGATTCGCAAAACTCCTGCCGCAGAGGACGCAGAGATCGCGCAGGTTCCTGTGGTATTCTCTGCGCCCTCGGCGTTCTCGGCGGTGAAATCCTACGGCGTCGCGTGTGCCTCTGCCAGCGCTTTCTTCACCGCCAGCAATTCCTTCAAAACTCCGCGCAGCTTGGTTGACTCCAGCGCGTTCGCCCCATCAGACAACGCTTCCTTCGGGTTGTCGTGCACTTCCATGAAAACTCCATCCACGCCCGCCGCCACGGCCGCGCGCGCCAGCAGCGGAATAAACTCCGGCTGGCCGCCACTCACGGCTGGGCCGCCATCGTCAGCCTGCGCCTGCGACGACGGCAGCTGCACTGAGTGCGTCGCGTCAAACACCACCGGGGCAAACTTGCGCATGATGGCGAGCGACCGCATGTCGACGACCAGATTGTTGTAGCCGAAAGTGCTTCCGCGTTCGGTCAGGAAAACCTGCGCATTGCCCGCGTCGCGGCATTTTTCGACCGCATGGCGCATGTCCCAGGGAGCGACGAACTGGCCTTTCTTGATGTTGACCGCCCGCCCGCTCAGCGCGGCTGCGACGACGAGATCGGTTTGCCGGCTCAGAAATGCGGGGATCTGCAGCACGTCGACGACTTCGGCAACTTTCCCCACATCTGCCGTTTCGTGAACGTCGGTTAGCACGGGGACGTGAATTTCATCTTTGATTTTTTTCAGGATGCGCAGGCCTTCCTTCAGTCCTGGCCCACGATAGCTGCGAATGGAGGTACGGTTCGCCTTGTCGTAGCTGGCCTTGAAGATGAACGGGAACGCGAGCGAACGCGCCACGCCCTTGATGATCTCCGCCATGCGGATGGCGTGCTCTTCGCTCTCGATCACGCACGGCCCCGCGATCAGAAAAAGATCGCCCGAGCCGACATGAATGTCTCCAACCTGGAAAGAGGTAATCACTCGGAAAAGTCAATCTACCACGGAGACACCGAGTCACGGAGCAGAGCTATTTCTGTGATTTCTCTGTGGTTCCGTGCTTCCGTGGTGAAAACAAAGCTTATCGTTGCCCGACTCGCTCCGGGCGGTGGAACAACTCCACCTCGGCGGTTTCCTTTTTCGCTTTGCGGTTCAGGCCGTGCTCATAGGACGCGCCGATAAATGCCCGGAACAGCGGATGCGGCTCCAGCGGCTTCGACTTGAACTCGGGATGGAACTGGCATGCGATGAAGTGCGGATGATCCGGCAATTCCACCATCTCGACGTAAGTGCCATCCGGCGTTGAACCGGAGATGCGCAGGCCCGCGGCCGTCATCGGCTCTTCATATTCACGATTGAACTCGTAGCGATGCCGGTGGCGCTCGCTGATCTCGGTCGCTCCATAGATTCGATGCGCCAGCGTGCCCGGTTCGATCTTGCACGTCCACGCGCCCAGCCGCATTGTCCCGCCCAATTCTTCCACACCGCGCAGTTCGCGCAACTTGTAGATTACGCGATGCGGCGTCGCGGGATCGAACTCGCTCGAATTCGCATCTTCCAGCCCCACCACATTGCGCGCAAACTCGACGCAAGCCGTTTGCATGCCCAGGCAAATGCCGAAGTAGGGCACTTTGTGCTCGCGCGCGTAGCGAATGGCAACCAGCATGCCCTCGATGCCGCGCTTGCCGAACCCGCCGGGAACGAGGATTCCGTCGTAGTCCTCCAGTTGCGCTTCGACGCTCTTGGCGTCGGCGTTCTCGAGGCCTTCGGCTTCAATCCAGTTGATCTGCAGCCTGAGATTGTGCGCCAGCGCACCGTGCACCAGGGCTTCCTTCAGCGACTTGTACGAATCTTCGTACTCGACGTACTTGCCGACAATGCCGATGGTCACCGTATCTTTCGGGTTGTAGACGCGGTGCACAATGTCTTCCCACTTCGACAGATCGCGTTCTCTGGCCTCCATGCGCAAATACTTCAATACCAGCGCGTCGACACCCTCGTGGGCGAACACGAGAGGCACTTCGTACACAGAGGCCACGTCTTTCGCGGTGATGACGGCCTCTTCTTCTACGTTGCAGAACAGCGCAATCTTCGACTTGATCTCCTTCGCCAGGAATCGATCGGTGCGGCAGAGCAGAATGTCGGGCTGAATTCCGATGCTGAGCAGTTCCTTCACCGAGTGCTGCGTCGGCTTCGTCTTCAATTCCTGAGCCGCAGCGATGAACGGGACCAGCGTAACGTGCACAAAAAGTGTGTTATCGCGTCCCAATTCCTGACGCATCTGCCGGATCGCTTCCATGAAGGGCAGCGATTCGATGTCGCCGACCGTGCCGCCGATCTCGACGATGACCACGTCAACGTCTTGCGCGACCTTCTTCATCGCCGCCTTGATTTCGTTAGTGACGTGCGGAATCACCTGCACGGTTTTTCCCAGATAGTCGCCGCGCCGCTCCTTGGCGATGATTTGCTCGTAAATGCGGCCCGTGGTCCAGTTGTTGTCGCGAGAAAGTTTGGCGTGGGTGAAGCGTTCGTAGTGGCCGAGATCGAGATCGGTCTCGGCGCCGTCGTCGGTCACGAAGACTTCGCCGTGCTGAAACGGCGACATCGTCCCCGGATCGACGTTCAAATAGGGATCGAACTTCATCAGGTTGACCTTCATCCCGCGACTTTCGAGCAGGCATCCGATCGAAGCCGCGGCCAGTCCCTTGCCGAGTGAAGACACGACTCCGCCGGTTACAAAGATGTACTTCGCTGGCATCTCTTCCTCGCTTTGAATTGTGATTGGAAAATTGTGCAGGTGGCGTGCACGATCAATTATGGCAGAAATGGTTGTGGAAGACACGAAAGAAATGTGCGCGGAGGGACCTCGTTGACTATCTCGTCCCTGTCGGCGAGAATAATCAGGGCTGCCGGGCAGAATCGGTAGTGTCTTTTGAGTAGTGTCTCCGCACGTGGGCCTGTGGCGCAGCTGGGAGCGCGCTTCCATGGCATGGAAGAGGTCGTCGGTTCGATCCCGACCAGGTCCACCATCTCCCTCAACAAGTTAGACAGGGCGAGTGCCCGCAGAGTGGGCGCTTGTGTCATGGTTTGTGTCATAACCCGCCGTTTTGGTGCTCACGGCGAGCGCTTCGAGGGCTGTCCGCTTCGCTTCCATTCGCACGTGGCTGTAACGTTCCAGCATGCGACGGCTGACGTGTCCGGCAATCGCCATGATGGTTGAGTCCGATGCACCGTTCTCCGCAAGCTGCGTAATGGCACAGTGCCGGAGGTCGTGGAACCGGAAGCCCGACAAGCCTGCCTTTTTGGTCAGCGTTCTCCAGGCCGACCGCCAGCTGTTCAGATGCCGCTTCGGATCGAAGCCCGTCACGTTGTAGTCAATCACCCGCTTCCCGCTGAACTTGAACTTCGGAACGAAAGCCGCAAAAACGTAGTGTGACGGCTCGACCGTCCCGAATCCCTCAGCCCTCCGGCGCAACCTTGCCAGAGCAGATGCGGCAACGTCAGTTAGAGGAACGACCCGCTCACCGGCAGCCGTCTTTGACTTGCGAATCGTCAGAGTTTTTGTGAACAGGTCCACGTCCGACCATTGCAATCCCTTCAACTCGCATCCTCTGGCTGTCGTGTTCAGGCAGAGGATCGCTGCTAGGTAGGCCGTCTCCCACTCAGGCCGCATCACCGCCGTTCTAAGCAGCCTTTGCTTTTCTTCCTCGGTGAGAGCCTTGCCGATAGTCGAAGGCTCGCGCAGCGGGCGTACATCGTCGGCAACACGCGCCCAGACTCGTGCCCGCTTCATGATGCGCCGCAGGATGCCCAATTCCGCATTCAGCGTCGCCGGGCCGACTCCCTGCTCTGCCCTCCACGCGCGGTACTCAACGATCCGCTTCGCCGTGATGGACTTCAGCGGTTCCTGTTTGAAGTAAGCCCGCAACTGCACGAGCAACTGTTTTTCCTTGGCTTTGCTCGCCGGAGCAAGTTCAAGTTTCCGCGCAGTCTCGTAGTCATCCGCTGCTTGCCCGAAGGGTTGCCGGGCCAGGGACGTGGAGGTCTGCGTCAGCTTCCCCGCCATCGCCTCTCCTATTAGGTCTTTTTCCTTTGACTGCGCTTCTCGCCAGTCGTTTGTTTTGAGTGATTGTCGGAAGCGCTGCCCGTTCACAACGAAGTGGCAGTGCCACGTCTTACCGCGTTTTACGAGTGACATGCTTCGCACCTTCCTTTCTTAGCTTTGCTTTCCTTCGCTCTCCTCTCCACGCCTTACCGTGTTCTCTCCACCACCTGAGCCTGAATTCGCGCTGCATGGCTTCGCTACAATCAGTCGTACAAAACTTCTGTGCCGCACGCCTTGCGATGAATTTTGCTCCGCATTTCTCGCAAGTCCTGGCTCTCCAGCTATCGAGAAAAAGCAGGTAGAGTGCTCGCTGAAAATCGCAAGCGCCCTCGTATCGAAAAACGCCCTCGTCCCAATCTGCATAAAACCCGGCCGGTATCGTCACGAGTCCAACCAGCCAAGCATCTTCTGGGGTTCCTTCCTCTGCGGGCTCGGGAGCGGCATCGACCCCAAGCAAAATGCGGAGATGAGGCTCAGTCGCTCCGCCGATCCAAATTTGATTCAGCCAATAGGGATAGTCCGCGATGCTGGGCTTTTGGCCTTGTTCCACTCGTTCGTATTCAGACTCGGGGAAGAAGTGTGGCCAGCGCTTTCGGAACTGAGCCCAGCCCTGAGCATCGCGCCGCATGTTTGCGAATTCCGCGAGTGCACGGAACAACTTGGGGCGGTCTCGCCGCAGCGCGCGCATGACGCGGCGCTCATACCGTCGAAACATCTTTCTCAGTTCAGGGGACTGCATTGCTAGATAAATCTCTCGCTCGGCTGTGCAATAGTAATCATTTACATTGATACTCTAGCATACTGTGGCGCATTCTTGAGCCAGTTTTAGTGAGCAATTTGGAGGTTGATTCAATGGCGCTAAAGAGCATTCAGCAAGCCGCGAACACATGGGGCGTTTCGGTGTACACAGTGCGCCGCCTTGCCGCTGTGGGTCTAGTGCGCACGGTGAGAGTGGGCCGCCGTCGGTTGGTGTCGGAAAGCGAGATCGAACGAATTGTCGCGATGGGAGTGCCCACCGCAGCTACGCGCGCGAAGGCCGGACAGACCCCTATCAGGACACGGCGAGGATAGTCATGCCCGAAAGCGTTCCTCAACTGCTAACGTTACTCGCCGTCGCCAAAGCGTTGTGCGTCTCGCCACACACGGTCCGAAGCTGGGTCAGACAGGGCAAGCTGAAACCCGTCCGGCTCTGTCGTCGGTTGCTATTCCATCCTGACGACATCGCACGTCTGCTGGCGGGCGCGCGGTGAACGCTTTTCCAAGCGAATGCGCGCAGGAGGCACGGTGAATGCCTTTTCACTGCGATGAACTCAAACGACTGGAAGGCGCTGCTCCCACTGCTCGACGGCAGCGACATGCCAAACAAGCGCGGCAAGTTACCCAAGCGGGGCAAGCGCGAGGCTTTCTACGATTGCGTGAACGGAAGACTCGCTGCGCGGATGATGCACGTCCGGCAAGATCTGTCGGTCACCGCGCGCCCGCTACGATGCCAGCTTAAGAATCATTGTCCGAAGTGCATGTCCAGCGCGAACGTTGTCCATCGCCGCGCGTCGGACTTCCACTGGATGAACCGAGTGGCAGCCCTGTTGGGCGGAGGACCGAACGGCACGGACCTTAAGGTGTGGGTCGTGACCCAGGAGTCGTCCGTGCGCCCGCCATCTGCGTCCCGGCTGGCCAAGGCCTTGGGGCGCAGCGATGGCCGCTATCGTCCGATGCTGACCGGGCGATGGGCCGGAGAGGTCGTTGTCGAGACGACTTGTGCCGAATTTAAGGCCACTAACACGCCCAATGGCCCCAAGTTCGGCACATCCTTTGTTTTCAATGCGCTACTCTTTGCGAGTAGCGACAGCTCGCTGGATGAAGAGCGACTGCGGAAATGGCTGCCGGGATGCCGGATCGACTGGTTCCACGGCCGCCTGGCACGGGCTTGGGAATCCTACCTGACGCGTTGGTCACGGATGAGAATCGATTCGTCGAGCGTGGAGCAGGTTGCAGAGTGGGTCAACAAGGGAAGACGGGGCTTCACTGCTATCGGCGCCATGCACGGCAAGAAGACTAAGGGCATCTAACAAAACTCCACTCCGGTAATTCAGCAACCGGACCGACAGGGCGCGCATCCCTTGGGTGGAGTCATTTACGATGGCGGCTCAACTGGTGGCAGATGGATTGTGGGAGCTTATCCAACCATTCATTCCTCGGGCAAAACTAAAACCGAAAGGTGGCAGGCCGCGGTTGTCGGACAGAGCATGTTTGACCGGGATTGTTTTTGTCTTGCGCAGCGGCATTCCTTGGGAGATGCTGCCTCAAGAACTGGGGTGTGGGTCCGGCATGACTTGCTGGCGTCGCCTGCGTGACTGGCAGGAAGCGGGAGTTTGGCAACTGATCCATTTCGTGGCCTTGGACTGGCTTGCCCGTTACGAGAGAATTGATTGGTCTCGCGCGGTGGTAGACGGCAGCTCAATAAGAGCAGTTTTTGGGGGCAGAAGACCGGCCCCAATCCTACTGATCGGGCAAAACTTGGAAGCAAGCGACATTTGATCTGCGATGGTCGCGGCATTCCACTCGCCATTCAACTCACAGGCGCCAACCGTAACGACTCGCAGCAAGCACTGGCGCTCGTTGATGCCGTTCCGCCATTACAAGGCATGCGCGGGCGCCCACGTCATCGGCCCGCTTATGTGATTGGCGACCGTGGATACGACGCAGAATCGATCCGGCAAGGCTTGCGCGACCGAGGCATTCTGCCATTGCTCGCAATGCGCAACACGGAGCATGGCAGCGGACTGGGTCGATGGCGGTGGGTTGTGGAACGCACCTTTGCCTGGCTGAACCAGTTTCGCCGATTGCGTGTTCGTTACGAGAAACGTGCCGACATCCACGAAGCATTCCTGGCCTTGGGTTGCACTTTGATCTGCTGGAGATTCCTACATTCCTAATCAGCTAGGAGTCACAGCAAGTTTTGTTGCTTCGACTGTCATTGAACCGTCACCGTCACCTGCGCTGTGTGCTGGATCGCCCCAAAGCGGCGGTCACTGTCACGGTCTAATTTACCGGGTGCTGTTCCGCCGAAGGCAAGGACACGGTTGAACTTTGCGCAATACATTGAAACCAATGAGAATCAAGACTTGGCCACTTCACTCTGAGCTGGTACGCGATGGGGGCAATCTCGGATCGAGAGATGACCCCAAGGGATTCGCGGTCGAGCCCCTTTCGTCAGTTCATTCGTCCAATCTCAGCCTGTTTACGGTTGGTCGCACAATGTGTGCTCTCCGGTAATGACCGCCGCATCCGGATAGATCGGAGAAAGCCCGTTCAACAAAGGATTCTTCGACTTGCCCTGGAGATTCTCATCGAAGAAGGCCGCAACGTAGTCGCGGATCGCCGCCATGGTTCGGTCTGGCCCCATGGGACCGGTCTGGATTGCACCTTTGGCCAGCCAAACCGCGTCTGTCGGCGTCGTGTGCTCGCCGCCCTGAAGATTCACCGCGACGGCGGGAGGGGTCAGTTCACGGTCAGGGTCAGAGAGACCGTGCGCGTGGTGGAGCCTGATGCGCCGGAGGTGCTGCCGCTGAGCGTCAATGTGTAAGTTCCAGTCGGGGTCCCGGTCGGCCCGCTCGAACCTCCGCCGCAGCCTGCGGCCAGCAACACGATGCAAACTGTAGTCGCCAGAGACGCGACGCGAGTTTTGCTCCCGAGCAATGCTGGCTGCGATATGAACCACTGGCTGAGCGCCAGAAGCAAAAGAGACAGCAAGGCCAGGAGCGCCAGCCTCAGCCGCAGGGTGCCAGGAGGGAGCGTCCGGGGACTTACGGGAAAGGTCATTCCGGCTTTTGTAGTTGCGACAGTGACCGTAAACGGCGCTGCTGTTGCGCTACTGATCGTCGGAGAGCTCGGGGAGGCGGAGCAAACGGCCAGCGTCGGCTCGCCGGTACAAGTGAGGCTTACAGTTCCGGTGAAGCCATCCACGGGATTGATCTGGAGATCATACGTCGCCATCTGGCCAGCGGTGACTGTGGCCGACGTAGAGCCGCCGCTGGCAGCGGCCAGGGAAAAGTCGGTGCCGTTGCCGCTCAAGGGGATGGATTGAGGGCTGTCCGGGGCGTTATCGGTGATGGTGATTGTCCCGGCGGCGTTTCCAGTTGCCGTGGAAGCGAACGTTACGTTGATCGTGCAGCTTTTTCCCGAGGCCAGGGAACTGCCGCAAGTGTTTGTAACGCCAAAGTCGGAGGAACCGGACGGCGTAATGCTAATACTCGACAGGCTGGCCACACTCGTGTTCTCCAGCGTGATTGTTTGCGCCGTGCTGGTTGTGTTGATGATTTCGGAGAACGTCGCCGCCGCAGGCATGACTCCCGCAAATGCGGGCAGTAAAGTTTCCCGAACCCGGTAGTTGGCCGCATCTGCCATGAAAAGGTTGCCAGATTTATCGAGCTCGACGCTGTGGATGAAGTTGAACACGGCGCTGGTGGCCGGACCGCCATCCCCGCTGAAGCCTGTCGCCCCTGTTCCCGCGACGGTGGTGATCATTCCGGTAAAGGCGTCCACCCTTCGAACGCGGTTGTTAGGCATCTGCGCGGGGCCGCCTCCGCCCGTGGGATTATCAGCAATAAAGATGTTGCCGAGCGAGTCCACGCGCGCGTGCCAGGGGTAGATGCTGGCGCTGGTGGCCGGAATGCCGTCACTGAAATTGCCGAAGGTTCCTTCGCCAACTGAGGGTGCGACTCCGGCCACGCGCGTGATTATGCCTGTAACGGCGTCCACGCGCCGAATGCGCCCCGAGTCACAGATGAAAATGTTGCCGCTGCCATCGAGAGTCACGCAAGTTGGCAAATCAAGCGCCGTGCTTGTCGCAAGCCCGCCGTCGCGGCTAACTGCCTGTGTGCCGTTGCCCGCGACCGTGGTGATGATTCCAGTCGCGGCGTCCACACGGCGAATCCGGCTGTTCCTGATGTCGTTAATAAAGAGGTTTCCGGACGAATCGAGGAAGATGCCTCGCAGGCTGCTAAAGCACGCGCTGGTCGCCGGGCCGCCATCGCCGGGGCCGGAACCGGGACAGCCCGCGCCGCCTCCGGCCACCGTGGTGATGATTCCCGTCGCTGCGTCCACGCGCCGAACGCGCCAGCGATTACCGTCCCCGATAAAAAGATTTCCAGAGTTGTCGAGCGCGATACCAAGAGACATCGACAAGCTGACACTCGTGGCAGAAGAGCCATCGTCAATGGCCCCCGCATCCAGTATCTCGTTTCCCGCCACGGTTGTGATTTGCCCGGTTGAGGCGTTGACTTCGCGCACCCTGCCATCATCAACCTGGCCGATGAAAAGATCGCCGGAACCGTCCAGCGCCAAATAATTGGGGAACGCCAGGATGGCGTTAACAGCTGCTCCGCCGTCGCCGCCCGAGCCTCCGCCGGCAAAAGTGGAGATGTTTCCAGTTGCTCCGTCTATCTCGCGAATTCGCTGATTAAATGTGTCAGGAATGAAAATATCTCCGGAACCGTCCACAGCTACATCGGTTGCCGAAACGAATGCAAGGTTGACTACGAAATTCATCTCGGCGCTTGTGGCGGGACCACCATCTCCACCGAAGCCCTCTATTCCGCTTCCAGTTCCCGCAATCGTGGAGATGATGGAGGTTTGCGCGTCCACGCGGCGAATGGCTTCGTTGCCGGAATCCACGATCAAGAGATTTCCTGAAGCATCAAATGCGATACCGTTCGGAAAGCTGAGCCCGGCGCTGGTGGCCGGACCGCCGTCGCCTGAAAAACTGTACCCCAGATTGAAGTTGCCTGCGAATGTCGTGATGATGCCCGTTGCGGCGGACACCTGACGAACAACGTTGTTGCCTTGGTCGGCGATGTAGAGGTTCCCGGAACCATCGAGAGCTACGCCGCCCGGAGTATTCAATCCAGCACTGGTCGCCGGGCCGCCGTCACCGGAATAGGTGCCTCCCGCATTGAAATTGCCAGCGAATGTGCTTATGACTCCGGTCGCGCCATTCACGCGGCGAATGACGTTGTTTTCACTGTCAGCGATATAGAGATTGCCGGTGGAGTCGAGAACAACTCCTTGCGGGAAGTTCAGAGATGCGCTTGTGGCGGCACCGCCGTCGCCGCTGTAAGCGGCAGTCCCATTTCCGGCGACGGTCGTGATGATGCCGGTCGACGCGTCCACGCGGCGAATCCGTTGGTTCGCGCAATCAGAAATGTATAAATTCCCCGAGGTATCCAACGCAATGGACGGCCCAATGCCTGGGTAAGGCCCAGCCAAGGTGAGCGCGGCGTCATTTGCCGGCCCTCCGTCGCCGCTGAAGCCGTTGCGGCCGATGCCGGCAATTACGGTGAGGTTCCCCGATGTGTCAATCTTCAGGACTTCGCTTAGTCCTGACGCCGCTACGTACAGGTTTCCAGATTTGTCCAGCGCTACTGATGACGGCCAGGAAATATCCGCCGAAAGCGCGGTGGTGTTGGTCGGACCGCCGCCCGCAATGGTTGAAACCGTGTTTTGCGAATTTGCCGCAAGTGGCAGCAGAAGCGCGAAGGATCCGACAATAAGTAAGCGACCAGCAACCCATGCGCTGTGAAGCATCATCAGCGCTCCTTGCCCGAGGGACCATTATACGTCAGGGTCACGCTCTGAGGGGCAGTGGCCGTTCCCACTAGCTGAGTGCTGAAGTTAAGAGTTGTAGGCGCGAGTGTGACGGTAGATACCTGCAGGAGCACTGACACCGTAGTCGAGCTTTGGTTCGCCGAAGCCAAGTCAAGCCTTCCGTCCCCATTAAAGTCACCAACCGCGACCTGGTCAGGTCCGGGTCCCGTGTTGTAATCGGTGCTTTGTTGGAAGGTACCATCACCATTGCCGAGGAGGATGGAAACGCTCGAACCGACGCCGTCGCCATAGTCTGCCGTCGCCAGGTCAAGCTTGCCATCTCCATTAAAGTCAGCCGCGATGATGGATGTGGGAGTGGAACCGGTTGAGTAGGTTACCTGCGGCATGAACGTGCCGTCTCCGTTGCCAAGCAAAACGGAAATCGTCGAGTCGCCCTGGTTGGCCACTGCTAGGTCAAGCTTGCCGTCGCCATTGAGGTCAGCCGTTATCACGAACCGTGGCAGGAAACCGGTGGCGTACGTGGTGGGCGTCGAAAAAGTGCCGTCGCCGTTGCCAAGGAGTACGCTGACCGTGTCAACCGAAGCGAAATTGGAGACTGCCAAGTCGAGCTTGCCGTCGCCATTGAAATCTCCTATGGCCACGGAGGTTGGCCCAGGGCCAGCCTGGTAATCGGTGTGCGGCTGGAAGGTGCCATCCCCGTTGCCGAGCAGGACGGAGATGGTGGTTGACCCGGAATTAGTCACCACCAGGTCAAGCTTGCCGTCACCGTTCACATCGGCAGCCGCAATCCCCCAGGCGTTGGTTCCGGTAGCGTACTGCACGCCAGCTTGGAACGTCCCATCGCCGTTGCCCAGCAGCACAGAAACTGTACCCGATTCAATGTTGGCGATCGCCAGGTCGGGTTTGCCGTCACCGTTGAAGTCAGCAATTGCTATATCCCTTGGGTTCTGACCGACGGCATAGGTGACCTGGGGTTGAAATGTTCCGTCGCCATTTCCCAACAGAACCGAAATAGTGTTGTCGGAGGAGTTGGTTACAACAAGATCCAACTTGCCATCCCCGTTCAGGTCGGCCGTGCTCAAGGCAGGCGGCGCTAAGCCGACGCTGTAGTCAGTCTCGTTCACGCTGAAGCCACCGGGCGTAGTGATTGGAAAGAACAGTGGATTTGAGGAACCGCCTCCCGGGCTGGGGCTTACAACCGTGACGGTGGCCGTGCTGGCTGCGGCGACGTCCGATGCGAGAATTGCGGCCGTGAGCTGCGAGCTGTTCACGAATGTGGTCACGCGGCTGCTTCCGTTCCAGTTCACCACGGAACCGGAGGCGAAACCTGTGCCGTTCACTGTAAGCGTGAACGCTGCGCTCCCAGGTGTCACGGCATCGGGGACCAGCGGCTCATTGACCAGTGGATCAGGATTGGGTGCAACTGCAGAGACCGTAATTGCGGCGCTGTTTGATTTGGTCGTGTCAGTGACCGAGGTCGCCGTGATCGTCACCGCCGGATTAGCCGGAACCGAAGCAGGCGCCGTATAGATTGTGGCCGCGCCACTCGCAGTGCTCGTGGGCGAAACCGTTCCACAGCCGGGCGCACAGGACGTTCCGTTCTGCGTAAGAGTCCAGGTAACGCCTTTGTTGGCAGAATCGTTCTGAACCGTTGCGGTGAAGTTGTTGGTTTTGTTGATTACGGCAACGGCGGAGGTGGGCGCAACCGATACGGCGATCGGTGGTGGGGTAACGGTGACGGTTGCGGAAGCGGACTTGGTTGGGTCTGTGGCGGAAGTTGCGGTAATCGTCACGGTATTCGGCGACGGGACGCTGACCGGTGCGGTGTAAGTCGCAGGTGCTCCGCTTGCCGTGCTGGCGGGCGCGATGGTTCCGCAAGCCGGAGAACAGGAACTCCCATTTTGCGTGAGCGTCCAGGTAACGCCGCCGCTGGCGGGATCGTTGGCGACGGTTCCGGTGAACTGCTGGGTTGTGTTGATCGCAACATTGGCCGAGGTTGGGGAAACGGCAACGGTGATCGCAGGCACAGTGATCGTTGCCGACATGGATTTCGTCGAATCAGAAACCGAGGTCGCGGTAAGGGTTACGCTCAGGTTGCTCGCGGGTGCCGCGGCGGGCGCAGTATAGGTAGTGGCGACTCCGCTGGCGGTGGAAGCCGGAGATACCGTGCCGCACGATGCCGCGGAGCAGGTCACCGTCCAATTGACCCCTTTGTTGGCCGAGTCATTCGTGACCGTTGGCGTGAACAGTTGCGTCCCATTTGCGATGACGGTAGCTGTGGCCGGAGAAACCGTGACGGAGATGGCGGGAGGAGGCGGAGGTGGGGTACTCGATGAGCCGCATCCAAAATTGGCGATGGTGAGAACGATGGACAACAGAATTTGCAGAACTAATACGCGATTTCTGGTAGTCATAGCCGTTCCTTCCTCCGCGCTCCCGATTTGTCTCTTCGACCTTCTGTATGGCCATCTCGCGGCCCGACTCCGAGGTGCCCCAGGTCTCGCGGAGAGGCGAGGCCTGGGGAGCCGACTCCCAGCCTTACTGACGCCTAGCCTGGAGGCTCACAACGGTCTGCAGGGCTGTGCCGTTGGGCTCCGTGACCGAAGTGAAGAGCCCGCGCAGCTCCTTCATGCCGTCGTCAAATGCTGTGTTCAATGTCACGGTGAAGAGCTCAACGCCCGATGCGTAGATCGTGACGTTGATTGTCCCGGTGCAGTCGGAATTCACCGTGTAGGTTCCAGAGAACGTTTCCACGGCGATGCTGCCGTTCAAGCTGGAAGTAGCGCTGGCATTCACTACATTGCCTTTTCCGTCGAGCGTAAATACTCCTACCGCTGTCCTGGGTCCGATGCCGATCACTGTTCCGGTGTCGGTAAAACCCCAATTTCCCGCCACTCCGGCGGCCGAGCATGACTGATCCCACGCCTGGGCGGGAGCTGCCAGGCTTGTCATCACGGCGATCGCGAAAACGACTGCTAAGCTGAAACGTGCAATCTTGTGTCTCATAAATGTTCTCCTTTTCGGTTACAGTCATTGGCCGAACTCCCCATTGGTCTGTTTCCTACACCCCATAAAATGAAATTTCTCGGGAAATTGGCTCACGGTCCGAAAATAAAGTTCGGTCGGGAGACCAGAGTGCCCCCAACCGTGGCGTTAGGTTCTTGATTTCAGGGCGGATTAGCGACTACCTTGGTGGCATAATTTTGACCTGCGGTTCGTGGAGGCATGTGGCCGAGTCGTCAATTCAATCCGTCAGTGCTCTGTTGCTCAGGTGGCGGGGCGGAGATGAAGAAGCACTGCAAGACCTGTTGCCCCTTGTCTACAACGAACTGCGCCGCCTGGCGCACCGCTATCTGCAAAGACAGCGACCTGATCACACGCTGCAGAGCACGGCTCTGGTCCATGAGGCTTACCTCCGTCTGGTGAAACAGCGGGAAGGGAAATTTCAGAATAGAGCCCATTTCTTCGCGATCTGCGCTCAGTTGATGCGGCAGATTCTGGTCGAGTACGCGCGCAGCCAGCAGGCTGCGAAGCGGAATGCCGGGCGGAGGATCACATTCAACGATGAGATTCAGCTGGTCAAGCGCCGCAATCTGGATTTGGTCGCGTTGGATGATGCGCTCAACACTCTGGCACGTTTGGATGCACAGCAAAGCCAAATCGTGGAATTGCGGTTCTTTGGTGGTCTTTCTATCGAAGACACAGCTCAAATACTGGGAATCTCACCCGCTACCGTGAAGCGTGACTGGTCTACGGCGAAGGCGTGGTTACGACACGAGATGAGCAGGACGGGCGGCGATGACGCCTGAGCGTTGGCAACAGATCAAGGAACTCCTTTATCAGGCCCAGCAGTTGGCGCCGGAGGAGCGGACTGCTTTCCTGGAGCGTTCTTGTTCCTCCGATCACGGTTTGCGGCAGGAGGTCGAGACTCTGCTGACTTCCAGCGATGCCCGCTCCAGTTTCCTGGAGAACTCTCCCGTACCCGTGACGCTGGTGCCCGGCAGCAGGCTGGGTGATTACGAAGTGCAAAAACTGCTTGGTTCCGGAGGCATGGGAGAAGTATATCGGGCGCGCGATCTGCGCTTGCGGCGGGACGTGGCCATCAAAGTTCTGCCTTCGTTCCTTTCATCCGACAAAGAAAGGCTGCGGCGTTTCGAGCAGGAAGCGCAGGCGGCCGCGGCCTTGAATCATCCCAACATTCTGGCAGTGTTCCAGATGGGCAGCTACGAGGGCGCTCCGTATCTGGTGTCGGAGCTGCTGGAGGGCGAGACGCTGCGTGGCCCGATTCAACGCGGACCGGTGCTGGCCCGCAAGGCCATCGACTACAGCGTGCAAATCGCGCACGGACTGGCGGCGGCGCATGAGAAAGGGATCGTACATCGCGATCTGAAGCCCGAGAACTTATTCGCGACCAAGGATGGGCGGATTAAGATACTGGATTTCGGCCTAGCCAAGCTGAAGCAGCCGGAACCGAGCCATCAACAGAGCGCGCCCACGGTGGGTGCAGCGGTGACAGAGCCGGGGATGGTGATGGGGACGGCGGGCTACATGTCGCCGGAGCAGGTGCGTGGGAAAAGCGCCGATCACCGCACCGATATCTTTTCTTTCGGCGTAATCCTGTACGAGCTGCTGACAGGGAAGCGTGCGTTTCAGAAGACCACTTCGGTAGATACCATGGCGGCGATCCTGAACGAGGAGCTGGCGCCGGTATCGCAGATCGTGGGCAACATTCCGCCGGCATTGCAGAGGACGGTGCACCGCTGTCTGGAAAAGTCGCCGGAGCAGCGGTTCCAGTCGGCATCGGATCTGGCATTCGCACTGGAGGCGTTGTCGGATACGGCTGCGAGTTCGTCGGCCCTCAGAATGGAGCCTGCGGCAAAGCGGGGCTGGCGCGTTGGCATTTTGGCGATTGCCGTGGTCCTGCTCCTCGCCGTCGCATCGCTGATCTGGTGGCAGGTTCCGGCGCCAGTGCCGGTCGTCCAGGGAGTTCGTCAGCTCACGGACGATGCCGAACCGAAATTAACCCCCGGAACCAACGTTCTGGTAACCGATGGGCTGCGTATCTATTTTTCAGAGGGTTCACTGGACTCTTCTCGCGTTTTCCAGGTTTCCGTCACCGGCGGTCAAAGCTCTCTGGTGTCCATGAGGTTCAAGAGCGCCACTGTATGCGATATCGCGCCGGACGGCTCCGCGCTATTGGTAGGCCCATATACAGGCACGGAAGGCTGGATCCAACCCCTTCCGTCAGGAGAACCACGCAGCGTGAACATCGAAAGCAACGATGCCCGGTTCCTGCCCGATGGGCGCATTGTCAATGGAGTTCAAGACAGTCTCTACATATCCAACAGCGACGGCTCAAACCGCCAAAAGCTTGCGGACGTGCCGGGAGAAGCCATCGGCCCGGCGATATCGCCGGATGGCAACCACATTCGTTTCACAGTGGTTGACGATCGCCTTCGTTTCTCCATCTGGGAAGTCCGCACAGATGGAACCGCGCTACATCAAATTCCAACGAGAGGACTGTCGGAAACGGCCGGAGAAAGGACCGGGGCGTGGACTCATGATGGTAAGTATTTTCTGTTTCAAGTCGAGCACGGCGCAAGATGGGATTTGTATGCCTTGCCCGAGCCCACCGGATTGCTGCATCGTTCGGCTGCACCGGTACAACTAACCAACGGGCCTCTCTCGTACGAAAACCCGGTCGCCAACCGCGAGGGAAAACAGATCTTTGCCATCGGCTCGAAGAAACGCGGTGAATTGATTCGTTACGACGCCAAATCCCGGCAATTCGTTCCCTACCTGGATGGCATTTCCGCAGTTGAAAGCCGGGTGTCACCCGATGGCAAGTGGATCCTCTATGTGTCCTACCCGGATCACACTCTGTGGCGCAGCCGCAGCGATGGCAGCGAGCGAGCGCAGTTGACGTTTCCCCCCATGATGGTATTCTTCCCCGGCATTTCCCCGGACGGAACAAAAGTCGTGTTCAACGGACTGACAGCGTCGGGACTGGGAATTTACGTTTTAAACATGGAAGGCGGAACACCGGAGAAGGTGGCTGACGTTGGCCACGACCCCACCTGGTCTCCCGATGGAAACTCGCTCGCCTATGCTGCGATCGCTCCGGGGAATCATTATTGGGGAGCGGGTCACTGGCTTGACATCCAGATACTCGATCTGCGGACGAAGCGCATTTCAGCCATTCCCAGCCAGGGAAACCGTTGGGGTGTGTGGTGGCCGCAACCGAACAAGCTCGTGACCACAAGTTCGGACGGAACGGATAGCCTCTTTGTATTCGATTTCGCCACGCAGAAATGGTCGAGGCTCGGTGAACAGTTCGAAGTTGATGATTATGTTCCTTCCCGCGATGGCAAGTATCTCTACACATTCACCAGTGGGCTTGACAGCCTTAAAGTGAGGCGGATCCGCGCCTCCGACTTGCAGGTCGAGAAGGTTGCCGACAATACAAGACTCCGGCTTGTGTCTGATGATTCGCTGGGCCAGGCAGGCAGCGGCGAGTGGATGGGCTTGGCTCTTGACGGCTCGCCGACCCTTACCCGCGATTTGGGCAGCGATGAAATTTACGCGCTCGATGTGAAATGGCCGTAAACCACGTCTGCACCGAAGGCAGCGCAGGACCGCACACAGAGCGCGTCTCTTCTTGAATTCTGGTGTCTCTTCACACTATGCTTGGTCAGCTGTTTGTGTGCTCGCTTCCCCTCGAAATTTCAGGTGCGAAATGTCGGGCTGCCGACCGTTTCTAGGCTTGTGGGTACCCAGGGTTCTTGCTTACGCCGCCGTCTTTGCTCTGGCAAGCCTTGCGGGACTCTCCGCCCAAACCACGGTTGGCACGGGCAGCATTGTTGGTACGGTCAGCGATCCCTCGGGCGCGGTCATCAGCGGCGCTATAGTCACGATTACCAACCTCGACACCCATCAGATAGTTAGCGTGGGAAGCAATTCTTCCGGCTCCTTCAACTCCGGAGCGCTCCTGCCGGGTAACTACACGGTGCTAATGTCGGCGAAAGGCTTCAGTTCTGCCGAAACCCGGATGACCGTGCTGGTCGGCAACACCGCCACCGTAAACGCGACTTTGCGAATCGGTAACGAAAAGGAAACAGTTGAAGTGCAGGACTCCGCTGCGCAGGTCAACACCGAACAGGCCACGGTGCAGGGCGTCCTGAACGAACAACAGATTGAGAATTTGCCAGTTAACGGGCGCAATTTTCTCGACCTGGCGCAACTGGAACCCGGTGTTCAAATCCAGGACGCTACCAATTTCGGTTTAGGTAAGGATGGCTTCTCCTCCATTTCCTTTGGCGGCCGTTTCGGACGTACCACGCGCGTCGAAGTCGACGGCGTTGACGTCTCGGATGAAATCTGGGGTTCGACCACCACTAATGTTGCCGCCAGCGCGATTGAAGAGTTTCAGCTCAGCCAATCAAGCTACGATCTCTCTACAGAACTGACCACGTCCGGTGCGGTAAATGTAACCACGCGCTCGGGAACCAATGCCATTCATGGTGAGGCTTTCGATTTCTTCCGTGACTCGTCGCTAGCAGCAGCATTGCCGGCGCCGCCCGGACTGTCAGAGCCTTTCCAACGGTCGCAGTATGGCGGACGCGTCGGAGGGCCGATCCTCAAGGATAAGTTGTTTTGTTTTCTGGACGGCGAGCGCACCTTGCAGCATGAGCAGGCGCCGGTGCTGGTAGCAGCTCCATTTCAACAATACTCAGGCAACTTCAACGCACCTTTCCATGAGGATGACCTCCTGGCAAAAGCTGATTACCAGCAGCATGGATTGCACACATTCTATCGCTTCAGTTATTTCGCGAATCCGCTCACCGCCAACGGGGGAACGGGATACTCGATATACCACAGCAAGAACGTTACTCGGACGCACATCGCCGGACTTGATTTTGGCCGGGGCACTTTCAGCCATAGCATTCGTTTCGGATACCTGAAGACTGTGCACGAGATGGCGGATGCGGCGACCAACAGCGGGCTGCCTTTCGGCAGTTATCCGCTCGATCTGACTATGGGGAGCTCCGGCCTGATAACCGGTCCAAGCGGAAACACTCCACAGGTCGTTCTGCAAAGCAATCATCAAATCAAGTACGATGGCAGCAAGACTTCCGGCTCACACATTCTCCGTTACGGCTTCACGTTCAACCGGATTGGCGTTGCCGGGTTCGTTCCGTTTCAATCCCTCGCTCCGTATCTCTCAACGAATATAGGCCCGAATGAAGAAGCGTTCGCAGGTAGTTCCTGTGGTTTGAACACGCCGTGTTTCCCCGGTGGAATTTCGAATCCACTCAACTACCCGGTGGAGTATGTGGAGGTGAGCAACGGCTTGGGGTATATGACACCATTCCCAGGGCTGGGGCTTCCGGCTGGCAGCTACGTCTACCATCGGCTGGGTGCCTACGTGGGCGCCAGCTCGAAATGGAAGCGGAATCTCACCATCACCTACGGTGTCCGCTACGCACGGGAACCCGGCCGCAGCGACAACCAGTTTGGGGCAATTCCAGAACTCAACGCCTTGATTCCGGGGCTGGGCAATCCAGTCCGGATGCCGAATACGAATTTAGCGCCCCAATTAGGCTTTGCCTGGGACCCGGGAGGCAAAGGTAAGACATCGATCCGCGGCGGCATCGGATTATTCTACGAAAATGTCTTAACGAGCGTAACGGTGGATGCACAGTACCGGACTCCTGTTGGCAATGTTTTTCTGGAGACGCCTACCGCCTGCCTTGCCACCGCAACTCCTCAGCGTGTAGCGATTCCGGGAGGTTACCTGCCGCTGCCAACATTCTGTGGCACATCGAGCGGGGGTCCAGTCGCTATCGGAACCGTCGCCAGTGAGATCATGGCGTTTCAAAAGCAATATCAAGCCGATTCCCAATTCAGCCTCACGACACCCAATCCAAACTATGCCGGATCGGCGCTGGATCAGGGGCTGGCTCCGGGCGGATGGTTATACGATCCGAATTACCGCACGCCGCGTTCGGTGGAGATGAATCTCGGCGTGCAGCGGGAGATTCGTCGCGGGATGGTTTTCAGCGCAGACTTCTTGCGCAACGTGCAAACCCACTATTTTCTGGCGTTCGATGAGAATCACACGGGCGACACCCGCTACTTCAATAAGGAAGGAGCCATTCTGGCGATAGACAACACTCTGGACACGTGCGGCGTCTCCTCGATCCAAGCCGGTATTAATGCGCCGTGCCCGAGCGGAAATTACGTGGACTCAAATGGCAACGATCGCCCGCTGCTGATCTCCGATTTTGCCGCGTTGGGGCTGACTTCGTCAGCGGACTTCGGTGTGGCATGCACGAATCCAAACGTAGGCTTCGGACATCCCTGCGCGTTTCCCGGCATTAATCCCAACGCTCCGCCGTTGGTCTTCATCAAGCCGATTGGGCGTTCTGCTTACAACGGACTGCAAACCAAACTTACAGACACGGCGAAGAACCCATTTACGGGCGTCCGGGCACTGAACTTGCAGGTCTCTTACGCCTTATCGAGATTTGAAAATTCGGGTGGGTACACTCCGGTGAACGCTTTAGCCTCTGACCAGGACTATGGGGTTCAAGCCGTTGACTACGCCAACCCGAACCGCTATTTCGGACCTTCGGTCCTGGATCGCACACACCAGCTTTCGTTCGGCGGCTACGCAGATCTGCCTGGCGGATTTCAACTGAGCATCATGGCACATTTCTGGAGTCCGCTTTCGACTTCGTTGGTCGTGCCGAATACGAATCTGGGGCCAGGCGAAATCTTTCGCACCGATTTTACCGGAGACGGTACGGTGCAGGACCCCGTCCCCGGAACGCACGTCGGCAACTTTGACCGCGGCATCAATGCCTCCAACATCAATCGGGTGCTCACCAACTACAACAACAACGTCGCGCTCCAACTTACACCCGCCGGACTGGTTCTCGTCCAGAACGGATTGTTTACAGCGGCTCAATTGGGCGTGGGCGACTCATTGTGCTACAACAACCCGAACAACTTACCCGTGAATTCGTTGTGCGCGGTTGCGCCTCCTGTGTCACTTGCCCCTCCGGGTCAGGTCAATCTCTCCTGGCTGCGCGCTCTGGATTTGAAGGTCGCTTGGTCCTACACCATTCGAGAAGGAGTCTCGGTCCAACCGAGCGCCGGCTTCTACAACCTTTTCAACTTTGCCAATTTTGATTTGCCGGGCACTGCGCTCAACGGACTGCTGACAGGTGCCGCCGGTCAGATCAACGGCACGACCCGCGCCGGACACAACGTAGATCGCGTTGGAGTCGGCACGGGTGTCTATTCACTGGGCGCGCCGCGGCAGCTGGAGTTCGGGTTGAGACTCGTGTTCTAATCCTGGGCCTAGCTTTTGCATTGGGAGCGGATCTAATTGATTACACGGGTAATGGAGTTTTGTTAGACGCTCTAAGGAGAAGAACTCCTATCTGCGCGACCTACGTGACAAGTTCGGGAAAAGCATAGTGGTTGGCTGCATTTCAGACAGCGAGGATCGTGGCCAGGCGAGGGAACGCATACGGCTCAACTTGCAAGGAACGAAAGGTTGGGATCTTTTTGGAAGGCCGCTTATAGAATCTGAGATCGAACGGATTATAACTGGGGTAGAAATCGAATTGCGCGACTCCCAATGAGGCTGCTAACTCCGGCACCTGGGGCAAGTGCGGCGACGGTAGACGATTTTGCAACTTTGTCACCCGCCTCGTTGTCACTCTTCGGGCCATTCCATCCCATTCCGCTGCCATTATGTGTGCGTGGGGACACGCGGGGACATTGGGAGCGCTGCGTCTTGATATCGCAGTGGCTTCTGGCATCCGGGGACGGCCCAAGTCGAGTGCCTCCAACGATTGACAGCGGTGGCTGTCAGGGGTACTTTCCCCCAAATCGCGGGGTTCGTTAAGCGGACACTACGCTCCATCAACGGTCTTCCAAATTCGCTTGAATGTTGATTTCACCGCCCGTGATTTCGATCGTGCGCGTCCACTCCTTCTGCCCGAGGATGATACTTACAACGTGTTCCCCCTTGGGAATCAAGAGATCGGAAGGAGTGTTTCCACGGAACTTTCCATCGATGTAAATCTCGGCGCCGTCTGGCGTTGACGCGACGTGAACCTTGGTATTTTCGGCGGCAGCAGCGGCGGTGGCTGCACCGACCGGCGCTTCGCCTTGAGGCTGACCGTTTGGTGCGATCTGTTCGCCTGTACGTTCCTGTTGTGGCAGGAGGGCAGCGACGGGAGTTGTACCTGCGCCACGCTCGAAGATGAACTTCAAAGCGCCGTCGAGCGCATGTGCGGTTGGCTCCTTTCCGAATAGATACCGGATGTGGGCACTCCCCGAAGGGTCGGACTCTGAAGGGCCTGGTCTGGGACGAAGAGTATCGCCGGAGAAGATTGCCTCCGGCTGGGCAACCTTGTTGCGGACATCTTCCCAAACGGTAGTCCCCACGGACTTCAGAACATAGATATAGCAGTGGTCTGTAGCCGTCGTGACCGGAACCGTTTCATTGTAGGTGTACGTGCTTGTGGAGTTGCTTGAAGATGAGCCTGAATAATTTCCCCAAATTGTAAGTGCGCCGTAGGTATTGAACGATCCACCTTCCGTCCCCGTCGTCGTCGTGTCCACCGTCGCCGTACGGTGAACCGTGCGCTCCGTGGTCGCGACCTGAGTCGATATAGTCCAGACGATCAGGTATTTCGCCTTCTCCAACGAAAGGCAGAGGCCGGGATAGTGCTTCTGC
>JASHNU010000031.1 GCA_030041475.1 Candidatus Sulfotelmatobacter sp.
CCGTTACAAGGTTCTGCTTGACGCCTGGTTGCGCGTTTTGTAATATTGGTGGAACAAGTTCGCCCAACGGTCATCCGGAGGGTGGACCTGAATTTCATGCAGAGTGGCTGAGGGACGAGCCCTGAGACGCCACGGCAACCGCACCGCGATCATATATCGCGATTGGCCGGTGCCAACTCTCTCCTGGAAACAGGGAACATGAGATTCGGCTGCGAGCTGTAGCTGCAACCGATAGCCTCTTTTCCTTTTCCTGGAAAAAGAGGCCATTTGCTTTTTATGGCCGCTTTTTCCGGCTCGTCCTCAGCTATTCGCGAAAGCGAGTAGCGCAATGTCTCACTACGAACTTCGGTGCCGGGAATGCGGACGGACCTGGGGAAACCAGCCCCGCTCCATCTGCGACGAGTGTTTCTCTCCTCTGGAGGTCGCTTACGACTACGATTCGCTGCGCGGATCTAACGGCAGCGCGTTGACCCGTGAGCGCATCGCCCAGCGGCCGCCGAACATGTGGCGCTACTCCGAGCTTCTGCCCCTCCCCCAGGGGTTTCAACCGCGGCTGCCGGTTGGATTCACGCCGTTGTTTCAGGCGCCGCAGCTGGCGGCAAGATTGACCGGGACGACTGCCGCGGCGGCGAATCTTTATATCAAGAACGATGCCGTCTGCCTGCCTACGCTGAGCTTCAAAGATCGTGTGGTTGCAGTCGCGCTGGCCAATGCTCGCGAATTCGGATTTGACACCGTTTCCTGCTCCTCGACCGGCAACCTAGCCAACGCGGTCGCGGCGCATGCGGCCCGCGAAGGACTGAAGGCCTGGATCTTCATTCCCTCCGATCTCGAGCCCGCAAAAATTCTTGGCACCAACGTTTTCGGCGCAAAAGTGGTGCGCATCGCTGGCAACTATGACCAGGTCAACCGCCTGTGCTCGCAGGTTGCCGACGAGCATCGCTGGGGATTCGTCAACGTGAACCTGCGCCCGTACTACGCGGAGGGATCGAAGACCTTCGGCTTCGAAATCGCCGAGCAACTCGGCTGGCGCTTGCCTGACAACGTTGTTTGCCCGATGGCGGGCGGCTCGCTGATCACCAAGATCAAAAAGGCGTTTGATGAACTGATCAAGCTCGGTTTGGTTGAGCCGAAGGAAGTAAAGTTTTTCGGCGCGCAAGCCACCGGATGCTCGCCGATTTCGACGGCGATCAAGACGGGCACTTCTGAGATCGAACCGCAGAAGCCGGCGACAATTGCTCGTTCACTCGCGATCGGCAATCCTGCCGACGGACACTACGCGATTAAGACGATCAAAGGCAGCGGCGGATGGAGCGAAGACGTGAGTGATCCGGAAGTCATCGATGCGATCCGCCTGGTCGCGGAAACGGAAGGGGTCTTCACAGAGACCGCGGGCGGCGTAACCGTAGGCTGCGCGGGCAAGCTGTATCGCCAGGACCGTATCCTGCCGGAGGAAACAACGGTGCTGTGCATCACAGGCAACGGATTGAAGACGACCGACGTGCTCGCCGGTGTTTATCAGACCGAGCGTCCAATTGCACCCAAGCTGGCAGAGTTCGAGCAGTATCTGCAAAAGACGCTGGATGTAGCAGACATCCGTGAAATCGTCGGCGCGGCGGAAGAAGCCGCGAGCGTCGGAGCCTGAACGTTGATATAAGAAGCAATGGAGATCTCACCGATGCCTATTACTGTGCAAATTCCCTCCGCATTGCGGCGTCACACCGCGGGAACAAGCTCGCTGACCTGTGCGGCGAAAGATCTCGGAGAATTATTTTCGGTTCTGGATGAAAAATTTCCCGAGCTGAAGTCTCACCTGCGGGATGAAACAGGCCAGATTCGCCGCTTCCTCAACATTTACGTGAACGAAGAGGACATTCGCTTTCTCGGCGGATCCGCCTACGCGTTCCAGGAAGGGGACGAAGTTCTGCTCGTGCCCTCGATCGCCGGCGGGAAGAATTAGTTTGCAGCTGAGGGGGGCGGCTGTTGGCTGATCGCCCCGGCGCGCGACATTCCGCCGCTTTGCCTGTGCTCCCAGCCGGATATTCCATCCTCCAAGAATTGTTGCATCGTGCCTTTTGGTATATAATCTAACTAACTGGTTAATTAATAATGCCACGCCACATTCAACGCGACGAGCGCCGCCGGCAACTTCGCGAACGTCGCCAGCAGTTACGTCAGCAACGGCACGAACTCCGCCGCATGGGCACCCGCGGCCAGCCGAAGGAAAGCCGAGCGGCTATTCTGCAGGCTGCCGCCCAGGAATTTGGCCGCCACGGCATTGACGGCGCCCGCACCGATGCCATCGCCCGCGAGGCTCGCGTCAATAAAGCCCTCTTGTATTACTACTTCAAGGACAAGGAGACACTTTACGCCGCGGTCCTCGACTCCGCGTTCGCCGGCCTGAAGGCGACTGTGTTCCGCATGCTCGACAGCGATCTGCCGCCCCGGGAAAAAGTGCTGGCCTATGTGGGCGCGTACTTCGACTTCATTGCTTCCAATCAAATGTACCCGCGGCTGATGCAGCGCGAAATGATGCGTGCCCGCGAGGGGCAGTCGTCCCACATCGACAAAATAATCAACGTTTACATTCGTCCTATCTTTGGGAAGGTCAGCGAACTGATTCAGAAAGGCATCGCGGCAGGTGAATTTCGTCCGGTCAATCCCGCCCACTTCGTCCCTTCCATGGTGGCGATGATCGTGTTTTATTTCAGCAGCGCTCCCATGATGCAGAAGATCGTGGGCTTCAACCCGCTGACGCCGGAGAGGATCGCTGAGCGCCGCACTGCTGTTCTGGATTTCATCTCCGCGGCGTTGTTCCGCGCCAAACCCAACGTTGTGCAAGGAGTACGTTCATGAGTGCGCGCAACCGCTTTTTCATTCTGCTGGGCATCATCTTCGTCATCGCGGCGACCTACTACTATTTTTCGAGTGATCATTCGCCGGATCTCGTGCTGATCGGAACGGTCGACGCGAATCAGGTAATCGTGAGCGCACAGGTCGAAGGACGCATTCAGAAATTGCTCGTCGATGAAGGCACGCCGGTCAAGGCGGGCGATCTGATCGCGGAGCTTGATCCGTCGGAACTGCAGGCGCAGGAAGCGGCGGCCACCGCCAACATCTACAGTCTGCAGCACAAAGTTGCCGAGATGGAGCACACGGAAAAATCGACCTCCGGTTCGACCTCGAGCGACGTGGCCAATGCGGAGGCCAAGCTCTCGTCGGCGAAGGCGCAGTTGTTGCAGGCGCAGGCCACGCTCGAACGCACGGAGAGCGATACTCGCCGCGCCGTGGAACTCGCGAAGGTGGGCGTGGTTTCGGATCAGGAGCGGGTGCAAGCCGAAACGAACTTGCAGGCAGCGCAGGCTAGTGTGCAGGCACAGCAGGATCTGGTGAACGCGGCGCAGGCTGATCTGAACGCGGCACGAGCGCGCACTTATCAGGCAAACGCCGCGAAGAGCACTGTGGAGGCCACGGAAGCCGATCTAAAGAATGCGATTGAGCAGAAGAATCAGGCTGCGGTGCGACTGGGCTACACGCATGTGGTTGCGCCGGTGACGGGAACGGTTTCGGTACGCGCGGCCCGCCAGGGAGAGGTGGTCAACATCGGGGCACCGATCGTCACGATCGTCGACTTGAACGACACCTGGGTGCGGGCGGCGATTCCTGAAACCTACACTGATCACATCGGTTATGGGGACACGCTGCGCGTGCGTTTGCCGGGAGGAACGATTACGAGCGGGAAAGTGTTTTTCAAAGGTGTGGAGGGCGATTACGCCACGCAGCGGGACGTGAGCCGGCGCAAGCGCGACATCAAAACGATCATCCTTAAAGTTCGTCTCGATAATCCAAAGGGGGCATACGTGCCGGGAATGACGGCCGAAGTCCTAGTGACACCTGCGCAGTTGAAGGGCAGCGCGCCGCAAAGCGTGCAGGCAGGGGGACAGCAGTGATGGCAGAGCGAGATTCCAAACTCGACGCAAGAACGGCAGGCACTGCCGTCGCGACCAACGGCACCGTGTTGGAGAAGCCGGTCTACGATCCGAATGCGCCGTCAGCCATCGAAGTCGAGCACATCGTAAAGAAGTTCGGCGACTTCGCGGCCGTAGACGATGTTTCGTTCACCGTGAAGGAAGGTGAAATCTTCGGTTTGCTCGGCCCGAACGGTGCAGGGAAGTCGACCTTGATTCGGATGATGACCACGCTCATTCCGATCACGTCGGGCGCGGGGCGCATCGCCGGACACGACGTAGCCAGGGAACCGAACGCTGTGCGCCGGTTGATTGGCGTTATTCCGCAGGCGCTGACCAGCGATCTGGACCTGACCGTCGAAGAGAACATGAGCATTTACGCCAAGCTGTACGATGTTCCGGCGAAAGACCGCGAGAAATCGATCGACGAACTGCTGGAACTCGTGGATCTGACGAAGTGGCGCGATGCGCAGACGAAGACGCTTTCGGGCGGCATGCGGCGGAGGCTGGAAATTGCGCGCGGCCTGGTGCATCACCCGCGCATTTTCTTTCTCGACGAGCCAACCACTGGACTTGATCCGGTGTCGCGAGTCGCGGTGTGGGAAATGCTCGGCAACATCAAGGAGCACCGGCGCCTTACGATTCTGATCACGACCCACTACATGGACGAAGCTGACCGTCTCTGCGACCGGATTGCGATCGTCGATCACGGCAAGCTCGTGGCACTCGACACGCCCATGGCGCTCAAGGCGAGTGTGCCTGGATCGAACGTGATCGAGGTGCAGTTCGAGAACCCCGCGGCCGATTGGGAGCAGCGGCTGCACATGCTCGACGACGTCACTTCGGTTCAGCATGAAGGCGCGGGCATGTACCGCGTGCTGACGGGAAATGGCTCGCGCACCACTACCGAACTGGTGGAAATGGCAGTCACGGCAGGAGTGCCGGTGAAATCGCTCTCGGTGCAGAACACGACGCTGGACGATGTCTTTGTGCACTACACGGGACGGCAGCTGCGCGACGAATTGCAGAAGGCGTACGGCTTCGTGATGCCGCAGCGGCCTGGGCTGCAGCCGTAGTTTCCCGGTGCGCCTCTGTCCTCTCTGTGGTTTAGGCTTTTGAAAAATCACTCACCACAGAGGGCGCAGAGGGGCACAGAGGAAGGCGACTCAGGACTAAGTTATGAACCGGATCATGGCCATTGTCGAGCGCGAGATGCGCAAGTTTTTCCGCTCGCCGGCGTTGATGCTGGCGTCGATGATCTTTCCGCTGGTGCAGCTGATCATCCTGGGCAACGCGTTTGGCGGAAAAATCCACGATGCGAAAATCGCCATCGTGGATCAGGACGTCGGCCCGCAAGCGCTGCGGGTGCGCGAGGCTTTCGACGCCGTGCGCGCCAACATTCGCACCTTTACGCCCATCCCCTACGACAGCGACAAGCAGGCCCAGGAAGACGTTCGCAACGGTCGCCTGCAGGGCGCGGTGATCATCCCGCCGCAGTTTTCACGCCGGGTCTATGAGGAGAATCATCCCCGCATTGTTCTGGTCGTCGACAACAGCGACAACTTCATGAGCTCGGCAGTCGAGGACGAGCTGACAAGCCTTACCAACGCCCTGAATCAGCCTACGGTGTCGCCCCGCATTCTGCAGCAGACGGCGCTGGATATTGTCGAACTCTATCCGTACATCGAGTACATGAAGTATCTGCTGCCCGGATCGCTGGCCCTAGCCATGTTCGTCTCGGTGATGATCGGCGGCGGCATGCTGTACATTGACGACAAGGCGCGCGGCGTCCACGAAGGCTACCTGGTCACGCCGATTACGAAACTCGAGCTTGTGCTCGGGTTGAATCTGGCGGGCGCGATTAAGGCCGTAATGACTGGCGTGATCATCGTGGTCATCGGGTCGATGCTGGCGGGGGTGGGAACGATTTTCAATCCCATCACTATGTTCGGCCTGCTGATCATGATCACGCTGACGTCGCTGGCGTTCAATACCATGATGTTCCTGCTGATGGTGCGCATCGAAGATCCGCTGGTGCCGCGCGCCATGTTCGGTATTCTGAACACGCTGCTGTTTTTCCCCAGCGGCTCGGTATATCCCATTCAGGCGTTTCCGCCTTGGCTGCGCGTGATTGCCAGGGGCGATCCGTTCACGTACGCGGTCGACGGCTTCAAGTGCCTGCTGCTGAAGGAGACCACGCTCACGGCTGTGTGGGGAGACATGGCGTTTCTTACCGTTTTCGCGGCGATCACTCTGGGGATTGCGATCCCCCTGTTCAAACGGACCTTGTAGCAGTGTCCGAGAAGAGCAGATTCCTCGCTGTGTTCGGAATAACAACGAATAATGTCGTGCTGGTCGGTAAAACCACACCTCGGAACTTTTGACTTGTCCCTCGTGTCCGTTATGCTAGAGGCATGACGCTGCTGGACGCCAGAGAGTACGATTCCGGCAAAGAGCGGAAGCGCCGGAAGCAAATCATTGTCGCAATTGTCTCGCTGCTGATTGTCGCGGGGCTGGCCTGGTGGTTTCGTTACTGGCCTGAAGAACGCGTCGTCGGCAAGTTTTTTGACGCGCTGCAGAGGCAGGATTACAACACCGCCTACGGTATCTGGATGCGCGATCCGGACTGGCGCCAGCATCCCGAGCGATACCCCAAATATCCCTTCGGCGATTTCTATCGTGACTGGGGTCCGGGCGGGGAGTGGGGAATCATCAAGACCCAGAAAGTCTTCGGAGCCAGCACTTGTCCCGGCGGCGGGAGCGGCGTAGTCGTCGATGTTGTAGTGAACGACCGCGCCGAGCACGCCCAGGTCTGGTTCGAAAAGTCCGATAAGACGCTCAGCTTCCCGCCGTGCGAGTTGGTGTTCCGCTAGCGGATGCCGTGATTCGCTCGGCGGCCAATAAATTCAGCCTAGAAATAACGGCCCACTCGAGTCTCGAGAGGGCCGCCGTTTTGTTCCGGGCACGTCTACTTGCCAGCCTTGCCTTTGTTCGTGCCAACTCCAGTGCAGAAATCCCATCCCGTGCCAGCGCCGTATCCCGCATAGGGACCACAGTAGCCGGACGTGATGTCGTTGTAGTCGGCCGTCACGTTGGCCTTGCTGTAGATCATCGTCAGTTCCGCATTGGACGAGGCAGAGAAGCTGCCGGCGAGGTTGATGATTCCGGCCAAAGACGGGGAGGCCACGCTGGTCCCACCCACGATGTACCATCCACCTGCGTCCGAGTCATATACCCAAACGCCGGTAACGGGATTGGAGTCAAAGGACAGATCAGGAACCCCACGGTACCTCCCGACGACCGCAGAGATTCCGTTCTGGTAGCTGGGACGCGGTTCCAGCGCACTGAGACCGCCACCCGCCGAGTCCCATGGAGCTTCCGCAATGAAGTTGCCCGTGGACGGGTTACGGCGGACGGTTGTTCCTCCTGCCGAGACTACATTCGGGGAGGTCCCAGGCCAGATTGTGCCCGGAGAATCGCCCGCAGAGGCAAGAAACACGACGCCCGCCTCGACAAAGTTTGAGTCGTAGGTCGTCTCGCCGTAGAACTCGCTTCCTCCCCAACTGTTGGAGACTTCTCCGCCGCCGGCGGCATTGACCATCGCGCTGGCGACGTCTTCGGCAGTCATCAGGTCGGCAAAGCTGTTGGAAGCTGCTTCCACCAGGACGATCTGAGCGTCGGGAGCCATGGCATGAGCCCACTGCACGTCGAGTGATTCTTCCAGTTCCCATCCAATGTCGTATTCCGGCCTGGTTCCGCTGGCGAACACGACCTGAAAACTCGCAGGCGGTAAACCGAACTGTGCGGAGAATGCGGCAAGGTCGCTAGCCGCATTGGGCGCGTCATAGGCATCGACAAGCGCGATCATTCTGCGTCCACCCGACGGGACCGCTGTCGCCTTGTTGGGATTGCAGCCTGTAACCTGGCTCACAAGCCCATATACGCACGCCAGCGAGGCTGGCGTCTCATAAGCGTAACCGGGATACGGCGGGCCCGCGGACTGGTGGTTCAGCAGAGGCTCGGCGGGAAGGAAAACCTGAATGTTTGTGTGAGCGAAATCTCCGATGTCGGTAGGTTTCTCGATGCTCGAAGCGGGCACCAGCACCTTGCCACTTGTCGGCCTGATCTGCGCCCATGCCGGAGCACCAACGACCAGCACCAGCGCAAAGGTCAAAACAAAGAGGGCTTTGATTTTCATGATGGTCAGTCTGAAGGTGTGAGGGGAAAGGGACAAGATCACGAGCGATGTTTGTGCCGGGTTACGTTCGCGGGAGATTTGTTAGAAATCGCTCATGCCAGCGATTCGAGCGTCTTCGCGAGTGAGGCTTCATCGCCGACATTCATGACCGTCTTCAATCGGTCGATCTGGCGCATGAGTCCCGAGAGAACTTTCCCCGGACCAACTTCGATGAACGTCTGCACGCCGCGGTCGATCAGCAGATGAATGCACTGCTCCCATTTCACTGATCCCGTGACCTGGCGCACGAGCGTGTCGCGGGCGCGTGCTTCGTCGGTGACGAGCTCGGCGTCGACATTGCAGGCAACGGGATAAGCGGGCTTCTGCAAAGCGAGCGCATTCAGATCCGTTTCCAGCTGGTCTTGCGCCGGTTTCATCAGCGAACAATGGAACGGGGCGCTGACGGGCAAGAGCTTGGCGCGCTTGGCCCCGCGCTCGTCGGCGAGTTTTGCGGCGCGCTCCACGGCGGCAGTGTTTCCCGATATCACGATCTGTTCGGGCGAGTTGATGTTCGCAGGGTCGCAAACTTCTCCGTGGCGCGCGTCATGGCAGACTGCTGTGACTTTCGCGAGATCCATGCCCAGGATCGCCGCCATCGCTCCCACGCCCACGGGAACAGCTTCCTGCATGTATTTGCCGCGCTGGCGCACAGTGCGGACAGCATCGGCAAAACTGATTGTGCCCGCCGCGACATGCGCCGAATATTCGCCGAGGCTGTGTCCCGCGACGAATGCCGGTTTGGGTAGGCGGGTTTCCAAAACTCGCAGCGACGCGACGGAGGCCGTGAGAATCGCCGGCTGCGTGATCTCTGTCAGACGAAGCTGCTCTTCCGGTCCCTCGAAACACACTCGCGAAAGCTTGTAGCCGAGGGCCTCGTCGGCTTCTTCAAAGGTCTGCCGCGCGACCGGATATTTTTCAGCGAAATGCTTGCCCATTCCGACCACTTGCGAGCCCTGGCCAGGGAAGAGCAACGCGAGGGAGTGGTTAGTGTTCGACATGCGATGAGTCGAAATGCTTCGTCCGATTACTCACTACGAAGGGCGAGAAGCCCCTCGCTGCGGCTGGTTCTTTTTGCTTTAGCTCGGTTGCGCACCGACCGTTTCAACGGCCGCATGAAGCACGGCCAGCCCGCGCTCGATGGAATCGTTGATTCCACGCTCGGAAAGCTCGGCCGCCACGCGCACAGCGTTTTTCATGGCATTGCCGTTCGACGAACCGTGGGTGATGATGCACACTCCCTTGACGCCGAGCAGCGGAGCTCCGCCATATTCCGTGTGATCGAGGCGCTTCTTGAAGTCGGTGAAGGCGCTGCGCGAAAGCAAAGCCCCCACCTGCCGGGTGATCGTCGCCTTCAGCGATTCTCTCAGTGCGGTACGAACCAGGTTGGCAACGCCTTCAGAAATCTTCAGCGCGACGTTGCCCACAAAACCATCAGCCACGATAACGTCGACCTGGCCGTTGTACAGATCGCGGCCTTCCACGTTGCCCACGAAGTTCAACGGCAGGTGCTTGAGCAGGCGGAACGCCTCGCGGGTTAGATCATTGCCCTTGCTTTCTTCTTCGCCGATGGAGAGCAGGCCGACGCGCGGCCCCGGCGCGCCTGGTTTTTTGCTGAACATATTCGGGAACATGGCGCGGAAATAAATGTCGCCCATGATTGCGAACTGCTCGAGATTCTCCGCCGTGCAGTCCACGTTCGCGCCGACGTCGAGCAGCATCGCCGGATTTCCTGGCGCGGTTGGGAAAACTGCGGCCAGCGCCGGACGATCGACGCCGGGAACCGCGCCCAGCACAATCTTGGCGGTCGCCATGGCCGCTCCGGTGTTGCCCGCGGTGACGAATCCGTTGGCCCGGCCTTCGCGCACCAGGCGCAGGCCGACGCGCATGGAGTTGTCGCGCTTGGCGCGAATGGCCTCCACCTTGTCTTCCATGGTGATGTATTCGCTGGCGTGGACGATCTCGATCGGCAAGCGCGCCGCCGAGGAATGGCGGTCGAGTTCGGCGCGAAGCAAATCTTCCGGGCCGACCAGCAACACGCGCACACCGTATTGGCGGGCCGCATGCAGAGCGCCCTCAATCTCAGGCTTGGGCGCACGGTCAGAACCCATCGCATCCAGCGCGATCACGCTAGGCATGGTGTGTCAGGAACTAGCTGGCTTCCTCGACGTCGAGAACTTCGCGTCCCTTATAGTACCCGCATTTGGGGCACGCGCGGTGCGGCATTTTCTTCTCGTGGCAGTTGGGGCATTCAGAAAGTGAATGGCCCTTGAGCGCGTCGTGAGCGCGCCGGGTCGAGGTGCGTTTTTGGGAGTGACGACGTTTTGGATTCGGCATGGTTAAGATTCCTCTCGCGCGGCGTTGCAGCCTGGCTGAAATTTGATCTTCTTGTGCACTCAGTGGCTTAGGTTGAATGCTAACTACTGAGCGCCAACGGCCTTAACGTTCCAGCCGCCCGCGGATGTCCTTCAGCGCTGCCCACCGTGGATCTTCCGCCGGAACCGCACAGGAGCAGGCCTCCTGGTTTAAATTTTTGCCGCACTGCGGGCACAGGCCCTTGCAGTCCTGCCGGCAGGTGATTTTAACGGGCAATGCGAGCAAAACCTGCTCGCGCAAAACATCTTCCAGCAGAATTCCTTCGCCCTGATAATAACCGATCTCGGCTTCGGCGTCGGTCACCGAAAGCTCATCACGACCAGCGTCCGCGCCCAGCGGACGATAGAGCAAATCGAACTCGCGCTCGACTTGCTGCGACACCGGCTCCAGGCAGCGCGCACAGGCAAGTTCCAGGCCGGTGGACAAACGCCCGCGCAGGCGTATGTCCTTAATCACCTGATGCTTGCCGTGATGTTCCTCGACCACGTCGGCGCGCCCTGCCGTTTTCAGCGGCGTGCGCTGCCGAACCTCTTCGCCCAAGTCGATGGCATCGGGTGCGAACTCCTCCTGGAAGTCCAGGGGATGAAGTTCCAAGTCTTTGATGTCGAGGAACATTCCCGACTCTCCGCGGCAACGTCGCCGGAACAACTTGAGCAGATCAGCCCGCGGAGCACGCCAAGGGGCGTAAGTACCGCAAGGAGCAAGACTTAGAATAAAGGCAGTGCGCCCGAGGTGTCAAGAAAACGGGTATTCCGTTCGCCTATGGATGTACTAGACTTTCCCTAGGGACACCCTATGGCAACCCTTTACGTGGAGAATGTTCCCGACGATGTTTATAAGGCACTGCGCAAGCGGGCGCGCAAGAACGGCACATCGATGGCCGCGGAAGTGATCGCTTTGCTCAAGCAGTGGGTTCCCACAGGAGCCGAGTTGAAGCGACGGCGCGAATTCTACGACCGGCTGGCCGACCTTCGGAATACGCCGTCCCCGGGCCCCGGGCCGTTTCCCTCGACCGAGGAAATGATCCGCGAGGACCGTGGACGTTGATCACGCTCGTGTTGGATGCCAGCGTCGCGGTCAAATGGGCTGTTCCTTCCAACCAAGAGCCGCTGACTGAGGAAGCTTTGAATCTTTTTCGGCGCCACTTGGCGGGCGAAATCTCGTTTCTAGTCCCCGATGTTTTCTGGGCCGAGATGGGCAATGTTCTGTGGAAGGGGATTCGCCTGCAGAGATGGCAGCGCGATAAAGCTGAGGCTGTTGCGGCAGATCTGATTACTCAGGACTTCCAGACCGTGCCCTCGAGAATCCTCTTGCCCGAAGCTTTGAAGATGGCGCCGACGTATAACCGGAACATTTACGATTGTCTATATGCGACGTTGGCGATGGAGTCGCGATCCGATCTCGTCACGGCTGACGAACGACTAGCCAACGCACTGGCGGCGCGCTTCCCGGTGAAGTGGCTGGGCGCGATTTGACTGGGTTCTAGCGAGGCCGAGCGCATGCACAATGGCTTCGCGCAGGTCTCAGCTGAGAATCGGCAGCGCCCGGACTCTCTTCTTCGTGGCAGCGTAAATTGCGTTGCACAGAGCCGGAGCCAAGGGAGGGACCGAGGGTTCCCCGATGCCGGTAGGCGCTTCCGTGCTCGGGACGGCGTAGACCTCGACCACTGGCGTTTCGTCCATGCGCAAAGGAGCGTAGTCGTCGAAGTTGCCTTGCACCACGCGTCCTTTCTCGATGGTAATCTTTGCCCGCAGCGCATTGGCCAGTGCGTAGACGATTCCGCCCTGAATCTGCTGCTCCAGAATGCTCGGGTTCACCACCTGCCCGCAATCAACGGCTGCAACCACACGGTGCACGCGAGGCTGGGCATTTTCTGTTGGCCCACCCTCCATCGAAATTTCGACCACTTCGGCCATATACGTGGCGAAGCAGCCGAAGCAGGCGATGCCGCGGAAGCGCCCCGCGGGGAGCGGCTTGTCCCAGCCTGCTTTTTCCGTCGCCAGCTGCAGCACGCCGCGCATGCGTGCGGTCTTCCAGGTGTTCGTGAAGTATTGCAGGTCTTGATCCTTTTCGAGCAGGTGTAGCCGGTACTTCAGCGGGTCTTTTGCCACGGCAACCGCGAGCTCGTCAATGAAACTTTCCAGGGCAAACGCCGCCTGAAGCGCATAGACCGAGCGCATCCAGCCGAGCGGAACCGGAATTTCCGCCATCACGTATTCGATCGCGTAATTGGGAAGGCCGTAGACAGGGCCCGCTTCATCCGGCAGATCAGGGTCGACGTTGCCGGGTGTGGGCTGTCCCTTTTGTCCGCTGATCGACGGAGCGATCAGACGATGCGTCAGCGCAATGGGAAATCCGGAGCCGTCCAGCGTTGCCGAGAGCTGATGCAGGCTCGCGGGACGGTAGGTCGAAAAGCGCATGTCATCTTCGCGCGTCCAGATGACCTTCACGGGAGCGTTGATCACTTTCGACACCAGCGCAGCTTCGACGGCGTAGTCGTGCTCCAATCGGCGGCCGAACCCTCCCCCCATGAGCGTGACATTCACCTTCACCTGATCGGGATCGAGGCTCACGGCTTGCGCCACCGAGTCACGGCAATCCTGGGGGACCTGCGTCGGCGCCCAGAGTTCGCATCTTGTGCCCGAAAAATTCGCTGTGCAGTTTCCTGGCTCCATAGGCGCGTGGGCCATGAACGGCAACGAATATTCAGCGGAGATTTTTCGCCCCGAAACTTTGGCCGGGTCACCGACCGAATAAATGCTTGCTGCTTTTTTTGACGCCGCCTGCTTCAACGCGGCCGTGACCGACGCGGTATTCAGATCCTTGTTCTGGCCATCGTCCCAGGCGATGTTGAGAACGCGGCGGCCTTCCATGGCGCCCCACACACTGTCCGCGACAACAGCGACGGCAGAATCGCCGATCTTGCCGACATAACTTACGCCGGAAATCTTCTTCGATTCCTTGTCGTCAAAGCCCGAAACTTTTCCGCCGATCGTGGGGCAGCGCGCGAGCACTGCGAAGTTCATTCCGGGCAGGGCGAAATCAATGCCGAAGACTGCTTCGCCTTTCACTTTGGCCGGCGAGTCGAGGCGCGCCACGCGTTGTCCGACAATCTTGTAGTCCTTGCTCTGCTTCAGCGGCACATCCGCGGGAATGGGAAGCAAAGCAGCCCTGCCGGCCAATTCGCCGTAGCCCAAACTGCGGCCGGATGCACTGTGTTTGATACGCCCGCTCTCTGCCACGCACGACGAGCGCGGCACCCCCCAGGCCACGGCCGCGGCTGAAATCAGCATCTCTCGCGCTGTCGCTCCCGCCTTGCGCATAGGGTCCCACGTCGTGCGAATGCTGGCACTACCCCCGGTAGTCTGATCGCCAAACAGCGTGCTCGCGCCGGCCTGCTCAATCTCGATTTGCTTCCAGTCGGCCTCAAGTTCCTCGGCCAGGATCATCGGCAAAGCCGTCCGCACTCCTTGGCCCATCTCCGACCGCGCCACAACGATTGTGACTTTGTTATCGGGCGCGATCCGCAGATAGGCATTGGGCGAGAATGACTCCTGCTTCGATTCGCCGCCGTGCGGCAAGTAGAAGCCGATGATGAGGCCCGCGCCGGCGGCGACTCCGGCGGCGACAAATTCGCGACGCGAGAGTGGGCTCATCGTGCACCTCCGCCGGCTGCACGATGGATCGCTTTGCGAATTCGTTCATACGTTCCGCAGCGGCACAGGTTGCCGTTCATCGCCTGCGTGATCTGATCGTCGGTGGGATTGGGCGTCTTCGATAGCAAAGCTGCAGCGGTCATGATCTGGCCCGTCTGGCAATAGCCGCATTGCGGAACTTCTTCGGCGATCCAGGCCTGCTGCAACACGTGCAGCCCGTTCGCGCTCAGCCCTTCAATCGTGGTCACGCTCTTGCCCGCGACTTGCGAAACAGGGGTTGAGCAGGAGCGGATGGCGCTGCCATCCACGTGGACGGTGCAGGCGCCGCACAAACCGGCCCCGCAGCCAAATTTTGTTCCCGTGAGTGCGAGCGTATCCCGCAAAACCCAGAGCAGCGGTGTCTCCGGCGAGACGCTCACCCTTTTCTCGTTTCCATTGACACGGAGTGTGGTGTCGGCCATGGGGCAGTTCGTACTTGTGAATGAATGCTGCTGAACTGAACAACATGGTACTCAAGTAGCGGAAAAAGTGAAATGCCAGGGTTGCCAAACAGGGAGTGCCACGAACGATCTGAAAGCCAGCGGCTGGTCGCCAGCCGTACGCAGTCTGAACTTACTTCAGCTCTGCCAGTTTTTGTGTCGCCAGCTGCCCAGCCTCGTTGCCGGGGTTGTCCCGTTTGATCTGTTCGTAGATACGTTTCGCGTCGAGAGGCTGGTTGGAGTTCTGGTAAAGATCGGCCAGTTGCAACTGCGCCGCCACCTTGCTGACCGAATTCGTGGGCTTGGTGATCAACTCTTGGTACAGAGCAACCGCTTCCTTGGTGCGATTAGTCTGGCCATAGAGCGAGGCCAGAGCGAATTTGGCGACGGCGGCGATGTCGCGGTTGCCTGAGGAAGCCACGTCTTTGAAGTTCCGCTCCGCCGCGGCGCTATCGGATAGATCGGCTTCGGTCACGCCCAGAAAATAATGCGCCATGTCGGAGGAGCGAGTGTGCGGGTACTTGTCCACAATCGCCTGAAACTGCTTGCGGGCAGCCTCGTTGCGTTCCTTCGCTGACGTAAACGTCGGGAAGTCGGGTTGAGCCGGCGTGCCGGCGGGACGTAATGGCGTATCCATGGTGCGAACCGCCTGATTGAGCTCCAGGCTGGCTTTCTCATCCTGTGTGGTGAGGTAATACCATCCGCCGATACCGCCGGCGAGCGCAATCGCGACCACGATGGTCGAAATGATCAGGGTGGAGCGGTGTTCCACCGTCCAGTGAGCCGTTTTCTCCGCGGCTTCGATGGTGACACGGCTGAACCGATCCTGTTTCAGTTGATGGCGGGTTTCTGCGCGCACGGACTTCCCTTCTGATAATCGCGGTGGATGGACAAACTAAAAGTTTAACAGGGGCAAAACAGAGCGTCAAAATGCGGTCTTGTCATCCTGAGCAAGCGTTCTCTGCGCGGCGAAGAGCCTGCCCCGAGTGCAATCGAAGGGATCTGGGCGAACCGCGCGCGCGGCGCGTTTCCTGCGCCGCATCATTCGCGCGTCAGGTTCGCTTCCTTGGCACTGCACCGATAGGATGTCCTCCGGCATCACGATCGGATTCGGACGCCTCTCAGAACGTAAGCCGAGCCGCGATCTGTCCGATGCGGGGCGCCGGTCCGCGAAAACTCCCGGTGGTCGTGATCTGCCCAAACGTTGGCCCCAGGATGTTGGTCGCACCATCTGCCACCGTCGGCTGCGCGAACTCCGGATGATTCAGTGCGTTGAAGTACTCCACCCGCAATTCCAGCTTTACACGCTCCGTAATGGAGGTCGTCTTGGCTACAGCCAGGTCGAGATTCGTCAAGGTCGGACCCCGCAGAATGTTCCGAGCCAGCCCGTAGGTTCGATCTGAGGGATTCTCGACCGGGTCGAGTCGCGGGAAGCAGGGGTTCGGCAGCGCGCCATCTTCATAGTACGGGCTGTTGTACCAGGGCACGTCGGAGAAGGCGTTGGGGTCGAACATGAAGTTGCCGGTTATGGGCGGTCCGTAAGTTACGACGCACTTGAAGCCGGTAAAGTCGGTTCCGTAAACAATCGGATAAATCGTCGTTTTCTTGCGCGGATTGAACGTCCGGATCGGCCCAACCACTGCGGCGTGAGAAAGAAAAACGTCCCCCGCGCCGGACGTTCCGGGGTTGAGTGGGTCGTTTGCATCGGGCAATTGCGCGGGAATATCGAAAGGAAATCCCGTGCGCCACGTGAAGATCGGATAGAGACTCCAACCCTGCGTGAGGTGCTTGGGGCCCGTGGCCCACACGCGGTCGAAGGGCAAGTCCCACCCCCCGCTGAAACTGATGCGCTGGCGCACGTCGGCATCTGACGAAGCGTAGAAAAGATCCGGATTGTAATACGGCACGGTCGAGTTCCGCTGCGCAAAGCCGGACGCGTTATCCAGACTGTGGCCGTAGGTGTATGCGAAGGTGAAGTATGCCGTGCCGATTTTGGAATTCTTGGGCTGGCGCGTCAGACTGGCCTCGAGCGCGTTGTAGTTGGCGTTGGAGACGTTCTGAAATTCTGGAAGGTCGGAATAACAGATCGGGAAATTCACGTTCGACGCGCCGCAAGTAGCATTCCCCGGCACCAGATTGAGCAGGCGGTTGGTCGTGCCCAGCACCATGGGGTTGATATCTTTCAGCGACGTCAGTCCGTGGCCGGAGCTGCCGACGTAGTTGGTCTCAACGACAATGTCGGCGAAAAGCTCGTGCTGCAGGCTCAAGTTGTACTGGTAAACGTACGGCGTGCGCAGGTGGGGGGCATCGAGAAAGATGAAACCGGTGCTGTTGATCGGCAGATCGGCCGCGAAAGACACGTTCGGTGCCGGGGGATGGGAGGGGAAGGTATTCGGTACGCCCGCGGCAACGAAAGGTTGAGACATGTAGTTCAATGCGCCGACCTGTCCCGGGCCAACGGGATTGAAGTAGAACCCAGCGTTGCTGACAAATGGTGGCTGGCCGTTGTACTGCAGATTGTCTTCGCCCTTGAGAATGTCGTAGAAGACGCCCACGCCGCCGCGGACGCTGGTCTTCCCGCTGCCGGTCGGGTCGAGAGCAAATCCAAATCGCGGCGCCAAGTTTTTCTTGTCTGGAAAATTAACTCCCGTGGGAGCGCCCGGGTCTCCGGGGAACACCATATCGGGCGGCGCGTTCACGAATCGCTGCGATTGCAATCCCGGAATCACCGAAAACGTGCGGCCTTCGGTGTCCGTTTTCGGCGTATTGTACTCGTAGCGCAGGCCCAGCGTCAGAACCAGGTTCTTGTTGGCGTGCCATTCATCCTGCCCGAACACATACGTGCTCTTACAGCGGATGTTGGAAGGCGCCAATGCGCCCTGGAAGTAGGCGTCGGGAATGCCCAGCAGGAAATCCGCGTAATCATTGCCGGTTCCGGTGCTCGTGCCCGTGTAGTAATCGAATTCGCCGTTGGTGTAGTAATCGTAGACCATGTTTTCCTGATACGGGGAGAATCCCGCTCCAAACTTCCAGTTGTGCCGGCCGCGAGTCCAGGTAACGGCGTCGGTCCACGAAAAAGTGTTTTCCACAAAGCGGGTCGGGCCGTTCTCGCTGAGGCCCAAAAAGAGTCCTGTGTCGAAGAACAGATTCGTCGGACCAGTCGCCAGATCGGGTGTGATTTGAACCCCGAGTGCCGGGCCCGTCGGTAACTGAACCGCCGGTTCATCGCCCAGGTAGTTGCTGCGGTGATAGACCGAGTGAAATTCGTTCAACAGCTGGGGCGAGAACACGCGCGTGTAGGCGAAATTCGTGAAGTAATAGTTTGCTTCGGTGCGGCTGGGAAATCCTGGTACGGAAGCATACGGCAGCGGATTGTAGTTGCCGGTATAAATATTTCCCGATCGGTTCAGGCCGATCGTGACAGAGATCTTATCCTTTGAGCTCAGGTTGAAATCGAATTTGGTGGTCAGTTCGTCGCGATCGTCGTCGGTGTCCACCGAAGTGGAAAGCAAACCCGTGGTATTGGATGGAATCAGGCCGGCATTGATGTATGCCTTTGCGATCGGATCGAAATTTGTGGCATCGATCTGCGCATTCGCGGCGCCTCCGTTGGTAGACGCCGCAAAGTACGGATTCGCAGTCAGGAAGGCCACCACTCCGGGATCAGGCGTTCCGCCCGCGACCGTGGAATTGGAAAAATCGCCCTGCAAATTCGCCGTCGTAAAAACCGGGGTATCGATAATTGGCTCGGCCTTGACCTGGCGTTGTCCCTGATACGCCAGAAAGAAAAAAATCTTGTCGCGCACGATGGGACCGCCAAATGTGGCTCCATACTGATTGCGCTTGAGGTCGAGCCGCGGCAGGCCTTGCTCGACGTTGAAGTAGTCGTTGGCGTCGAAGGCGCGGTTGCGAATGAATTCGAAGAGGCTGCCGTGCCACTGATTGGTCCCTGACTTGGTGACGATGCTGATGATGCCGCCACCGTTGCGTCCGTACTCGGCCGTGTAGTCGCTGGTCAGCAGGCGGAACTCGGCAATCGCATCGGGATTGGGATCGAGAAAATTGCTGTTATCGAGCAGGTCGTTGTTGAGTCCGCCATCGAGCAGGAACGTGACCGAGTCCGTCCGTCCGCCCGCGATACTGTAATTTCCGGCGCCCCCATTGTCGTCGTTGCTCTCCGTCACGCCCGGTTGCAACAGCGCGAGATCGAGCATATCGCGTCCGTTCAGCGGCATGTTCGTGAGCACTCGTCCGGTAACCGACTGGCCCAACGTCGAGTTGACGGTCTCCACCGCCGCCGCTTCCGCTCCAACCTCCACCGTCTGGGTGGCTGCTCCAACCTCCATCTTGAAGTCGATACGCAGTGCCTGGTTGATCAACAGTTTCTGTTCTGCGCTGATGACGCTGCGAAAACCATCGCGCTCGGCTCTTACCGTGTAATTTCCGATCGGCAACTCCAGCACCTGGAAAGCGCCCTGGTGATCTGTCGTCGCGTCACGCTCCACCTGCGTGGCCGTATTCGTGACCGTGATTTTGACGCCGGGGATCACCGCACCTTGCGGGTCGTAGACCGTGCCGAAAATTCTGCCGGAAGCTTCCTGGGCCGATGAAGTCACCGGCATTGCCAGTGCGAACAGCAGGAAGAAGAAGATTGGCAAGGCTGAAACCTTCGAAGTCTTAACCTTCATGGAAATCTCCGCAGTTTTCCCGAATGAAAGCAGCACGCGTGCGAGGGAGGACCAGTCTAGAGGCCTGCTTCGAGTTTTCCCGCATCGACGAGAAAGATCGTATTCTCGAAATCATGCACGGCACGGCGGCAAAGGCAGGGCGTGTGCATTTGAGACCCCATTATTTGCGGGAAGTTTGGCAGAGAACAGACAGGGAAGTCAACCAGAGCAGTTGCGTGGGAAACAAGGAAGCAAAGGGGCCGATCTTCGGTCTCAGACACAAACGCCGCCGATTTCCTCGGCGGCGCGTCGCACAACGAAACTCTATTTCCTACCGCGGAGCCTCTTCCAATAAACCCTGCTCCAGCTTTTCCTGGCACTCGATGCAATGACGCGTCCAGGGCACAGCTTCCAGTCGCTTGGCGTTGATCTCGTTGCCGCAGTGCACGCATTCGCCAAAGCTGCCTTCGCGGATGCGGGTCAGCGCATTCTCCACCATCTGCAGAAGTTGCCGCTCGTTGTTGCTCTGGCTGAACAGGAATTCCTTGTTGTACGAGCTGGCGGCGCGGTCGGCAATATCTGCCGCGGCAGTATCCTCGTCGGCAATGCGGCCATCCGCCTGTGTACGGTTCACGGTGCGGCGCAACTCCTGCTGCCGCGTTTCCAAACGTTTCTTGAATGCTTCCAGCTTCTTTTTATCCATAGTCACTTCAAACCCGGTCTTTCTGAAACCGACTTGCCAAAACTCTTAGGACGCCTCGTCCCGGAGGCGTCCTTGGTCATTAGGCCAAACGAAAATGATAAGCGCCAAAATTGAGATGCGTCAACCGCTATGCGGGTTCCCGCTTGACTCTGAGGAAAAATCTGGCAGGCAACCGGACGAACCCGTCAACCGGCACAGTGCCTCCGGCCGCAAATTCTAGCTGCGATCAATGGCACGCGATGTGATGCCAATCACAGCCCCGAGGCCAGCGAGACTTCTTGATCCAGGTCAACGCGGTAGCGGCTCTTTCATGCTGGCCAGAGCATAAGCCATCACTGCCATCGCCGTCGCATTCTCGCGCAGTTCACTGGGCACGACCTTGTCCAGGGTGTCAGCCGCCGAGTGATGGTAATGAAAGTATGTACGGCCGTCCTGCAGGATCCCGATCGCTGGCACTCCCGCCTCTGACATGGCAGTGATGTCGGCGCCGGGCGGGTAGTTGGTCGGCATGAGAGCGTTGGCGCCGACGCTTTGCAGAAAATCGAGAGCCGGCTGCAGCAATTCGAGAGCCTTCTCGCTCATCCGTGCGTCAAATCCCAGAGGATGCGCCGCGCCGGCATCGCTCTCGATCGCAGCCACGTGGTTGGGGAAATCCTTGTGGTCGGCGGTGTACTGCTGGCTGCCCGAGCCGCCGCGCTCCTCATCCATCCACGCGATCACGCGCAAGGTGCGCTTCGGCCGAAGATGCAGCATCCGCAAAACTTCGGCCGCCTCCATCGCCATGACCACCCCCGCTCCGTCGTCTATCGCGCCTGTGCCCAGGTCCCACGAATCCAGATGTCCAGACACGATGACCAATTGCTCGGGATGTTCGCTGCCCTTTAGATCGGCGATCACGTTGTAGCCGGTCGTATCGGGGAGCTTTTGCGGTGTAAGAGTAAGCCGCATGCGAACTTTTCCCTGCGCGGCCAGATCGGCGATCAACTGCGCATCCTCAGCGGCGACGGCGCCAGCGGGAATTCCGGCAGGTGTGCTCGCGCCCGTATGCGGCAAGCGAAAATCCGCGCTTCCCACCGAACGCACCAGTGCCGCGACCGCTCCCAGGTCCGCCGCAGCCTTCGGACCCGAACCACGATACGCCACGGCCTCCCCATACGACGCGAAAGCCATGCCGCCCTCAGCCTTGCGCTTGTCGAAAATCTCGTTGAAGAGGACGATCTTGCCGGCGACCTGCTCCCGGCCGAGCGCCGTCAGTTCATCAAAACTGTTCACCACGACGACGTCAGCCGTGATGCCCTCAACCGGCGTCGCCGTGCTCGACCCGAGCGCCGTCAGCGCGATCCTCTGCGTGGTTCCGGGAACCTGACCCGCGTACTCGACCAGTTCCGCCGTTTCCGCGCCGCGCACCCAGTGCGGCACTTTCACTTCCTCCAATTGGACATCGAGGCCAAGCTTGCGCAACTCGTCGCCGACATATTCGGCGGCAGCCTTGGCCTGCGCCGATCCCGCCGGCCGTGGGCCAATGTTCTCGGTCAGGTGCGCGAGCTGGCGGTAGGCATAGTCGTCCGACATCGCCGCGGTCCTGATCGCGGTCAGTTGCTCCAGTAATTCCGGCGGATAGTTCTCCCGCTGCGCCGCCGACATCTGCGGTGCCGAATAGTGCGACGGCCGCGACGGAGCCTTTTGGGGCTGATTCTGGGTTGTCGAACTCTGGGCGTTAAGAAGGGTGGCAAGCAAACAAAACACGATGAGGGCGTTCAGTCCGGTATTTGGTTTGGTCATTGTCGGCAGTCAGTGTATCCGAGGGGTGAAGCGAACGCGAAAACTGTCGGATACTTCTTCCTAAGATGCAAGGCGGACACATACGACTCGCTGGCACGAGAACTGCGTCGAAAAAAATGGCCCCATCGCTGGGGCCACATTCAAGAGGCTACAGATGGTAGGTGATGTCAGGAAAGGCGATGCAAGACGCCGTCCCGCCAGCCGGGACAGCTTTTCGGGAAGTGACGCGGAGAATCGTAGAGAGTGAAGGTCATTGTCGAGATTGCGGCCTCTTTGTTACGTCTGATTCAAGCACTTCCCGCGCCAAAACCCACATCCCGCGCGGCCTGAGCTTAACCGCACAATAACCCAAAGCCGCACAATTACTTAGCATACTCCGGAAAATCGAGTTGCTTGGCCGAAAGGGAAGTAAACGGAAAATCGGAAGTGCAGAACAATGCATAATCAATGCACTCGCCTGCCCGGTACGGGCAAACACCAAGCTCCGGGCGGGTCTCCCGCCAGAGCCGCATGCAAGAATCTGCGATTTCTGCTAGCTATTGCCGGCTACCGTGCGCAGCTTCCCGGGCAGGAAATGATACGGCGGCCACGGTCCGCTGATGGCCACTTCGCAGTTCTTCAGTTGCTTGGTGGCGGTCGAGTAGCGGTTCTGATACTTCTCCACGCTCTTGGAGTCGATCAGGTGGGCGATGTCAATCAGCATGCCCTCGGGAGCGACTTTCTTGCAGCTGACTTCTTCTTCGAGCGGGTTGAACAGCTTGTGCACCTGGACCGACAGCGCCCGTGCCTTGGTCTGGCGCTCGCGCTCGCGCGAGGCCTTGACCCGCAACTTCGACAGGTAGTCGCCGCCGACGGTGTCGGGCAGTTCGACGTCCATCATCGCCTCGCGCAGCGATCCGTCGCGCACGACCAGCTTGATGTGCATTTCCGACTTACCGCGCAGATGGGCCACGCTCATGCCAAACGTCCGCCGGTTCACCCGGACGGCTTGGCGCAGAGCATCATCGCTGTCGAAGATGGTGCCGAACTTGAAGGGCAATACGGTCGAGCTGCGAAAACACATACTGACCACGCGGGCATGTTCGATGGCGGCCTTCTGATCCAGTTCGCCTGCCGCCGGATCGTATTCACTGACGATTACGGCAAATTCGCCGCTGGGATAGCTCAGAACCGCTGCGCCGTTAACGCCTTGAGCACCTTCAAGGAGGAAAGGACGGCGAGTGCGGGTTCCATTAGGGAGGGTTTGATGCTCAGTCAGACAGTACGCGTACCACGCCATGTTGAACTCTCCGAACCGGGATGGAGGCGCTACGAAACGCCCCTCACGTCGAGTTTTTCGCCAAAGCTTGTACAGCGATTGTGGAAGTTGGAAACCGGGCGGTACAGGGTCAAACGCACTTGGGAACGCTTACAGTCGCAGTCCCTGATTGCATATTACTTTGGGCACTCGGAAAAAAGCAACTTTTTCTTTACGAAAGGCATCGGAACGCTTCACTTCGCGCTAGCAGAGCGGTTAGCGCGCTCTTGCAGGGTGAGCAGTACGACGCGCAGCATCTCATCCCACGGCGCGGGTTTGCCGGTCCAGATCTCAAACTGACGCGCTGCCTGGTGCACGAACATCTCAATGCCCGGGATGACCTGGGCACCTCGCTCTTTGGCCATTTTCAGCAGCCGGGTTTCGGCCGGATCGTAAACCATATCAAAGACATAGCGGGCATTGATCTCTTTCTCCTGCAGCGGCGATTCGCGCGTGTTGCCCATGCCTACCGGAGTCGCATTGATGATCACATCAAAGGCCAGCTTCTTTAAATCCGGGCGCTTCACCAGCCGAGCCCGGGCCTGGTGCGCCAGTTTCTTGGCAGGAGCCAGGCTGCGGTTCAGGATGTAAACCTCCGACCCTCGCTCCTTGAGTCCAAAGACGGCGGCGCGCGCTGCCCCTCCGGCTCCAAGCACCAGAATCCGGGCGCCTTCGAGCGAGTTCAGTCGGCGTTCGAGCGGCCTGACGATTCCTGCCGCGTCGGTATTGAAACCGTACAGCTTGCCATCCTGCGCCCGCACGACCGTGTTGCAGGCTCCGATTTTGGACGTGTGCGAGTCGGTATTGTCCAGATGGTGCAGGATCGCTTCTTTGTACGGCATGGTCACGCTAACGCCGTGGATCGGAATCTCGCGCACGCAGGTCAAGAAATCCTTCAGCGTTTTCGCATGCAGGGCGAGGAAGACCGCGTTGACGTTCTCGCGCCGGAAAGCCGCATTCATGATGGCCGGCGAGAGCGAGTGCGCGATCGGATCACCCACCACGCCGTACACCCGCGTGGCCGCATCCACGTGTTCAATTCGATAAAGATTGCGCAATTCCTGCGCCGTGACCTGGCCGGGAGCAGTCTCCTCGCCGGGACTGAAGGAGGCGAAGGTGAAGAGGCTGCCAGCACGCACTCCCAGCACGCGGCTGATGATGCCCTGCTCGCCCATGCACATGCCGATCAGCGAATGCTGGTCGCCTTCGCTGGCCAGAAACTTGATCATGGCCACGTTATCTGAAAGTGTGGTTGCGCTGCTGACCACCTTGTAGAAGTCGGCCGGGTATGCCAGCATCTTCTCCAGCGTTCCTTCCAGCTTCCTGGTGCCGCGGAAATCGTGGAAAGAGAGAATCAGGGCGGCCTTGCTGCGCAGTTTCTGCAGTTTCTCCGGCTTGCACTTGCCGGCGGTTTGCAGTTCAAGATCCAGCAGCTGGAAGCCCGCGGCTGCTGCCTTGGCAAGGATGTCCAGCTGCGAGGCGATCGAGCCGCGGAACTTACCCCCATTCGCAACCCGGCGGCAGGTGGCAATGATCACCGTTCCCGGGTGGGAATCCACAAAACGCTTGATCCTTGGAAGAGCCCAGCCGGGCTTGGACAGGTAGTCTAACCTGAACTCGAGAAAGGGATTATCCCGGACCAGCGATTCGGCTTTCTCGGCCATTTCGCCGGCGTCGGACCCGATCACCGCGACACAGACGCGCGGCAGACGCAGAGGCAACAATCGCGGGGTGTAGGCGGGCGCCGAGTTCATCGCTGCAAATCGAATCGTCTAACTGTAATGACGGCGCATTATTACAGGGCAATAATTCTTTATGCAACAAGGGATTCACAATTCCTCGCGAAAACTTTTGCCCCCGCCCTGACCAACACCCTCGTAACCTTGACCCACCCTTACCGGCTTGTTACCTTCCCCGTGAAGCCTTTCTTTTCTGGCACTTAACGTTTGCGGACTGGGGGAAGAGGACGTCTGGCGTTCCCTTCCCGGAGGTAACATGAAGAAAACAGGACTGTTCGTGTTGTTGTTCGCGGCTGCAGCGTGGGCCCAGTCGGGCGATGCCACTCCGGCCGAAACTCCGGCGGGAACCACCATGACGACGGCTGGCTTCCCGACCGAGCGCGTGCAGACGCCCACCTACGCCGACTTGTACTGCGCCGGATTCATCAACAAACAGGTCCTGCCCGACGCCAACTACATTATGGGCGGACTGCAGACGCCCAGCACCACCAAGTTCACCCGCGGCGACGTGGTTTACCTGCACGGGACGGGCTATAGCATTGGCGCCCAGTACGAAATAGTCCGCGCCTTGCGCGACGTCAACGAGTACGAGATGTATCCCGGACAGAAAAAACTGTTGAAGCAAACCGGCCAGCCCTACGAGGAAGTCGGGCGCGTCAAAGTTATTGATACCCGTAGTCACAGCGCCATCGCCCTGATCGAATACTCGTGCGACGGGGTTAACCCCGGCGATACAGCCATTCCCTTCGCCGAAAAACAGACGGTCAGCTTCCACACGCCGATCCAGTTTGACCGTTTCCTGCCCGCCAGTAACAAGGTTTCGGGCCGCATCGTCATGGGCAAGGACTTCGATTCCGAGCTAGGCACCGGCCATAAGGTTTACATGAACGTGGGCGCCAACCAGGGCGTGAAGGTTGGCGACTTCTTCCGCGCCGTGCGCGGCTATCAGGCCGACCTGGAAGACCCGGTCGATTCTCTCTCATTCAAGGCCGCGATTGCCGAAGACACGCAAGCGAAGACCCCATCGGTCGATCCAAAGATGTTCACCAAGTCGAACGGCCCTGTGATTCACGTCCGCGATCTGCCGCGCCGCGCGGTGGGTGAGATCGTGATCATCGGCGTGACTCCGACGACTGCCACCGGCATGATCGTCTTCGCTTTGGAAGACGTCCACGCGGGCGATGGAGTGGAACTCGATCAGGTCCAAGCCAATTAAGTTTAGATAGGCCAAAGTCAGGTATGACCGGGAATGGGCAACCATCCCCGGTTTTGTTTTGCTGCCATTGCGCCATCACGCGTGCCGGTTTAAGGCACTTTTCAGCACTTGTACAAGCTCCGTGACGCCGCGCCGGATTTCAGACCGTGCACGGCCGAAGATGCCGCCCAAAATGGCCTTCCGGGATTCAACTCGCACAATATGGCCTTAGTCGGCAGCATTGAAATGCGCCGCCCGAATTTTGGTACTGGTGCCGTTTCAAACGGCTCCAGTACCCTGATTTTTGTGTGCCTGCTTTTCCCCGAACACTTCCGCGGTGAACGCCTCGATGCTTGCGCCCCGCTGCCACGCATCCCGTGGCAGGCCCGCCTTGCGGCAGGTTTGCTCCAGAAAAGTCAGGCGATCCCATCGCTGTTCCACCGGAACTTGCGGCAATAGAAGTCCCCGGTGTCCGCCCATGCTGATCAGCAGGCCATGGCGGCCAACCTCGACACCTTCGGCGCGAATGGGCCGCGGAGGCGAAAGGATGCTCAACTCAATTTCAAGCGCGCGCGCCTCGCCGTCAGTCACCGGAGAAAACCGGTTGTCTTCAAACGCCGCCGCCCGTGCGGTTTCAGCCACCGCGCGATACACGGGGCAGGATGGAAAGACATACCCCACGCATCCGCGCAATTCGCCATGCAGATAAAGAGAAGTGAAGACACCCCGCGGCTCAGCCATGTGCACGCTTGGAGGATCAAGTGGGATCTCACGTCCCTCAAGCGCCGACACGATCGCGTCGTGGGCCAGACGCACCAGGAGCGTGCGCTCGTCAGCTGAGAACTCGCTGAACTCTACGGCTGCGCAACTAGGTCGAGGCAGCGACATCGCGGTCCGCTTGCGGCGGCGCCGGCACCGGCTTTCTGCGCCGGCTCAGAATGAACGCTCGGCGTCGGCGTTTGACCACGCGCCGGTCGATCTTCGACCAGAAGGCAGCGAAGTAATCGACCGCCGACGCCAAAGACAAAAACACCATGAACCAGATCGCCATGAGCGCGATCCAGTGAATCGGAAAGAAATAGCTGCCATACACCGGCAGCTCCTTCCAACGATGGTCCAGAATCACAGCGACCACCGACACAATTTGCACCACCATCTTGAACTTGCCCAGGTTACTGGCTTCGATGGTGAACCCTTCCGACGCGGCGATCGAACGCAGCCCGCTCACCAGAAATTCCCTTCCGATGACCACAATCGCAACCCACGCCGGTACCAGGCTGGGATTAAATTGCACCAGCACAATAAACGCCGCGGCGATCAGAAGCTTATCGGCTAGGGGATCGAGCAGAATGCCCATCGTCGTGATCTGCTCGCGCTTGCGGGCGAGATAGCCGTCAATGCCGTCGGTCATGGCCGCGGCCACGAACAGAGCCGAAGCCAGCAATTCTTTTTCGCCGTTGACACTGCTGAAGCGCGGGCTCGACAGAATCCAGATCAGCAAAGGAATGCTGGCAATGCGGATGAGCGTGATGGAATTGGGCAGGTTCACACAAGCGCGCAGACCCGGTGGTCAAGCCGGAAGCCAAGTTGATTATGCTCCCGGCGGGAAGGGAACGCAATGCAGGAAAAGTCCGTGGACTAACCGCTCGTGTCTCAGAGCCTCATTTCGGCGCGGGCGTCGCGGCCTTCACCTGATGCGCGATGATCGAGTCCTTGATCTTGTCGTACGTGGCCTGCGGGATGATCTTCTTCTGCACCAGTTCATTCTTGGCGCGGTACGGGCGCCCGTCGATGATCTTCTGCGAGTACGCGTCCCCGATGCCCGGCAGCGCCTTGAGCTGATCTTTGGTCGCAGTGTTGATGTCGAGCTTGTCGCCCGCCGCAGGCTTCGCCGCTGGCGCCATCGCGGAACCGCTCGAAGCCTGTCCCATCGCCATGCCGCCAACCAGCGACAAGGCAAAAATCAGCACCGCAATCTGCGCCATCAGTTTTCTTTCAATCGATTGCATAGCAACCTCCTTGGAACTTACCCGCCCTGTCGCAAAGAACGGGACAAGGGTGGGGAAACCGCTCAGGACTTACAGCTCGGGACTCGCGACTCGCTACGCGTAAATGCCGCGCTGCCGGATCGTATACGCCACCCGGTCAATCGCCAGCATGTAGGCCGCGATGCGGTTGTTGACGTGATGCGTCTCAGCGTAGCGGACGACATCGTCAAACGACGACTTCATGATGGTGTCGAGCTGCTCGTTGACTACTGATTCCTTCCAGAAGTAGCCCTGGCGGTCCTGCACCCACTCAAAATACGAAGTCGTCACGCCGCCCGCGTTGGCGAGAATGTCGGGAATCACGAACACGCCCTTCTCGCTGAGCACGTCGTCGGCAGCCGAGGTAGTCGGGCCGTTCGCGCCTTCGGCAAGAATGCGACACTTCACGCGATCCACGTTGCGCGTGGTGATCACATTCTCGGTTGCGGCGGGAATGAGAATTTCGCACTCGGTCGTCAGCAGTTCGGCGGCGTCATGCTTCTCGGCTCCGGGGAAGCCGTGCACGGTGCCGTTCTTCTGGCGGAATTCGGCGAGCGCCTTCAGGTCGATCCCGTTCTTGTTATAGAGGCCGCCGCCGACTTCTGCAATGCCGATGATCTTGTAGCCGGCTTCGTGCATGAGCAGCGCGGCGTTCGAACCCACGTTGCCAAACCCCTGCACGATCACACTCGCCCGCTGCGGATCGATGCCCAGCTTCCTGCAGGCTTCGTCGCACACGATCATCACGCCGCGCCCGGTGGCTTCGCGGCGTCCACGCGAGCCGCCAATGTTGATCGGCTTGCCCGTCACCACCGCAGTCACTGTCTGCCGCATGTGCATGGAGTACGTGTCCATCATCCACGCCATGACCTGTTCGTTGGTGTTCACGTCGGGCGCGGGAACGTCTTTTTCCGGGCCAATGAATTCGATCAGCTCCGCCGTGTAACGCCGCGTCATGCGCTCCACTTCGCCCATCGACATCTTGTGCGGATCGCAAATCACCCCGCCCTTTGCGCCGCCGAAAGGAATGTTGACCACGGCGCACTTCCACGTCATCCAGCTGGCCAGGGCGCGCACTTCATCGAGCGTGACATCGGGTGCATAGCGAATGCCGCCCTTGGCCGGCCCGCGCGCAATCGAGTGCTGCACCCGGAAGCCGGTGAAGACCTCGAGATGGCCATCGTCCATCTGCACCGGGATGTGTACCGTGATCTCGCGGTTGGGGTAGCGCAACACCCGCCACAGGCCTTCATCAAGGTTCAGTTTCTGCGCGGCCAGGTCGAAGCGCGCGCGTTGCGACTCCCACGGATTGGTTTCTTTATCCACGTGCGGGGCGGTCATCATCGTTGTCATAAGGGTCATCTCCAGAAGGATTGCAATTCAAGATCGTCGAGATTCACGCTCGTCGAGAATCGAGATCGTTGAGACTCGAGATCGTCGAACGAGATGGTTAAGATAAGATTCCACTCACGTGCCGGCCCGCCAATAGAGAGTCCCGAGCCGTCGGCGACGAAACGTTCCGAGTATAAGAGGCTGCGCGGCAGGGAAGCAAGCAGGTTCGCCGAACGGCGCTGCACTTACGGTCGATGGCCAGCCTGCGCAAGCGTTGACCTATCTTGCCACGTGAATGATACCAACATTGTGGTCGATTTTTATCTCGGTATGCAGGGGTTGAGAGAGCTTCTGCAATCTCTCGAGTATCACTCTTGCCACCTCGGGCGAAGCCATGCGCGGCACGCCGCGATCCGCCTCGGGCATCTTGAACCCCAATTCCACCGGATAGAGCCGAATCTCGGAGACCTGCCCCTGCTCATACCTGCTTACGGCGATCACGCTTTGATACCAGATGTCGCCGTTGAAAAACTTCTTTACGAAGATTTCGCTTAGTTCGTGGCTGTTCACTTTGATCGGGTCTTGCTCGTAAATTTCGTATACATCGCGACTGAGAGGCTGCTGCTGATCGGCTTCGAAGAAGAAGTTGCCCAGACTGTAGAAGATGGGCTTGCCTTTGTAGATTTCGATGCCCCGCAGCTGATGCGGCCCGTGGCCGATGAACTCATCAGCGCCCGCGTCGATCGCGTCGTGGGCTAACTTCACCAGAAAATCCGGTGGCGTGTCGCTCCAGTTGCCCGGCTCGTGCGCATGGATGGTCGCGATCATGAAGTCAGAGTTCTGTTTGCCCTCACGAATGCTGGCCAGATTCTCGGAAAGATCCACGGGATTCATGTCGAAGGAAAACCCCAGGTGATCCGAGGAGCGATATGAAGTGTCGAAAAGACTCAACTCGTTCGGTTTTTCCGGCCCGCTTTCAACCGACTCTTCAAGCAGTCCCTTCGGCTGCGCATCGCGGACCTTGCGCAGACTTTCTAACATCTCCGGCGTCACCAGGACGTGCATTTTGGTGCGCATTGCATTCAGCCCCGGGCGCCCCGGCGCTTCGCCCAGTTCCGACGTTGCCGGTGATGGTACGGCAAAGCTGGAAGCCATCGCTACGATGCCGACGCGTCCCTTGGGCGTATCGAGGAAGCGTGCCGCGCGAGCCAGCCCGCGGTTTTCGCCGGTTCCGGCGTGAACAATGCCAGCTTCGTCGAGCGTGTGGTCGGTCTCGCGCATCCCTTCGATGCTCCAGTCGGTAGCGTGATTGTTCGCACGCGAAACCAGCCGTATGCCCATCGCGCGCAGATCCCGCGCAACTTCTGGAACGCCGATAAGACCAGGGTCGCCCTCGGAGGCCTGTGGGTAACCCTTAAAATGACGGATGTCGATCAGCGTGGCTTCCATGTTGCCGAAGGCTGCATCGGCGTCACGGAGGATTCGGGAGGTCGCGGCAAAATCTTCGTCTTTGACGGCAGAGATCGGCTGCGCGACGATGAGATCTCCGACGGCAGCCAGCGTGAATCCGTCAGCTATGCGGCAAGCCAGCGCCTTTTGTGACGCCTCATTGGTCGCCGGTTGATCCCCTTGAACCGTTTGGCTGCTCAAACTGTGCGGATAAAGCGCCAGCCCGACTAAGGCAAGCACAGCTGCACGGACAGGCATCGGCGTCATAAACTCACTCTCCGGGTTTAGAGCAGGTTAACGCTGGGCGTCGCCGGAAGGAATGCTGGCCGTGGCGGCGAAACGCTCCGAGTATATGAGCGCAGATGACAGGGAAGCAAGTTAGGAGGTGTTGGTGGAAATAGTTCGGTTTGAATTTGAGACTGCCCGCGCAGTCGTGTGAGTGAGAGTAATTTGTCTGGACGGGCGCGGAGGTTACCGGCTGGCCCCCGATCCTTGGCCGCGAGCCCCGAGATGAATTTCCAGCCCTTCCGATGCCGCTTGCACCTTGGGATAGTAACTGCGCGCGTCGGTGACGACCTTGTCGACGATCGCGTCGGTGTGTTCGGGATCGTGATGGTAAAGGATCAATTCCTTCGCACCGCTTTCCATCACAACATTGACGGCCTCGCGCCAGTGGCTGTGTCCCCAGCCGCGGCGGCGCGCTTCGTATTCTTCGGGCAGATACTGCGCGTCGTAGATGAGAATGTCAGCCCCTTCGGCCAGCTTGCGTACCGCCTTGTCGAAGTGCGTGTCACCGGGTTCGTTATCGGTGGCATAAACGAGGATGCCGTCTTTGGTTTCGAGCCGGAATCCCAGGCAGCCCTGTGGGTGGTTCAGATATGCGGTCTTGATCTGAATGCCGTCGTCCATAGGCAGGCATCCGCTTTCAATGTCGTAGAAATTCCGCTTCGCCTTCATGTGCGCGAGATCGACGGGGAAATACGGCGCGGCCATCTGTTCGGCCATGACCTGCTCCAGCCGCCGCGTGCGGCCGGACGAGTGAAAGACGAACCGGCTGCCCTTGTTCTCATACAACGGGCGGAAAAACGGCATGCCCTGAATATGATCCCAGTGAAAATGCGAGACGAACACGTGCGCCTGAAATGGCCGGTCGCCGAACTCGCGCTCGAATTCGCGCCCCAGCACGCGAAAGCCGGTGCCGCAATCGAAGATATAAATGCGATCGCCCAGCCGCACTTCGACGCAGGAGGTATTGCCCCCGTAGCGCATGTTCTCGGGTTGTGGCGTGGGCGTGGAGCCGCGCACGCCCCAGAACTTGATCCGCATAGTCGTTCGTGTGCGTCGGCAGGCTTCGGACGCACCTCGTCCCGTCAATTCGACAGCCGGTTCCCGGGAGCACACCGCGCGCGCAATTCGGCCTGTAGCGCAAAATGCTCACAATACGCGGGATATGCTTGATTCTAGCCATTACGTGCAGTCCAACAAGGTGACCAAAGTTTTTCCCGTATGGGCAAATGGGCTAGTTTTGGGCTGGTTGACTTGCCACGGCATCCCGCCTACGATGGCCGACACCCAGATCCGACGCTGGACCGGGACACGTGGGCCTAAACTCAACAGAATGATCGGCCAAACCATCTCGCACTACCGCATTCTCGAAAAGCTGGGCGGCGGCGGCATGGGCGTGGTCTACAAGGCGGAAGACATGCGCCTGCACCGCTTTGTAGCCCTGAAGTTCCTGCCGGATGAGGTGGCCCGCGATCCCCAAGCCTTGGCCCGTTTTCAGCGCGAGGCGCAGGCGGCGTCGGCTCTGAACCATCCCAACATCTGCACCATCCACGACATCGGCGAGCAGGATGGGCATGCCTTCATCGCCATGGAGTTTCTGGAGGGCATGACGCTGAAACACCGCATCGGCGGGCGCCCGATGGAGACCGGGGAAATCCTCTCGCTGGCAATTGAGATCGCCGACGCGCTCGACGCCGCGCATGCCAAGGGCATCGTGCACCGCGACATCAAGCCGGCCAACATCTTTGTCACCTCACGCGGACATGCCAAGATTCTTGACTTCGGGCTGGCCAAGGTCACGCTGACGGGAAGCTCTGCGAGCCAGATTGCCGCGGCCACGCGGACCATCGACGAGGAACCGCTGACCGATCCCGGTTCAGCCGTAGGCACGATTTCCTACATGTCGCCGGAGCAGGCGCGAGGCAAGGAACTCGATGCGCGCACCGATCTGTTTTCCTTCGGCGCAGTGCTGTATGAAATGGCGACGGGTACGCTGCCGTTCCGTGGTGAAAGCTCGGCCACGATTTTCGACGCCATTCTCAATCGCCCACCCATGCCGGCGATCCGGCTCAATCCTGATCTGCCGCCGCGGCTGGAAGACATCATCAATAAAGCGCTGGAGAAAGACCGCGACCTGCGCTACCAGCACGCCTCGGAGATGCGCACCGACCTGCAACGGCTCCGGCGCGACACAGACTCAAGCCGTCAGGTTCCGGCGGTAAAGGCGGAAGCCGAGCCAGCCGCTGCCACTCTCACTTCAGCGCCCTCACAACCCGCGCACGCCAGCAGCAGTTCCGCTGTAGTTGCCGTGGCGAAGCAGCACAAGTTCTCGCTTGGTGTTATCAGCGTGGTTGCGATTTTACTGATTGCGGCCGCTGGCTATGGCATCTACGCGCTGCTTTCGCGCGAGCGTCAGGCTCCGTTTCAGAATTTCTCCGCCAGCAAAGTAACCGAGACGGGCAAAGCCACGCTCGTGGCCATTTCGCCCGATGGCAAATACATCCTCAATGTAATGGACGATAACGGCCAGCAGAGCCTGTGGCTGCGCAATGTCCCCACCAACAGCAACACGCAGGTTGTGCCGCCCGCGGCCGTCGGCTACATCGGCCTTCGTTTTTCTCCGGACGGCAACTACCTGTATTTCGTTCGTTCCGAAATCGGCAGCCGCTCGCTCAAGTACCTCTATCGCGCCCCGGTGCTAGGTGGTACACCGCAGAAGCTGGTCACCGACATCGACTCCAACATCAGCCTCTCTCCCGACGGCAAGAAATTCGTGTACAGCGTCGGCAACAATCCGAAACCGGGCGTGTACCGCGTCGTCATCCGCTCAGTCGAAGGGAGCGAAGAAAAAACCCTGTTTACCGGTCCTGAAGGAGAAGCGCAGGCTGATGTGGCCTGGTCTCCGGACGGCAAGACCATCGTCATCCCGATCTCACTGCCGGAAAATGCGCTGAGCGCCTTGGCTGCGATTGATGTGGAAAGCGGGAAGCAAAATCGGTTCGTGACCTCGAAAGACACTTACTTCACGCGGCCGGTGTGGCTGCCTGACGGCAGCGGCTTGCTGGTCCTGGGCGGTGGTCCGTTCTTGCCGCAGACGCAAATCTTTTTTATTTCCTTTCCGGCAGGCAAAATATCTCCCGTTACCCGCGACACCAACGCCTATATTGACCTGAGCGTGGCCGGCGATGGCCACACTTTGGCTACCGTGCTCCGACAGACGCATGTGAATACTTACGTGATGCCTGAAGGAGCCAGCGGTTCCCAGGCGCGGCAGTTCATGATGGAAGGCTCGCCAAGTAAGGATGTCTCCTGGACGCGCGATGGGCAACTTCTGATCTCTGCCGCGAGTGGTGGCATAACCCTGCTCAACCCCGATTCCGGCGCCAAGATTCCCCTACTTGCGCAGATCCCTTTCCCGAATTTCGCCCGGTCCTGTTCCGATGGGCACATCGTCTTCACTTCTTTTGTGCCGAAAATAGAGGACCACATCTTCCGTGCCGACGCCGACGGCGGAAATCCCAAGGAACTCACCGGTGGGAAATTCGACTACATTCCCGCCTGCGCCCGTGATGCAAGAACTGTGTTGTATTCAGACGCTGACACGAAATTGGAGAAGGTGTCGATGGATGGGAGCCCTTCCCAACAGGTCGCCGAGCTTTCGGTTTTCAGCCGCATTGCGCCTTCGCCAGATGGAAAAGTTGCCGCCTTCGCAACCTTCCGACCGCATGACCCCAAAGAGAAGCTGGCTCTGGTTCCCCTCAATTCCAGCGAGCCGCCACGATTCCTGGAATTCGAACGGCCACGGGCCGAGTTCAATTTTGGCGTCAGCCTTATGCCGATTGTTTTCAGTGCCGACGGCAAAGACGTTATCTACCCCGTGCGCGACGGCGACACGGGCAATCTCTGGCTCCAGCATCTCGACGGTTTGCCGGGAAAACAACTCACCGACTTCAAGTCGGAACGCATTCGCGACTTCGACTTCTCGCCTGATGGCAAGCAGCTCGCCATTATTCGCGGCCACAGCGAGTCCGACGTCGTGCTCATCCGCGATGCCGGGAAGTGACGGCATGCCGCAGCCCGACTTCAAAACATTTTCGAGACTCTCGCGCGAGGCGACGCTCGTACCGGTGGTGAAATCGGTGAGCGCCGACCTGCTGACGCCGGTTTCCGCATTCCTGGCGATTGCCGAAAAGGAATCCCACGCGTTTCTGCTGGAGTCGGTGGAGCGCGGCGAGCAGATCGGGCGCTATACGTTTCTTGGCGCGCGTCCCTACATGCGGCTGAAGGCGCAGGAGGGCAAGGTTGAGATTGAGCGTGGCGGCCGGCGGGAGGCGCTGGCCGAGAACGTCTTTCAGGTGGTGAAGCGGCTGCTGCGTGAGCATCGTCCGGCGAGCGTGCCGGGGCTTCCTCCGTTTACCGCCGGGGCGGTCGGATATTTCGCCTACGATGTCGTGCGGCAACTCGAAAAAATCGGTGACCACGCCAAAGACGACTTGCATCTGCCCGATGCCGAGCTGATGTTCTTCGATCGGCTGCTGGCCTTCGATCACCTGCGGCACCAGATCCACATTGTGGCTGCGGCGGATGTGTCCCGCCAAAGTCCGCGCCGCGCTTACGATCGCGCCCTGCGCGACATCGCGGCCATCGAGCGCAAACTGGCGCGGGGACTGAGTCCAGCGGCGTGGAAGAGATCGGCAAAAGGGAAGGCGGGCGCGTTGAAAGTTCACGCTCGCACGCGGCGTGCGGATTTTTTGCGGAGCGTTGAGCGCTGCAAAGAATACATCGCGGCCGGAGATATTTTTCAGGTTGTGCTCTCCCAGCGGCTGGACTTCACGCCCGGCGTCGCGCCGTTCGATTTGTATCGCGCGCTGCGGCAGGTGAATCCTTCGCCTTACCTTTATTTCCTGCGACTCGGCGATCGTCGCGGAAACGGCACGCACATTCTCGGCTCGTCCCCGGAGATGCTGGTGCGAGTCACGGGACGCAAGCTGGAGTATCGTCCCATCGCGGGCACGCACCCGCGCGGGCATGACGAAGCCGAGGATGCGCGGCTGGAAAAGCAGATGCGCAACGATGAAAAAGAGCGTGCCGAGCACGTCATGCTCGTAGACCTCGGCCGCAACGATCTGGGGCGGGTCAGCGAATACGGGTCGGTAAAAGTGAAAGATCTGATGTATGTGGAGCGCTACTCTCACGTCATGCATCTGGTCTCGGCGTTGGAAGGCACGCTGCGCAACGGTCTCGACGCGCTCGATGCATTTGCCGCCTGCTTTCCTGCCGGGACGCTCAGCGGAGCGCCAAAGGTGCGGGCGATGCAGATCATCGAAGAACTGGAACCGACGCGGCGGGGCATTTACGGCGGCTCGGTCCTCTATGCCGACTTTGCGGGGAATCTCGATTCTTGCATCGGCATTCGCACCATGCTGATGCAAGGAAAGAAGGCTTATCTGCAGGCGGGAGCGGGAATCGTGGCGGATTCCGATCCAGAGCGCGAATTTCAGGAATGCATGAACAAGGCGCAGGCGCTGCTAAGAGCAGTGGAGATGGCGAGGGGCCGGGAATAGCGATTACTGCTTCAGAAAGTTCTCGACTAATTTTTTCCCCGCATCCGTCAACACGCTCTCGGGATGAAACTGCACGCCTTCGACCGCGCACTCGCGGTGGCGCAGGCCCATAATCGTTCGGCTGCCGTCTTTTTCGGTCGTCCAGGCGCTGACTTCCAATTCGGCGGGCAAGCCTTTCTCTTCCACGATCAGCGAGTGGTAGCGCGTGGCGGTCATGGGCATGGGCAGGCCCTGAAAGATGGTCTTGTTGTCGTGCACAACCGCGCTGGTCTTGCCATGCATGAGGTGCGGGGCACGCACGACACGGCCGCCAAACGCCTCTCCGATTGCTTGATGCCCGAGGCAGACGCCCAGCACCGGCACCTTGCCGGCGAAGTGGCGGATAAGGTCAATGCTGATGCCGGCTTCGTGCGGCGTGCAGGGCCCCGGAGAGATGACGATCCGTTCTGGATGCATGGTCGCAACTTCTTTCACAGTGACTTGATCGTTGCGGCGGACCTCAACCTCCTCGCCCAATTCCCCAATGTACTGAACCAGGTTGTAGGTAAACGAATCGTAGTTGTCGAGGACGAAGATCATGGAACTAGCCCAGGGATCAGCTTACACGAGCGGCCCATGGGGCAGTTGTCATTGTTCAATAATTCAGTGTTCAGTAATAATGAGGCGTGCACGCGTCCTGAAAACAGGCCGCCAAAGGTTTTTTCCCCACACTAACTTCCGACTCTGCCGCCAAAACGGGCCACATTCTGACCCAAGCGTGGTATTGACCGCGACGACGCGCAGAGGGCATCCTCATCAGTAGTTAGTTGTTTGAGCGCCACTACACGCCACTTCTGTGCGTCACTTCGGAGGAACGAAATGCCTGAGCCCCAGGCGGAGAAGCGAGCTTCAAGAAGATTCGCCCTGCGTGTGCCCGTCAAGGTTGATCACGGTCAAAATAGCAACACTCACAGCGAAGTAGCCCAGATTCGCGACGTGAGCGCGCGCGGTATCTGTTTCTATCTGGAATCGGCCGTGGCGCAAGGATCGCAGATCGGCTTCACCCTGACGCTGCCACCGGAGATCACGCTGACGGAAGCCATTCGCGTACAGTGTAAGGGACACGTCGTGCGGGTCGAGGAAGGCCGCGCCGACGGCAAACTTGCGGTGGCTGCCGTAATTGAAGAATACGAGTTCCTGCCCGAAACGTAAGAAACCACGTTGCAACCGTGGCAAGGTGCCAGAGTTCCTCATCAGGATCTTGCCGATTCAGGTTTGCAGTCTGCACGCCTGATGCATCGAACGGCCCTCGAATTTCTCAACTCCTGGCCCCTAGCCTCCAGCCTCCGCACCTGATATGTTTCCAATCAAGAACCGAAAAGGGGATGCCTTGTCGCGGCGCGCAATCAATTCTGTCTGCCTGATTCTGTTCGCGGCCTTGCTCCCTGCCGCTGGCCAGACCTTTGGGCCCGCACCTCACATCACGGGCATTCGCATCGTCCATGAGCACGGCGTCCCTGCTGTGGAAATTATTTCGAAGGGCGGCCCGGTCATTCCGGAAGTGCAGGTGCTCGATTCGCCGCCGCGTCTGGTGATTGATCTGCCCAACTCACGCCTGGGCCTGACCCAGAAGAAGATCGAGATCCAGAAGGAAAACATCGTCGCCATTCGCGTGGATCAGTATCAGCAGAACCCTCCGGTGACGCGCGTCGTGCTCGATCTGCTCGCGCCCTACGGCTACAGCTGGGACGGTGCCGGGAATCGCTTGATGGTTCGCCTGAAGCCACCTGAAGACACGAATGCCAGCAAGGCCTCGCCGGTGCAGCCGCCAACCGCGGACGGCGCTGCGTTCGGCGCCACTCCTGCCGTAGTGCCCGTGACCAGCGGTATGGGAACCACAATTTTCGCCGGCGCGGGCCTGGGCGCCAACTCGGCTATTACGGCAGGGTCTGATACCGAGGTATTGCATTTAACCCGCGGAGGAGAAATCCGCGTGTGCCCGCGCACAACCGTCACGGTGACGCAGTCGCGCAACCGGCGCGACCTGATGTTGGGGATCAGCACGGGCGGGCTGGAAACGCATTATTCGCTCAGGTCGTCCGCCGACTCGGTGCTCACTCCCGATTTCCGCATCATGTTCGCCGGGCCCGGACATTTCCACTATGCCATCAGTGTCGATTCGCGCGGCGATACATGCGTGCGCGCGATGACCGGCAACACTTCTTCGGCCATCGTGTCGGAACTCCTGGGCGATCGCATTTACCAGGTAAAGCCGGACGAGCAGGCGATGTTCCGCTCGGGGCGAATCGATCGAGTCGATTCCGACGTTCCTCTCGAATGCGGATGTCCGCCGCCTCCGGCCATTCTGCGCACCGAGGCCCCTTCGGCGCCCTTGCCGGCGTCAGCAATGCCCGCGAATGCGCGGCTGGGCGGGAGTTCAACGGCTGGATCATCGGCAGCGAGTGCGCGGCCGGCTGACGAGACGGGGACAATGGCAGGGGGAACGACGCTGTCAAACGGGCCGGAGACAGCGCCTTTGCCGCCCTCCGGGCCGAACGACATTCATGTCAAAGTCGAGACGCCGTTCGTCTTCAACGCCAGCGAAATGGCTGCCAGTCGCGTGCCGCCTCCCCCGGTCATTACCGGGGATGTGCCTCTGGAGGATTCTCCGCAACGGCAGGTTCATCTGGACGCGACCATTCAGTTGCCCCCGCCGAAGAAGCAGCCCGAGCATCGCGGTTTTTTTCACCGCATCTTGTCGATATTCCACTAAGGCAGCTGCTTGGAATCAGCCCGCGTGACTATCATGGCTCAATCTAGCCGCGATTGATGACCCGGCGCAGGGGCTCGACTTTTTCGCGGGCGGTGTCGCGCAGCTCTTCCCCGAGATCGGAGGCCATCTCAACCCCGCGGCTAGCCGCGTCGCGCACGCGCTCGCCGGCCTCGTGGACACGACCTCGGGCTTCGTCGGCCCAGTCACCGAGCTTGTCGCGGGCGTCTTCGTAGCCGCGCTGCAGATCGCGGCGCAGCGCTTTGCCGCTCTTCGGTGCAAGCAGAAGGCCGACCAGAGCTCCCGCGCCCAGCCCGATCAGCAGGAATGTAATGGCGGTGCCGACGTTGCCGCCTTCGGAAGATTCGTAACGTCCAATGCGCATAAGAAATCCTCAATTCCGCCCGAAACGGGCTGGGCACGCGAGATCTACGGGCCCGCCACGATTCTAGTCCTTTGCTCGCGGCTTTGCCCGCGATTGGCGCTATAATTCCCAGCCAAACATGCCGCTACCGTCGGGTACGAAGCTCGGTCCCTACGAAATTCAATCGCCGCTTGGCGCGGGCGGCATGGGAGAGGTCTATCGGGCCCGCGACACGCGCCTCGACCGCACCGTTGCTATCAAGATTCTGCCCGAGCATCTTTCCAGCCCTGAAGCGCGTCAGCGCTTCGACCGCGAAGCGCGGGCCGTTTCCAGCCTCAGCCATCCCAATGTCTGCCATCTGTACGATGTGGGCACGCAGGACGGCACCAGCTACCTCGTCATGGAGTATCTCGAGGGAGAAACGCTGGCCGACCGGCTGCGCAAGGGACCGGTGCCGCTTGATCAGGTGCTGAGAGTCGGCATCGAAGTTTGCGATGGCCTCGAAAGGGCACACAAGAGTGGAGTCATTCATCGCGACCTGAAGCCGGGCAACGTCATGCTCACCAAGAGCGGCGCCAAGCTCCTGGATTTTGGGCTGGCGAAGCCGATGCAAACAAGCACCGGCGTGACGCAAACCCTGACGACGCCACAGCATCCGCTCACTACCGAAGGCGCGATCGTGGGGACGTTCCAGTACATGTCGCCTGAGCAGGTGGAAGGCAAAGAGGCCGATGCGCGCAGCGACATTTTCTCCCTGGGTGCGGTCCTGTACGAGATGGTGACGGGCAAGCGCGCCTTCGAGGGCAAGACCGCAGCCTCCAGCATCGCTGCCGTTCTGGCCGCCGATCCTCCGCCAATCTCTGCCGTGCAGCCACTATCGCCGCCGGCGCTGGAGAGCACAGTTCGCAGCTGTCTGGCCAAAGATCCCGATGAGCGCGTGCAGACTGCCCACGACGTCAAACTGCAACTCAAGTGGATGCAGCAGAATGCTTTCTCATCGCATCTCCCTGTTGTGCCCGCGCTCAAGCAGAAATCTGCCGGACGCACGGGCTGGATCGTCGCCGCCGCCTTGCTGATCGTGCTGGCCGCGGCAGCGATGTGGTGGGCGCGCACGCGCCCGATTCCGGTGGCGATGTATTTCAACAGCACCGCTCCCGGCTCGGCGGCGGCGCTCTCGCTCTCCCCCGACGGCCGCACGCTGGCGCTGGTCGCATATTCCCGGCAGGCCAGCAAGAACATGATCTGGATTCAACAGATCGGTGGCCGAAGTACCACCCCGCTCGCAGGCACCGAAGGCGCCGCCTATCCCTTCTGGTCGCCCGATGGCCGCGCGCTGGGATTCTTCGCCGGGGGCAAGCTTAAAACCATCGACGTCACTTCCGGCAGAGCGCCGCAGACCCTGGCCGATGCAGCCTTCGGCCGCGGCGGAACCTGGAACAAAGATGGCGTGATTCTCTTTACACCAAATGTCTGGGACGGGCTCTACCGCGTCTCCGCCTCAGGCGGAACACCGGTGCAAGTTAGTAAGCCCGATCCCGCCCAAATGCAGGTGAGCCATCGCTGGCCGGTTTTTCTGCCTGATGGCCGCCACTATCTCTACCTCGCCTGCAATTTCTCCGGATACCTCGATAAGAACTTCATCGTCCTCGGGTCGCTCGACTCTAACGAAACACACCAAGTCGTCAATGCCAGCAGCAACGCCATCTATGCCGAGCCGGGATACCTGCTGTTCTGGCGCGACAACGCTCTGGTCGCGCAACGCTTCGATCTCCGCACGGCTTCTCTCAGCGGCGAACCGCACATCCTGAACGACGCCGTGCAGTATTTCCCGCAAGTCAACTACGCGGTATTCGCCGCATCTCGCGACAATCTGGCCGCGCAAACTGGGGGCAGCATGGGCGGTGCTCCTTCCCAGCTCACCTGGTTTGATCGCAGTGGAAAACAGCTGGGTACTGTCGGGCCCATGGCGCTCTTAGCCAATCCCAAGCTGTCGCCCGACCAGCGCCGCGTGGCCGTCAACCAGACTGATGTCGATGGCCGCCATGTTAATCCCTGGATTTACGAAACGACCAACAACGTCACCACGCGCCTCACTTTCACCAATGGGCTGCAGGAAATTCCCATCTGGAGTCCCGACGGGAAGAGGATCGCCTACTTCTCGAATGAAGAGGGATTGAGCTTCTGCATCTTTACGAGGAATGCGGATGGCTCTGGAACGGCCCAGAAGATCCTTGACCTGCACACCCTGTACGTGACGCCCTGGGACTGGTCCGGCGATGGCAGGTATATGCTGATCCGCCGGTACAGAGATCTGCTGTACATGACCCTCGCCGACGGGCAGGTACATCCTCTGTTGCAGAAGCCGTGGGCAGTTGCGAACGCACAGTTCTCGCCCGATGGCAGGTTCGTTGCCTACGCTTCCCAAGAGACGGGAACCTGGGACATCTACATCTCGCCTTTCCCGGATTTCGGCGGCAAGTGGCAAGTCTCAAGCGGCGGAGGCGAAGAACCCCGCTGGCGCGCCGATGGAAAAGAGCTCTTCTATCTCGCTCCCGATCGCAAACTGATGGCTGTTCCCGTCAAAATCAGTCCCGCTCTCGAGCTGGGCACACCGGCTCCTTTGTTCGTGACTTCCCCGCAACCTCCGATTTCAGCGCAGACCTACTTCAGTTACGACGTCACTTCCGACGGCCAGAGGTTCCTGATCAACACCCGCTCACCTAACGCCAACGCAGCGCCGGTGTCGATTGTGCTGAACTGGCCTGCCGAAGCGGAGAAGTAGGGGTGATGGGGTCAAAAGCACCACTACCCGAAGTAGGCCCGCAGTTTCCTTTCCTCGGTTCCCACATGTAAAATGTTGCTTTCGCCATCGTAGGGGCGGAACCTGTGGCCTGCTGGCCCTCCGGCTCGCTGCACTCCGGGCAGGCTCTTCCGCCGGCTCCGCAACTTGTCATCATCGAGGAGAGTTTTTCACGCATGTCGATCCCCGCCACACAGCTTCGTCCCGGCATGATCATCAAGCACAACAATGATCTGCACAGCGTTTTTTCGGTCGAGCACCGCACGCCCGGCAACCTGCGCGCCTTCATCCAGGCCAAGCTGCGCAACCTGCGCACGGGCGCCATGTTCGAGCACCGCTTCCGCTCACCCGACCCCATCGAGAAGATCAACGTCGACGAAGTCGAGATGGAATATCTCTACAACGACGGCGACAGCTACTACTTCATGGACACGTCGAACTATGAGCAGACGCACCTGACCAAAGATATTCTGGGTGATGCCGTCGACTACCTGATCCCGAATCTGCAGATCAAGGTGGAATTTTTCGATGGCAAGGCCGTCGGGATCGAACTGCCACAAACGGTTGTCCTCACCGTGATGGAAACCGAACCGGGCCTGAAGAGCGCCACGGCTTCGAGCGTGACCAAGCCGGCCAAGACCGAAACGGGCCTTGTCGTGCAGGTGCCGCCTTTCATCAACGAAGGCGAGAAGATCAAGGTAGATACGTCAGAAGGGGCGTATCTGTCGCGAGCGTAGGTTTTCCAGTGGAGCATGGCAACCTCGATCGTGAAGCAATCGCGACTCGCCTGGAGGATTTCGGCGATGATGAGGTCTTAGATGCCGCGCGTCAGTTCCTTCAGAACCCCAAAGCTAGGCCTATATCTCGTCCCCTTCGCGGTCCCGCTGCCAAGCTTCTAAGAGTTTGGAGCGTTCGCCTCCAGAACACGAGGCTAACGGGTCGCAAACTTTCCGGTGCGGCAGCTCTTGTTGAGAGGCTGCGTGCGCTGCATCGCAGCACTGCCGTCCGCGCATATGCCCTGGAAACAGAGGAGAAAGTTGGACTGTTCTACTTCACAGTGGAAGACAACAAGTTCATCGGGCTCGTGCTGACTGATAAACCCGATCCAAGGATCGCGTTGGGGAATTGGGAATTTGCGATGGGCAAAAGGGAGGAGTCGAGCAAGGCATCGAAGTAATGGGGATCCATCGACTGCGGATTTGCTTCGCTTCTGCGAAGCAAATTCCTCGCTCAGGATGACATTCGCGAAAGAGCATGACTTCCACCGACAGAGCCGTAGAAGCCAGGCGCTACGTCGTTCGTGGCCGCGTGCAAGGCGTCGGTTTCCGCTGGTTTGTGGAGCGCGAAGCTCACATTCTCGGCATTGCCGGATGGGTGCGCAACAACCACGACGGCAGCGTTGAGGTTCTTGCCCAGGGCACGCGCGATCAGCTTTCCGCACTGCATTCGCGATTGCGCGAAGGCCCGCGTGCGGCCCGCGTGGATGCGGTCGAAGTCACCGAAGCCAATCCGGTTGCCGGACTCAGTTCATTTCGCATTGAAGGAGCGTGGTGATGGCCCCAAGCTCGTCGCACTCAGGCTCGTCGTCCCCGGTGTCGGCTGCCGAAGCCGAATCCCTGAAGAAACTCATTCGCGAAGTTCCCGATTTCCCGAAGAAGGGAATTCTTTTTTACGACATCACTACGCTGCTGAAGGACAAGACCGGACTGGCCACGCTCATCGACAAGCTGTCCGAGCATTACATTGCGCAGAAGGTGGACCTGGTGTTGGGCATGGAAGCCCGCGGATTCATCTTTGCACCGGCGCTGGCCTACCGGCTGAACGCGGGATTCGTTCCTGTGCGCAAACCGGGCAAACTGCCGGCTGAGACCGTGAAATACGATTACGCACTGGAATACGGCAAGAACACGCTTGAGGTCCACAAGGATGCCATTCGCAAAGGCGAGCGCGTGCTGATCGTCGACGACTTGCTTGCGACTGGCGGCACCGCCGAGGCGACGGCCAAGCTGGCCGAGTCGCTGGGCGGAAAGGTCGCCGGCCTGGGATTTGTGGTGGAACTCGACTTCCTGAAAGGGCGCGAAAAGCTGAAGAATTACGACGTGATGTCGCTGCTGCACTACGATAAGTAGGTTAGAGGAATAAATAATTAGGAAGAAATCAAAGCTGGGGCACGCTGGTTCGCGCATGGCCCCGCTTCAACTTGCCGGCTATTTCCAATATCGTGCGACCAGCCAGGCCATGCCGGCCCAGAATCCTACACTCATCCCAATGACGAGCAGGAGGCCGAGAATTACATTCCAGTTGAAGCCGGTGCGCGGGCTGGTCTTGCTCACCCCCGAATCATATTCCGACGAATCATATTCAAACCAGGAGCGCAAGAACTGCGCATTTTGAAAGCCTTCCGGCGGAGCGCTCCACAGAACCTGCACCGCCAATCGCGTGTTTGTGCTGGTCTGGGAAGAACTCACGCATCGCCTCCGTTTACAAATTTCCTAAGCAACTCAGCTGCTAACCCGACCGTTCATGCAGCCCTCTGAAAAGTTAAGATGCTCTGGAACGGGTCAAGTTGCGATGTCCGGAAAAACCCGCGGCCCGCCCACGAAAACCGCGAAATCGCGACTCTTACATCGCCAGTCTTACGGGGTAGTGTGAGTCGGTTGTCAGTTCCCCGCCAGTACCAACTTTGACTCTTTGGACAGGTATCCCTTACGGCGAAACCAGTCTTCCATCGCGTCTCGGAGCTGGTCGAGGGGCACACGGGACCCAACCTCCATCCGGCCGTCAGAAACCGGCAATGTGTCGTCAAACACCGTGGCGTTGGTAAAGTTGCGCATGGAAAAGCTGTCGAGCCACTTCAGCGGACAGGGATACAGCCGACCGCCTTGCTGGTATTCGACGCGAATTTCGCGGGCGAACATGATTCGATTTAATCACATTGGCCAACGCATGACCCTGATTGGCGTATGTTTGTCGGCGGCCGTGTACTTGTGTCCGCCGGGCTCGCCAGCAATGTGGTCCCGCGTCTGTATTCATTGAAAGGGAAATATCTCACAGCCGGGTCAATGACTGTAGACGATTGCAACAATTATCTCAAAATCCCTTCAAGAATCGCCCTGCGCCTAAGACGGCTGATGCTGAATTGCCTGCTTACGCGCCGAATCACCTTGTCGCTGATGCCAAACTCTTTCGCGATTTGGGCGTGAGTCAGGTCAGTCCTGCTGCGGAGGACTTCTGCGAGTTGTCTGTCGAAATCAGCGCGGACACGCTGAAGTTGCGCTGGTAAATCTATTCTTTTACACCACACTAGGCCACCGCCTTCGCGGACAAGACGCTGGAATGTGACTTCCAGCGTGGTCCGGTTTTCACAGTCTTCCCCGTTCGAAGTAGCGCCCGCAATCTCAATCCGCCGCCATCCCGGAGCCGGTTAGGACCGGGAGCCGCCACGCTTCGCACTCCGGGCACATTTCTGGTTTTGCTTGCTCACTTACAGGCGGCGTCTGGGTCTCCTCTACGTCGTTTTGGGTATAGACCGCTCCGAAAAACCATCCAAGAGCAAACGCCCATGACGCCACAACAAAACAGTCGAAGTACGACATACAACCTCCTCAGCGCTCAAAAGGGCGCTTCTTTGAAATCGGGGGAAACTTCGTGAAGAACGTCTCTTCTGTCCTCACAGAGTGAGGCGATCTTGAACCAGGTCGCCGAAAACGTCCATGGAGCCAGTCTGAATTGATATGAATTGATCTGAAGGACGGGTAGTGCGATTTTGAAGGTTGCCCACCACCCACTCTCCAGTGGTGGTTCAGTTCAGAAGCCAACGCTGTTCGAGGCGTCATCCCGAAGCCCGCGTTTTTACCAGCGGGCCGAGAACCTGCCCCGAGCAAGCGAGTGTAGCGAGCACGTCGAATGGGGATCTCGCGCGCAGCTTGTCGGCGCTGCACGCAAGATCCTTCGCTCCGCCAGAAAAACGGCTGCGCTCAGGATGACGCAGGCCAAAGGCCAAGGTCTGAGGGCAGGAATTCATATTGAGCCACTGGAAGAATGTCTTTGCTTGACAGGTCATTGTGGCCGGAGCAGAATTTTCGACATACGGCGGGGTCTTGGGGTTCAATGCAGGGAAAGAAGTTCCGCTTCCTCGAATTCGAGCTGGACTTCGGCCGCTTTCAGCTTTGTCGCCGCGGAAAGCCAGTGCGCATCGAAACCCTTCCTCTGCAACTGCTCATGCTTCTCATAGAGAACCCCGGCCAGCTCGTGACTCGCGAGCAAATTTCCGACAGGCTCTGGGGAAAGGACATATTCGTGGACGTGGAGCAGGGCATCAATACCGCCGTCCGCAAAATACGCCGGGCGCTAAGAGACAACTCATCGCAGCCGCAATATCTTCAGACCGTTGTCGGAAGAGGATACCGATTCGTGGCACTCGTCGAAGAAGATCGCGAAGCCCCAACCCCTTCAGGGCATGCAGCAGTGTTCACCGGCGAAGAATTAGGTCGGGCAGTCATGGCCGCGGCAGGCATCGATCCCAACGATCCCAAGACCGATTCTTGAATCTCGGATGCGCCGCCAGTGAAAGTCCTTGTTCGCAGCTAGCGCTGCGCCTTCGGCCCTGCCGCTTTGACTTCGGGAGGAGCGTCGAAATTCTCGAAGTTCTTGGCGAAGCGGTTGCGCAGGTCTTCGGCGGCTTTATCGTAGGCAGCTTTGTCGGCCCAGGCGTTGCGTGGGTTGAACACCTCGGGAGGAACGCCGTGGCAGTGCTTGGGAATGGTGAAGCCAAAAGTCGGCTCGATCTCGAATTCTCCCTTGATCAGCTCGCCCTCCACGGCCGCATCGACCATGGCGCGAGTGAACGGGATCGCCATGCGCTTGCCCACACCATATGGTCCGCCCTGCCAGCCGGTGTTCACCAGCCAGCATTGCGCGTTGTGCTCGCGCAGACGACGGCCGAGCATCTCGGCGTAGACCTTTGGCGGCAGGGGCAGGAAGGGCGATCCGAAACAGGTTGAGAATGTGGCCGTCGGCTCCTTCAGGCCGGCTTCGGTGCCGGCGACTTTCGCAGTGTAGCCCGACAGAAAGTGATACATCGCCTGCTCGGGAGTGAGTCGCGAAATCGGGGGCAGAACGCCGAACGCGTCGGCCGTGAGAAACACGACGTTCTTGGGATGTCCAGCAACGGCAGGGATGACGGCGTTGTCGATAAAGTCGACGGGATAGGCCGCGCGCGAGTTCTCAGTCTTGGAGTCGTCGTCGTAGTCAGGAACGCGCGTGTGAGGGTCGAGGATGACGTTTTCGAGCACGCAGCCGAAGCGGATCGCATTCCAGATTTGCGGTTCGTTTTTCTTCGACAGCTTGATGCATTTGGCATAGCATCCGCCCTCGAAATTGAAAATGCCGTCGGCGCTCCAGCCGTGCTCGTCGTCGCCGACGAGGTTGCGCGAAGGATCGGCCGAGAGCGTGGTCTTGCCTGTGCCGGAAAGGCCGAAGAAGAGTGCACTGACGCCGTTGCGTCCCACGTTAGCCGAGCAGTGCATGGGGAAGACGTTGCGCGGCGGCAGCAGGAAGTTCATCACGCTGAAGATCGATTTCTTCATCTCGCCGGCGTACTCCGAGCCTCCGACCAGCACCGTGCGCCGGGTGAAGTTCAGGACAACGAAGACTTCGGAGTTCACGCCGTCGCGTTTGGGATCGGCCTTGAACCCAGGTGCGCCAATTACCGTGAATTCGGGGTGATGCGTCTTGAGTTCTTCGGCGGTGGGGCGGATAAACAACTGGTGCACGAACAAGTTGTGCCAGGCGTATTCGTTGACGATCCGCACGGGGAGACGATAAGCGGGATCGGCGCCGCAGTAGAGGTCCTGGACAAAAAGCTCGCGGCCGCGCAGATACTCCATGACGCGCGCATAAAGCACGTCGAATTTCTCCGGCTCGAACGGTGCGTTCACTGAACCCCAGTTCACGATATGGGCCGTGGTTTCGTCTCTTACCACGAATTTGTCTTTCGGGGAGCGACCGGTGCGGTTGGTAAACGCGTTGATGGCGCCATTGGAGGCCATGGTAGCTTCATCGCGCCGGATTGAGTTCTCAACCAGCGCCGCCGGGGAAAGATTGAAATGAGTTTTGCCTTCGCTCAGCAACTCGGCGATGTCGCTGACGTGCATTGTGGTAGCCATAAGGTCTCCAAGACGACAATTACCAGAATAAAACAAAGGCGTACATTCTGCCTTAAAAGCCAGGATGTTGCAAGGAAGCGGATCACACGGCGGTGTCCTAATTTTCAAATCAGGACACTAGCGATCACAAGCGATTGGTCAATCGGAGAAAGGCCTGAAGGGTAAATGTGCGGAAATGGGAGATAAGGGTTGTATCTGGAGCTTTGAGATCCTCAGAGTCGAACGGCGGGGGCCGCCGGGCTAATCGGAAGACGTTTTGTAGTCGCAGGCCTCGCGGCAGGGAGCGCAATACATCAGGCCGTCGGCGCAGATGCGAATGTCAATGACGGATTGGCAAAGGCAGCAGTACTTTTCGCATTCGCACTCGTTCTCGGTCTTTTCGCATTGCGCGCAGCGATATTTGGCAGGTCCGGTTGCGGTGCTCATAAGTTCAATCTAGCCTGCGGGCAGGGCGGGCGGAACGTAACCTTGGTAATGAACGAATGTTCCGGTCCTCTATAATTTCTAGCAATGACCTTCCAACATCTCCTGAATGGCGCCGAGGTTCTTTCGGTCAGCGGGAACCCCGATATCACCGGTGTGGAATATGACTCGCGCCGGGTGAAGCCAGGCAGCCTTTTCGTAGCGATGCGCGGGGAAAGTTCGGACGGCAATCGGTTCATCGACGCCGCCATTCGAGCCGGCGCGGTTGCGGTCGTTACAGATTCTCCTGCCGAAGCTCCACGCGAAGGCGTGGCCTGGGCGGTCGTGCCGCACGGCCGGCGGGTGCTGGCGCGGGTGAGCGCGAATTTCTACAAACGTCCGGCGGAGCGGATCGCGATTACGGGCATTACCGGCACGAATGGCAAGAGCACGGTGGCTTTTCTCGTGGAGTCGATTCTGGCGGTGGCTGGGCGCAAGAGCGCTCTGATCGGCACGATTGAATACCATGTGGCGGGGCGCGTGTATCCCGCGCCGCATACCACACCGGAAGCGCTCGAACTGGCGCGACTGTTTAGCGAGGCGCTGGGGCAAGGCGCAACCGAGGCGGTGATGGAAGTCTCATCGCATGCCCTTGCGCAGCAGCGGACCTACGGAGTTCCGTTTGACGTGGCAGTGTTCACAAATCTCACCCGCGACCACCTCGACTATCACAAGACGATGGACGAGTATTTCGCTGCCAAGCGAGTTTTGTTCGAGGGATGCGGCACCGACCCGCCGCGCGTTGCAGTGACCAATCTCGATGATGAACACGGCGCGAAACTGGCAGAGTTCAGCCGCAAACGAAGCCCCGTGGTGCTGACCTACGGATGGGAGCGCGGAGAGTTCCATACCGAAAAAGTGGACATCAGCCCGCGCGGAACGCGTTTCGACCTGATCACGCCGGGGGAAAAGATTGCGGTTTTCTCTCCGCTGATCGGACGGGTCAACGTGTACAACATCCTCGCGGCAGCGGCGGCTTGCTACGCGCGCGGGTGCGAACTCCGAGCGATTGCGCGTGGTGTGGAGTCTCTTGCACATGTGCCGGGAAGATTTCAGCGCGTCGATTGCGGCCAGCCATTCACCGTGGTGGTGGATTACGCTCACACGGACGACGCGTTGCACAATCTCACGGCGCTGGCGCGCGAGTTCGTCTCGCGCGGCGGCGCGGCCGGAAGGGTGCTGACCGTGTTCGGCTGCGGCGGCGATCGCGATCGCGCCAAGCGTCCGCTGATGGGCGGGGCCGCCGGACGGGGCAGCGATTTCGTTGTGCTCACCTCCGACAATCCGCGCAGCGAGGACCCGCTGGCTATCATTAACGACGCACTGGTCGGGCTGCAGAAGACCGGGGTGAGATATAGCGTGGAACCCGACCGCCGCAAGGCGGTTGCGCTGGCGATCGGCGAAGCGCGGCCCGGCGATATTGTGCTGCTTGCCGGCAAGGGACATGAGAAGGTGCAGGTGACGGGGGAAGGCTCGCTTCCCTTCGATGATGTCGAGGTGGTGCGCGAGGCGCTGCGTGCGACGGGATTCGAATGTGAGTCAGTCGCGGGTGGTCCGCGATGAAGCTGCCGCTGGCCAAAATCGGCGAATTTATTTCTGCCGCGGAAGGTTTCTATCGCGAGGGAGTCGCGCGAGGCTACTCGATTGACTCGCGCACGATTGCGGCCGGTGAGCTGTTTTTCGCGGTCAAGGGCGAGCGGCTGGATGGCCACGACTTTGTCAGTGGCGCGTTGAAAAAAGGCGCCGTGGCTGCCGTCGTCTGCCAAGATCAGTGGCATCGCTACTCCTGGACCAACCGCTTGCTGGTGGTCGACGACACGCTGGCTGCTTTGCAGACGCTCGCCACCGCGGTGCGCAAGCTGTGGGGCAAGCCGCTGGTGGGCGTCACCGGCTCGACCGGAAAGACGACCACGAAAGAGGCCATTGCCCACGTGCTCAGTTCGCGCTTTCACGGGCTCAAGTCCGAAGGAAACTTTAACAATCACTTTGGATTGCCGTTGATGCTGTTGAAGCTCGAGCCGGAGCACGAAGTCGCCGTCATCGAGTTGGGAATGTCGCACGCGGGCGAGATTCGTGCACTGGCGAAAATTGCCCAGCCCGAGATCGGCGTAGTGACGAACGTCGCGCCCGTGCACCTGGAATTTTTCGATTCGATTGCCGCCATCGCGCGGGCGAAATATGAACTGGTCGAATCGCTGCCGTCGACCGGAACCGCCGTGCTCAACGCCGACGACGAATATGTGTCGCAGTTCGGGCGCGATTTTAAAGGCAAGGTCATCATGTACGGAACGAGGGCGACCGCCGATGTTCGGGCCGAAAACGTTCGATCGTTGGGCGTGGAGGGCTCGACCTTTGATGTGATCACTGCGGCCGGCACTGCGCCGGTTCGTTTCCCGCTGGTGGGCGAGCACAATGTGCTGAATGCGTTGGCGGCCGTGGCAGTGGGAATGACTCGCGGGTTGACTGTCGCCGACGCTGCAAGTGCGCTGGCGACGCTCCGGCCGGCGGATAAACGGGGACAGGTCGTCCAACTGGGTAACATCACGGTCGTCAACGATTGCTACAATTCCAATCCGAAGGCGTTCGAAGCCATGATCGAGGCGCTGTCTGCGATGAATGCGACGCGACGCATCGTAGTCGCGGGCGAGATGCTGGAGCTGGGTCCGGCGGGCGAGGAGATGCACCGCGCTGCTGGACGGCAAGCAGCAGAAAAGAAGATTGATGCACTGCTCGGCGTGCGCGGTCTGGCCAAGGCGATGGTCGAAGGGGCGCAGCAGGCGGGAATGCGGGCCGAGTTCGTGCCCACGCCGGAGGAAGCCGGTGAATGGCTGGCGCGGGAAACGCGCGACGGCGATGTTGTGTTGCTGAAAGCTTCGCGCGGCGTGAAGCTCGAAAAGGCGCTGGAAAAATTCAAGGCCCTCAGAGGCTGAAGCCTGTACACATTTTTCGGCGATTGACGGCACGGCTGCAGCCGTGCCCTTCCCGTGCGTGGCTGAAAGCCGAGGGCTGAAGACTGACGGCTGTTCGGAGGCGGATTGCTCTACTGGCTGTTGTACGTCAAACTGCAGCACTACGTTGCGCCGTTCCGGATTTTTCGCTATGTCACCTTCCGTACCGCCTTCGCCAGCCTGACTGCGCTGTTCACCGCGCTGATCGTCGGTCCGCTCGTGATCGGGCGCCTGCGCGAATTTCAAATCGGACAGTACATTCGCGAAGAAGGCCCGAAGGCCCATCAGAAAAAAGCCGGCACGCCCACCATGGGCGGGCTGCTGATCGTGATCGCTATCGTGGTCCCGACTTTGCTGTGGGCCGACTTGAGCAACCGCTTTGTGTGGATCGCGGTTTTCTCGACTTGCGCGTTCGCAGCCATCGGATTTACCGACGATTACACCAAGGTGGCGCACCACCGCAACCTGGGCCTCACTGCGCGGGCGAAGCTGGGCCTGCAGATCGCGACGGCGATAATCGTCGCTTCGATGCTGATTGCCATGCAGACCTACAATATGTATTCGACGCGGCTGATTGTCCCGTTCTTCAAGCAGTTTCATCCCGACCTGGTAGTGCAGTCGCTGGAGCACGCGCGGCATTTGTGGTTTCTGGCTTTTCTGCCCTTCATGGCATTTGTGGCGCTGGTGATCGTAGGCTCGAGCAATGCCGTGAACCTAACCGACGGCCTCGATGGCCTCGCGATTGGATGCACGGTGATCGCCGCGGGAGCGCTGGCTGTTTTGACTTACGTGAGCGGCCACGCGACCTTCGCCACATATCTGGAATTGCAGCGCATGCCCCAGGTCGCTGAATTGACGATTTTCTGCGGAGCCATGGTCGGCTCGGCCATCGGATTTCTCTGGTATAACGCGCATCCGGCCGAAGTTTTCATGGGAGACGTAGGCTCGCTGGCGCTGGGCGGCGCGATCGGTACGGTTGCAGTCATTATCAAGCAGGAATTGTTGCTGCCGTTTATCGGCGGCGTGTTCGTGATCGAGGCGCTCTCGGTCATCCTGCAGGTCGGCTCGTACAAGCTGCGCAAGAAGCGCATCTTCAAGATGGCGCCGATCCATCATCACTTCGAGCTGCTGGGCTGGTCGGAGTCGAAGGTCATTGTGCGCTTCTGGATTGTGTCGCTGGTGTTCGCGCTGTTCGCGTTGACAACGCTGAAGCTGAGGTAAGAACTTGGCCACGAATTTTCACGGATCGACACGGATAACCCTTTCTGATGTTTTTCTGATCCGTGTGTATCCGTGTTAATCCGCGGCGAAAGAAGTTGACTTTGATGGAACTGAACAACAAACGCGTGCTGGTAGTCGGCCTGGGCAAGTCGGGCGTGGCGTCTGCGTTGTTCTTGAAGGCGCGCGGGGCGCGGGTGACGGTCTCTGACACCAAAAGCGGCGACGAACTGCGGAACGAAATTCCGGTGCTGCTTGATCATGGCATTACGGTCGAAACCGGCGGGCACGGGGAGCGGACATTTCGCGGGCAGGATTTGATCGTCGTCAGCCCGGGCGTTCCGGTGGACGCGCCGCTGCTCAATCAGGCGCGCTCATTGGGAGAGCCGGTCATCGGCGAGATCGAACTCGCGGCCCAGTTCCTGCCCGGGCCAATTGTCGCGATCACCGGCTCGAACGGCAAGACGACCACGACTACACTTGCCGGCGAGATCTTGACGGCCGGAGGACTGCCCACTCTCGTCGGCGGCAATATCGGCACGCCGGCCATCTCGCTGGCGGAACACGCTCGGCCGGAGACCGTGATCGTTCTTGAAGTCTCGAGTTTTCAATTGGAGACGATTCAGACCTTCCATCCAACAATCGCGGCCGTGTTGAACGTAACGCCCGATCACCTCGACCGGCATCGCACGTTTGAAGTCTATGCCGATGCGAAGGCGCGCATTTTTGAAAATCAGCAGCCGAGCGAGTTCGCCGTGCTGAATGCTGACGACCCGACTTGCGTGGCCATGGCCGCGCGCACGCGGGCGCAGGTGTTCTGGTTCAGCCGCCAGAAAGAAGTTGAGCGCGGCGCGTGGGTGCGTGATGGCAACGTCGTCTTCCGCGACGGCCGCGGTGAGACAGACAAGCCGCAGCGCGAGATTCTGCAGGTTTCGGAAATTCCCTTGAAGGGCGCGCACAATCTGGAAAACGTGCTGGCTGCGGTGTGCGCGGGCGCGCTGATGGGTTGCGCTCCGGAGAAGATTCGCCAGGCGGTGCACAATTTCAAAGCCGTCGAACACAGGTTGGAGTTCGTGGCGACCATCCGCGGCGTGGACTACTACAACGACTCCAAGGCAACGAACGTGGATGCGACCATCAAGGCGCTGGAGTCGTTTCCGGCGAACATTCACCTGATTCTCGGCGGCAAGGACAAGGGCAGCGACTACAGTGTGCTCAACGAGTTGCTGCGCCAGCGTGTGAAGCGCGTGTATACCATCGGCGCGGCAGCGGCGAAGATTGAGTCGCAGATTCTTTCAGCAAAAAATGGTGGTCCGGAACTGGTCCTTGCCGAGACGCTCGAGAATGCGGTCCGCAAGGCACATGCCGTGGCGCAACCCGGAGACGTGGTCCTGCTGGCTCCAGCCTGCGCCAGCTTCGATCAGTTCAAGAGTTACGAGCACCGCGGGAAGGTGTTTAAGGAGATTGTGGGCAGCCTGAAGTAAACGACGTTCCACCACAGAGACACAGAGTCAGAGAGAGATTGTCTCTGTGCCTCTGTGGTGAGAAATTCTTTGCCCCGAACCAAGACAATCAACGCTCCTCAACTAAGAATCAGCAATCCTGTTCAGCTCCGTGGTGAAATGAATTTCCCATGGCGAAGCGGGTGAGCGTCGATCGCTGGCTGTTTACCGTCACCATGCTTCTGGTGTTTGTGGGGCTGGTGATGGTGTTTTCGGCGTCTGCGGTGATGGCGGGAGAGCGCTTCGGTTCACCCTACGCGTTCTTGCTGAAGCAGCTGATCTGGGCCGTCGCTGGCCTGGCGGCCATGGTCGTCGCCATGCGCGTGGACTACCGGCGCTACAAGCATCCGGCGCTGGTGTTCTCGTTCATGGGCATTACCACGCTGCTACTGATCTCGGTCTTTTTTCTTGACCGCTCGCACCACACGCATCGCTGGATCCATGCCGGCGGCTTGTCGTTTCAGCCTTCGGAACTGGCCAAGCCGGTGCTGATTCTTTTTCTCGCCTACTTTCTCGACAGCCGCGCCAAGACAATGCACGACCTGCGCAACACTCTCGTGCCGGCGGCCGCGCCCGTGCTCGTGTTTCTGGGACTGATCGTGCTGCAGCCCGACCTGGGCACGGCCATCGCCTGCGCCGGGATTGCAGCCTGCATTTTCTACGTCGCGGGACTGCGCATGCGCTACTTCGCCTACGCCTTTGGCGCGTCGCTGCTGCCGCTCTACGTGCTGATTTTTCGTGTGGCCTGGCGGCGCGACCGCATTCTGGCGTTTCTCAATCCCTACGCCGACCGCCAGAAGGCGGGCTTTCACATCATTCAGTCGCTGATTGCAGTCGGCACCGGCGGCCTGACCGGCACGGGATTAATGGAAGGCAAGCAGAAACTGTTTTACCTGCCCGAACCGCACACCGACTTCATTTTCGCCGTGACCGCCGAGGAACTCGGGTTGGTCGGCGCGATGTTTGTGGTCACGTTGTTCGCGATTTTTCTGTGGCGCGGCATGCGCGCTTCCTGGCGCACCAAAGATCTGTTTGGCCGCTACCTCGCGGTCGGAATCACCAGCATGGTAGTGCTGCAGGCGTTCATCAACATCAGCGTGGTTTTGGGCATGATGCCCACCAAAGGCATTCCGCTGCCATTCGTGTCGTACGGCGGCTCGTCACTGTTCGTCACGCTGGCTTGCGTGGGCGTGTTGCTGAACATTACAAAGCAGGCGGAATAGTGATCAGGGAACCAGTGGTCGGTGCCCGGCCACGATCGACAGTCTTACTCGCCACTGACCACCGTTAATCAGTGGCCAGCGCGTGTCGCGCGTGATACGTCTTGTTGACCACCCATCACTCGATCACTGGTTTATAGTCACTTTCATGCGAGCCATTCTTGCCGGTGGCGGGACGGGCGGGCACGTCATTCCCGCGCTGGCCATCGCCGGCGAACTCAAGAAAAGCTACGGCGCGGAGTGCCTGTTTATCGGCACCGTGCGAGGTATCGAGAATCGCCTTGTTCCCGCAGCAGGATTTCCGCTGCAGTTGGTACGCGTAGGAGCGCTTAAGAATGTCAGCCTCATGACTCGCGCTAAGACTGCCTTCGACCTTCCCCGCGCTTTGTGGGGCGCCGCACGCATGCTGAATGAATTTGCACCGGACGTCGTGATCGGCGTTGGTGGATACGCCTCCGGGCCGGCCATGCTGGCCGCAGTGATGAAGCACATCCCGACGCTGGCGTTCGAGCCGAACGTCGTGCCGGGGTTTGCCAACCGCGTCGTGGCGCGATTCGTTTCGGCGGCTGCGGTACATTTTGAGGAGACGGCAAAGTATTTTCGTCACGGCGAGGTCACGGGCGTCCCCGTACGGCAGGCATTTTTCGAGATTGCCCCGAAGCGCGGCGGCGCTCCAACTCTCCTGGTGTTCGGAGGAAGTCAGGGTGCGCACGCCATCAATCAGGCGATGTTTCGCTGCCTGCATGTGCTCGAGCGCGAGGCGCCGGGGATTCACATCATTCATCAGACCGGCGAGCGTGACTATAATGACGCGCTGGCGGCTTATGAAAAGCTGGTTGCGGCTGCGCCTTCCGCCTCCGCCGGTTTTACGTTTGAGGTTTTCAAGTTCATTGAGGATATGCCGCGGGCATTTGCGCGCGCCGACCTGGTCGTCTGCCGCTCGGGCGCGAGCACGGTTGCCGAGATTGCCGCGGCAGGGAAACCGGCGATTTTTGTCCCATTTCCGCGCGCGGCAGATGATCACCAGCGGGTAAACGCTGAAGCGCTGGCGAAACACGGCGCAGCGGTCGTAGTGGAAGAATCGAAGCTAGAGGGCGTGTGGCTGGCGGAGACGATCGCGGCGCTGCTACAGGACTCAGCGCGCTTGCAGAAAATGAGCCACGCCGCGCGGGCATTGGCGCACCCGGATGCGGCGCGCGATATTGCGGCGATGGCGGCACGGCTGGCAGGGATCGAAGAATCGGCCACGATTAATACGGATTCCACGAATGACGGACTGGCGCATTGATAACGCAAAGCACACAAAGGGGGCAACCCTCTGCTTCAAGAAATATGTACGCTGGAGCGACACATGGGATCACGACCACTGCGTGGCCTGCTGGGCAAAATTTATGGAGTCAGGGGCTGATGTTCTGACCGAGGGTTACGCTACGGAGGATAGTTACCACTGGATCTGCTCCGACTGCCTCCGCGATCTCAAAGACGAGATGGGATGGACCTTGGCATCGGGTTCAAAGTAGCCCAGGGATCGCGACGAAGAAGTTGACTTTATGTTTGCCAAGATTCAGCGTATCCATTTCGTGGGCATTGGCGGCATCGGAATGAGCGGGATTGCCGAGGTGCTGCTGAATCTCGGCTACAAGATTTCCGGCTCGGACTTAAAGAGTTCCGCGGTCACGCAGAGGTTGGCGAGTCTGGGTGCGGCTGTGTTCGAAGGACACCGTGCCGAGAATATTTCAGGCGCCGAAGTGGTGGTGACCAGTTCGGCGATCGCTCCCGAGAATCCCGAGGTCACCGAGGCGCACAAGCTGCACATCCCTGTCATTCAGCGCGCCGAGATGCTGGCCGAACTGATGCGCCTGAAGTACGGCATCGCGATTGCCGGCATGCACGGCAAGACGACAACGACTTCCATGGTAGCGGCGGTGCTGGCTGCGGGCGGGCTCGATCCCACGGTCGTAGTCGGGGGGCGCGTCGACGCGATGGGATCGAATGCGCGGCTGGGCAAGTCGCAATATCTCGTGGCCGAAGCGGACGAGAGCGATCGCAGCTTTCTCAAATTAACCCCAATACTCTCGGTCGTCACCAACATCGACCGCGAGCACATGGATTGCTACCGCAACATGCGCGACGTAAAGAAGACTTTCCTGGAATTCATGGATCGTGTGCCGTTCTATGGAATGATCGTTGCCTGCAACGACGATTCCCTGTTGCGACGTTTGCTGCCCGAAGTGCAACGGCGGACCGTGACGTATGGAACCAAGCGCGGGTCGGATTTCCTGATTAAGGTCCCCACCCTAGCCGCAAAGGACGCGGCTAGAATGGGAAACCCTTTGAATTGTTTTCGCGTGCACTACCGTGGTGACGATTTAGGCGAATTTTCCCTGCACGTGCCCGGCGTGCACAACGTGCTGAACGCGACTGCGGCCATTGCCGTGGGCGTTGGGCTCGACATCAGCGTGGAGCTGATCCGCGCGGGTCTCGAACAGTTCCGCGGCGTCGATCGTCGTTTTCAATTGCGGGGGCGCGCGGCCGGCGTGAGCGTAATCGATGACTATGGCCATCATCCGACGGAGATCAAAGCCACGCTGGCGGCAGCGCGGCAACTCGGATTTCGCAAGATCCACGTTATCTTCCAGCCGCACCGCTACACGCGCACGCGCGATCTGATGGAGGAATTCACCACCGCGTTTGCCGACGCAGATTCGCTCTTTGTACTCGACATTTACGCCGCCAGCGAAAAGCCAATCGAGGGCATCACCGGCGAAACGCTGGCCCAGCAGATTGGCGACAGCGGAAAGAGCGTCCAGTACGTGAGTTCGTTTGCCGAGGCGGTGAATGCTGCCGTATCCGCAGCGCAGGAAGGCGACATGATCCTAACCCTGGGCGCAGGCAGCGTATCCCAACTCGGGCCAATGATCCTGGAGAAAGTGAAGCAGCGGCAGCGGGACCACAGCTAGCTCATCACCAGCGTAAGGGAAGGCAGCGGCAGCCCAGTGACTTCCGCCGTCCAGCGGTCGCCGCTCTGGGTCGCGTGTCCGCTGGTCAGCGTTCCAGTGCTGACAAGTTCGCCCGCGCCCAACAACTGCGTTGGGAAGCGGCGCAGGATAGCTACGGCAAGCTCGGCCACGCAAAGTGCCGGACTGCGCAAGGAATTCTTGCCCGATCCTTCTTCCACGAACTCGCCATTCTTCGACATGCGCACCTGAAACCTGGGCAGCTCTTCGACAAGCTGCGAAATCGCGTCCGACTGAACCGGAACTTTTTCCCCTACAACCAGCGCTGCGTGCAGCCCGAAGGACGCGACAAAATCGCCGGCCTGAAATTTCCAGTCGGGAAACGGGCAATCGATGATTTCGAAGCCCATCGCCAGCCAGTCGATGGATTCGAGAACTGCGGCAGCGTCAAGCCCTTCGGCAAGCAGCGGCCGTTTCAGGCAAAAGACAATTTCCGGCTCGATTTTGAGAGAGCGCACCGGCGCCAGGGCCAGCGCAGCGCGATTGTGTTCGTTGTAGTGCACCGTGTCGTCGTACATGTGCGCCCAAACCAGGGTTTCCAGCTTTAGCACCCGCCACATGGCCTTGTTCGCATAGCCGACCTTGCGGCCGACGGCTTTGTGCCCGTCGGCTTCGCGCATTCGCTTGAGCAGAGCCTCGACCTCATAGGCCGCGTTGAGATCAAAATCCGGGCAGGACGAAGGAAGAACAGGAATCATCTGCCCGGCTTTTTGGGCAGTGAACAACTCTTGCGCTAAAGCCTCAACTTCACTGAGCGACATCGTGCCTCGCGACATCATATCTTGCGCTTTCATATCTTGTGCCGTCGCATTTTGCAACATCATGGGAGACCTTTACTTGATTACTCGGTGCTCCTTCAGGATCTCCAACGTCTTGTCGATGGGCAGAGCCTCGACGGTGTGTCCATTACCCGTGGTCGTCGTCGCTTTGAGCATCGAGTTGTAGATTGCCTCCTCGGTGGCTTCGATCACGGCTTCGAACAGTGGCGACATCGCTTCGTTTGTCAGGACTTCCATGCTTTGCGTGGGCGACTTGTCAGTCGCATGGATTCGCACCTGCGGCGCAGTCGAGAATGCGATCCCGTAGTCGCCGCTGCCGTTGGAGGCCGAACTGCCCGTGCGCGCCATCCCCAACAGTGCCCTCGCGGCGAGCCGCTTCAAGTTGCGAGCGTCAAGCGGCGCGTCAGTAGCGACGACCATCATGCACGATCCGTCGGCCTTGTCTTTTGCGCTCGGCACGCCGTTTAAAGACTGGCCGAGTTCCTTACGCAGGTAATACTGCCCCAACTCCTGGCCCACCGGGGCGCCCGCAATCGTGAGCACGCCACCGAAATTCGTCTGCACCAGAACGCCCACCGTGTATCCACCAAGACTCGCGGGCAGGCGGCGCGAGGAGGTTCCGATGCCGCCCTTCCAGCCGAAAGCCACTGTGCCGGTGCCGGCCCCGACCGCCCCCTCCTCGACGGGACCGCTTTTGGCGTTCTTGATGGCCGCGAACACGTCGTCGGGGGTGATATGCCGGCCCCGAATGTCGCTCAGGTATCCATCATTGGTTTCGCCGACCACCGGATTGATCGAACGCACATCTTCGTTGCCTGGCAAGGCGAGCATATAGCTGATGACCGCGTCCGCCACGCGGGGCACGCTTGTGGTCGAGGTCAGCAGGATGGGTGTTTCAAGGTTGCCCATTTCTTCCACCTGCGTGGATCCCGCCAGCTTTCCGAAGCCGTTGCCCACGAAAATCGCGCCCGGCACTTTCTCCTGATAGAGATTGCCGGGATGCGGCACGATTGCGGTCACGCCGGTGCGGATGTCGTCGCCCCGAATGATCGTCGTCTGTCCGACTTCTACTCCGGCAATGTCAGTGATCGCATCGAGCGGCCCCGCCGCCAGAACGCCAACCTTCAACCCCAAATCTGAGGCGCGCGGTCGCACATTTGAAGTTGCATTTTGGGCGGCGGCGAGCACGGTCACCGACACGACCATAACGACAGCGAAGAGCTTGATGGACATGAGTAGAGGATACTGCAGGCTGCACACGAGAGAGCGTTCGTCGGACCGTTCAGCCCTGCAACTTTTCGCCGGCCCTTGCCGTATCTCCTTTTGCTAACCGAATTCCGGGGTCCTCGTCTATCTGAAAGACGGAGCCAAGGCGATGAAAACACAAGCGTGGGGATGGTTGGTAGCGGGAGTGCTGGCGCTGGGGTTCAATGGCCTGTATCACGATGGCGGCCTCGACTGGGCGCACCGCATCGCCGCCGTGGTGCAGCACGACGTGCAGTACAAGGCGGATGCGCTGCTCGCCGGGCGAGCCGGGCAGATTCTGGCCGAAGCTGAGCTGTTCAGCGCCCGGAATGAAACGGCGACCGCCCGGATCGCCACTGCGGTGGCACAGGCCCAAAACCGTGTGGCTCGCTCGCAAACAGGGTTAGCCCGCCTTGAGGCGATGACGGCGCGCCAGCAGGCGGCATGTGCGCAGCTCGAAGCCAACCGCGCCCGCATGGAAGCCGAGCGGGCCAGAATTGAGGCAATGGTTCAGGCAAGGATGGCAATGGCGGCTGTGCCCGTGCCGGCGGCTGCGCTCGTTCCGGGCGACATCACAATTCCTGTGGTTTGTCCTCGAGTGAAGGTCGGCGTTCCCCGGACACCGCTGGTTCACGTTCCGGTTCGGATGATTCAGGTCGACTCCGCGGGCGCAGGTCCGGTCTAGCTCTTCGGGGCCGGCGAATTTCACTGGCGCCTCATGGAATCCTGGGCGCGGAAAACCAGCCGCGCCCAGGTTTTTTCTGCTTACCAACGCATCAAGTTGCCTACAAGAAGTCGCCTACACGAACGTGCCGGTGCGCGATCTGGTTCCTGCTTGTGCAAAACGCCGATCTTTTGTCTAGGTCGGAATCTGAAATGCGACTATAGTAAAAAGGCTCAGCGATTCCCTGACGACAACTGACCTGGACTGATGGCGCGGAAAGCGAGTCCCACCATCTTGCAGGAGGAGTTGTACCCGCCCAACGGGGAGTATTTCCGCGCCGATGCATCGCGCCCTGAATTTCCCCGTGACGAGCCCTTGCGCGTAGAGCTCGACGACGCGCGCCTGGTCGATCTCGACGTGGACGAGGAGTCGCCTTTTCTGCGCGGGCAGAAACGCGTGTCCGCCCGCCGCAATGCCCTCCCGAAACGAGCCGCGAATGGCCTTCTGTGGGCGTCCGCAGCGGCGGCGATTCTGTGCGTGGCCGCGCTTGGCGCTGCCGGGCTTTACCACTATAGCGAGCGCTCGTGGCGCTTTCGCGTCGACTCGAGCGACAACATTGAAATCCTCGGCATGAAGAACGTGACCAAGGCGCAAATCATGGAGGTGATGGGCGCCGACATCGGACGCAATATTTTCTTCGTGCCCCTGGCCGAGCAGAAGGCGCAACTGGAGCAGATTCCCTGGGTGGAATCGGCCAGTGTGATGCGCTTTGTTCCCAACCGCCTGCGCGTCGAGATTCACGAGCGTACTCCGGTGGCGTTCGCGCGAGTGGGGCCGCGCATCCAGCTGATCGACGCCAGCGGCACGCTGATGGATTTGCCGAAAACGTCGCTCGCCGGCAGCCACAAATATTCCTTCCCTGTGATTTTGGGGATGAATCCGAGCGAGCCACTCTCCACGCGAGCTCCGCGCATGAAAGCCTACGCCGAACTCGTGCGCGATCTCGACTCGGGCGGCGCGCGCTACTCGCAGGACCTGAGCGAGGTGGATCTCTCGGATCTGGAGGATCTGAAGGTGCGCGTGAACGATCCTGCCGGTGACGTGCTCGTGCACCTGGGATCTTCTGACTATCTGCAGCGCTACAAGATTTACATCAGTCACGCGCAGGAGTGGCGGCAGCAATTTCAAAAGCTCGAGTCGGTGAACCTGCGCTACGACAACCAGGTCATCGTGAACCCCGACATGGAAGGCGCTCCTAGGCAGGCGCGGTTGAGTTTGGCGGCTGCGAAGGCTGCAGCGGCTGCGGGCGTGAAGCCGGCGGCGCTCGTGAGGAAAGTCGGAGCGAACCAAAAGCCGCTGCCCAAGCCGGCATTCGAGTTATCAAAGGCGACGCTCGACGCGGCATCGGGCAAGAAGCCACCCGCGAAAGCGAAGCCAGTGAAAGGGAAAGCAAAAGTCGCGCACGTAAGGAGCAGGGCTGCGCAGAAGAAAGCCGCCCAGAAAAGCGCAGTCCAGGCGAGCCTTCCGAAACCGGTTGCCAAGGCGAGTGGAGCGCCGACACTCCCAGCTGCAGCGGCGAAGGCGCCTGTCAAGGCAGAGCCGAAAGCGGCAATGCAAATGCCCGCGCAAGCAGAAGAAAAGAAGCCGGTGCAGTCCGCACCCGCTGCCGGATCGAAGCCAAGTCCGGCGATCGCGAAACCGACGAATCAAGGGAACATCTGATTACGAAATATTCCATGAGGTCAGGGAATTCATAACGCAATGGGGAACCCGCAAGGCAATTTCTTAACAGCAATTGATGTGGGCAGTGCGAAAACGTGCGCACTCATCGCCGAGATCACCGACGCCGGTTTGCGCTATCGCGGCCACGGCGTGGCCGATTCCCGCGGTTCGCGCAAGGGAGTGATTGTCGAACTGGACAAAGCCGTGGCGGCGATCCAGAAGGCGGTCGAGGCCGCCGAGGATCTTGCCAAAGCGCCCGTCGAGCACGCCATCGTCGGCATCGGTGGAGCGCACGTGCGCGGCGTGAACAGCCACGGCGGCATCAGCCTGGGCACGCGTCCACGGGAAATTGGACGTGACGAAATCAAGCAGGCGGTCGAACGGGCGCGGGCTATTCCTCTGCCCGCCGATCGCGAGATTCTGCACCTGCTGCCGCAGGAGTTCATTCTCGACGAGCAGCCCGGCGTGCACGATCCGCTCGGGATGATGGCGGCGCGCCTGGAAGTGCGGGTGCACCTTGTGACGGCGGCCACCAGCGCCACGCAGAACGTCATCACCGCCGTGAACAAGGCCGGAGTGCACGTGGATGACACGGTTTTCGAGCCGCTCGCCGCGGCCGACTCCGTGCTGCGCGCGGACGAACGCGAACTGGGCGTTTGCCTTGCCGACATCGGAGCCGGCTCGTCCGAACTGATCGTGTTTCAGCAAGGCGCGGTCGCATGGACGGGAGTGGTTCCCGTCGGCGGCGATCACTTCACCAGCGACTTGTCCGTGGGATTGTGCACGCCGCTTTCCGAAGCGGAAAAAATCAAGCGAGTCTATGGCAACGCCATCGTCACGCTGATTCCCGAGGGTAACGAAGTGGAAGTGCCATCTGTCGGTGACCGGCCGTCGCGCCTCCTGCCACAGCGGTTAGTAGGAGAGATCCTTGAACCGCGCGCGCGGGAGTTATTCGAAATGATGCGCGACGCGCTCCGCCAAAGCGGCATGTACGAAGTCTGCCTCGCGGGCGTGGTGCTGACCGGAGGAGCGTCGCGGCTCCCGGGCATTTTCGATGTGGCCGAATCAGTCTTGCGGCGCGCGGTGCGGCTGTCATGGCCCACGCCGTTGGCCAGGATGCCGTCGACGTTGTCTGAACCCGAGTTCGCAACCCTGCTCGGCATGGTCAATTACGGACAGCGCGCCCGCATTGCGAGGGGACTTCAAGAAACCCGATGGGGAACCAGATTGAAGGCAATGCTGGTGGGAGCGTAATGGCAGTTACCATTTGCCAGTACCCAGCCGCCAGTTAAACCGGCATTCGTCTGAAAGGGCGATTGAGATAGCGATTTGGAACGAGCGATTTGAAGTGGTGCGGCTTTTAGCCGCGCCGCAAGCTCTGCCACGTCAAAGGCGGCTTTAGCCGCTGAGGTAGGCGGTTGGGATTCAAGGATAATTTTCGCGGGGGTGACACAATGAACAAGGATTCCAGCATTCGCATCAGCTTCAACGAAGAGGCGCGCAACGACGCCAAGATCAAAGTGATTGGCGTGGGCGGCGGAGGTGGTAACGCAGTGAACCGCATGATCGATGCCGGCGTGGAGGGCATCGAGTTCATTGTCGCCAACACCGACCTGCAGGCGCTGCGCATGTCGCACGCTCCGGTGAAGCTGCAGCTGGGCGTGAAGCTGACGAATGGCCTG
>JASHNU010000004.1 GCA_030041475.1 Candidatus Sulfotelmatobacter sp.
GAAGCTGGTGGACTATGTGCGCACGGGCAATTCGATGCTGAGCGTGAACCTGCCGCATTGCCATCTGGAGTTTGAGGAGGGGTCACACCGGCTGATGCATATCCATCACAACGTGCCGGGCATTTTGCGGGCGATCAACGACATTCTGGCCGACCGCGGGATCAACATCGAGCGGCAGGTGCTGGATACGCGCGGGAATTTGGGCTATGCGATTTATGACATCAATCGCGCGTGCGACGAGGAGTTGATGGCGCAGTTGCGGGCGGTGCCGCATACGATTGCGGTGCGAAGAGGGGAGTGAAAAGGATGCGAGCCAGGCGCGCGATTCATTGGCAAATAAGGAAGGTCGCCTCGAGCTTGTTGCGACGCAAAGAGCGCGTCGCGCGCGGTGGCTCCCCTAGGTCCCTCGACTCGGCAACAAGCGCCTCGCTCGGGATGACAAAGTTTACAAGTGAGGAGAACTCATGCGTGGATTGAAAGATAAGCGCGTGTTGATTACCGGTGGGGCGAGCGGAATTGGCGCGGCTACGGCGCGGCGGTTTCTGGAAGAGGGGTCGCGGGTGTGCGTGCTCGATCGCGATGCCGAGGCTTGCGAGCGGATGCGCCACGAGATGGCGGGCCAGAGCGGCTCGGCCGGCGTTCTTTCGGCTGGCTTCTTCTCGGCGATCATTGCCGACGTGACCGATCTGATGCAGGTGGAGGCGGCGTTTGCGGAGGCGATCCTGCTGATGGGCGGCGAAGGTGTGGATGTGGTTGTGAACAATGCGGGCATCAGCATCCGGCATAAATTTTTGGACATCACGCCGGAGGAGTGGGAGCGCATTCTGGCGGTCAACCTGACGGGCGTGTTCTACGTGGCGCAGACCGCGGCGCGGCATATGTGGGAACGTTTTTCTGGAAGTCAGGGTTCGGGAGTGATTCTGCAGACGGCGTCGACGAACGGAATTGTCGGGCAGCCTTTCTATGCCGATTACAACGCGACCAAGGCGGGTGTGATTGAGCTGACCAAGACGATGGCGCTCGAACTGGCGCCGAAGGTGCGGGTGTGCGCAGTGGCTCCGGGATATGTGCTCACGCCGATGCAGCGGGCGGAATACACCGACGCGATGCTTGAGGAGGTGAACCGTAAGGTTCCGCTCGGGCGGCATGCGTCGCCGGAAGAGGTTGCGGGGTTGTTCGCGTATCTGGCATCGGACGACGCGGGGTATGTGACCGGGCAGGTGATCACGATTGACGGCGGCGAAACGGCGGGCGGGCTGGCGAGCCGATGATGTGGCTGCCGAGCTGCGCTCGGCCGGACAGCCGAGGGCGGCTGTCCCACATTGTTCAGGATGAAAACCACTTTGTTTCTCGGCGCGGGGCGCATTACTGGTGCGCTGGCGGCGGGGCTGCGGCTGGCTGGTGATAAGCGGACGATCGTTGCCTACGATCGGAATGCGGAAAAGCTGCGGGCACTGTGGCGGGAGTCGCGCGTGGAGCTGGCGCGCGATTTGAAGTCGGCGATCGAGCACGCGGAGATGTTGATCGTCGCCGTACGGCCACGGTCGGTGAAAGAGATGCTCGCTGAGGTGGCAGCTTGCAGCGCGGCGCCGCCGAAGTTGTGCATCAGTCTGGCGGCGGGCGTGCCGTTGCGGAATTTGCAAGCCTGGCTTGGGCCTCCGGTGCGTTGGGTGCGCGCCATGCCGAGCCCGGTATGCCGGATTGGAAAAGGACTAACGGCGTTGTGTTTCGATCGAGGAGTTTCGAAGGCGGAGCGCGCACGTGTACGGAAGTTCTTTGAACAAGTGGGGCCGGTGCTCGAGTTGCGCGAAGAGCAGATGGATGCGCTTACGGCAGTGTACTCTCCCAGCCACGGATATCATGCGCTGGCGAAGCTGGCTGCGGCGGCGCAGAGGGCAGGGCTCGATCGCAACACGGCTTTGATCGCGGCGGCACATGCGCTGGCGGATGGAATCGAGTACTGGCGCCGTAGTGGTCAGAGTCTGGACGAGTTGTTGCACGAAGCGGCCACGCCGGGAGGGACTGCCGCAGCCACCATGGCGGCGATGGATAAGTCCGGTTATGCTCGCGCTGTGACGAATGGAATCCGGGCGGGGATCCGGCAAGCGCGGCGGAATGCGACGTGATGCGCGGTGGTATCGACGTCCCGGTTACCTTTGTCACCATCCGGCGGGCGTGAAGTCTGTCACAATAAAAAGTGCGGCGCCTCCCCCAAATTCTTACGGATCTCTTCCACGAGCGATACGCTGCTCGGAGCTCGGCATGGAACTTCTGACACCCAAAGCGACCCGACGTAGCACGCGCGTCCGCGTGGAGATTCCGGTCAGTGTGATCAGTCTGGATCGGCGTCGTCCGTTCGGCGAAAAATGCGTGGTGTTGATCGTGAGCGCGCAGGGATGCGGATTCCGCAGTTCCGAGGCGCTCGAGATCGAGACTCCGCTCATGTTGAGCGGGTTGCCGGGTGGAGGCAGCGTGACGGCGCGCGTGGCCAATTGCCTGCCTCTCGGCAACGATGGCAAGTTTTATCTGATTGGCGCGGCGCTTTACACACACGGCAACGTGTGGGGGATTGCCAATCCTCCGGAGGATTGGAAGATGGCGGCGCACGACACGCCCGTGCCACCGGCTGCGAGCAGCGAAGCGGCGGCGACGGCTCCGCAGTTGAAGATCAACAAGAAAGCCTGGCCCTACAATTTGTTTGCGGAAGGCACGGAGAGCCATCCGGGACAGAAGTAGTCTGGAGCCCTTCTTTCGCCCCTTCGGGGCTCGCTCCTCTTCCTGGCAACGGCCCACGGCTTACGCCGTGGGCTGCATTCTTTCGCCGCTGCGCGGCATCTCAAATGTAAAGTTAAGTAGAGGAGATCAGCTTCGGCTCGTTTTCGACGGCGGTGTCGGCGCTTTGGTAACTTCGCTTTCCCTTCAACTGCCTGCCATACTCTCGGTATGGCCGACCCGGATCAGACAACCGCCGCGACCACTCCCGCTCAGAACAAGTTGACGTCGCGGCCGTTTCGCGTGAAGCTGCGCGGATCGGTTCTGGTGCTGATGCGCTTGCCGAACAAGCGGGACGTGCGGGCGGCGATCCATCAGTTGTCGGTGACCGGGGGCGTGGTGCATCTGGAGAAGCCGCTTGACGAGAAGCTGCAGGTCGAGATGGTCTTTCACATCGGCGAAGCCACGGTGCGAGAGAAAGCGCAGATGCTGTTTCCCATGTGGGCGACGCAGGGTTGGATGCAGCCCTTCCGTTTCGTGGAAATGTCGGACGAGAGCCGCGCGAGTCTGGATGCAAGTTTGAAATCGTATCTGGGAGATGCGGCGCAGAGCGCATCGTCGGGCGCGTAGAGCGCGGCATTGCTCACACCCTTAGTTCGGCAAGGTACCGTCCCTACGGGACTCGGTCCCATTTCTCCGCACTTACCGGCCACTGCCGTGCCGGGCTTTCACATCGCTCTGCTGCGCGGCTGCGGCACCATCTGGTCCGGTAAAACCCATGCGACGAAAACGAGCCACACTGGCCGCGTGGTTACTGTCGTTACGATTTGCTCCGATGAGCGCTCGGCTATGATCGAGGCTGGAATGCTCTCATGAAACGACTGAACTTCCTGGTTTCGCTGACCAATAACGACAACGACTACCAACAGGAGCAGGCGGCTGCGGCGGAAAGAGCTGGTCGGCGGCTGGGCGTGGACGTGACCATCGTTCATGCCTACAACGATGCCCTGAAGCAAAGCCAGCAGTTATTGCAATACATCCAGGACGCGTCGGTGAAACGTCCGGACGCGATCATGTTCGAACCAGCGGGCGGGACGGCGTTTCCGCAGGTGGCGCGCGCGGCTGTGGCGGCGGGCATCGGGTGGGTTGTGCTGAACCACGAAGCGGATTATCTGGCCGAGCTGCGCCGCACGTACAAGGTTCCAGTGTTTGGCATCAGTTCGGACCACGAGGAGATCGGCAAGATTCAGGGGCAGCAATTTGCGGCGCTGTTGCCGGAAGGTGGAACGGTGTTGTATATCGAGGGGCCTCCAAACAGTCTGGCTGCGAAGGAACGCACGCGCGGGATGAACAAGACGAAACCGGCGAACGTGCAGGTGAAGTCGATGCGCGGGAACTGGACGGAAGAAAGCGCCTACCGCGCCGTAAATTCGTGGCTGCGTCTGCGCACTTCGCAGGAAAGTCACATCGACCTGGTCGGGGCGCAGGACGACAGCATGGCGATGGGCGCGAGAAAAGCGTTCAGCCAAGTTCCACCGAGCGAGCGCGAGCGCTGGATGAAGTTGCCGTTCACGGGATGCGACGGCATGCCCAAGACGGGGCAGGCGTGGGTGCGCAATGGAATGCTGGCGGCGACGATCTTTGTTCGTCAGAATACCGACCTTGCGATCGAGATGCTGGTGGAGGCATTCAAGGGCGGAGCAACACCGCCGGAACGCAAGCTGACCGAACCGGAGTCAGTACCGTCGCTGGTGGAGTTGGTGAAGTCGGCGGTGAAGACGGGGAAGGGAGCAGGCGCGTAAGTCAGAGTTTTCCCCGAGTGTGCCTAAAATGCAGGCAGAAACTGCATGGGTTACGCCTGATGTCCAAGCAATTAGAACAATCACGAGAACAGTGGGAAGCGGAAATTCGGGCGCGGCAGCAAAACGTTACACCCGCCGACTATCCCGAAGGCTTGCAATATGTGAAAGGTTTGCTCAGGATAAAGCCCCAGTGGAGATTCTGGACGGGTGTCGTGGTCGCGGTCATCGGGTTCTCTTTTCTTCATTCCGAAATGCCACCGGCTATCGCGATTCTCAGCATTGCGGGAGGGTTCGCAGCGTCCATTTCCGCAACGCGTTGGAAGGATTAGCTGGGAAGTTTCCATCCTGTCATAACATCCCCATTACACTCATTGAGCTAGATGGTGGGATCCACTTCCTACGGCCAAAAACAGCGTGGGTTCATGAAAATCCCCACCCTAAACGTCGCAAAGGACGGGTTCCATTCCTGTCTGCAGCGCTGGATTAGCTGCACACGAGATCCATCGCCCCGCTGGTGAAAGGCGCGGGGCTTCGGGATGACGCAGACCGCTGCCGAGCTGCGCTCGACTTGACAGCCGAGGGCGGCTGTCCCTACACGAACATCTCTTCTACACGAACATCTCTAGCCAGCGCTTTTGAGTTCCTCGCGCATCTGGTGCCAGGCCTGGCGGACCTCTTCGACTGAACCCTCGTCTTCGATGGTCGTGATGTCGCCGGGATTCTTGTCCTGAGTCACAGCTCGCAGCACGCGGCGCATGATTTTTCCGCTGCGCGTCTTGGGTACCATATCAACGAAATTGAGTTCTCCGATCACGGCCACGGGACCGAGTTCGTGGCGGACGGTATCGAGTAGTTGTTTCTTCAAATCGTCGGAGGGGACGTTTCCCTGGCGCAAGACGACGAAAGCGGAGATCACCTCCCCGCGCAGTTCGTCGGGGCGGCCGATGACGGCGGACTCGGCGACTGCGGGGTGGGTGAGCAGAGCGGTTTCGACTTCGATCGTGCCGATGCGGTGGCCGGCGATCTTGATGATTTCGTCGGCGCGTCCGGCAAACCAGACGTAGCCATGCTCGTCGATCTGAGCGGAGTCGCCGGTGTAGTAGACGTTGGGAATGACGTTCCAGTAATCGCGGCCGTAGCGCTCCGGCTCGCCCCAGAGGGCCGGTGTTAAACCGGGGAAGGGGCGCTTGATGACCATGATGCCCTTTTCGTTCACGGCACAGGGCTTGCCGTCCAGGTTCATCACTTCGGCCTCTATGCCGGGCATGGGGATGGTTGCCGACCCCGGCTTGATGGGCAGCAGGCCGAGTCCGTAGGGATTGCCGAACATGGGGCCGCTGGTTTCGGTCTGCCACATGTGATCAATGACGGGGATGCGGCCCTTGAACATTTTCTGCTGCAGCCATTCCCAGGCAGGCGCGTTCAGGACTTCGCCGGCGCAGAAGACTCGCTCGAGATACCGATGGTCGACTCTCGCGAGCGAATCGCCGTAACGCATGAGCAGGCGCACGGCGGTGGGTGACGTGAAGATGCCGGTGACGCGGTAGTCTTCCATCAGCGCCTTCCAGTTGCTGTCGGGCTGCGGGTAGTCAAGGGCGCCTTCGAAGGCGATGGTGGTGCAGCCGGCGATCAGCGGGGCGTAGACGATGTAGCTATGGCCGACAATCCATCCGATGTCGGAGGTGGACCACCAGACATCGGTGGGCTTGAGCGCGAACAGCCACTTGCCCATGCTGTGAATGTGGACCTGATATCCGCCGTGGGTGTGGATGGCGAGCTTAGGTTTCGCAGTGGTGCCGGAAGTGGCGAGGATGAATGCCGGCTCGTTTGATTCCATCTCGACGTAGTCGCCGCTGTGGCCGGCGGCGTGGGCCAGAAATTCCTCCCAGGAAATGTCGCGCTCGGCCTTCATGGGAGTCGGGGCAGTGCTGCGCTTGAGCGTGATCACGCGCTCGACGGCGGCTTCGGTGGTGGCGAGTGCGTCGTCCACAATCTCTTTGAGGCGCGTCTCTTTTCCTTTGCGATACGTGAGGTCGGCGGTGAATACCAGGCGTGAGCCGCTGGCCTGAACGCGGTCGCCAAGCGCTTTCGCGCCGAAGCCGGCAAAGACGACGGAGTGAATGGCGCCAATGCGGACGCAGGCCAGCATGAGGATAATGGCTTCCGGACAGGTGGGCATGTAGAGCGTAATGCGGTCGCCCTTGTTGATGCCGAGTCCGCGGAGCGCCGCGGCGGCGCGCTCGACTTCCGCAAGCAGACTGGCGTAGGTAAAGACGCGGCGCTCGCCGCGCTCATTGAGGTAGACGAGGGCGGCGTGGCCTCCCCAGCCGCGTTTCACGTGATGGTCGAGTGCGTTATAGGCGAGATTAGTCTTACCGCCGACGAACCATTTGAAAGTCGGACGATTCCACTCGAGCACGCGGTCCCACTTGCGGAACCAGGGCAACTGTTCAGCTGCGCTGCCCCAGAAGGTTTCAGGATCTTGCCGGGCGTCGTTGACCCACCGGTCTACGTTCGGATTCGAGAGCTGCATCGTGGCTTCTCCTCGTTTTTTTTTGCAATGGCTGGCTGCGCCGACACAGGGCGGCAGCCTACAAGATGACGGGGATTCTGCTGCCATCCCGAAGAGCAGGCAGTGACTCAGATCACAATGCCCTGTGTTTTTACTCCAAGAGAACATGAAGGGAAGAGGTGGCGGGCTGCCTTGAGGGGACCGGCTGGGCGAGGAGGAGAGGCGGGTGGAGGTAGTCGAAATCGGTGGTGTAAAGAGTCCCAGAACGGATCACAGACAAGCAGATGAGCAAGAAGTACTTGACTGTCGAGTGTCCTATCGTGATACAAATCACAACCCTAGGTGAGCACACTTACATCTTCCCATGTTGAATCCGTCCTAGTGTTGCTCCCCTGTACCGTCTGAGAGAACCAAACTCGGACCAGGCACGAGGTCCCAAACCTGGGACCGGCCGTCGCGCGCACAGTCGGCAAGCCCCGCGCGCGGCAGCGCTGGACATTACCGTGACCTCATTCGAATGACACCGCCCCCCGGTCAAGGAGGAAAAATCGTTTATGCCGTTGAGCCAATGGATTTGTAGTGCCTTACTCGCCGCCGTGTCGGTCGCGCCGGTCCTGGCAGGGACCAAGGACGCCGCGGACGCAAAAGCCACCCCGGAAGCCACAGCCACCGCCAACCCCGCCGCGCAGCCGGCGCCTGCCGCTGCCAATCCCACCCCGACCCCAACCTTAACCCCAGCCGCAGGAACTAACACCACTGCATTGCTGGGCGTATTAGTGATGAAGGGAGTTCTTTCGCCCGCGGAGGCGAAGTCGATCGAGGCAGCGCCCGCGGGGTCCGAGGTTCAGTTGTTGGTGGACGTGCTCACCCGCAAGGGCGTGGTCAGCGCATCAGATCTGGCTGCAGCGCCAGCGGCGCCTGCGCCGGCAGCCGAGGCTGCTCCTGCGACGGTTGCCGTCGCCGTAGCGACTCCACAGCCAGCAGCCGCACCGGCATCCCCACCTGTGGCCGCGCTTCCGGCGGACGCACCGCCGCCACCGGCCGTGGTACCGGCTATCGCTCCTCTACGCACGCTGCCGGTCGATCCGCCGAAGAAGGATGGTCTGGCCGCGGCCTTCAAGATGGGACCGGTGAAAATGACGCCGTATGGCTTCATCAAGGCAACGGCCGCCAAGGATACGAGCGCGCCGAACGGGGACGACTTTCCGTTCATCGGATTGTTCTTGAACTCGACGGCGGTTACCAGTACTGGCCCCACGCAGGATCCGGAATTTCACCTCAAAGCGCGTTCCACGCGCATTGGGGCGAACTTCGAATGGCCTGATTCTTCGCCGAAGCTGACCTTTACTGGCAAAATTGAAGGCGACTACGAAGGCAACTTCAGCGAAGTGGACAATCGCGACGTTTCCTCCATCCGCAGCAACGCCTTCCAGTTGCGCCTGGCCTGGGCGCGCATGGATTACGCCGCTAGCGACGCAACCGACTTCTACTTCGAAGGCGGGCAGGACTGGACCCTGTTCGGATCCAGCGTGCTGCCGAGCATTCTGGAAACCACGTTCCTGGGAGCTTTCTACGGGGATATCTACACGCGGTCTCCGCAATTCCAGTTCGGCTTGGTGCAGAAACTGGGTGGCACTTTCAAGCTGGCACCCACGTTCGCGATCATGATGCCGAGCAGCGGTCAAATCCTGAAACTCTCCGGAACCCTCTCCGGTCTCGAGGCGCAACTCGGGGAAGGCGAGCGTGCAGGCGCCGACTCGGGCCGACCCGAGGTCGAGGGCAGACTGGCATTGCAGTTCCAACTGGATAAAGCGCCCGGGGTTGCTCCGGCACAGATCCTGTGGAGTGGATTTGAGTCCAGGCGTACCGCGATCGCTGCTGCGGCCAATTACGCTACTTGTACGCCAGGCACGGTTCTGTGCACCTATGAGGCCGCGTTCCCCAACGGCTTTACCGCTTCCAGCACCCAGTACGGCAACCAAATCGGCGTGCAACTGCCGACGCGCTGGTTCACGCTGATCGGAAGCGCCTACCGCGGAGCAGACATGCGGTTCTTCTTCGGCGGCCAGGTCAACACGTACTACACAGACATCGCCGGGCTGTCGAACCCAATCCAATTCCAGACCATCGATGGCACGCTGGGCGCTGCAGGACCCACCATGCTGGCGTGCACTGGGCCGGTGAACCTTGCCACCGGAGCCTGTACCGGCACGGTGGTAGTTGCTCCCCAGAAGCCGATCCAGGGCTTTGGCGGATTTATCAACCTCGGACTGCCCCTTTCGCGCTGGTTCAATGCCAATCCGAAAGGTCACAACGCCGGCTGGACCCTCTATTTCCACGCTGGGAAGGACCAGGTGGTACACCGTTTCCTGGATTTCCCCGCCAATGTCAATGCAGGAGGCAACTTGCCGCTGTTGATGGGCAAGGTCTTCGCCGCGACCCTGTACTACAAGGTAAACCCGTATGTAACGTTCGGCATTGAGCAATCGGTGTATGGCACACGACTCGAACCGGGCGCTATGTACAACATTGCCGGAGGACTGGACAACCTGTGGCAGGATCATCGCACAGAGTTCGGGCCGATCTTCACGTTCTAGAAGCAGGCGTTCTAGGCCGGGAGGTCTAGAGGCGTGAAGAATGTCGAAACAAGGGCGGTCTCGGTCGGGAAAACCCGGGCCGGGGCCGTCCTCTAATAAGGTCCGCGGAACGAAAGAACCAGTTGCGCAGGGCCGCTTCCGGTAGGACAATGTTGGCCGCACTTGAGCCGGTTTCCAGTACCACCGCAAAACCGGCGCGCACGGCTGAATCGGCAGGATTCAGAGGAGCCTTCATGAATCGGTGCGGAATTGCCGTTGTGCAAGTGGGTCTCCTGCTGGCATGCGTGTCTGCCTACGCAGCGGTCAAGAACACCCTGATCCGGATCACGGTGGTGGATTCAGAAACTCATTCAGTCTCGCTTGGCGACAGCGGCGTTCCCATCAATTGCGATCAGGTCAACTTTGATGCGTATTGCCATAACAGCAAGAGTGCGCAGGTAACGAATACTTTACTGGTGCAGGAAGGCAACCAGCCTCCGTTTCGCGTGAGCTGCGCGGTGGAATCGAAATGGTCGAGGTGCATTCCGCTGCCCAAGGGGCAGAGTTTTGACGCCCGGCGGGAAAAGCGCGGGATCAGCGTGTACTACGCCGATGACAAAGGCAAAGTGCGCCAGCAGATGTACACCTACTTGGCGGGACAGCCAGCGCCGGCGGCGGTAGCGACGACCACAAGCTCGACCGCGAGTTCGGCCCCGGCAAACACAGCTGCGGTGACGACCCCGGCTCCGGTCGCATCGCAGGCCGCGCCAGCGCCGGTCCCGGCCGCAGTCCCGCCAGTGTCAGCAACCCAGTCGACACCTGCTGCACAGAGCGCAAGCGCAACGCAGGGAACGGTGAAGTGCAGTTTTAGTTCGAGCCCTCCGGGGGCTGAAGTCACAGTGGATGGAAAATATGTGGGCAGTACGCCGTCGGTTCTGACCCTGAGCACCGGCAATCACACGGTGGAAGTGTCGTTGCCCGGGTTCGCGCAGTGGAAGCGGGAACTGACGGTGTCTCCGGGATCGGAATTAACCGTAAACGCAGTTTTGGAGAAAGCGCAGTAGCACTTTTCTGTACGTCTGGTTGGGCTCGAAGAAATCCGCGTTGGACGAGCCGGGTTGCCTGTTGGGAAGCAACGCAGGAGATGGCTCCTGGTTCGCAACTCATTGGTAAAGGAGAAAAAACAGTGGCTACTCAAGATGCAACCGAGTCTCATCTCAATCGCTGGTGGCATGTGGTCGGCGGGGTCTCCATGAACTTGGCCCTGGGCTCGCTGTATGCCTGGAGTGTGTTTGTAGCCCCGCTGGAAAAAGAATTCCATTGGAAGCGGGCTGATACGTCCAACGTATTCATTATTGCAGTGGTGGTCTTCGCGCTGACGTTCATTGTCGCCGGCCGGCTTCAGGACAAACTTGGGCCTTTCAAGATTTCCATCGCCGGCGCGATTCTAGTAAGCCTTGGCTTTTTCCTCTGTTCTTCCGCCGACAGCATAACCAAGTTTTTCATTTTTTTCGGCGTCCTTGGAGGATTGGGGAACGGTTGTGGCTATGCGACACCGATTCCCGTCATGTCCAAATGGTTCCCCGACAAGCGCGGGTTGGCAGTAGGACTGGCGGTGGGCGGATACGGAGCGGGGTCGGCAATCTTCGGCCCGCTGGCTGCGAGCTACCTGATCCCCACCTTTGGCTGGCGTACAACCTTCCAAATCCTGGGCGTGATCTTCCTTGTCATGACGGTATTTGGTGCGTTCCTGCTGAAGAACCCGCCTGTGGGCTACAGGCCGGCCGGCTGGACGCCCGCTCCGGCTTCCAAGGCTGCCGCTACCACCTATGACTTCAGCCCCGGTGAGGCGCTGCGCACGCCGACGTTCTACTTCATGTGGGTGGCGTATGCGTTTGGCTGTGCGGCCGGACTGATGGTCATCAGCCAGTTAGTGCCGTTTGCTAAAAGCGTGGGCATACCTGGTACCACCCTGGCTGCTTTTGGCCTGGTCGTGGGAGCTGTGGGCAACGCGTCAGGACGAATTCTTTCCGGCTGGATGTCGGACCACCTGGGCCGCATCAACGTGTTACGCCTGATGATAGGTATCTCCATGATCGCCATGCCCATTTTGTATTACGTGGGCGGTAACGTGGTAGCCCTGTTCGTGATGCTGTTCATCGTTTACTGGTGCTATGGCACACAGCTTTCGGTCAACGCCGCAACGGCAGCCGATTTCTGGGGCACCAAGAACGTGGGCATCAACTACGGAATGCTGTTCACTGCCTGGGGCGTAGCCGGCCTGCTTGGGGGCCGCATCGGCGGTTGGATGTTCGATAAGTACCACAACTACCAGATGGCGTTCTACACCGCGGCCATTCTGGCGGCAGTTGCGCTGCTCTGCGAACTGTTGGCCAAGCGCCCGGAAGCGCCTGCAGGAAGCGCAGTGGGAGGGAAGGCGACGGCGGCGGCTTAACGTTCCGGAGCTTCAGATAGAGCGGCAGGATTCTGATTGACTCCGCCATCCGATGACACGGTGGCGGAGCTTGCAAGCAGTGCGGCACAAATTCAGCATACGAGGGCAAATGATATGGCTATGCGGAACGTTGTTCCAAACCAACAGGTAGTAACTACGAGCGAGGCCCAAATCGCAGTTCACTGGAGGGAGGAAGAATACTACTATCCCTCTTCGAAGTTTATCGGCCAGGCAAATATGGCCGATCCCGACATCCTCAACCGGTTCAGCGAAGAGAAGTATCCGGAATGCTTCCGGGAATACGCGGACATGTTGAGCTGGGACCAATATTGGCACACCACGCTCGACACCAGCGATCCGCCGTTCTGGAAGTGGTTCGTCGGCGGCAAGATTAATGCCTCCTACAACTGCATAGACCGGCATCTCGCCAAGTACAAGAACAAAGCGGCAATTATCTTTGTTCCAGAGCCGGAAGGCGAGGCGCCGATAGCAGTGACATATCGCGAACTGTATGTGCGGGTGAATGAATTTGCGGCCCTGCTGCGCGATTTTTGCGGACTGAAGGCGGGAGACCGCGTCACCATTCACATGCCCATGATTCCCGAGTTGCCGATCACCATGCTGGCTTGCGCCCGCCTTGGGGTCATTCACTCCGTTGTATTTGGCGGCTTCAGCGGCGAGGCATGCGGCATGCGCGCTGCCGATTCCAGCAGCCATGTTTTGATTACGATGGACGGCTATTACCGCAATGGCAAGCTGCTCGATCACAAAGCAGCCGCTGACATTGCGCTCGAGGTTTCCGGCAAGGAAGGGCACAAACTGGATAAGGTTCTGGTGTGGAGGCGGCACGCCGGCCAGAATGCTTCCGCCTCGCCCTTCGTGAAAGGCCGCGATTTCTGGATTGACGAAATCCTGCCGAACTACTCGGGCGAAATCGTAGCTCCCATTCCCATGGACGCCGAAGCTCCGCTGTTTCTCATGTACACCAGCGGCAGCACCGGCAAGCCCAAGGGATGCCAACATCGCACCGGCGGCTACTTAGCCTATGTGACAGGCACGTCGAAGTACATTCAGGATATTCACCCCGAGGATGTTTATTGGTGCATGGCCGACATCGGATGGATCACGGGTCACTCGTATATTGTGTATGGCCCGCTCGCGTTGGCGGCGAGCAGCGTCATCTACGAAGGCGTTCCCACCTATCCGGATGCCGGCAGAGTGTGGCGCATCGCTGAGCGGCTGGGCGTAAACATCTTCCACACGTCTCCCACGGCGATTCGTATGCTGCGTAAAGCTGGCCACGATGAACCCACCAAGTACAACTACCATTTCAAGCACATGACCACGGTGGGAGAACCGATCGAGCCCGAGGTCTGGCGGTGGTATTACAACACCGTGGGCAAACGGGAAGCCGTCATTGTCGACACCTGGTGGCAGACTGAAAACGGAGGTTTCCTGTGCAGCACGAAACCTGCACTGGATCCGATGAAGCCCGGCAGCGCGGGGCCGGGGATGCCGGGAATCTACCCGGAGATCCTCGACGAAATGGGCGAAGTAGTACCCGCCGGATCTGGGAAGGCAGGAAACATCTGCATTCGCAATCCCTGGCCGGGCATCATGCAGACGATCTGGGGCGATCGCGAGCGTTTCGTCAATCAGTACTACCGGAAATACTGCAAGGACCCCAAGAGCAAGAGATGGCAGGATTGGCCGTATTTTGCGGCCGATGGAGCCGTGCTTGCCGTGGACGGATATTTCCGCATTCTGGGACGCGTAGATGATGTTATTAACGTAGCCGGTCACCGCCTGGGCACCAAGGAAATCGAGTCCGCCTGCCTGACGGTTCCGGAGGTGGCAGAAGCGGCGGTCGTGCCGGTGGTCGACGAGATCAAGGGCCGCGTGCCCGAGGTCTATATCGCCCTCAAGCCGGGAATCCAGCCCAGTCAGGAGATTCTGGACACCGTCAACAAGGCAATCGAAACCATCATTGGCAAGATTGCCCGGCCGAAACACATCCACATCGTTCCGGATATGCCGAAAACGCGTTCCGGCAAACTCATGCGCCGCATCCTCGCCGCCATTTCGAATCGCGGTGCAACCGGGGACATTACTACCCTGGCCAATCCGGATGTGGTCGAGAAAGTCCGCGAGATGGTGCAAGGCAAAGAACCGGTTGCCGTCGGCGAAGTCGCCGAGGACATCAAGCAGTTCGGGAAAGAAGACTAAGAACTGGAGTTCAGCTGAACGCGGGAGCAAATCTTCGGGGAGAAATCCGCCGGGTTTGCTCCTGTTTTCTTGCGCGGATGATCTGGGCAACTGCGTCATGGGCAGACTCGGTTCGAAAACGACAGGATGAACGCCGAACATAAGAGGGGATCCTATGGGAAACGCCGCAAGGAATTTTGGAATCACCGAGCCCAAGCAGTATCAGGCTGAGAAATCCAGTTGGGATGAGATTGCCGCCAGCAGACAGTTCCAGGATCTGATGGCGACGAAGAAAACCTTCATCGTGCCGGCTTTCATCTTCTTCGTCGTCTACTACTTCGCATTACTCCTTCTGGTCGGGTATGCGCCCGAGCTCATGTCCACCAAGGTTCTGGACGTGAATCTGGCCTACCTGTTCGCTCTGTCGCAGTTCTTTGTGGCGTGGATCATCGCGGGCTTGTACGTCAAGGCCGCGAATGGTTTTGACCGGCTCTCCAAAGACATTCTGGAGAAGGCCGAGAACGCCAAAGGAGGCAAGTAGGTTATGAATATCTCACTTGTCATGTTCCTGGTGTTTATTGCGATCACCCTGGGCGTTACCTATTGGGCCTCGCGGCGCTCGGCCGGGGCGAGCGCCTATTTTGCCGCGAGCCAGATCAAAGGCTGGCAGAACGGCATTGCGGTGGCCGGCGACTATATGAGCGCGGCGTCATTTCTGGGTATCGCGGGCATCATCGCGTTTCAGGGTTACGACGGCTTCATCTTCTCGGTTGGCTGGCTGGTCGCATACTTGACGGTGCTGTTGGTGATCGCAGAACCGCTGCGCAACGCCGGGAAATACACCATGGCTGACGTGCTGGCTTACCGGCTGAAGCCGCGGCCGGTGAGGGCCATGGCATCGCTGAGCACGCTGACAGTGAGCACCTTTTACATGATCGCGCAGATGGTGGGCGCGGGCGCGCTGGTCAAACTGCTGCTCGGCAACATGGTTACTTACAACCAGGTGGTGGCCGGGGTGGGCATCCTGATGATCGTCTACGTGGTCTTTGGCGGCATGCTGGCGACCACGTCCGTGCCGATCGTCAAAGCGGTCTTGTTGATGGCGGGGACTGTCCTGCTCAGCATTCTGGTGATGGCGCACTTCCACTTCAGCTTTGGGCAATTCTTCGGAGCCATCGGGCAGGTGACGTATCACGATGCCAAGGGCGCAGTGGTCGTGAAAGATTTCCTCACGCCCGGACTACGCTACAAGCCGCCTTATGGTCCACTGGATCTGATTTCTCTGGGGCTGGCGCTTATCTTCGGAACGGCCGGGCTGCCGCACATTCTGGTGCGGTTCTACACCGTGCCCGATGCGAAGACGGCACGCAACAGCGTGGTGTGGGCCATGGTGCTGATCGGCAGCTTCTACATCATGACCACCTTTCTGGGATTCGGAGCGGCGACGATTGTCGGCCCCGATTTCATCAAGGGACACGGCGGCACGAACATGAGTGCGCCGCTGCTGGCGCAGGCGCTGGCGGGGAATATTTTCTTCGCGTTCATTTCCTCGATTGCGTTTGCCACGATTCTCGCCGTAGTTGCAGGTCTGACGATCAGCGCGACGACTTCGTTCTCGCATGATTTCTGGACCAACGTGATTCACAACGGCGTGGAGCGCAGGCCGGGCGAAGAAGTGCTGGTGGCGCGCATCTCGGCGTTCGTGGTGGGCGCGGTGGCCATCGGGATTGCCATCATGCTCGGACCGACGGCCAACGTCGCCTTCCTGGTGGCGCTTGCCTTCGCCGTGGCGGCGTCTGCGAACCTTCCGGTGATCGTGCTTTCCATCTTCTGGAAGCGCTTTAATACGGTCGGCGCAGTCACCGGACTGGCAGTCGGACTGCTGGCTTCGATCGGATTGATTCTAGTCAGCCCGAGCCTGATGGCGGTCGATCCGCCGACGGTGACGGGCACCGCGCGGCACCTGATTCAGGCCAAAGCGTGGTTCCCGCTGGAGAATCCCGGTATTCTGAGCATTCCGCTGGGATTTGTCGGCGCGATTATCGGAACGCTGATCAGTAGCGAACCAACGGCAGAGGAGAAGTTCAACGAACTGCTGGTGCGGTCAAACACCGGACTCGGCGCAGAGAAGGCGGTAGCGCACTAGAAAACCGGGCGTCGGACCGCGGACCGCGAGCGTAAGGCTGTGTTCCTGCTGGCGAAACCAGGGTCCAAGGTCTGAGGTCTCACGCCTGCGACGTGCGCTGCAAGGAGTTGTGGGCTGGCGATTGTGCTAGATTGAGCTTGCGGGCCCATAGCTCAACGGTTAGAGCAGCAGACTCATAATCTGTTGGTTCCAGGTTCAAATCCTGGTGGGCCCACCAAGATCGGTGAGCAGTTGATCTGAGGATTGAGGGAGTTATGGAGCACACGGTTTTTTGCGTAAAGTTCAAGAGGCAGATGCCCGGGCTGGACGAGCCGCCCTTCGACAACGAACTCGGAAAGAAAGTGTATGACAATGTGTCCCAGGAAGCGTGGCGCATGTGGATGGAGCATTGCAAGATGTTGCTGAACGAATATCGGCTGAACCCGGCGCGGCGCGAGGATCAGGAAGTGATCGTGAAGCAGCTGGAGGCGTTTTTCTTCGGTGAAGGATCGGCCAAGCCGAAAGAGTACGTGCCGCCGGCGCACTGAGCATTTTTCCTTATCACCTGTTCGTTCCCACCCTGTCGCAAGGAACAGACGAGCGTGGGGCAGCCCCTTGCCTATTACGCTCGCCGCAGATTTGACTCCGTGAGGAAGGGCGCAGCTCCCAGCATCAACGTAACCGCAGGCGCTGCCGCCCAGATCAAGAGACCGCTTGCCAAGCGGGATGGATGGCTCAGCGCGAAGGTGTTGTGCTCGAAGAACGCACTGATCGGAATCACCAGGCCACAGAGCAAAAACATTGCGAGCGCGGGAAACGCACCGGCCATCATGCGCGCGGCGCGGTTTCCGCCACCACGGGAGGACAGGTATGCTCCGAATGCTCCGCACGGCACCTGGGCGAGCAGCCACGTGATGTAGAACCAGCGCGGCAGTCCAGAGATCAGGTGAGTAGGCCGTAAGGCGATGTCGGTGAAGTAGAAGGAAGCATCGTGCACCAGAACGATCTCTTCGGCAAACATCAACATTCCCGCCGTGAAGAGGCTGACGAACCCCGGAAACCATAAGGACCGGGTGCGCAGGTTGAGGCGATTCGCCTCAGACTTGACGGCGCAGAGCAGCAGCACCATGCACGCGATCCAGATGAGCCGTTGGACAAGGGCCGCGCGGTCCAGAAAGAGCAGCGTCAGGCCGACGACGAACAGAATGGCGGTAGCGGGCAACAGGATGGTTTTGGTGCGGCGGTTCATGGTGGAATCGTTCATGGAATCCTCCTGAGATTTGGCGCGTGTAATTTTGTCTGCCAAGACTTCCCAGTCATCGACTTGTTCGAGGGCGAGCTGCGTGGCCTTTTCGCTGGACCTGGTCGCACGCGCTTCTTCGTACACTTCTTCGAGGTGAGCGGCGAGTTCGGCGACGACATCCTGACTGCAGGATCGGGGCCCGGCCAGACGCTCGCGGACGATCTGCATCCAGTCAGGCTTCATTGGTTCAGGCATGGCTCACACCTGCGAGGCGGTCGAGTGCATGGAAGAACGAGCGCCACTCCTCGCGCAGCGGCGTGAGTTGCTTGCGGCCAGCGCTGGTGAGGCGGTAGTAGCGGCGGTCGCGGCCGGCCTGGTTGGCTTGCCAATGACCCTCGACCCATCCGCGCTTCTCCATTTCGTAGAGCAGCGGATAGAGGGAGGCAAGGGTGAACTGCAGCGCGCCGCCAGTGCGTTCGCCGATCTGGCGGGCGATTTCGAAGCCATACAGCGGTTGCTGGGCGAGCAGCGACAGGATGGCGAGTTCGCCGCTTCCGCGCGCGATTTTCGAGCTGATGCGTTTGGTCATGGTCGCCTTCAAAGTGATCGGTTTCTGCCCAGTCCGCTCAAAGCTGCAATATAGGAATCCGATGTTCGGAGTATAGGATTCCTATATTCGAAGGCAACGTTACGAAAGGCCAGTAAGCCCTGCAGCGGCGTTACTTCGGTAGTTACCTCTATGCACCAATATTGATGCAATGTTAATCATCCAGTAACAATCCGCTGTTAATAGATTAGGAATATGGATCCGCATGTCTACAACACGCTGATCCTCTCGGACCTGCACCTGGGTGCGGAGACCAGCCACGCGCGCGAGGCTACGCGCGTGCTGAAGGAAAACCGCTTCGAGCGGCTGATTCTGCTGGGCGACATTTTCGCCGACCTGAACTTCGCGCGCCTGACCAAGGAGCACTGGAAGTTCCTGGGGTATATCCGGAAGCTGTCGAATCCGAAGCGCAAGATCGAAGTCGTGTGGGTTGAAGGCAATCACGACCACGGGCTGGCGAACATCATGTCGCACCTGGTGGGGGTGAGGGTTTATCAGCGGTATAAGTGGGTATATCACGGCTTGCGGCACATTGCGGTGCACGGCCACCAATTCGATGGCTTTCAGGTGAGCCGTGTGACGCTGAGCCGGGTCGCGACGTCGCTGTATCTGCTATTGCAGAAGCTGGATTTCAAGAGCAAACCGATTGCGCGGATGATTGACCGGCTGAACACGCGCTGGCTGCGCATGTCCTCGAAGGTAGCGGAGGGGGCTCTGTCGTATGCGCGGCATCACGGGGCGGACCGCATTTTCTGCGGTCACACGCACGAAGCGCTGCACACGGAGAAGGACGGCATTGAGTATTACAACTCGGGGGGCTGGGTGGATTCCCGGCTCACCTATCTGACGATCGACGAAGAGGGGGTGCAGATTCATGACTACGTCGAAAATGGAGAACGGGAACGAGCTGACGATCGTGATTCCGGCGAAGAACGAGGCGAAGCTGATACCGCGCTTGCTGACCTCGCTGACGACTCAGGACTACTCGAAGATGTCGAGTACGAGGGTGTTGGTCGCTGACGCGGGTTCGACCGACGGCACGCCAGAAATCGTTCTCAGCTTCCGCGACCGGTTGAACGTTAGCGTAATTCACGGCGGGATGCCGTCGGTGGGCCGCAATCAGGGCGCGGCCCAGGCGGATACGCCCTACGTTTTGTTTCTCGACGCCGACATCGAACTGGCCGAGCCTTACCTGATTCGCCGGTGCGTCGAAAAGGCGCAAGCGCGGCAGCTGCACCTGGTCACGACGAACATTCTGTGCCGCGAAGGAAACTGGGTGGACAAGCTGTTTTATCGTGGGAACGATTTTTTCCAGTATCTGTCGTGGATACACCGTCCGTTTGCCACCGGCATGTTCATGTTGTTCGACGTAAAGAGATTCCGCGAACTGGGCGGCTTCAACGAACAGATTCGCTACGCTGAAGATTACCGGCTGAGCCAGCAGATCGAGCGCAGACGGTTTGCTATCGTGCGCGGCGGAGTGTACACGACGAATCGGCGATTCCAGAGAATGGGACATCTGCGGGTGGGCTGGCTGTTCCTGTGGACGGCGATGAATTTCTGGAACGAGAAACATTTCCTCCGCGACCACAATTATTGGTCGGAGCCGAACGGCAGCCGGACGCGCGCGTAGGGAATGCGGTAGCGAGCCAGACGCGCGATTATTGCGGCGGAAATTACGCCGCAATCCGGCTAGAGGCCTTCGCTTCGCTCAGGATTTCGGGGCGCGGCTTAGACGCCGCGCAGCGCCTCAATTTTGTACGTGGCCACAGAAAACAGGATTCAGCCAACCAGCTGAATCCTGCTTTTTCTTGGAGGGAAGTCGAAGCCTGCGAACCTCAGGGGCTAAAGCCCCCACCTTCTTTTTGCTGCGCCGCAGCGCGGTTAAAACCGCGCCCTTTCAAACGCAACCGGGGAACGCTCTTAGAAGCGCAGCACCAAGCCGGTCGACAGGCGCAAGTTGTTCTGCCCAGTGCCGAAAAAGCTGGTGTGCACGTAGTCGCCCTGGAAACGCCACGCGATGGGACGAAAAAGGCGATAATCCAACCCTCCGCCGATGGCTGTCGCGAACGACGTGTTGGACCCGAAGCCATTCGTATTGACGTGCGCAACGCCAACCTCAAACTGGCCAAACGGGCGAAATTTGCCGATCGGCACTCCGATGCGCGGTCCGAACATGGCTTCGTAGACATGCGCGCTGGCATCTTCACTTAAGCAACCGCTGCTGGGGCACGGTGGCGTCCCGGCTGTCCCGAAATGTAACGTCCCGTAGTGCCCGGTCAGGTCGGCCACAATTCCGAGATAGGGGAAGAGCTTGCCTTCAAGAGTTCCCTGCCAGCCGTTGAGGTTTCCGCGATTGAGCGAGAGATCGGTGTTGTAGTAGGTATAGCCGAAGTATACGTTCCCCGATGTCGGCACCTGAGCCACACCCATTTCTGCAAGGAGCCCGATGAACAACAAGACAGCAGGCGCGATGATCAGACGTTTGCGCATGAATCTCCTCCGGTCTGTGGTGCTAAACCCGCACAAAGGTGGAAAGTTGTTGGATGAGCGGAGCAGTGAGTTCTGATGCCAATGATTTGACGATGCCAATCATTCGAGGCGGCGTCCATCGGTGATCAGATCAAAATCTCCAGACAAGGCCGGTGGAGGCACGGTAGTCGCTCTGATTGGCGCTTAGGTAGTGGGTGTGAATGAAGTCGCCCTGTACGCGCCAGGCGAAGCTCTTAAAGGGAAGTTTGTAGTCGATGCCGCCGCCGAAGTCGATGGCATAGTGGGTGTAGAGAAAGTGGTTAGAGTTGAGCCGCTGCACTCCGCCCATGGCGTTAACAAACGGATGCCATTTGCCCCAAGTGCCGGAGAGACGAGGACCGAAGAGGCCGTTGTATTGCGTAATGCCGGTGCGATAGTAACCGCTGGCGTCGAGCACAAAGCCGAGATGCGGTAAGCGGGCGAAGGGAAGGTCCTCGGCCGAACCGTTCCAGCCCTTAACGGACTGCGGAGTCGTCACATCGTAGAACTGGCCATACGAAACGCCGGCGAAGACGTTGCCGCGGGCGAGTATCTGCGCCGACATCGGAATTGAGAAGAAGAGCAGCCCAACCAGCGCCAGCACTACCACGGCAGCGGTCTTAGACAAGAATAATTCCTCCCCGGCGAAATGCCGGCAAAATGATCACTCGAGCCAATGAAATCCGTTAGATGCAGTGTACCGGATGGCCAAGATGTCCCGCTTGACAAAATTTGTTCCCGTGTGCCGAAGCGGGCGAACGCAGCGAAAATTTAACGAACTTTTATGATGCCAAACGGCCTTCACAAGCGTCTATCTATTAGCATGCAACTGATGGGGACAAACTGGCAAACGTGGGAACAGTGGCCGGGCCTGGCCGCCACAGAACTGGGGAAGGAAACGAAGTTGAAACTGAATCTGCAAACGCGCAAGCAAGGCGACGTGATCATCGTGTGCTGCCAGGGCCGCATCGTGTATCGCGATGAAGCGGCTGCGCTCTCGCGGCTGGTTGGCCAAATGCTGGCCGGCGAAGCGCTGGCAGAGACGAGCGGGATCGTGCTCGACCTGAGTTGCGTCAGCAGTATCGACGGCGCTGGGCTGGGCGAACTGGCCTTGCTGCAAACGTGGGCCATGCAAAGCCGGGCGAGGGGAAAAAGTGTGGACCTGAAGTTTGCGGGTCCCAATCCGTTGGTGCGAAATCTGCTCGGCCTGACCAATCTTGACCGTGTGCTCGAGGTGCATCCGTCTGTCGATGCAGCCCTGGATTCTTTCCGCGAACAGCAGCTCTTTACCAGTGCCAGCTGCTAATTCTCGCGCTGAAAGCGGTAACGCCCTTCTCGCTCCCTAGCCACGGCTTCAGCCACTTTCAGAAATGCCCGCGCTGCATGCGACAGGTTCGCATCCTTGCGGTAGATGATGCGCAACTTCCGCTTCAGCTCCAGTTCGCGCACGGGGATGCGCACCAGCTCTCCGCGCACGAGTTCGGTCTCGACGCTGATTTCGGGCACAAGTGCAACTCCACTCCCCATGGCGACGAACTGCTTGATGGCCTGCAGCGTAGGGAGTTCCAGATCCATGTGCAGCGGGGTCTTGTGCGTTTTGAAGAGCTGAATGACTTTCTCGCGGTACGGTGACGACACGATGTGAGCGACGAACGACTCCGCGCCAAGCTGCCGGATGCTGATCTGCTTGGCTGAGGCCAGCGGGTGTCGCGGCGGGACGACGAAGACGAGTTCGTCGAGATAGACAACGACGGACTGCAGGCTGGCTTCCTGCGGCTCATAGGAAATGACGCCGAATTCAACGCTGTAGCGCAGAACTTCGTCGGGGATGCGGCTGCTCAGGGAGCGCTCGACGGTGATCTTGATCATGGGATGCAGACGGCGAAATTCGGCCAGCACAGGCAGCACATAGAGCACTGTGAATTCATTGGCGGCGATGATCAGCTTGCCCTTTTGCAGCTCGCGCAGCTCGTTCAGCGACTCGGAGGCTTCAGCGCGCAGGTTGATGAGCTTTTCCGCATACTCGTAGAGAACCCTGCCGGCATCGGTGAGAACGCCTTCGCGCGAGGAGCGGTCGAAGAGCGCCTCGCCCAGTTCGTCTTCGAGCTTGCGGATGGTCTGGCTGACGGCCGACTGGGTACGGAAAAGCTTTTCGGCGGCGCGCGAAAAACGGCGCTCGCGGGCGACGGCCAGGAAGACTTCGAGTTGGGAAAGCTCCATCCGACGCTCCTTAATGGATTCTTACTGATTCATTAGGAATACTGATTGTACAACCGGAACTGATCATAACTATAAAATAATAAGTTTTGCTTCTACGGATTTGACCCGTAGGATAGATTATTAGTCTCGCAATGAGGAAATCATGACCGCGGAACGTGCCCGAATCACGGTTTTTGACACCACGCTGCGCGATGGGGAGCAGTCGCCCGGCTGCAGCATGAACCAGCAGGAAAAGCTGCGCCTAGCCCATCAGCTCGACCGCCTGGGTGTGGACGTGATCGAAGCCGGATTTCCGATTGCGTCCGACGGCGATTTTGAATCGGTGAAGGCGATCGCCGCCGTGGTACGCCGGCCCATTATCGCGGGCCTGGCGCGGGCCTGCCGGCCTGACATCGAGCGGGCTTGGGAAGCCCTAGAGGACGCGGCGCGTCCGCGGATTCACGTATTCCTGGCGACGTCGGACATTCACCTGCAGTACAAACTGCGGATCACGCGCGATCAGTGCGTGGCGCAGGCGCGCGATGCGGTGCGCTTTGCGAAATCTCTTTGCGAGGACGTGGAGTTTTCACCGGAAGACGCTACGCGAACGGATCCGGAATTTCTCTGCCGCGTGCTGACAGCCGTGGTGGAAGCGGGCGCGACTACGCTCAACATTCCTGATACCGTTGGCTACACCGTGCCTTCTGAATTTGCGGATTTGATCACGACCATCCGGCAACGTGTAAACGGAATCGAAAAAGTTACGATCTCGGCACACTGCCACAACGACCTCGGGATGGCCGTGGCCAACGCGTTGGCGGCGGTGAGCGCGGGCGCGCGGCAGGTGGAGTGCACGATCAACGGAATTGGGGAACGGGCGGGCAATGCATCGCTGGAAGAGATTGTGATGGCGATGCGGACGCGGCCGGACCGCTATCCGTACGAGACCGGCGTGGTGAGCGAGCAGATTTTCGCTTCCAGTCAGGTGCTGAGCGAAATCACCGGAGTGCCGGTGCAGCCGAACAAAGCGATTACCGGGCGCAACGCGTTTGCTCACGAGGCGGGCATTCATCAGGACGGCGTTCTGAAGAATCCACTGACCTATGAAATCATGACGCCGAGGTCCGTGGGCGTGCCTGACTCGAAGCTGGTCCTGGGCAAGCACTCAGGGCGTCACGCGCTGGGCATCCGATGCGAGCAGCTAGGCTACCAGTTCGATCGGCGCGCGCTGGATGACATCTACCGCCGGTTCGTTCGTTTGGCGGACAAGATCAAGAACGTGGAAGATCACCACCTGCTGGAGCTGATCCGCGAAACGCACAAGCCGGCGACTTCGGCGACGCCGCTGATTGAGCCGATTGCGGAGGCGAAGGCAGCAGCGGTTGGGCTTCCGGCGGCGAGCGCTGCGGCGGCTGCCACTCCCGCTGCGAGCGCTTCTACATCGAATTCGCCAGTTCCGGAGCCAGCGAAGCCCTTCCCGATTGCGCCAGTCACGAACGCGTTTGGCGCGCCGCTACCGTTGCATCACGACACTCACCACGAGCACCAGCAGCAGGAAGACTATTTGTGGGGCGTGTAGGAAATTGCGCGATTGAGTGATTGAGTCATTCAATCATTGAAAGTCGCAAGAGCCGCCTGAATGGCGGCTTTTTGCTTGTCCGCTTGGAATTACATCTCCGCTCATACTGAGGAGCAGAAAAAGCCATGCTTCTGAATCTCACTATCCTCGCCGGCGACGGCATTGGCCCGGAAGTGACCGAGCAGGCGGTGCTGGTTTTGCAGGCCGCCGCCGACGCCTTCGGCCATCAGATTCAACTGCAACGTAAACCCATTGGCGGTGCGGCGCTCACCGCGGCGAACGATCCCCTGCCCGCCGACACGGTGCAGGCTTGCCTTGCTTCCGGGGCAGTCTTGTTGGGAGCGGTAGGAAATCCGGCGTTCGACCAAAATCCCGGCCACCTTCGTCCCGAGGCGGGCTTGCTGCGTCTGCGGCGCGAGCTGGGAGCGTATGCCAATCTGCGCCCTGCAGTTTTCTTTCCCGCGCTCGAAGACTGTTCTCCGCTGCGGCCGGAGGTCGTGCGCGGGACCGACATCATGATCGTGCGCGAGTTGCTGGGTGGCGCGTATTTCGGACAGCCCAGGTCGATTTCTGCAACTTCGGAACCGGGTGGCCGCGTTGCTGTCAATACGATGCGATATAGCGAGGCGGAGATCGAGCGCATTGCGCGCGTGGCGTTTGAGCTGGCGATGAAGCGGAGGCACAAAGTGTTGTCCGTGGACAAGGCCAACGTTCTCGAGTGCTCGCGGTTGTGGCGGGAAGTGGTAACTCGCATCGGCAAGGAGTATCCGGGCGTGAAGCTCGGTCATCAGTACGTGGATTCGGCGGCGATGCTGCTGGTGCAGCGGCCCACCGAATTTGACGTTGTGCTCACGGAAAACATGTTCGGCGACATTCTTTCCGATCAGGCGGGCGGAGTGGTGGGATCGCTCGGGCTGCTGGCTTCGGCAAGCATCGGCGGGCCAGTGGGATTGTATGAACCAGTGCACGGCTCGGCGCCCGACATCGCAGGTAAGGGTATTGCGAATCCCCTGGGAGCAATTCTGTCGGGAGCGATGCTTCTGCGCCACTCGTTTCATCTGGAGGCGGAGGCGGCGTGCGTGGAGAGCGCGGTTTCGACTGTGTTGTCGCAGGGTGCCCGCACGGCGGATTTAGCGGGCAAAACTCACTCTGCGATTTCAACCGAGGAGATGGGACGGCGAGTGGTGGAGGCGGTCAGGGCGTCGGCAGGAACGGTGACGACTCGGACGGAAAAAACGGCGTGAGCTTGATCCCACCCTAGCCGCAAAGGGCGCGGCTAGGATGGGGCACCCATCATCAGATCAGAAGTCCGCCGCCGCGGCGGCTGCGGTGGGATGCAGGGGAACCAGCTTATTCACACTGGACACCAACAGGACTTGCTGGATATGACCTGTGGCGCCGGCCAGGCGCAGTTGGCCTCCCGACTTTTTCATCTGGCCGGCTGACATCACGAGAATACCGACGCCAGTGCTGTCGATGCGGGTCACGCCGCTGAGGTCGAAGATGACTTTTTTCTGCTGCTCGCGAATCAGATCGTCGGTGGCTGACTCCAGCTGCCTGGATTCCCGCCCCAGGATAAGCTTTCCGGCAATTTCCAGAACCACAATGTCGGGGTCCAGCCGCTTGGTTTGAATCTCCAGCATGGTTCGCGCTCTTCGCCGAGAGGTGCGAGACTTTCGAGCGAACTAATTCGCCCAAGATACACCAAGGTGGGACAAAGTCAAAACGGAGAGCGTCAGATTTTTCCGGACTTGAGCGCGGGAACGGTCGAATCCCCGTTGTATTTTCCGGTGATGTCGTACCAGCGGATGCGAAGCATCTCCAGGAACATGCGGGAGCCGTCGATGAGCGGGTGAATGCGCGTGCCGCCGCTGTGTCCCCAGGCGACGGGAACTTCCTTCACCTGAAAGCCGAATTTCTGCGCGAGGAAGAGGATTTCAGGATCGAATCCCCAGCGCTCAATTTTCTGCAGGGGAAAGATTACCTGCACAGCGGGCTCTTTGAAGGCTTTGAAGCCGCACTGCGTGTCTTTGAAGCGCAGACCCAGCGTGATGCGGAGCAGCAAGTTGAAGATGCGTCCGAAGAGTTGGCGGTAGAGCGGCTGGCGCTGGGTTTGCGTTTCGGCGCGCAGCCAGCGGGAACCGATGGCGATGTCGGCGCCGTCGTCGAGCGCGTGCAGCAGCTTTGGAGCTTCGTCAATCGGCGATGAAAGATCGGCGTCACTGAAAAAAACGATGAGGCCGCTGGCATGGAGCATGCCGTTGCGCACGCTATAACCCTTGCCGCGATTGCCGGGATTCTCAACCAGTCGCAGTGCAGGATCTTTCGCCGCGAAATTGCGGACAATCTCTGCGGTGTTGTCGCGGGAGCCATCGTTGACCACGATGACCTCGGCGTCCCAGCCCTGCGCGCGCACGTAGGCGAGAACCTTTTCAAGCGTCGCGCCCAGGCGTGCGCCTTCATTGTAGGCCGGAATGACGATGCTGTAAGTAGGCGGCAAGATTCTAAGTCATCAGTACTCAGTGATTGTACCGGGAGGAAGCGAGGTTCGCTCAACGGACGACGCGGAAACGCTTACGCCACCTGGCGCTTCTGCTCGAGCATGGAGAAGTATTCCGCCACCAGTTCGGCATCCCACAGGCCGCGCCGGGCTTCTTCCCGCATGGTTTCCGAGGCCTGCTCGTGGGTGAGCGGCGCTTTGTAGGAGCGGGCGGTGCGCAGGGCATCGTAGACGTCGACGACCTGAAGAACTCTTGGCAGCGCGGGAATTTCTGAACCGCGCAGTCCGTCGGGATAGCCCGAGCCGTCAGTGTGCTCGTGATGGTGGCGGATGATGGGCAGCACCAGGCGCAGCGAGCGCAACGGCCGACAAATATTTTCGCCGGTGATGGGATGTTGTTTCATGATCGCCCATTCCGCGGGCGTAAGGTCGCTGCCTTTTTTCAGGATCTCATCGGGCACGGCGATCTTGCCCAGATCGTGCAGGTATCCGCCGCGTTTCAAGGCGAGGATGGAATCTTCGTCCATGCCGAGGTGATGGCCCAAGTCCGCGGCGCGGACGGAAAGACGCTCGCAATGGCCCTCGGTATAAGGATCGCGGCCTTCGACGATCAGCCCGAGCGTACATAGGACCGAATCGGCCGTTTCCAGTTCGTCGGTAAATTCTTTCAGCCGCAGCAGCGATCGGACGCGGGCGATCAACTCCTCGGCGAGCACGGGTTTGTTCAGAAAGTCATCCGCGCCGGCGTCGATGCCGCGGACCTTGTCGCTGCTGTCGCTGAGTCCGGTGATCAGTACGAATGGGATGAGGCGCGTCGCAGGATTTTCCTTGAGCGAGCGGCAGAAATCGTAGCCCGATTTACCGGGCATCATCACGTCGGACAAGATCAGATCGGGTGCCTGGCGGCGCACCTCGGCTTCGGCCTGCTCGGCGTTGGCCGCAGTGATGACGTCGTATCCACGGATGGTGAGCAATTGGCTCATCAGGCCGGCGATCGAGGGCTGGTCGTCTACGACCAGAATCCGCGGGGCGCGGCGTCTTGGGAGAAGATCACCCATATCCTGATAAGAAGCTCCTTTCTGCCTCGAAGTTGTCCCTGCGGCAGGCCACAGCGACGAGGAAGAGGGAGTCGGGGCTTTCATGGCGGAGTCTCGAATCAGTTTCTTTGATTCTACCGCCATTCTGGGACTCGCGCCGCGACTGCACCAGCTTTTTTGGAACGTTAGCACCAATCGTGCATCGCAGCTATTCCCACTTCGGTACTCCTGACGTTGCGGATGTGACAGAGAGCCTTGCTTCCGAGCAGTCGGCCTGTCTAGCCTTTTGTAATGCGAAAGTCTGTGTCCGTCCGGCTCGTTGCCTGGAGCGTGGTTTGGCTGAGCGTTCCTTTGATGGCTTCAGGAGCGAATGCGGCGACGAAGGTTCACGTGATTGCTTTTGGCAAGTGGACCTCTGTGCAGTGGCCAGTAGAGACAGGCGACAAAGATGCCAAGCCGCTTGTGCTCAAGATTCGGCCACTGATCGTAGACGAGCGAGTTAAAGAATATACGCTGGGCACGCCTCACGACGTCACCGACCGACTTTTTGTGGTGCGACGGGTGTTTCGCTTGAACGACAGCCTTCCCGAGGAACCAGCTCCCCATTGGCAATGGGAGCGGGGCGGATGGCTGCTGGTGGACCGCGTGACAGGGAGGGTTTCCGCCATGAATCTTCCCGAGTTCGATGTGTTCTATTCGGCGGCGAGCTGGTATCGCGACTATGTTGCTTACTGCGGAATGTCGGACGACGGAAAGAAAACTTACGCGATTGTGGCGCAGATTAGCCGACGCAAGCCGGTGCTGAAGAAGCCGCTGTCGGACGACGGTGTCAGCGGCGATGTTCCAGACTCGGCGTGCCCGGCGCCCTCGTGGCAGCGAGGCCCGATGCGAGTGAGTTTTGAGCCGCCGGGGGCCGCAAAGCAGATGTTTGCCATCCGCGGGCATGCGGTGGATCTGGTGAATGATGCGGAAGAGGAGGAAGAAGGATCGAAGTAGCTAGTCTCCAGCCGCTTCGACTGCGGGCAATTCCTCAGCGACGGTTTTCTCTTTCACCTTCGCGCTGGTAACGAGAATGACCGAAAGAATCACAATCGCGCTGCCGCACAGAATGAAGCGATCCACGCGCTCATGCAGAATCAGCCAGCCAAGGAAAACGGCCACCACGGGGTTGACGTACGCGTAGGTGGAGACTTTCGACGTGGGAACGTGCTTCAGCAGCCAGATGTACGCGGTGTAACCGATCCAGGAACCGCAGACCACGAGATACAGAACGGCGCCCAGGCTGCGGGCAGTCCAGATGACGCGAGAGAGATCGCGATTGAGCAGCGCGAAAATGAAGTTTCCCGCTCCCGCGGCCGTTACCTGCCAGCCGGTGGCGCTGAACAAATCCATGCCTGACTGCCAGCGCTTGGAAAGCACCGATCCGAGAGCCCAGCTGAATGATCCGCCGATCAGGCTGAGAGACGCCCACAACTCATGACGGCCAAGCGAGCCTTCCTGCAGCTGCGGCCAGACGAGCACGAACAGCCCGACGATGCCGAGAGCGAGCCCGGCCTTGCCGCGGCCGGAAATGTGGTGGTCGCCGAGCAGAAGCGAATCGAGCACCAGAAACCACAATGGCGTAATGGCGATAATCAGCGCCGCCAGCCCGGTTGACACCGAAAGCTCGGCATACGAGAGCGTGAGGTTGCCCCCCATGAGCAGCAGTAGGCCTACGATCGCCGACAGGGCGATCTGCCGGGGGGAGTACAGAATCTTGTGGCCGGTAGCGGCGCAGACGGCCAGCATGACTACGCCCGCAATCGAGAAGCGCAATCCGCACATCAGCGCCGGCGGAATGGTTTGCACGGCGATGTCAATGCCGAGGTAGGTCGATCCCCAGAACAGATAGACCAGCCCGAAGGCGAGAAATACCTTCCACGGTTTTGGGCGCTCGGCGGAGTGCATGGATGTCGGAGAAGAACAGGCGAAACTACACCATATCAGACGACGGTGGGGGCGGGCTGGATTCTAAAGTTCAGTGTGTATGTGGTCTCTCGGCCAATCTCCAAGCCTTCTTGGTGACCATAGGGATGCTTCGACTTCGCAGGCGGGATCGCTTTGCTTTCCTGTCTGCCACGCTCAGCATGACAGAACAAGACCATACCAACGTAACGATTTTGGGGGTTACGCGGCTCGTGGCTTCCGGCTATAATCAACTTGATGTCGACGGTGTTCGATGCTGCTGACCCACTCCAACTCGCGTGTGCAGATCTCGCGTCCCGAATGCTGGCTGCATTGTCTTGTCTGCCCGCGGCGCTATCGCGCCAACCTGCCGTCGCGCCTTCGTCCCAACCTCTTCGGTAGCGACTAGCCTTCTTTTTTCCTCCCGATTCGCTTCAGTGCGTGCGCGCCTTTACCGGGGCTCCACGTGCTCAGGCTGCACGGAAACGTTCTTTGCCGCGAGAAGCAGGGAACGACAACCCGGCAACCGACTACTGACGGTTGCCTCGGAGGATGCCATGACTACCGGAACTATTCCTAACGACACCAAGACCGCAAAGATCCTCGGTCCCAGGATCAAGACCGCCCTGCCGGGCCCCAACGCCAAGCGTGTGCTCGAGGGCGATGAGAAATACATTTCGCCGTCCTATACCCGTTCTTACCCGATGGTGGCGAAGAGCGGACGCGGCATTGTCGTGACCGACATGGACGGTAACGAATTCTTTGATTTCTCCGCCGGCATTGCCGTGACTTCGACCGGCCATTGCCACCCAGGGGTGGTCGCTGCGATTCAGAAGCAGGCGGGCGAGCTCATTCACATGTCGGGCACAGATTTCTACTACGAGGGCATGGTGGAGCTGGCGGCGCGCCTCTCGAAGATTGCGCCCATGGCTGGCCCGCACCGGATTTACTACGGCAACTCGGGCGCGGAGGCGATTGAGTGCGCGCTGAAGCTGGCGCGTTATCACACCAAGCGGCAGAATGTGATCGCATTTTTTGGCGCGTTCCACGGACGCACCATGGGAGCGCTTTCTCTGACCGCGTCGAAGCCGCAGCAGCGACGGCGTTTCGCGCCGTTCGTGCCGGGAGTGACCCACGTGCGCTATCCCGACCTGTATCGCGGCTGCGTCGGCGGTGCGCAGGAGGCCGACAATTTCGCGCTCGGCTGCGCCCGCTTCATCGAAGAAAAATTGTTCAAGACCACGCTGCCGCCGGAGGAAGTGGCGGCTGTCTTCGTGGAGCCGGTGCAGGGCGAGGGCGGCTATGTCATCGCGCCGAAAATTTTTATGCAGGAACTGCGATGCATCTGCGACCGCCACGGCATCATGCTCGTCGTTGACGAAGTGCAAAGCGGCGTGGGCCGCACCGGCAAGTGGTGGGCGGTGGAGCACACCGGGGTCGAGCCGGACATGGTCTGCATCGCCAAGGGTATCGCCTCGGGCATGCCGCTCGGCATCACGATGACCCGCGCGGAAATCATGGATTGGGTGCCGGGTTCGCACGCCTCAACTTTTGGCGGAAATCCGGTTTGCATTGCCGCGGCGCTGGCCACCCTCGACGTGATCGAGAAAGAGCATTTGCTCGAGAACTCGATCAGCGTGGGCAACCACATCCTGCAACGCATGGCCGACTGGCCGAAGAAGCTCAAACTGGTGGGCGACGTGCGCGGGCGGGGGCTGATGATCGGCGTCGAGATCGTGAAGGACAAAGTGACGAAGGAATACGGCAACGCCGAGCGTGACCGCATTGTCGAGGCGGCCTTCGAGCGCGGTATCTTGTTTTTGGGCTGCGGGCCAAGCACGATTCGCATTTGCCCGCCGCTCGTAGTCACGAAGGAGCAAGCCGACGTTGCAGTGGATGTGCTCGAAGAGTGCATCAAGCAAGTCGGGGAGTAGGTCGATCGAAATTCCACCCTAGCCGCCAGAAAAGCGCGGCTAGGATGGGGCACCCCGCTTTTCCTCAGCTGGCTTATTTGTTGACGGGCAGGCCCACGCGCTTTACCAGGTCCTGATATGCGGGCTCGTTGTGGAGGTTGTTGAATGCGTAATCAACTTTGACCTGAACGACCAGTTCGTCGTGCCGGTCGTAGGCGAGTTTCAGGAACTGGAGCGCCTCCTGGCTGTTTCCCAGCAGCGCGTCGGTTTGCGCCAAGGTGTAGGGCGACAAAGACCCGTCCTCGTAAAGGCTGGTTTCAAGCGCTCGGATGTTCTGCAACATGCCGCGGGCACCGGCCTGGGCATAGCCCTTTTCGGCGGCGTCAACCAGCCTCAGAGCAGAGCCATCCTTCAAAAGCGTCACTTCCTGCTTCCACTCCTTCAGATAGCCCGGAAAGCTCCCCTGGCGGAAATAGACTTCTTTTAGATAACGATGAGGAGAGACGAAGTCGGGATCAGCCCCTTCCACCTGCTTCAACAACGAAACCCCTTCGTCGCATCGGCCGGCTGCGCACAGCAGGTTGCCCTTATCGGCCAGGATGGCTTTTGATGCGGGCTCGAGAGTTTGTGCCCGTTCAATTTCAGCCAAGGATTCCGCGTGGCGGCCGACCATGGACAAATATGTGGCATACCAGTGGCGGGCACAGGCATTATTGGGATTCAGCTCAATGGCACGACGGAATTCGCGTTCGGCCGCGGCGGCGTCCCAATTCCCCCAAAACAGAGCGAAGGCCAGTGAGGCATGCGCTTCGGAAGACTGGTCATCCAGTTCGACTGCTCGTTGCGCTGCCGCCAGTGCCCGCGGATAGGCGTCGCTGGCGGGCATGATCGTGTATTCGCGCAACAGGTTATAGCAGTCGGCCAGGCCGACATATGCTGCAGCATAGTTTGGGTCGTGGACAATGGCTTGTGTGAAGTAGTCCAGAGCGCGGTTCAGGCCATCCGGCGTGCGCTTTTCCCAGTAGAATCGGCCCTTCAGATAAAACTGCTCGGCCTCGGCTCTCGCCGAGCCGCCTTTAAGCTCGGGAGAAGTAGACTTAACGGGAGGCGGTTGGGTGCTTCCTGCCTTGGCGGCGCGGTGCCCGGGCCAAATAGCCCAGACAGCCAGTGCCAAGGCTGCTGCCGGAAAGACCAGAGACCAACGCCAACGCAACTGCGGCCTTGGAGCGGCGTCGAACTGTTTCTGCGGTTCTGCCTGGACCGGAACCGGCCCGGGCTTCGGGGCGGGGGCCGGGATGTGAATCGGAGCGATCCAACGGTAGCCACGGCGCTCGACCGTCTCAATGAAGATCGGGTTATCGGCGGAGTCTCCGAGGGCGTCCCGCAAACGATTGATAGTGCTGCTGATGCTGTGGTCGAAGTCGACAAATACGCCCTCCGGCCAGAGGGCGTGCCGAAACTGCTCCCGGCTCAGGACTTCGTTGGGATGATCCAGCAGGAACCGCAACGCGCGGAACGGAAGCTCCTGAACTTTGACCTTGACTCCACCCTTGCGGAGTTCACCCAAGCGGAAATCGACTTCGAACCGTCCGAACTGGAGGACGCCGCCGTTTTGTGGGGCCGTTTGCATGATTCCTAGTTGCTCGGATGGGAGCCTAGCATCGGCCGAGGTGGTTTGAAATCGCCTCATGGTGCCAGTTGCACACCACTTTTGGCGGTTCGACTACCACCTTCTTCCGAGTGAGAAGGAGCTGCATCCGCCTGAGGAAAGGCCATTTAGCACGTGAACTACGTTTGCGGGAGAGGTGAATTGACGATTCCTTCCGGCTGGGTGGAAAGTGGATTTCGGTTACCGAAGTTTAGCTCCTTACTTCACCTCGCCTTGGTGCGGAACTTGTCGGGAGTTTCGCGACCGGAAAGTGCGGTGAAACTGCGGAGCGTGCGAGAGGGCGCGCTCCGCAGGTTCTTGGGTTCGGAGCATGGTCGATTTTGTCTGCCACCTCCGCGGGGGAGGATGGCGACCCAGCCTACGGCTCAGTCCGTAGGCTTTTTTGTCGGAAGGTGAAAGCACGAGACGATCACTATCCTCCCGCACAAACCGCGGGAGGGATTGGGCAACCACGTATATAACCCACCCGCTCAAACTACGAACGGGTTTGAGTGGGCTATCCGTCGGGTTTCCCTTTTCCGGATTGCCCAACGCTTCAACTCCATCAGTTTGTGAGGCGAATCACATCAATCCCACGGATTCAGACGCTATGCTCGCCTCTTATCAAGTCCTGGCCCTAATGCTTCCTGCTGGTCTTACTCGAATGATTGTCCGCGGCCTTGACTTTGTCGCTCAACGGGTTCTTCCCGGCGACACGAGACCGTTGCGGCACCGCATCGGAGAGCAAGGCGAGGAGGAGGCTTACTTCCACCTGAGAAGGCGCGGCTATGCGATCGTGGCGCGCAATTTCCGTTCGCCGCGCTGCCGCGGCGAGATTGATCTGATTGGCTGGGATGAAGATGTCCTCTGCTTTATCGAAGTCAAGACCAGGACTTCACGGGATGTGAAGCCGCCTGAGGCGGCGGTGGATCGTCACAAACGGCGGGAAATCGCCGAAGTAGCACGGGAGTACCTGAGGCACTCGCCACCATCGTGCCAGTGGAGATTCGATATCGTGAGCGTATACTATGAGGGTCAAACGGCCCGCCCGCACATTGAAGTGTTCCAGAATGCCTCCCTGGCGGCGTAAAATACGAAGTTTGCGCAGTCCATTGAAAGGACTTAGTACGTGCCGGAACTGAGAAAAGATCCGATTGTTGGCCGCTGGGTGATTATTTCCACCGATCGGGCCAAGCGACCGACAGATTTTGTCCGCGAGAATATGAAGATCAAGGGCGGCTTTTGCCCGTTTTGCTACGGAAACGAGAGCAAGACGCCACCAGAGATCCAGGCCTACCGCCCAAGCTCGAATGGCGGTTCACCGCAGCGGGACGCGCCGGGATGGACCGTCCGAGTTGTACCGAACAAGTTCCCCGCCCTGGGGATCGAGGGCAACCTGAATCGCCAGGCCGAGGGCATGTTCGATCGTATGAACGGCGTCGGGGCACATGAAGTCATCATCGAGACTCCCGACCACAATGCCAGCTTGGCGACGCTGCCTCCCAAACGGATTGAAGACGTCCTATGGACCTTCCGCGACCGCATTCTGGACCTGAAGAAAGACCGCCGGTTCAAATACATCCTGATCTTCAAGAATCACGGGGAGGCGGCCGGAGCGTCCCTCGAACACGCCCACTCGCAGCTCATCGCCTTGCCCATCCTCCCGATCAACGTGACCCAGGAACTCGAGGGTGCGAAGCAATACTTTCTGTATAAAGAGCGCTGCGTGTTCTGCGACATCATTCGCCAGGAAATGGACAGCGGCAGTCGCGTGGTGAGCGAAAACGAGAATTTCGTCACCCTGGCGCCGTACGCGCCGCGCTTCCCGTTTGAGACATGGATTCTGCCCAAACAGCACGAATCGGCATTTGAGAACTCGTCGTCGCACATGTTCGAAAACCTGGCCCGGGCGCTGAAAAATCTGCTCGGACGCGCGGACCGAGTGCTCGACAATCCTCCCTACAACCTCGTCATTCATAGCTCGCCCGTGCAAGATCCGACCAACGACCACTATCACTGGCACATCGAATTTATGCCCAAGCTGACCAAGACGGCCGGATTCGAGTGGGGCACGGGATTCTATATCAACCCGACTCCGCCGGAAGAGGCGGCGAAATTCCTGCGCGAGGCCAACGTGGAAGAATCGCAGCCGGCTCCGGTGAGCTGAGCAGCCTCAAAAAATCTCGAAGCTAGAAAAATAGGGCACGGCGTGAGAGGCCGTGCCCGTTCCATTGTGGCCGGAGAGAGAGAAGGGCCTACAGGTGAAGGGCCCTTACAACCCAGAATAAGCGGGGCTGACCGCAGGATTTGTCAACAAAATGTAAAAACTTAGCCGGGAGGCCGTGACTGGGTGACTGCAGTTTTGCAGGGGCACCAGCCGTCTCTTGATCATTGACCCGGCGCCGCAGCAATTAAGTGCCTTGCACGTGGGTGTGGTCATGCTTCAGTACGATCATGCCTGAGTACGATCTAAGAACTCTTCGTGCCACGCCATCTGAATGGCCTCGAGTTTAGCCTCGTTGGAGGCCTTGGGATCGCCAGCGAATTCCGGCAGTTCAGTGACATAGCGATGCAGGTCGGTGAAACGGACCGCTAGCGGGTCGAGCTGGGGATGAGTTTCGGAAAGAAGGATGCCGATATCTTCGGCGTCGTCCCAGGTAAGTGATTTGGGCATCGGATAACTCCTCGATAGAGCAACAAGCACTCAGCATTGGGCATTCAGTCAATCGGAACTTGGGATTGGGTCAACCGGCGTCCAGAGGGTTGGATGCCGACGGCTGAGCGCTGACTGCTTCAGTGATGTTCCTCCGAAACGTAGTTTCTGTTCCAAGCCGGAATCTCCACCACCACTTTTCCCGGCTTGACGATCTGCGCCTGGCAGCCGAGACGCGAGTTTAGCTGGAGATCGGCCGCCATGTCCAACCGGTCCGCCTCGTCGTCGTCCATTTCGGAGAGATTCTCTGCGCCTTCCTTCACCCAGACGTGACAGGTGGTGCAGGCACAATTTCCGCCGCAGGCGTGGTCGAGCGGAATGCCGAAGTTCAGGGCAATGTCGAGGATGGATTCCTCCTTGCCGTGATCTTCGTACGGCAGTTTGCCGTGCTCGAACTGCACCGTCTTGCCTTCAGGCAAAAACTTGATTTGGACCAGATTCTCTCCGATCGTGTTTTCGTCGATCGGGTTTTCGCCGGGAGCTTCTTCGGTGGCTGCTCCGGCGCCTTGTGGCTTTTCTTCTGGCATGAAATGCCCCTCTATTTGCCTCTGTGTTTCTCTGTGATCTTTGTGGTCACGTCACAAAAAGACCACGGAGGGTGCGGAGTCACACAGAGAGGTTACTTGAACTCCGCCTTCGCCATAGGATGCGGCGCGGTCACACCTTCACCGAGATCCGCCTCGTCCATTTTCTTGCCTTTGAGCGCCGACGAGACCGCTGTGTCCATCATCAGCTCGGCGAGCCGCATCGTGCCCTGATTCAGGGCGTCAATGGCCCTGCGGATCGCCTGATAATCGTCGTCGGCGTTCACTGCGAGGAGCGCTTTTTCCATCTTGGCGATTTGCTTTTTCTCGTCCGACGTGAGCTGGCCCCAGGCCGCAGACCTCTTTCCTTTTTCCAGCGCGCCGAGAATGGTCGCGGCTTCGTTGCGCGCTTCGATGAGCTGGCGGCGGCGAAAATCTTCCTCGGCATTGTCGAATGAATCCAAAATCATGCTCTCGACCTGGTCGTCGGTCAGGCCGTAGCTCGGCTGCACCTGAATTTCCGCCTCTTTACCGCTGCGCTGCTCACGTGCAGTAACGTTCAGAATGCCGTTGGCGTCGATCAGAAATTTGACCTCGACCCGCGGAATTCCCGCGGCCATGGGGGGAATGCCCTTCAGATCGAAGCGGGCCAGCGAACGGCAATCCTTGGCCAGTTCGCGCTCTCCCTGCAGCACGTGAATCGCAACATTGGCCTGGCCGTCAATTTGCGTCGTGTAGAACTGCGTGGCCGAAGCGGGAATCGTCGAATTGCGCAGAATGATCTTGTCGGTGACGCCGCCCGCGACCTCAATGCCGAGCGACAGCGGAGTCACATCCAGCAGCAGCATGTTCTGCGTGGCCTGCGTACCTCCGCCAAGAATGACGGCCTGCACGGCCGCGCCCAATGCAACCACTTCGTCGGGATTCAGATCGGTATGCGGCTCGTGGCGGAACATTTCCTTGACCAGCGCGCGAACCTTCGGAATGCGCGTGGAACCGCCGACGAGCACGACTTCGTCAATCTGTTCCGGCTTGAGGTTGGCGTCTTTGAGCGCCTGCTTGCACGGGCCCACCGTGCGATCAATGATCGGCTGAATCAGCTGTTCGAACTGGTCGCGGGTAATTTCGCGCTGATAGCGCTTGCCGCCGGCCAGTTCGCTAGGCAATTCAATGTCGAGTTTGACGGACGGCTGCGAAGAGAGCGCGATCTTGGCCTCGATGACGGCCTTGCGGATCGCCTGCACAGCTTCGGCGTTACGGCGAAGGTCGAGGCCGAGGTCGCCGCGAATATCGTCAAGCGCGATGGTGATCAGCAGGTTGTCGATGTCGTCACCGCCGAGGTGCGTGTCGCCGTTCGTGGCGACCACTTCGAAGATGCCGTCGTGCAGTTTGAGAATCGAAATGTCGAACGTGCCGCCGCCGAGATCGTAGACGGCGACGATACCGTTCTGTTTCTTGTCGAGGCCGTATGCCAGCGACGCGGCAGTCGGTTCATTCACCAGGCGAAGGACTTCCAAACCGCCGATGCGGCCGGCATCTTTGGTGGCCTGCCGCTGCGCGTCGTTAAAATACGCAGGAACGGTAATAACGGCCTTCGTGACCGGACCGCCGAAATATCGTTCGGCGTTGCGCTTGAGCTGGCGCAGGATGAGCGCGGAAATTTCGGGTGGTGTAAATGTCTTGTCGCCCAGCTTGATGCGCAGCACTTCGCCCGGCTGCAGGTCTTCGGCCAGACGGAATGGGAAAAGCTCCAACTCTTCCCGAATGTCTTCGACGGCGCGTCCCATGAGTCGTTTGATCGAGTAGACAGCGCGCTCAGGCGTTTCGATCAGCAGGTTGCGGGCGGCGTTACCGATGATGGGTTGGTTGTCACGGTCCAGCGCCACGACCGAGGGCACGAGATTCGATCCGTCCTCGCCCGGAATTACGACAGGCGTCTCCCCTTGCATGTAGGCCACAAGCGAGTTCGTGGTTCCCAGGTCGATGCCGACGATGTGATCCGATGCCATTTCTTAGTCTTCCAGCGCCACGTTTACATCCCTCACCAGATTGCGAATGTAGTTGCGGCGATTCAGCACGTCCACCATCTTGGCGGTGATCTTCGCGCGTTCCTCGGCTGGGGCTTTTGAGCCCTGATTCTGATCGAGGAAGCTGCGGTCAATGAGGTTGTCCCAGTCGGTCCAGTATGTTTCGAGCTCCTGCAAGAGCGCTTCATGTTTGGCCTCGAGCGCGTGTTTGTGCTGACTGATTTCCGCCGTCAGCGCCGGATCGTCTTCGCCCATTTTCTTGTTCATGCGCAGTTCCTCGAGTTGCATATTCAACTCGAAGACTTCTTCCAGAAGATCCGGCGGAACGATCTGCTTCTTGATTTCTCCCGTGGCGCGGGCCCGCTCGGTGGCGCTTTTCGACTGCTCTTCCAGCGCGACGCCCTCCAGGTGAAGAAGATATTCCGTGCGCTTGATCGGGTCGCGCAGCGTGCGGTAGGCATCGTTCAGCATGGAGCTCTGTTCCAGGCTCCATTCCTGCTCACGACTGCCAGCGCGCGCGTTCAGATCGGGATGGAGCCTGCGGCTCAGCTCGTAGAACTCTTTCTCGAGAGCGGCGACATCCACGGTGAGCTTGGGCGGCAGGCCGAAAAACGTGAAGTAGTCCACCGGTGTCGGGGGCTGCACCTTGCCGCACGACTCGCAGAAATGGGCGGCGCGCATCGATCCGCACGACCAGCAGGTGTGCGTTCCCTCAGGGAGGGGTTTCGGACTGATCGCGGTAAGAGTCGACTTCGTTGTCACGTTCGAATTCCTCAAACTACTTCCTTCAAGTTACTGTGGACAGGCTGCGCCGGTTGCCTGGATTGTCCGGTTGCACAGGCCGTCGCGGACAGGAGTGTCCGCGCCACATCAGGCCGAGAACGAGGTCCCGCAGCCGCAGGATTTCGTCGCCTGAGGGTTGACGAAGACGAAGCCCTGTTGCATCAGCGTTTCCTGATAATCCAGGGTCATGCCGTGGAGGTAGATGAACGACTTCGGATCCACGAAGACCCGCACGTCCCCGAACTGGAAGATGCGGTCACGCTCGCGCGGCTGGGTGTCGAAGCGGATGTTGTAGCTCAGGCCCGAACACCCGCCGCCCTGCACGCCGAGCCGCAAGCCGCCCTGCTCGGGCGAAATGCCTTCCTTGGCCATCGCGCTCCGAATCTTGGCGATGGCCTTTTCGGTTACGCTGATGCCTTTGGCGGTAGCCTGGGGCGTTGTTTCGGTTGCAGTCGTCATAAAAACCCGCTATGAGCAACGAACTCTGAGCGATGAGCAAACCATACATGAATGCTCACGTTCCACTGCTCGTCGTGCGCTACCCTGCGCTACTTCGCTTCAGCGGCTACCGGCTTGCCACTTTCCTGCTTCTTCTTCCAGTCGCCGATGGCGGCCCGGATCGCATCCTCCGCCAGCACCGAACAGTGAATCTTCACCGGAGGCAGCGATAGCTCCTTCACGATGTCCATGTTCTTGATGGCGAGCGCTTGGTCAACGGTCTTGCCCTTCACCCACTCGGTGGCGAGCGACGAGGAGGCGATGGCCGAGCCGCAGCCGAAGGTCTTAAACTTCGCGTCTTCGATGACGCTGGTTGCAGGGTTCACCTTGATCTGCAACTTCATCACATCGCCGCACTCTGGTGCGCCGACCAGGCCCGTGCCCACGTCCGTGCTGTTCTTGTCCATCGAACCGACATTGCGCGGGTTGTTGTAGTGATCAATCACTTTGTCGCTGTATGACATTTGCTTCTCCTGAATTTGTGTTCAAAGAACCCCTTACTACCGCACGGCCGAAGCCGCGCCTTCCCAAACCTCACACTCCGCAGCAACTTCTACTCCGCAGCCCACTTCACGTCCTTCAGGTTGATGCCTTCCTTTGCCATCTCGTACAGCGGAGAAAGTTCGCGCAACCGCTCCACTGTCTCGATGACGCGATCGGCAACATAGTCGACTTCGGCTTCGGTGTTGAAACGGCCGAGGCCGAAGCGAATCGAGCTGTGCGCCAGATCGTCGCCCGCGCCAAGAGCCTTCAATACATAAGATGGCTCCAGCGTCGCGGAAGTGCATGCCGAACCGCTCGAAACCGCGATGTCGTTGATGCCCATCAGCAGCGACTCGCCTTCCACGTACGCAAAGCTGATGTTCAGGTTGCCAGGCAGACGATGTTCCATCGAGCCGTTGATGTAAGTTTCGTCGAGGCGCGTCATGATGCGGTCGCGCAGTCGATTGCGCAGGCCGGCCAGGCGGCAGGACTCTTTCGGCATTTCCTCCTGCGCGATCGCGCAGGCCTTGCCCAGACCGACAATGCCGGGGACGTTCAACGTTCCTGAGCGCATGCCGCGCTCGTGGCCGCCGCCGTCGATGATGGCGGAGATCTGCACGCGCGGATTCTTGCGGCGCACGTACAACGCGCCCACGCCCTTTGGCCCGTACATCTTGTGGCCGGAGATGGAAGCCAGATCGATGTTCTGCTTTATCACATCGACTGGAACCTTGCCAATTGCCTGCGTGGCGTCGGTGTGGAAGACGACGCCCTTCTCGTGGCACAGCTTGCCAATCTCGGCGATCGGCTGCAGCACGCCGATTTCGTTGTTGGCGAACATGATCGTGACCAAAATGGTTTTGTCGTCCATGGCGCGCTTCAAGTCGTCGAGATCGATCAGGCCGTCTTTCTGCACCGGCAGATAGGTCACGCGATAGCCGTACTTTTCGAGGCGCTTACAGGTATCGAGCACAGCCTTATGCTCAGTGACCGCGGTGATGATGTGGTTGCCCTTTTCGCGGTACATTTCCGCGACGCCCTTGATGGCGAGGTTGTCGCTCTCCGTGGCACCCGACGTGAAAATGATTTCCTTCGTGGTCGCGCCGATCAGCTTCGCGATGCGCTCGCGCGCGGTTTCGGTACCTTCTTCGGCAACCCAGCCGAAAGAGTGGTTGCGGCTGGCCGCGTTGCCAAACTTCTCCATGAAGTAAGGCAGCATCTCTTCCAGCACCCGCGGATCCATGGGTGTGGTGGCGTGATTGTCCATATAAATGGGCAGCTTCACGCCTTCGGGCGCTGCGTGGTGCGTCTTGGGCAATGTCTGGGGGATTTTTACGTCCGTGCTCATTGATTGCGTCTCCTACCTGTTTGAATCAGCCCTGTTTAAATCAGTTCGCTAAAATGTAACTGAACTAACTTGATGACCTTTTCGCTCCGACGGCTCACGTGATCGTTACTAACTCTGCTGGCTTGGGCGAGGCCGTCGCCGGTTCTTCTACCTCTTCTCGCATATGCGAAATTTTGATGCGCCGCAAAACGGCTTCAATGCTCTCATTGACCTTGCGTAACGGCTCGCGAATATTGCAGCGGTCGGTCTGATCGCACTCGCCGCGCTGCGTCACGCAGGAAGTGATGAACAGCGGGCCATCAATGGCCTGAATCACTTCAAAAGCCGAAATCGTGTGCGCCGGCCGGGCCAGCACGTATCCACCATTGATGCCATGCTGCGAATGCAGCAAGCCGGCTTTCGCCAGACGCTGCAGAATCTTGGCTAATGCCTCTGGCGGAATGCCAAAGGCATCGGCGACGTCCTTGGCGCTGCGCGACGCGCCGGCGGCGTGCTCGGCGAGATGCTTCATCGCCATCAGGGCATAGTCGGCCTTCTTGGTGAGCTTGAGCATCGCGTGCCTGCTAAATTACGACCGAATTGGTCGGATAGAATGCCGACCTTTTTCGTCGTATTTAATTGTAAGCTATCCTGCCCTCGTCCTGCAAGGCGTGGCAGCGAGCGAATGAAAATTCGGATCGAGTGGTAACTATCGAGGGCTGAAAGGCTTAGAGTAGTCAGCGAACCTAGCCTGGAAAGGCGCCTAAGGCCGAGTATGAGAAAAGACAAGCCGGAGATATACCACTTGACAAGCGGCAATGCCGTTCTACAATACCGGGAAATTGCCGCGAATTCGCCCTCCGTTGTGAGGTGGAGAGGCGCTTCCGGGTTTATGACAGTTAGACCGCCCTCTGCTCGTCCAAGCGCAGGCCCCCCGCAGCCCTGCAAGCATCCCCGTGTGCAGATCGTCAGCCGCGATGCCGACTCTGAGTTTGTGGAGTGCAAGGAGTGCGGCGAGATCTTCGAGTCCAGCGAATTCAAAGACATGAACATCGAGGAAAGCACTCGAGAAGAGTGCTAGGTCCTTCCGCGCAGTGACGAATGTAACCGCCTATGCCTGTTTAGTGTTGTAGTGCTCTTTTTGCGTTGCTATCGTGCAGGCCGGGGGGCGTGTGCAGGTAGGCCCCCGTCTCTCTTCAACTATGCCTGCCGTAGCTCTCGTCGTCGACGACTCGATGCTGATTCGCTACACCGTGTGCCGCTTCCTTGAAGGACGCGGGTTCACGGTGGAGTCGGCGACCAATGGCCTCGAGGCCCTGGAAGTTCTTGCCCGTGTTCAGCCGGATTTGATCGTCACCGACATGCAGATGCCGAAGATGGGCGGCAGTGAACTGATCACGGCGCTCAAGAGCAAACCCGAGACGGCGCAAGTTCCGATCATCATTGTCGCAGGCCGGGCCAGCGGCTTTGACGAAAAAGAAAAGAGAGCCGATTTCGCGATTTACAAGGACATTGATATCGAAGGGCAGCTGGAGAAGGCGCTGAAAAAATTGTGCGGCCGTGGGAAGGCTGCAGGGAAGTAGGCCTACTCAACCCACAACTGGTGCCTGCCTTTACTGCTCCAGTTTGAATGATGTAAAGAATTTCTGTATGTTTTCTTTTTCCAACGGTGACACCCTCGAGTCCACCACCGAAAGTGAGTAAATACGATTGCCGGCTCGAATTGCCAGGTTTTCCACTGATAGACCGTTTCCGGTCATTATGAAAATCAGCTTCGCCGGATATCCCTGCACCTTAGCGTCTTTCTCACCCTCGACTCGGGCCTGAAACACTTTTATGTCGCACTGCCGAAACCGTGCGAACAACTCTTCCGTCGTCTGATCCCGCTGTGCTGGATTCTCCCACCAACTCACAACATAGAATACGTGGTCGGCCGGGTTGCTCTTGAGCATATGGGAGACGAACTGGCGCCCGTCCGCCGACTTTTCGCCTGTCTCCAAAAGTGAAGGAGTGGAAGGGAAGCTCAGGTGGAACCGGTTGTCCGACGAAGCCACTTCTCGCCATTCGTATGAGCGCGGACGAAGGATGTAAATCGCGGCCCCGGCGCACAACATCAGCGCTGCTATCAGGAACGACAGCCCGAGAAATATCTTGCGCAGGCGCATCGCCAGAAGGACCTATTCGCAAATTATAGACTGAGCGGCCTAAGAGCCACGTTTTGAACCGTTCATGGAGCACTTTGCGCGTCTCTCAGCGCAAGGCTAGCCCCGCTTCTGCCGAGAAGTCCATCGGCGCGAAATCCTTAACCTGAAACTTCGGGAACGCTGCGGCCGCGATCATCGCGGCGTTGTCGGTCGAGAGCGGACGTGACGGAAAGTAGACCGGCAGCCCTTCCTTGGCGCCCTCGCGCTCGAAGGTCTGACGCAGTTCCTGGTTCGCGGCAACTCCGCCAGTCACAAACAAAGTTGCGACGTCGTAGGCGCGCGCGGCGGCGAGCGTCTTGCCCACGAGATCGCCAACAATCGCGCGCTGGAACGAGGCCACGAGATCGAGCGTGCGCCGGTCGCAACGCGCAAGGTAATCCTCGAGCTTCGGCTTGGCGATCTGCGACAAGGCTTTGCGCCGCGCGTCGATGCCCTTGCGCATGTTGTGCGCTTCAACGTAGCGCACGATGGCAGTTTTGATGCCGCTGTAGGAAAAGTCAAAACGCGGATGATCGTCATTCGAATCGGAAACCAACTCGACCGAGCGCCCATCTTTCCGTCCGCGACGATCGGCATGCTTGATCTGCGCGGGCGGAAACTTCACGGCGTTGGGGTTGCCATGCGGTGAGAGGCGGTCGATGACCGGCCCTCCGGGATATCCCAGACCGAGAAGCTTGGCGACTTTGTCGAAAGCTTCTCCGGCGGCATCGTCGCGCGTGTGGCCGATGTTTTCGTAAATCCAGCTGCGATCGTTTTGCCGCGCCAGATAAAGATGCGTGTGCCCGCCGGAAACGACGAGCGCCAAAACCGGAAACTGCAGTTCGTGATTGCCCTTCTGCCGCTCGTGATTTTGCGAAAGCTGATTTTGCGAAAGCTGATCTTGCGAAAGATCAAGCAGCACGGCGTGAATATGACCCTCGAGATGGTTGACGGCAATCAGTGGCTTGTCGAGCGCGAAGGCCAGCGCCTTGGCATAGCTGATTCCGACCAGCAGCGCGCCCGCCAGCCCTGGACCTTGTGTGACCGCGATGGCATCTACGGAATCGTACGTTTGCTTCGCTTCGGCCAGCGCCTGCCGCACAACGGGCACGATGGCACGCAAGTGTTCCCGCGAAGCCAGCTCGGGTACGACACCGCCGTAGGGCTGATGCGTAGCGATCTGCGAAGCGACCACGTTTGAAATCACCTGCTCGCCTGATCGCACCACGGCCGCTGCGGTTTCGTCGCAGGAGCTTTCAATGCCGAGGATGTAGGCGTCGGGCATGGTTCTAATATTATTAGAACATCACCGGTTTGCGGCTTTTGCCTATGCCGAAGGACTTCGCCATCTCGATCGCGCAGACCTTGCGCCAGCGCGGGTTTCAGGCCTACCTGGTCGGCGGCTGCGTGCGCGATCTTCTGCTCGGTCGCGAGCCCAAGGACTACGACGTCGCCACCAGCGCCACGCCGGACGAGGTGATGGCAATCTTTCCCGAAACCTATGCCGTGGGCGCGCAGTTTGGGGTGGTGCTCGTTCCGGTGCCTGACGATGTCGTCTCCAGTGCTTGCAGCGAAGCGTCATCGAAGTCCCGCACCATCGAAGTCGCCACGTTTCGCAGCGACATCGGATACTCCGACGGCCGCCATCCTGACGAAGTGCGATTCAGCCATGATCCGCGCCAAGACGTCGCCCGCCGCGACTTCACCATCAACGGCATGCTGCTGGATCCGATCTGCGAAAGGGTGGGCGGAGGTGTATCCGCTCAGGTGCCCGGCGAGCTGCTTGACTTTGTCGGCGGCCGCAGAGACCTTGAGGCTGGAATCATCCGCACTATCGGTGATCCCGAACTGCGGTTCGCCGAAGACAAGCTGCGCATGCTGCGGGCGGTGCGCTTTGCCGCGCGGTTCGAATACACGATCGAGACCGGAACGTTCGCGGCAATCCAAAAGCTGGCGCAGGGAATCGCGCTCGTTTCGCGGGAGCGCGTGCGCGAAGAACTGACTCGCATGCTGACGGAGGGTCATGGGCGGCGAGCGTTTCTTCTGCTGGATGAAAGCGGCCTGCTTTCGCATGTGCTGCCTGAGATTTCGGCGATGAAGGGCGTGGAACAGCCTCCGGAGTTTCATCCTGAAGGCGACGTGTTCGTGCATACTCTGCTGCTGCTCGAAAATCTGCCGCAGCCCTGCCCGGCGACATTGGCTTGGGGCGCTCTGCTGCATGACGTCGGGAAACCGGCCACGTTCCGAGTGGCCGAGCGGATTCGCTTCGACAATCATGTCGAGGTGGGCGTGAGGATGGCTGAGGAGATTTGCCGGCGGCTGCGGTTTTCGAGCGATGACATGGCGCAGATTCTGGCGCTGGTCGCCAACCACATGCGCTTCGGCCATGTCACGAGCATGAGCGAGTCGACGCTGAAGAAATTTCTCCGCATGCCTCGGTTCGATGAGCACCTGGCGCTGCACCGTGCGGACTCCCTGGCCAGCCATCGCATCCTGAGCACGTATGAGTTCATTCAGCAGAAGCAAAGAGAGATTCCAGCGGCGAAGATGCGGCCGGTGCCGCTCGTGACCGGTGACGATCTAATTGCCGCAGGACACGTTCCCGGACCGAAATTCCGCGAAATTCTGAGCGCAGTGGAGGATGCGCAACTCGAAGGTCGCCTGCCCTCGCGCGATGCGGCGCTCGATTTTGTGCGCCGGGAATTTCCTGTGTGAACTATATATCAGTGCCATTTAATTTGGAGGCGAGCCGAACGCGCGCTTGCTGCGTCGCAGCTTCTCCTAATGAAAGCTGCGCGACGCTTTCGCGCGGCTCGCCCAGATCCTTCGCTGCGCAACGAGCGCTCGCCCAGGATGACAAGGTTCCTCCCTGCCGCGAACCGGAATGCTAGAATCATGGCTTCCACAATGACCCGCCAACTGGAGCACGCTGCTGCCGGGCTGGACCAACTCGTGACGCAATCGCTGCGGCTGGCGCCTGCCGAGGAAGGACCGCTCTTAGCGTGGCCGGTGGTCTGCGGTTCAGTCGTTGCTCAACGAACGCGCGCGGTCGCGGTTCAAGATGGAATCCTGCGCGTGGAAGTTCCGGACGCGGGATGGAAAGCGGAACTGCAGGCGCTCGCGCCACGATATCTGGCGGCAATCCAGCGTTATGCGCCCGATGCTGTGCGTCGGATCGAGTTTGCGATAACTCCTACTGAAAAGCGCTGATCACATCGCTGCTAATTTCATGAAAGTCACCGACAAAGACGTCGCCTATGTCGCCGAGCTCGCCAATCTTGAGCTCACGAGCGAAGAGCACAATGGCATGCTGCGCGACCTGAACTCGATCCTCGACTACATCGACCGGCTCAACGAGCTCGACACCACCGACGTTCCGGCAATGGCGCAGGTCTCTGACCGTTACGGAGTCGACGAGTCGAAACAGGGGAGCGAACGGTTCGCGTACGCGAACCGGAAGGATGTAGTCGAAGGACTGCGCAAGTCGTTGCCGCATGAAGTCGCGCTTGCGAACGCTCCCGACGCGAATGAAGATTTTTTCCGCGTGCCGAAAGTGATTGAACGCTAAGCCGCCTGCACAAGAAACGTGGACCTGACTTCCCTCAGCATCGATGCCGCGCGCTCCGCCGTGCAGGAGCGCAAGACGACCGCTCTCGCTCTGGCGGAGGCGCACTACGCTCGCATTCAGAAGGAAGACGGGCAGATCGGCGCTTTCCTTACGCTGTCGAAAGATCGCGCGCTGGAGCAGGCGGATCGCATCGATCGCATGGCGGCGGAGGGCAAGCAGCTGCCGCCACTGGGCGGCGTGCCGGTCGGCATCAAAGACGTGATGAGCACGCGCGGCGTGCGCACGACCGCCGGTTCTAAAATTCTGGAAAACTACGTCCCGCCCTACGACTGTACGGCCGTCGCGCGCATGGAAGCGGCCGGCGCAGTCGTGCTCGGGAAAATGAATTGCGACGAGTTCGCGATGGGCTCGTCGAATGAGAATTCGGCGTATCATCCCGTGCGCAATCCGCGCGATTTGAGCCGCGTGCCCGGCGGTTCTTCAGGTGGATCAGCAGCATCCGTAGCCGCCGACATGGCTGTCGTGACCCTCGGATCCGACACTGGCGGATCGATTCGCCAGCCGGCGTCGTTTTGCGGCGTGGTCGGCTTGATGCCCACGTACGGGCGCGTCTCGCGCTACGGTCTCATCGCGTTTGCGTCCTCTCTCGATCACATTGGACCGCTGGCAAAAACAGTGAAAGATGCGGCGATCGTGTTGCGCACGATTGCCGGCCGCGATGCGATGGATTCCACTTCGGCCGAGGTTCCCGTTCCCGACTACGTGGCCGAACTCGCGAAGCCGGTCCGCGGAATGAAGGTTGGCGTGGCCAGAGAATATTTTGGGGAAGGGCTGGATGATGAGGTTCGTCAAGCAGTGGAATTGGCCATCGATCAACTGCGCGGATTGAGCTGCGAAATTGTCCCGGTTTCTCTCCCCCACACGCCGTACGCCATTCCAACCTATTACCTGATCGCGACCGCCGAAGCGTCGGCGAATCTGGCGCGCTATGACGGCGTGCGCTACACGGTGCGCGCCCGCGGCGTGAAGACGCTCGCGGAAATGTACCGCCGCACCCGCGACGAAGGCTTCGGCGCCGAGGTCAAGCGCCGCATCATGCTCGGCACTTATGCCCTCAGCGCCGGCTATTACGACGCCTATTACTTGAAGGCGCAAAAAGTGCGAACGCTGTTGACTCGCGATTTCGATGAAGCGTTCCAAAAAGTCGAAGCGATCGTTACGCCGACCAGTCCCACGCCCGCGTTCCGGCTGGGCGAAAAATCGAATGATCCGCTAGCGATGTATCTCGCTGACATCTACACGGTAACTGCCGATCTGGCGGGGATTCCGGGGATTTCCATTCCATGCGGCAAGACAAAAGAAAAACTGCCGATCGGATTACAGATTCTAGGCAAGCATTTCGACGAGAGCACGATTTTGCGACTGGCGCACGCGTACGAGCAGGCGGCGTAAAACCGTGCGGTCATGCCGGACGGTAGTAAGTCTCACCGGCGCACGCGCGGCACAGCACTTTCCCGCCTCGTCGCACTTCGCGGCGAAAATTGATGCCTTCACCGCATTGCTCGCACACCACGCGCTCGCCTTTGTATCCGGGGAACTCTTCCGGCGGCAACTCGACCTTGACCCACTGCGTCGAGAACAGGTCCTCGTCTGAAATTTCGCGGTAGGCCAGCATCTGCTGCTGGTTTCTGTCGGCGATTTCCGGATGCATCTGGCGCGCCAGCGCTTTCGACGATTCTTTTGCAGCGATGCGGATGGCCTTGCCGCTGCTCACGTCCACAAACGTGGCCGCAACCTTGCCCCAGTCGCGGAATTTCAGGGCGCGTTTGCCCAGGCGGCAGCCGGTGACCACGGCCACGGCGTCGGTGGCGCAGCGGTCGATCTCGACGAACGTCACCAGCCGCTTGCGATCCTTGCCGCGCGGATCGTCAATGCCCAGCTTCTCGAGGCCGAGCATCGCCAGGCGCACGCCGAGAACCTGACCAGCACAGAGATGTCCGTGAGCTTGTTCGGCGTCGCGAAGATATTCGTCGAGGGACTTCATAGCTGCAGTTATCAGATTCTAGTATCCCCCGGCAGCGATTCTTCTCTTATTTTCTGCGCCAGCGGATTCCGTCTTTGGTGATTTCGACGATGATTCCGGCGTCGGCGAGTTCGGCACGTAGCGCGTCGGAAGCCTTGAAGTCGCGGGAGGCACGCGCGGCCTTTATGGCGGCGATCTTCGATTCGATATCAGCGTCCGTCAGCTGATTCGACCGCACCGCCTCCCGCAACTCATTGCTGATTTCCTTCTCGCGTCCCTCCGTCGGTGCCCACTCCAGAACTTGCTTCATCTTGGGGACGTCGTCATCGTCGAGCACGGCAAAGATTTCGTCGAACTTTCGGAGCGCCACGAGCAGCGGCGGAACGTCATCCTTTTTGATGCTTCCCGTGTCGAAGGCGGCATTGGCCTGCCGCACCATTTCGAAAATCGCGCCTTGCGCCTGAGCGGTGTTGAGATCGTCGTCGAGAGCGACTCGCATGCGCTCGATAGTTTCGGTCGCGAGCGACTGCATGGCAGGGTTGGCGCCGGCGGGAAAACTGCCAGTGCTCAGACGGAGACCGAAATTACGCAACCGCTCAACCGATACTGCGGCCTGCTTGAGCCCGTCGAAGGTGAAGTTCAGCTGATTTCGGTATGGGACCGAAGTGAGCAGATACCGGATCGAAGACGGCCTGTGTCCCTTCAGCACGAGGTCGCGAAGGGTAAAGAAATTCCCGAGACGTTTCGACATCTTCTCGCCCTCAACCAGCAGGAAGCGTGCGTGAAACCAGAAACGGGCGAAAGGTTTCGAGGTGAGCGACTCCGACTGCGCAATCTCGTTTTCGTGATGCGGAAAAATCAAGTCTTCCCCGCCGGCATGCAAGTCAAAACTTTCACCCAGCTCCTGCATCGACATGACGGAGCACTCCAGGTGCCAGCCGGGGCGACCCGGACCGATCGCCGTTTCCCATGAGGCCTCTCCGGGCTTGGGCCCCTTCCACAGCGCGAAATCGCGGGCGCTGTCTTTGTCATAATCATCGACATCCACACGCGCGCCGTCGATCATTCCGCTGAAGTCTTTTTTCGAGAGCTTCCCGTAGGCAGGGAACTTCGCGATGCGGAAGTAGTACGAGCCATCGTCGGTGCGGTAGGCGATTTCCTTCTCCATCAGCTTTTGGACGAACTCGGCCATCGGCTGGATGTTGTCCGTCGCGCGCACCAACTTGGGCGGCTCGATGTTGAGCATCGCCGAGTCTTCGCGGAAGGCTTTCTCGTATTTCGCCGTAAACTGTTGCACGCTGACTCCGTCGCGGGCAGAGTTGCGGATGATTCTGTCATCCACGTCGGTGATGTTCATGACGTAGTGAACTTTGAAACCGCTCTGGCGCAGAAATCGGTGCAGAAGATCGACCGCGATGAATGTGCGGAAGTTTCCGATATGGCCGTAGTCGTATACCGTGGGCCCGCAGGCATACATGCGAACTTCGTTGTTGCGAAGCGGACGGAACTCCTCAATCCGCGATGACATGGTGTTATAGAGGCGAAGCGCCATAGAGGTTAAGAGCCTTCGGCGACGGATCCGCAAAACGGACCCGCAAGACGAACCTACGATTCTAGGGGGCATGGAGAAAACGGGTCAAATCGCCATCCCGGTACTGGTTTATGTACTTGCCGGTGGAAGAACGTGCGGGTGCTCGCGCAGGCGATGCTGCACCAGAGCGACGTAATGCAGGGCAGAAATGATGGTGAACAAGAATGTCGCGCGGAGGAATACGGTGCGCGTGATCCAGATCCAGCGCTGAGGCTGGATCTCAAAGAGAAGCACGAAGAACACAGCGCTGATCTGGGAGAACGTGTTGGCTTTGCCGAAAATGCTGGGGCGGAAGTTTCTCAGGCCCGCAATCGCAAAGAGCACGGCTGATGCAGCGAGGATCGAAATGTCTCGGCTGAAAACCAGGACTGTATATTTCCAGGGAATCTTGTGCAGTATGGAAAGCACAAGAAACATGCTGCTCAACAGAAGCTTGTCGGCAATGGGGTCGAGGTATTGCCCCAGCAAGGTTTGCTGATGGAGCGTGCGGGCGAGCAAGCCATCCAGCCCGTCACTGAATCCCGCAACCACGAACACAACCAGCGCCCACAGGTAACGGCCTTCGACGAGATGGATGACGATGAAGGGAACAAAAATCATCCGCAGCAGTGTGAGTTGATTGGGAGCGGTGAAGAACTCGGAAAGCTTCAAGCGCTTTCCTCCGCGGCCTGCGATCGGGTGGTGCCGGGCTGATCTCTATTGCCCGGCGAGAGTGCGATCGAGGGCTCCAGCCCGGTACGAGTCAGAAAACGCTGCGCCAGCGACGGCAGAGTCCCATCGGGCAGATCGAGTTCCACGCGTTCGATGCGATGCATGGGGAAGAAGACGACCGCCGGGGTAAATGGCTCGCCGTCTTTCACCATTGCAGTGAAGTCTTCGAACGAGGCGAGCTCCGCCCCGCTCAGACTCAAACCCTCGGGAGCAAGGGCGAGAATCATCCCCCAGAATTTCTCGCGCGGGTTGCCCAGAGTCGCGATGACGAGGGCGCCCGGTTGAAAGGGAGCGCGCACCGCCGCAGACGACGCCGATGAACTGCCGGTCATTGAATTTCTTTCACAGAGTTTGTTTCCACGAGTTCGTTTCCACGCAACGATTGTCGCTGGGTCAAGCGCGCATTGCAACTCCACCGTTCGCTTGAGTGCTCTGCCACGCGCTTTACTTTTTGGCGAGCGCTTCTTACCTTATATCGGATGCCATCTTATTTCAGTACTGATCTGTTCCGTTTTCTCGCACGCCTCAAGCGCAACAACAAGCGTGACTGGTTCCTCGCCCACAAAGGCGAATATGAGGTGCAGGTGCGCCAGCCGGCCCTGCGTTTTATCGCCGACTTCGCCGCCCCGTTGTACGACATTTCGCCTTATCTGGTGGCCGATCCGCGCCCGTCGCGTGGTTCTCTGTTTCGCATTTACCGCGACACGCGTTTCTCTCACGACAAGCGGCCCTATAAGACGCACGTCGCCATGCGCTTTTCGCACAAGGGTAAGAATGTGCACTCCCCGGGCTTCTATTTTCATCTTGAGCCCGGAGGCTGTTTTGCAGCCTGCGGCCTATGGCATCCTGAGCCGCCAATGTTGCTGAAGGTTCGCAGCGCGATCGTCTCGCGCCCCGAGGAATGGCGGCGCGTTCGGAAGCTGCTCAACTGGGATGACGCCAGCAGGCTCAGCCGCCCTCCCCGCGGATTTCCCTGCGATCACGAGTTCGTAAACGACCTGAAGCTGCGCGATCTCGGGACGACGATAGAGTTCACAGAAGCGCAGGTCTGCAGTCCAAAATTTATGGCTGCATTCACCACGGCCTGCCGCAAGATGTCTCCGCTGGCGATTTTTCTAAGCAGGGCTGTTGGATTGCAGTTCTAAAGCCGGGCAAGGCGCAAAGGAGCAGCGATCATGAGAATTGTAAAAATCCTTCCGTGCATCGTGGGCGTCATCGGTGTTTACGTGCTGACGCCGCACACTGTCGCACAAGTGCCGGCGGCAAGCCAACGCATCGTAATCGCGGCGAGTGCGGTCCTCGACGGCAAAGGAGGTGTGTTGCACAACACACGCATCGTCGTCGAGGGTGCAAAGATCGTCGCGATCGATCCCAAGGCCAGGCCCGTAGACTACGACCTGCATGGCCTGACCGTGCTTCCCGGCTGGATTGACGCGCATGCCCACATCACGTGGCAGTTTGGCAAGGACGGGAAGAATGTCGGCATGGGAGAGACCACGCAGGAAGCGGCCTATCAGTCGGCGTCAAATGCATGGGTCACGCTGATGGCGGGCTTCACCACCATCCAGAGTCCGGGCTCGCCCAATGACATCCCGCTGCGGGACGATATCGCAAAGGGAAAACTTCCCGGGCCGCGCATCTTGACTGCAGCAGAACCGCTTGTGGGTCGCGGCGACGCGACCGGCACACCCGATGAACTCCGAGCCTATGTGCGCAAGCAAAAAGAGGCTGGCGCCGACCTCATAAAAATCTTCGCGTCGCAGTCGATCCGCCAGGGCGGAGGAATGACTCTTTCGCAGGAACAATTGAACGCCGTCTGTGACGAGGCCAAGAAACAGGGACTGCGCACCCTGGTGCATGCTTACAAAGACGCCGTGCGCGCTGCTACTCTTGCGGGCTGCACCGAAATCGAGCATGGCACGCTGGCCACGGACGACGACCTGAAATTGATGGCGGAGAAGGGCACGTATCTGGACCCACAGGCAGGACTCGTCATCGAGAATTATTTGGCCAACCGGGACAAATATATTGGCACGCCCGGCTACACCGAGGAAGGCTTCGCGGCGATGGAGAAGATTTTGCCCATGAATCACGACATCGTGCGACGCGCGGCGAAAACTCCCGGAGTGAAGATGGTTTTCGGCACCGATGCAGTGGCGGGCGCGCATGGGCGCAACGCCGAGGAGTTTATTGACCGCGTCCGCGACTGCGGAGTGGACCCAATGGCTGCCATGGTCTCGGCCAACTCGCTTGGAGCCGAAGCGATGGGCCTGGGCGATCAAATCGGGTCGATCGCGCCGGGGTTGCAGGCCGACATCATTGCACTCGATGGAGATCCGTTGAAGGACATCACCGCCGTTCGCCGGGTTGTGTTTGTGATGAAGGGCGGCGTGGTCTACAAGAATGCCGCCCGCAATGCGATTCCGCGTTATGCCGGCGTCGAGCCGTAAAAGTGCACGCACTCGGAATCGGCCACAGGCTCAGCGCCGGGACTTCGCCGGCACCTTGCCTTCCTTCAGGAACGTTCCTTCCTGCAGCTCCGTGAAGGCGTGCTGCAGTTCTGCCTGTGTGTTCATCACGATGGGGCCGTACCAGGCGACGGGCTCCTCCAGCGGTTTTCCCGAAACCAGCAGAAATCGGATTCCATCGTCTCCGGCCTGAACGGTGACTTCGTCGCCTCGATCAAAAAGAATCAGCGAGCGGTTGTCGGCTTCGACGGGCGGGGCGGTGTCCAGCCATTTCACCGCCTCGGTCGGCACGGCGAGTGGAGCCGATGCGTTGCAGAACTTTCCGCTGCCAGAAAAAACGTAGGCAAACGCGTGACGAACCGTTTCCACAGGCAGTGTTTTTCGCTTGCCCGGGGCGACGGACACGTCGAGATACATCGGATCGGCGGCAACTCCCTGCACGGGGCCAGTCTTTCCCCAGAAATTTCCGCAGACCACCCGCACGTGCGTGCCATCGTCATCGGTGATTTCAGGAATCTCGCCGGACTTCACTTCCTGATAACGCGGAGCGGTCATCTTCAGCGCGGATGGCAGATTCCCCCACAACTGAAATCCGTGCATCCGTCCTGTGCCGTCACCTTTCGGCATTTCCTGATGGATAATGCCGCTGCCGGCGGTCATCCACTGCACATCGCCCGGCCCGATGACGCCGGCGTTCCCGATGCTGTCGCCATGAGCCACTGTGCCGGTCAGCACGTAGGTGATCGTCTCGATGCCGCGATGCGGATGCCAGGGAAATCCGGCAAGGTAGTCCTCGGGAACGTCGTTGCGGAAGTCGTCGAGCAACAGAAACGGGTCAAAATCCTTTGTGTTTCCAAATCCGAAGGCGCGGCGAAGATGGACGCCGGCGCCCTCCAGCGTGGGTTTGGATTTAATAACGCGTTTAATCGGCCGGATGGACATATGAGTCTCCTGGGACAAGACTTCGAGTGCTATTCCGCGATAAGCAGGCTCTCGGCAAAAGGCCACTGCTCATCGATCCACTGAGCATCGCAGCGGAACCCCGCATCGCGTGCGGTCAGAAATATTTCATCCGCGGAATATTTGTGGCTGCTCTCGGTCCAGATTGTTTCTCCCTGAAGAAAGTCGACAACGATTTCTGCGGCCGGAATAGTCACGGTCTGCCGCTGCAGGGAACGCAAATGCATCTCGACGCAACGCCCGTCCTGGCTGATCTTTGCCTGATGGGCAAACTGACCAAGGTCGAAGTCGGCATCCAATTCGCGATTGATGCGCACCAGCAGGTTCAAGTCAAACGCGGCGGTCACGCCGAGTTCATCGTCATAGGCGTGGAGCAGTTGCGTATTGGATTTTTCCAGATCCGTGCCCAGAAGCAACGAATCGCCGGACTCAAGAATCTGGCGAACTTCCGCCAGGAACTTCACTCCTGCCAGCCGATCAAAATTTCCGATTGTGCTTCCCAGAAACAAGACTAGCAGATGTTGGCCGGCCTTGCGCTGCGCCGCGACCTCCAGCAAGCCGTCGAGATACTCGCGCTCGAAACCCACGATGCTGATCGAATCTATGTCACCAAGTTCGCGCTCGCACTTGGCCAGAGCCAAACGAGAAATTTCGACCGGATAATAAAAAGTACGCTGGCGCCGGCAAAGCGCTTCCAGCAACCAGCGCGTTTTCCGGCCGCTGCCGCTGCCCAGTTCGGCGACCGCAACTGGCCCTGCCAGAAGATCGACGATCTCGTGGGAGTAGCGCCGTAGCAACCGCTCATCGGCACGCGTCAGGCCGTACTCGGGCAGATGGCTGATCACTTCGAAAAGCGCCGAGCCCACGTCGTCGTAGAGATATTTGCAGGGAAGTTGCTTCTGTCCCTCCCGCGTAAGCCCGGCACGCACGTCGGACGCAAACTCGTAGGTGGCATCGGTGGTAATGGCGTGGACGAGCATACTTTCTCCTTTAAGGGTCTGCTTCAGCGATTCACGCAGCGGAAGCCGGCATACACGTACTGGTAGTGGGGCTGAAACCAGTTGCGAAATGTCGGCCGCAGCATGCAGGTGGATGTGCGCGCTGATCCGCCTTTCATGACGAAGTGGCGGCCGTCAAAAAAGTCCGCTGAGTATCCGCGATAGAAAGGGAACGGCTGAAATCCGGGAAAGGACGAAAAAACCGAAGATGTCCATTCCCATCCGTTGCCCAGCATGCCGCTGACGCCGAACGCGGAGTCGCCAGCGGGAAATGCGCTCACTGCCTGCGGATCCCACGAGTTGAAGTCAAAGTTACCGAAGCGCGAAGCCAACGCTGCGCTGCCCCATGGGTAGGTTCGTCCGTCCCCGTCACCTTCGTTCGCGGATCCATATGCGGCTCGGTGCCACTCTTCTTCGGTCGGAAGCGACCTGCCAGTCCACCGTGCATAGGCCGATGCCTCGGCGTGACTCACGTAAACCGGCCAGTCCAAGGGCAACGGAATTCCCTCAAACATCGCGCGGTAAAACCACCGGTCTCCTATCTTGTTCCAGAACACAGGATGCGTGATTCCGCATTCTGTTCTCCATTTCCAGTCAGGTTCGTTCCAGAGCGTGCGCGCATCGTAGCCGCCGGCGCGGATGAATTCGAGATACTGCCGGTTCGTCACCATGTATCGATCGATTTCGAACGCGGGCACGGCAATTTCGTACGATTCGAATTCGTTGTCCCACCCGAACGCGCTGTTGTCCCGCGACAGTCCAAGCTTCGCTATGCCAGCCGGAATTTGAGCCATCCGCGGTGTCACCGGCGGAGTCGCCGCCGACGCAGAGCTTGATTGCGGGACCTTCTTGTCGAAGGACAACTGATGGAGCATGTAGGCCAAAGTCTCGAGATGCATGAGACGATGCTCAACCGCGACATTGAGCAAAATGGCGAGGGGAAAGCCCTTCGCGTCGCCGGTTGGCGGGGTGTCGTGGTCAAGTTTGGCATCGAGAGTGGACCGGACCTCACCGACGTAATCGCGCACAGAATCAACTGCGGGCCAGTCTTTCGGCTGGTCGGTGGGCAATCCTCTGCCGACCGGATCAATGCCGAAGGCAAACAGCCGGTCAAATTCAGGATGGAAACTCTTTTCGCCCAGGACGTTCGCGTGCAGAAGATTCCAGTCGAAGGCCTCCAGGTGCCCAACATAAAAAATGATGCGATGCCGCTCCGGAATCGGCCGGTCGTACAGCGCAGCCGGGCGCACTAACTTGAATAACGCATCGCTTCGCTCTCGTGCGTCGAGGAGCCGCTGCAACAGTTGCTGCCTGATTGTCAGATCTTCCTGCACAGCGATCATTTGGTCCCCCACGTCATCCCCTCAATTTGCCCGCAGTGGCTCAGGCTCCGCGTTCGACCGGCACGAAGCCTTCAGGCCGCAACTCACCCGGTTCAAGCTGGTCCACGTAGCACCACACCCAGGCTTCTCCCGGCTCGACCGAGCGCATCAGCGGATGCTTTGTATGATGAAAATGCTTGGTCGCGTGCTTGTTCTTCGACGAATCACAGCAGCCGACATGGCCACATTCCAGGCACATTCGCAGATGAACCCAGGTGTCGCCGGTTTTGACGCAGTCCTCGCAAAAGTGTTTGTCGGTGCTGGTGAATTTGATCTGATTCAGATGCTTGCATAGAGCCATGATTCGCCTCCGCACAAACGGTTTGTTCGTCACTCGCAACTGCGCGCGAGCTTCACAGCTCCGCTAGAGTGCGATGCACCAGGTGAACCGAGATGGCGCCCTCGCCCACCGCGGACGCCACGCGCTTAACATTCCCCGCCCGAACATCTCCGACAGCAAAGACTCCCGGAAGGCTGGTCTCAAGCATCTGCGGAGCCCGCGACAACGGCCAGGCAATGGCGCCGTCGGAGCCTCGCAAAGGATCGAGATCGCGCCCGGTCAGGATGAAACCCTTGTCGTCCATGGCTACACATCCGCGCAGCCATTCGGTTCTAGGCGATGCTCCGGCCATGATGAACAAGTGGCGAATTTCGTGCGCTGAAGTTTGGCCGGTGACCTTGTCGCGCCAGGAGACGCATTCAAGGTGCGTGTTTCCATCCAAACTAACGATCTCGGTGTTGCAGCGCAGATCAATCGCCGGATTCTCCGCAATTCGCTGGATCAGATAACGGGACATGCTATCGGCCAGCCCGCTGGAGCGTACAAGCATGTGGACTTTGCTGGCACTCTGCGACAAGTAAACTGCAGCCTGCCCGGCGGAGTTCCCGCCGCCGACCACGATGACTTCTTCATCCCCACACAGCTGGGCTTCAATGTAGGTTGCGCCGTAGTAAACACCCTGGCCTTCGAACTGTTTGAGATTAACGATTGGCGGCTTGTTGTACTGGGCGCCGGTGGCGATGACGATGGCCCGTGTCGCCAGTTCGCTGCCGTCATCGAGGATCACCTTGTAGGGGCGGACGTCGCAATTCAACCGGGCGACGCTGTGAGCGATCATCATGCGCGCGCCAAATTTCTGCGCCTGCGTGACCGCGCGTGACGCCAACTCGAAGCCGGACACGCCGGTTGGGAAGCCGAGATAGTTTTCGATCTTGGAACTTGACCCGGCCTGCCCGCCGGGTGCCTCTGTTTCAATCACCAGAGCGTCAAGGCCCTCGGAAGCAGCGTAAACAGCTGCTGCCAGCCCCGAAGGACCTGCGCCCACGATGATCAAATCGCGAACGTGCGAGTTGTCGAGACTGGCGTTCAAGCCAATACAATCCGCCAGTTTTTGCGGAGAGGGGCTGCGCAGGACGAGTCCAGTGGCGTTACAAATCACGACCGGAATCTCTTCCACCTTCACTGCAAACCGATCAAGAAGCTCCTGCGACATCTTGTCCGTGTCAAGGTCGACATACGTGTAGGGGTACGCGTTACGGCTGAGGAATTCGCGTAAACGCAATGTGGAAGCCGAATGCCGTGACCCCATCAGAATCATGTTCCCCAGGTGATTGGTGATGAGAGCGAGGCGGCGCAGAATAAACGCGCGCATGACGATCTCGCTCAACTCCGCGTCCCTGGCGATGAGCGCGCGCAGGCCTTCGGTGCTCAATGCGAGAACTTCGCCGGACCTCGTGATGCGCCCAAGGACTAAGCACCGCTGCCCGGAGATCATGCTGAGTTCACCGGTAAATCCCGCGGCGTGATGCGTGGTGATGAGCTTCTCGCCGTCGATTGCTGGCTGAACGATCTCCAATTCGCCCGACAGCAGAACAAAGAATGGGACATTCATGTCCCCCGGTCGAAACAAAATATCGCCCGACTCGACTCGGCGATGCACGCTGCCTATGCGGATGCGATCGATCTGGGCAGGAGTCAGATCCGGGAAAATCTGAGTTCGAGAATCCAGCGCACTTGGTATGGGAAAGGTGGACATCGACCTGCCTAAAGATGACTAGATGTTTTTCGCGATCAGAAGATTCAAGCCGCGAGAAGAAGACCAGGCGGCGGCTTACCCCAGAAAAAGTGGCCACAGCAAAATAAACCAAGTTGCCGCTGGATTTCCAGTCTTTGTATCATAGGCGGCTACCCAGAATTCCTCGCCAAACCTACTCACCCGGGAGGGCACCTTGAAGCCGAACCGTCTCTTATTCTGCTGCCTGTTTTCCTGCTGCATCATTCTGCTTGCGCCAAGCAACTTCGCCCAGACCACTCCAGCCAAAACCGGCGATTCTGCCCGCTTCCTAGGCTACACTGCGCAATCATCTGGGCCCGAGCGCGACTGGGAGAAAAAATTTCAGGATGGCATTGTCCGCGATAACGTCCGCGAGTACATGCGCCGCATGAGCGCCCGCCCGCATCACGTAGGTTCTCCGTATGACAAGGACAATGCCGACTGGATTTTGTCGAAATTCAAGGAGTTCGGCTTCGATGCGCACATCGAGACTTTCCAGGTCCTGTTTCCGACGCCGAAAGAGCGCGTGGTCGAAATGATCGCGCCCACTACGTTCCGCGCCAAGCTGCAGGAGCCTCCGGTCGCGGGCGATCCGACCTCGAGCCAGACCTCAGAGCAGTTGCCGACCTACAACGCCTATTCGATTGATGGTGACGTCACCGCGCCACTCGTGTACGTGAACTACGGCAACCGTGAAGACTACGAAGAACTCGATCGCCTGGGGATTTCCGTGAAGGGAGCGATCGTGATCGCGCGCTACGGCGAAGGCTGGCGTGGCATCAAGCCGAAAGTGGCAGGAGAGCACGGCGCGATCGGCTGCATCATTTACTCGGATCCGAAAGACGACGGCTACTTTAACGGCGACGACTACCCAAAGGGCGGCTGGCGCCCGAAGGACGGCGTGCAGCGCGGCAGCGTAATGGACACCGATTATCCCGGCGACCCGCTGACGCCGGGCGTGGGTGCAACAGCTGACGCGAAGCGCCTTTCCATCAGCGAAGCCAAGACGATCACCAAAATACCGGTTCTTCCGATTTCGTGGGGTGATGCGCTGCCCCTGCTCTCCGCGCTCGCCGGCCCGGTTGCGCCGGAAAAATGGCGTGGCGGACTGGGCATTACTTATCACGTGGGCCCGGGGCCGGCGAAAGTGCATCTTAAGGTCGCGTCGAACTGGGATTTGAAGCCAGTGAACGATGTGATCGCGACGATCCGCGGCTCGGAAGTTCCGGACCAGTGGGTGATCCGTGGCAATCACCACGACGCATGGGTAAACGGAGCGGACGATCCGTTGTCGGGCATGTCAGCGGTGCTCGAAGAGGCTCGCATGCTCGGCGAACTGCACAAGCAAGGCTGGAATCCGAAGCGGACCATCATCTACTGTGCGTGGGACGGCGAGGAACCAGGACTGCTCGGCTCCACGGAATGGGTAGAAACGCACGGCGACGAACTGCAGAAGCATGCCGTGGCCTACATCAACTCGGACAGCAATGGCCGCGGGTTCTTCTATGCTTCCGGTTCGCACGATCTGGAAAAAGTGATCAATGACGTGGCCCGCCAGATCAACGACCCGGAAAAAGACATTTCGGTCTGGCAAAGGGCGCGGCTGGCACGAATCTCGCGGGCACGGAACCAGGAAGATCGGAATGAAATTCGCAAGCGCACGGAGCTTTCGATCGGCTCGCTGGGAGACGGCTCCGACTACGCTTCGTTCCTCGATCATGCGGGCATTTCGGCGCTGAATATTGGCTACGGCGGTGAAAACGATGCGGACGCCTACCACTCCATTTATGACGACTTTTACTGGTACACGCACTTCATGGACACGGATTTCTCCTATGGACGCGCTCTGGCGCAAACCGGCGGCACGGCCGTCCTGCGCCTGGCCGATGCCGAACTGATCCCGTACGAGTACACGGAAATGGCGGAGCAGATCGGCAAGTATGTGACTGAACTGGAGAAGCAGTTAAAGGACAAGCAGGAGGAAATCACCGAGCGCAATCTCGAGTTGAAGGAGGGAGTCTTCTCTGCGGTCGCCGACCCGCGCAAAACGTCGGTGCCTCCACCGCGCGAAACTGTTCCGCCGTACATGAATTTTGCTCCGCTGAAGAATGCAGTGGAGTCCATCAAGCGAAGCGCGGAGCGTTATCAGGCCGCCGCGACGAAGGCGCAGGCCGAAGGGGTCACGCTCTCTGCGGAAGCGCTCAACTCCATCAACACCGATCTGCTGAAGGTCCAGCGCACGTTCCTGACCGAACGCGGCCTTCCCGAGCGGCCTTGGTTCAAGCATCAGGTGTATGCGCCGGGCGCCTATACGGGTTATGGGGCCAAGCCGATTGCCGCCGTTCGCGAATATATGGACGAGAAAAAGTGGGCGGAGGCGGATGCGCAAATCCCTGGGGTCGCGAAGGTGCTTGAGGACGTCGCGGCCGCGATCGGGAAAGTTGCGGACGAACTGGACGCAGCGGCTGGGCGTTAACCCAGGGTCGCGCCTGCGCAACTGGAGTTCTTTCAGCCTGAACTGGAAGAGATGCCTGAACCGCCGCGTGCTCTACGGATCGTAGACAGAGGTGTGCATGCCCGCACGCCTGGCCGCGTCCTGCATCTGATCGAGATGCCGCTTCTGCTCGTCGAGCATCTGATGCATCTGAGCAAGGCGTTCCATCTGAAGCTCCTGATAACGCGTGTACGGTCCTTCGGACTGCACCGTGCCGCCAGTGGAGCGAGCCCGCGCTGTCATCTGGTCGATCCGCGCCTGCAGGCTGGCGACACGGTCTTCTTGCATCAGGATCCGCTGGCGCCATTGCTCGGCCGCGCGCTCATCCGCGAAATGCTGGCCAGCATAGCGCTGGTCGGAGTAGCGCTGATTGGGGGAGGGCCGGTTGGCGAATTCCCGATTGGCGAATTGATGGCTGAAAGGATCGTCCGCGTTGCGGGCGATCGCGGCGGGGTGTGCCGGCTGTTGCGCTGGTTCGGATTCGTCACTGCCGTTAGGATTGGCCGGAAGGTCTTTGTTGGTGAACAGCTTGGGGCGCGTGCCGTTGGCATCCTCAGCCGCCTGTTTGTCCCGGTACTCACGGGCAATGTCGCCCAGCGACTGCTGGCCGTAAACCGGGAAGCTCATCAGCGCCGCAATCGCGACCATCTTCAAGAACATTCGCAGCATAGGCTTCTCCCGCTCCGCACGCCCCAATTGTTCTCTCGGGACTTTGGGATAATGGTAGCTCCTGGCTGGCGGTCTGTCCTCAGTTGAATGGGTGCGAAAGGCAAACCAAAGTGACACTCGAAGGTGACTGAGGGGTCAGGTCGGTCAACTGCGCAAGGCCATGTCCCACGTCTGGTTACCAATGTTTCTCTGTTGATCGGACGATCCGTACCCTTTCCGCGGCCGCAACCTCTGCCCCGGGAGGAGCGCGGACGTTCCCAGAGCGAAGCGCCCGGGCCGCGTGATAAAATTCTTGCTCGCGTTCGGATGAACCCACGCCGAGACGGTGGCTTCCGCTTCGCCGAGATAGGCCCGTAGCTCAGTTGGTCTAGAGCGCTTCCTTGACACGGAAGAGGTCGATGGTTCGAATCCATTCGGGCCTACCATATCTTTTCAACGGTTTGCAGCTGTTGCCCACTTGATCAGTCCCAGTTTTTATCCATTGTTCAATCCACTCTAGTTCACCGGACCTTCGGCGTGCTGGAAGATTGCGTCCAGCATCATCTCTTGGGCCGCAATCAGCTCATCCATATCGGTCTGCGCGTACAGATCGAGCATGGTAGTGGTCCTTGCGTGCCGCATACTCCGCTGCGCCGTCTTAACATCCGTCTTCTTCTTGGATACCAAGAATGAAGCCAGACTGTGACGCAGGTTGTGAAATCCGAAACGTTGTCCGTCCTCCAATTTCACTCCGGCCTTTACCGCGGCAGGACGGATGTAGTCTCGGCACAGCATATTCCCGACGCGCGGGGTCCGCCCCCGGGTTTTCCGAGACGCAAATACCCAATCCTCCGGTTTCGCGTACTCGCTTTGAACCCGCCACGCTTGCAGATATCTAGCAAGCAATGGGGCCATTGCCACGGGAGCCTTCGACTTCTTGGACTTCGGCTCTCTGACATTGCGCCGAATCCAGTGGCGTCGGACGTGGATCTGGTTGTTTTCCCAGTCGATGTCCAACCATTTCAGTCCAGCGATCTCCGAATACCTGAGTCCCGTTGCCGCATCCAGCACAACCATGGTCTGCTGAAGCAGGGGTAGCGAATTCAAGATTTGGAAAGTTTGCTGGGGCGTGAGAATCACGGCCATGTAGTCTGATTCGCATTTGCAGCGTGCTCCCCCCAGTTCCGGAGGGCGAACTGGGTTGTACTTGAGATCGCAGGGGATCAGGCCTTCGCGTTGAGCGTGCGCATAGACCAGAGACATGACGTTTCTGATCTTGCTCACTGAGGGCCAGGCCAGGCCGTCGGCATTGCGGTCAACGCTGAGGGCCATGAACCAGTCCTCCACCTCCTTGGGTCGAATCTCCATCGCGACCTAGCCACCCCAACGGTCAATCAGATAGTGTCGAATCACGTGTTGGTAACAGGATATGGTCGTTTCTGCCTTCGGCTTGATCGCGTCAACATTCAACAGGTCTCTTTCGATGTAATCCTCGGCGATCTGTCGAAATGTAGCATTCGCACCTTGAAGGGTTGGGTCATTGATTTTATCGGTCAGATGTTGTCGGTCCACTTCGCGCCAGGCGTCGGACTCAGTTGGAAAGTCTTTCACGTAGCCAACGGAAAGTGTGCGCTCGACTCTCCGACCGTCTTCGGCCCGGATCGCGTAGTGACGCAACTTCCAGACCTTTCCGTTTTTACGATTTTCTTGCCTTAAACACCCCTTCTGATAACGCGGTGCCATTCAGCGTCCTTTCTTCTTTGGCACCGCTAGGGATCGCCCTTTTTGATCATACGCCGAGTCTCGATTGCCAACATCCGTCCTTGGCTTCGTAATCGCTTTCTCCAACTCGGATAGTCGGAAACGCCAGGTCTTTCGCTTGCCGTTCCCGATTGGATGGGCAGGAACGCTCCCGTTCCGCGCCATCCCTAAGAGGCGGCGCCGGTTGATGCGAAGAAATTCTGCTGCTCCCTCAGCGTCCACGAAAGGTTCGATCTCCATATTGACAACCCGGCAGTAGCGCGCTTCGATGTATCAAATCAGGCTTCTCGATGGGTTGGCTCCGCGATGTCGAGCTTCATTTCCAGTTTGCCAAGTTTCTCCTATCTCGCATGTTCACATTACTTGCTTGCATTCTTGTTGTCCCAGACAAAGGAGAAAGAACCAGCACTCTATAGCGTCTGGCCGGAAAGCAGACGGTTTGTGCTGGTGATGGAATCAGACTGTCTGGGTTCTCAGAGATCCTGTATGCCTTCGACAAGTTGCTGCTTTTCCCAAAATTGGCTGATAATCGCGGCCCGCCAAGTTCCTGGTCGGAAGCAACGAATACGATCCCGAGAAACTCGGCCTCTCGCAAGCCGCTCCGCCCAACGCTTTCACCTTTGATACAACCGCCGTCGGCAACAGCAACGCAGGGCACTGGTTTACGGACGACAAAACCCGCCCGGGGCGAATCGGTCGGCGTCTTACCGATAACGAGCGCTATGATCTGATCGAGTATCTCAAGACGGCCACCTACGCGGACTATCCGCATACCGTCGTCAATGGTCCGGACCCGGAGCCTTGCGTTTCCGACGGCACTCACAACAGTGCTCCCAACGCCTAATTTCATGGAAGAATTGTGTGGTGCGTACCTATGTAAGTCACTTGCCTTGTAAATCGGCCAGAGGGAGTTATAATCCGTCCCGAGAATCACCATGATGCGCATATTGTGTCTTAGTGTCGTATTGGCGCTCGCGGCCTTCGGGTTCGCGCAGCAGCCGCAGGCTCAACCCTCGCCCCACCCGTCGCATGGCCCCACTCACGCCGCGCCTTCTGCAGACGAGGTGTGGAACAAGCTGATGGCGGGCAACGCTCGATTCGTCGCCGGCAAGCCACAGGCGCGTGCCCTGGTGTCACTCCGCCAAAAACTTGCTTCCGGACAATCGCCCAGAGCGATCATTCTGGCGTGTTCGGACAGCCGCGTCGGTCCAGAGCTGGTTTTCGACCAGAGCCTCGGCGACATTTTCGTGGTTCGCACTGCGGGAAACGTCGCCGATGCAGTTGCGCTGGGAAGTATCGAGTATGCGGTGGACCATCTTCATAGTCCCCTGCTGGTCGTACTCGGACATCAAAAATGCGGGGCAGTAAGTGCTGCGTGTTCCGGTGAAAAGATGCCCAGCCCAAACCTGGATGCCATCGTGGTGAAGATTAACCCTGCTGTCACTCAAGCAAAAACCTACGCCAAGGCAGACGATCTGGTCGAGTCAGCGATCAAAGAAAATGTACGTCAGAGCGCGAAAGACGTTCTCGCGAACAGTCAGATCATTCGCGATGCGGTGAAATCAGGCAAGCTCTCCGTTATCGAGGCAGAATACGAGCTGGATAGTGGTCAAGTCGTGCGGCTGAATGCGCCCGCGAGCACCCAGAATTAGTCACGTCGTCATCTGCAAAGCTGCAAGGGTGAGCAAGTCGTCTTCTAGCCTTCTGAATCGAAGGCAACGGCTTCGTTAGCTGCGGTGTAACCCGTCCTCGTTGAACGGACGACGCTGTCTTCTGCTCCGGCGGTCTCTGGTACTCCTTTCTCTTCCCGACTCTCCCTGAAATCCTCCTCCCGCGAACATTCGAGAATTCCCGAAGCCTAAGATGCATGCCAATAGCAGCATCACTCGCGTTTTCAATCAGTTGCCGTTTGGAATGGTGGGTGCATTTCCAACAGTGAAATTCGAGTGAGACTCGATAACAAAATGAAGGAAGGCAGAAATATGAAATCACGAATGATGAGTGTGTTTTGCGCCGCAGTAACGATGGCGGCAGCGATGATGATTGTCGCTCCGTCGAAAGCACAAGAAACCGGGGTCGCCAGCGTGCCCGTAAGAATGACGGTCACCGCAGGCGTACCCAGCGACAAACGTATGCCCGAACTCAACAAGGAAGACATCGCCGTTATCCAAGGCAAAGAGCGCCTGAAGGTGACGGAGTGGGTGCCGGCTCAGGGCGACCGTGCGGGTCTCGATCTGTTCATCCTGATCGACGACGCCTCGAACCCGACATTGGGGATGCACCTTGACGAACTGAAGTCGTTCATCAACGCACAGCCCTCGACGACTGCGATCGGCGTCGGCTATATGCGGAATGCCACCGTGGAGATCGTACAGAACTTCACGACTGACCACGCCGCGGCCGCCAATACCTTGAGGTTGCCTCTGGGTACGGCAGGCGCCTTTGGAAGCCCGTACCTCTCGGTGATCGACCTGATGAAGCGCTGGCCAGCGAGCCAGAACCGTCACGAAGTCTTGATGGTCACGGACGGGATCGACCGTGCCCGTCGCAGCTCGACCTGGCGCGGCTTGTACCTTAATCCCGACGTGGATTCGGCGACTGAAGTTGCCATGAAGACCGGCACGATCATCCACACGCTCTACGCACCGGGTGTGGGTCGCAGGGACCGGAACTTTTGGGAAGCCACGAATGGACAGATGGGCATTGCCAAGCTGTCCGATGTGACCGGTGGCGAGTCCTTCTTTCTGGGGCTGCAGCAGCCGGTAAGCTTCTCGCCTTATCTCGACCAACTGCAGAACATTCTCAACAACCAGTATCTGTTGAGCTTTTCGGCGCGAACTGGGAAGAAGGCGCAGCTGAACAACGTGTCAATCAGCACCAAGGTTGCGGGGGTAGAACTTGCCGCCGCGAACGCGGTGTGGGTGCCGGCTGCGCAGTGAGAGCCGCCGCCAGGTGGTAGAGGGCCCCGCGAAATTTAGCAGGGCCCTCACCAGTCGGCTGTGCCGTATTAACTCTGACAAGTTCACCTCAGGCGCATGAAGTTCCGTGGTGAGTAGCGACAGAGCGGTCCGATGAAGGAGTGATTCGCAATGAAAGCTTTCAAGTCAACTGATCCGTGGACCAACGCCGTAGTTCTCCTGACGGTCGGATTGTTCGGTCTGTCGTTGGCCGTCAAGGGATTTACGCATGAGCTGTTTCTTGAGGGTGCTGTTTTTCTGGTGTCGGTCAAGCTGATTCTGATGGCAGGAAAGAATACGGCTTCCGAGGAACGCACGCAGCGGCAACTGAATCAGATCGCGGCCTTGCTGGTGCACAATACGGCACCGAGTGTCATCAATGAAGAAACATCGGCGGGCCATCCGAAGGATCGCATCCGCCAGATTTGCTAAGAGCAGAAGAAACCAATTCCGTTCGAGAGGATGACTTATATGAAAAAAATTTGTGTTGTACTCATGCTGCTGACTATCATTGCGGCACCTGTTTTCGCGCAAAAGAAGGAACAGGACCGCGTAGCCAATGCGGGCAATGTCATGAAGGAAATCCTGAATATCCCCGATGACATCCCGCAGAGCGTTATCGACAAAGCGGATTGCGTCGTTGTCCTGCCTTCCGTCATCAAGTTCGCCTTCGGATTTGGCGGGAGTTATGGAAGGGGAGTCATGACTTGCCGCACTGGCGAAGACTTCAAAGGCCCGTGGGGCCCTCCGACGATGATGGCGCTCGAAGGCGGAAGTTTCGGGCTCCAGATCGGTGGACAGGCAACCGACTTCGTGCTGTTGCTGATGACTCCTCGATCCGCACGCAGTATTCTCGACAGCAAGGTAAAGCTAGGTGGAGATATTTCCGCCGCCGCCGGTCCGGTCGGGCGCAACCTGAGTGCTGAAACCGACGCCTCAATGCGAGCGGAGATTCTTTCGTACTCCCGGTCGCGCGGGCTCTTTGCTGGGATCTCTCTGTCGGGCTCGACGCTTCGTGCAGACAATGGGGCCAACAAGAAGTTGTACGAAAGGAATGTCAGCGCGCACGACATCGTGTTCAACAACGAGGTTACGGCGCCGGACTCGGCGCAATTACTGCTCTCTGAGCTGAACAAGAAATCACCAACCAACAGGTCGAATAGCTAGGAAGGGATGTGTTTATGCTGAGCAACTTACGTTCGATACTGACTTCCCTGTTGATCGTGCTGATGGTGTTGCAGGGACCCAGTCCTTTGGTCTGGGCACAGGCGGCATCGCCTACGCCGGAACAACTGGATCAACTGCTAGCGCCGGTTGCGCTTTACCCGGATGCGCTGCTGTCGCAGATCACCACCGCGTCGACGAATCCGCAGGAAATCCTGGACGTCAATGCCTGGCTGCAAGCAAATCCGGATTTGACGGGCACTGCGCTCACCGATGCGGCAGAGAAACAAGGTTTTGATCCCGCGTTCATCGCATTGGTGAATTTTCCCACTGTCGTGGCCATGATGGCGGAGCACATCGACGACTACGCCACGATCGGGCAGGCGTTTTCGACCGATCAGGACGCGGTGACGGCGTCGATTCAGCGCCTGCGGGCTCAGGCCTACGACTCCGGGTCGTTGCGCACCACCGAGCAGCAGAAGGTGGAAGTGCAGCAGTCGGGAACTCAGACGGTCTATGTCATCCAGCCTGCAAGTCCGACAGTCGTCTATGTGCCGGTATATGACCCGACCGTGGTCTATGTTCCTCCCGCTCCCGGCGCGGTTGTCACGACGTCGGTGATCACCTTCGGCGTGGGAATCGGGATCGGAGCCCTGATCGTGGACAATCGCCCTTGGGGATGGGGCGGTTGGGGATGGAACTGGGGAGCCAGGCGGGCTTACTACAATCACGGGTATTGGAACGGATGGGTGAACCCGTATCATCCACCTCATTACGTGTATCATCCGCGGCCGATCGTGTGGGCCAATCGTCCCGGATATCGCGGAAACTGGGGCTATCGCCCGCCCCATTACCGCCCGCCAAGTCGTCCGGCGCCACCGCGACCTGGACGCCCCGCGAACCCTCCCGGTCATGCACCATCGCCGGGGAAACCAACGCCAGGGAGACCGAACACTCCTGGGACTCCGGGTGCCCCCGGGAAACCGGGCACCACCCCGACGCCCGGAAGGCCGACGCCAGATCGTCCGTCGCGTCCCGGCAAGCCTGGGACACCAAACAAGCCGGACCAGGGTGCGAAGCCCGTTCAGCCGGGGCCGGGCCGGCCGACAGCGCCGGGTGGGAACAAACCAGCGCGTCCCGATCAGCCGTCAGGGCAACCCGGCAAACCCGGCACACCGCAGCAACCTGGCTCGAATCAACCTTCGAACCCCGCAAAGCCGGGCTGGTCGGGCAGGAACGGAGCCACGCGTCCGAATCAGCCGTCTGGACAACCGGGTACACCGCAGCAACCTGGCTCGAACCAACCCAAAGGCGGGCAGCCAGCAGGGCCTGGTGCAAAGCAACCGAACCGTCCGAATCAACCCTCAGGGCAGCCTGGCAAACCGGCCGCACCGCAGCAACCGAACCCTGACCAGCCGAAGCCGAATGGCGCGTCAGGGTCGGGCAAAGGGAACTCGGCATCTGCCAACAGCTTCGGCCGACAGCAGCCCTGATCCCTCTCAACCTCAGGTTTAACAGATCGGGTGCGGCCATTCGGTCCGCACCCGATTGCATTTCGGAAGTTGTGTACGCCCCAACACTCTGCTGCAATTGATGTCACGACCGTGGCTTCGTCCATCGCGCCCGAACTCTGTTCCCCCCCATCGTTGAATTTCGTGAATTCCCGAGCGCTCGTGAGGCCGATTCCGCTGTAACTCAATCGAAATCAGCAAGTTAACTTCGGTCCACCGACTGCATTACTCCCCATCGAGCGGCAACACGAGATTCGCAAGGATTCAAGGAGAAACTCATGAAGAAAATGAACATCGCGCTGAAGCTGGCCGTCGCCCTTCTGGCGCTGACTCTGGGAACCTCGGCATTCGCTGACCAACCGCCCGACAACGTTCAGGGCAACTGGACGATTTACGCCACCAATGCCGAGAACGGTGAAACCGTCGTCAAGCACGTCCAGATCGCGCAGTATGGGAATCGCATCACCGGATATTTCGAAGGACCCTTTCAATCCGGCCCGATTCAGGGTGAGGTCAATGGGCACCGCATCCGATTCAACACGGTCACTCGAACAGTTCTTCACTTCTGGGGACAGATTTATGGAGACAATATGTCTGGAACCTGCGGGGTCCGCGGCAAGCATGCGCCGTGGCAGGCTGTGCGTCCCGCAACTACAGCGGCAGTAGTGCCAGTCCCCCCGAGCACTGGAACGGTTTATTCGTCCCAGCCGGTTTTAACTCCTCCGGAAGCGCAGACGGTATACCAGCCGGCAACGTATCAGGCTCCTGTTCAACAGACGTATCAGGCTCAGCCGACGTACCAGTCTCAGCCAACGTATCAGCCGCAACCGTACCAGTCATCGCCTTCATATCAGCCGGCTCCGGCGCCCGCGGCCCAGCCTGGGCAGCAGCAGCCGGCGAATGATTCGGCCCAGGGCAGCGCTCCGACAGCTCCGACAGCTCCAGTTCCTGCTCCGCTCACGCCGGATCAGCTCAATTCTCTGGTGGCTCCCATCGCGTTGTATCCGGACGCGCTGGTGGCGCAGGTGCTTGCGGCCGCCACGAACCCAGATCAGGTCGCGTATGCCGATGACTGGCTCGCGCAGAACCGAAACCTCACTGGCCAGGCGCTGGCGCAGGCCGTGGACCAGCAATCGTGGGATCCCAGCGTGAAGGCTTTGACGCAGTTTCCTTCGGTACTGGACAACATGGCGCATAACCTCTCGTGGACATCGAGCCTCGGGCAGGCCTTCGCCAATCAGCAGTCCGATGTGATGGCGGCCGTGCAAGTCATGCGCGCAAGAGCGCAAGCGGCCGGCTCGCTGCAATCCAACTCGCAGATTACGGTGACCACCCCCGCTGCGAACACGATCGTGATCCAGCCGGCGAATCCGCAGGTGGTTTATGTTCCGCAATACAACCCAACGGTCGTTTACGGAGCGCCCGTCGTGGTGCCCTACTATGTGCCCCCCGTGCTTCCTGTCTCGGTTGGAGTAGGACTCTACTTCGGAACTCCGATCACGATTGGAGCATGGTTCGGTGGCGCAGGCTGGGGCGGCGGCTTCGGCTGGGGATGGCACGCCTGGGGGCTGCACTGGGGCTGTTGTGGAGGCAGTGGTTCAACGACCATCATTTACAACCACACCACCTACATCAACAACCACACCTGGAACAACACAAACTACAACGGATACCACCCCTGGAGCGGCGGTGCGGCCGGGTCGCAAAACCACGCCTGGTATGGCAACAACGGCACTTTTCATCCCGACGGCAACTACAAGCCGGGTGAAGACACGCATTATGGTCCCAACGGTGGCTACCACCCGAACGGATACTTTGGCCCCGATGGCGGCTGGCATCCTGACAAGCCGGGCACCGGTCCGGCCAACATGCCCAACGGCGGAAACAACGGCAACCATGGCTTGATCGGCGGTAATGGTGGGGTGCAGCACGACGCGCCGAACGGCGGCGCCGTCGGATCGCAAAATCACGCCTGGTATGGCAACAATGGCACCTTTCACCCTGATGGTAACTACAAACCGGGTGAAGACACGCATTATGGCCCGAACGGTGGCTACCACCCGAACGGCTATTTCGGTCCCGACGGCGGCTATCACTCCGACAAGCCCGGCACCGGTCCGAGCAACATGCCCAACGGCGGCAACAACGGCAATCACGGCCTGATCGGCGGCAACGGAGGAACACAGCACGCACCCGCCAACAACGGCGGCCAGATGCTCGGACAAAGCCGCAACGACAGCAGCCACTTCGGCGGTGCTGATCAGAATCGCTCCCGCTTCAGCGGAGACGGCGCAGCCAACCGCATGGAAAGCAATCGCGGTCGCGACAGCATGGCGGGACGTCGTCCGCAACAGCACATGGCCCGGATGCACGCACCGGCTCAACACCGCTCTTTCGGCGGCGGCGGACGCCGTCGGTAACAGGGCGCTGCCGAACATTACGAAATCAAAGAACTTTTAAAGGAGATTGAAAATGAAATCGCATACAAGCAAAACGTGGAAGTGGAAGAACGTGGTTCTAATCGCAGGGCTGGCGCTCGCAGTTGTAGCGGGCGTGGTTGTGATCGGAGCCAGCAACTCGCTAACCCGCACGTCCCGGATGACTTTCCAGTCGCCAGCCCAGGCCGGCGTGGCGCTACAGAAGGCTGCTAGGAGCGGCGATGAGGCCGCACTGGCGAAAATTCTCGGCGTCGACACGAAGGCGCTGTTGACGACCGGCGATCAGGAGACCGACAAAGCTGCAATGAAAACCTTCGCCACCAAGTACGAAAAGATGAATCGCTGGGTCGACATGACCGACGGCAGCCGTGTGCTTTACATCGGTGCCGACAACTTTGCCTTCCCTGTTCCCCTGGCGAAGGATTCCTCGGGCAAGTGGTACTTCGACGGGGTTGCCGGGGCCCAGGAACTGCGCGCACGAGGAATCGGCCGCAACGAGCTGTTGACGATCGACGCTTGCGCCGCTCTCGCCGACGCTCAAGAGATGTATTTCGCCGACAGCGGCTACCAGGGTTTCGCTGAGCGCATCATCAGCACTCCGGGCCAGCAGGATGGCTTGTACTGGCCAGCGTCGGACAAACAGGATGCGAGTCCGCGCGCAAGCCTCGACGATCTTTCCAAATCATCGGTCGCTTCGGTGTCTCCGGATCAGCCTCTGGTCGTTGACGGCTACGCGCTGCGCATTTTAACCGCCCAGGGCGACGACGCTCCCGGCGGCGCCAGAAGCTACATCGTGGACGGCAGGATGACCGGCGGCTATGCCATCCTGGCCACGCCCGTCAAGTACGCTGAGACTGGCGTCATGACGTTCATGACCGGCATCGATGGCGTCGTTTATGAGCGAGACCTGGGCCCGGACACGGCCAGGATCGCTGCATCCATTCAGGAGTTCAATCCGACCGACGACTGGTCGCCGGTCGAGTAAGGCGAAAGACCCCGGGCATAAACCCAAAGAGGTCAAACCCAAAAATGGAGACTCTTATGAAAAGCAAATGGTTGCGCTCCGGGTTTTTCGCCCGGCACCGAATAGTAATCCTGATGTGGGCGCTGATCGCCGAAATGCTGGCTTCACCGCTCGCTGACACGCATCCTCGGGTCGGCGCCCTGCTCGGGTTCGTGGTGCTGATGATGGTGTTCGCTGGAATCGGTCAAATCGCAAACCCTGCCAGAGTTCGCCGGGTTGTTCTACCGGTGGCTGGCATCTGGATGATCGCACGACTGATCGAAGCATTCGGAAATCCCCACGAACCCTATGCCAACCTGTCTCCGGTAGTGGGCCTCTTGTTCTCCTGTTCGATCCTTTGGGCCATGTTCGATCATTTTCGTTCCGAGTTTCGTAATTTCCGGAACGCGATCGCGGAAGCCTTCATCGGCTACCTGGTCATTGCAACCGCATATTCCCAGCTCTATTGGATCATGAATCGCTTCGTCGACCACGCCTTCAACCAGACAATTCCGTCCACGCAGGCGGGAACGTTCCTTTATTTCAGCATGGTTACGCTGACCAGCGTCGGCTACGGCGGGATCGCACCGCTGAACCCCTATGTGCGGATGGTCGCTGCCCTGGAGAGTATGTCCGGCGTGTTCTTCGTAGCGGTTGTGGTCGCACGGCTGGTTTCGAGCTATAAGCCGAAGGCTCAGGGGCAACATCATTCTCGGGTTGACGAAGCCGAACCTTCTACGCAGGAACCTAACTTCGAACGCGAGCCTGTCGAAACTGTTACGGTCCTATCTGCCTGCTAGATAATCGGTTAGAGGGCGCATCTTCGGCCACAGCGTCCAAGCCAACAAACACGCTGCCCTAAGCCCGTGACAGAGCCCGGCGTTACTTCATTGCGACATCATTCGCCCGGCCGATGCATCGGGTGTGGCGGCGGGGAGAGATCAAAGTCTAGTGGGACCACAGGAAGCAATTTCCGCGGTTCCATGGATCACTTCAGTTGGCTATTGGCTCGCGACCGCCGACGTGAATTGGGAGTAAGTGAAAGAGGCTCGCCCTGCTTATGGGCGAGCCTCGGTAGCCGACGGGCGCGGCATCGCAATCTAGTTCGTGTAGAAGCGGTGCTTGTCGATCTTCAGCGCGCGGATCTTGGAATCCAGCGTTGAGGGTGGCATGCTGAGCTTGGCAGCCGCGCCGGCGGGACCCGAAACCCGGCCTTTGCATTCCGCCAGCGCCGCCTCGATCAGCTCTTTTTCCTGCGAAATCATCTCTTGCGCCAGCGGCCGACTAGAGCGGACGGCACTGGACAGCCAGCTCTCATCCACGGAAAAGCTCTCGGAGTCGCACAGGATCACCGAACGTTCAATGACATTCTGCAGTTCACGAATATTGCCCGGCCAGGGATACGATTGCAGACGGTCCAGACTCTTCTTTTCGATGTGCCGGATCTGTTTCCCTGTCTTGTGAGCGTAGCGATCGATGAAGTACTCGACCAGCAGGCGAATGTCTTCCTGGCGATCGCGCAGCGCGGGAATCTCAAGCGGAAACACGTTGATGCGGTAGTACAAATCGGCGCGGAACGTGCCGGCTGCAATGGCTGCGGGCAGGTCCCGATGCGTGGCCACAATGACTCGAACATTGGCGCGAATCGTCTGATTGCTGCCAACGCGCTGAAATTCTCTTTCCTGCAAAACTCGCAGCAAAGCGACCTGGGTCTCCGCGGGAAGCTCTCCGATTTCGTCCAGGAACAGCGTGCCTCCTTCGGCCAGCTCGAAACGGCCGATGCGGCGCTGCAGCGCACCGGTGAAAGCACCTTTCTCGTGTCCAAACAGTTCGGAGGCGATCAGGTCCCGCGGGATCGCGGCGCAGTTAACGCTCACAAACGGGCGATTCGCGCGGTCCGAGCGCTTGTGAATAGCGCGGGCAATCAACTCTTTGCCAGTACCGGTTTCACCCGTGATCAGAACCGTGGAGTCCGTCCGTGCAACCTTCGTGACCCGCGCCAACACGGCCTGCAAGCGAGGCGAGCTGCCGACGATCTCTTCGAACATCGCCACGGCGTCGATCTCCTCGCGCAGCGCAAGATTCTCGCGCTGGGCCTGCTCTTTCGATCCCTTATGTTCCTCGATGTCGATCCGCGTGCCGCACCAGCGGACAATCTGGCCGTTTTCATCGTGCAGGGGAAGCAACTGGTGCAGAAACCAGCGGTACTTTCCATTTCTGTTTCGCACGCGAGCTTCGGCTTCCACCGAAATTCCGTGGGTCATAGCGTCCTGGTATGCAGTCCAGAGCGCCTCGAAATCGTCGGGGTGAATAATCGCCCGCAGCCGCTCGGTTGGCGTGAGGATGTCAATCGCTCCAAGATATTCGCGTCCCGCGCGGTTCACAAACGACAATGTGCAGTCTGCTTCCAGGATGAACATGTGCTGCGGCACCGCGTCCATGACCTGCTCGATCTGCCGGGCACTCAGGAATGCGGCTGAGTCGCCCTCCATCAGGCGGCCGAGAACCTGCGCGCCCAGAATCGGGGCCGCGGGCTGGTCAGAGTAGGCCACGCCGAATTCCTGCGTTTCTGCTGCCACCATCGAAGCTGCTTCAAAGTCCGAAACTAAGTAGCTCATTGCGACTCTCCACTTCGTCAGTCTTCGTTCTTGATGGAGCTACTATGCAGTCTGTTCAGGTTGGAGCGCATCTTGCGATAAGCAGTTTTTTCAGTATCGCTGCAGGGTGCTTGCGGAGTACCACTTTCGGATATTCGAGCGCGTTAGTTTTGAAGACGACGATCGCAGTTTTGCACAGCCACGGAGACAACAGGAGATCTTTGGGAGTGGGACCGCCTAGAATCTTGCTACAGGAGGAATGACAATCTTGCGCCGGCCAAAAAAGTAGGCGTCCAGGGAGATTGCGCCCGGCCCCAGCAGTGCAATTGCGAGCGCCACGCCGACTGTCTCAAGCCCCGGCAGATTCAGGAAGAAAGACGCCCAGGCGGGGTGCCCGAGGTAAACCGCAGCCCCGGCCAGCACTGAAAGGCCTGCCACAAGCTGCGTCAGGAAGCCCAGCACAAACGACGCTCCGATTCCAAGCGCGAGCCAAGCAATCACCCAGACTCCCAGCTTCAGGCCCTGCGGGTCCAGCATACAGCTGGATGCTTCGATGATAAGCTTCGCGCCAATCGCGCTTCGCAAGACCAGCAAGCCGATGCCCGGCAAGCCGTGCGGAAATGTCCTGTACCACCGTTGCAATCTCTCGTCTCCTCAGACACCCCGGTGAAAGCACCGTGTACACAAAACATAGCGGTTCCCTAGGGCGCGCGAATCGCCCGAACTCTAAATTTTTGAATGCTCCTAAAGTGGTATTCGGGAATACCCCCGAAAGGTCTGACTCGCCAGATTTAGACGAGCCTTAGAGGTGAATGATGCCCCGGCGGACGGCAATGGTAATGGCCTGGGTGCGATCATTGGCGCCCAGTTTTTCCATGATGTGTTTGATGTGAACCTTCACAGTTCCTTCGGAGATGAACAGCCGGTCGGCGATGTCGCGGTTGCGGTTGCCTTCTGCCACTTGCTGCAGGATCTCAACTTCGCGATCAGTCAGGGCCTCGTCGCTCATGTGGTTCGCCAGTCGCGTGGCGATGTCTGGAGGGATCGCCTTTTTGCCCGCATGCACCTTGCGGATTGCTTCGAGCACTTCCCTCGGTGGCATGCTTTTCAGCATGTAGCCCTTTGCCCCGCCTTCGAGCGCCCGCTGCATTTCCACATCACCCTCGGAGGAGGTCACCATGATGACCCTCGCCTCTGGGGAATCGCTCAGAATCGTGATCATGGCATCGATTCCGCTCATATCCGGCAGGCGCACATCCATCAAGACTATGTCCGGGTGAAGCTCACGAAAGAGTTTGATCCCCTCGTTGCCGGTCGAGCCCTGGCCCACGACGCGCATGTCGGTTTGATCGTTGATCAAAGCCGCGAGCCCCTCGCGCACGAGCGGGTGATCGTCGACGCTGAGAACACGAATTTTTGCCTGTTCGTTCATTCGTGTTGGTCCTCACTTCGTTTGCTGAGAGTTCTTTCTGCGCCCTTTGGGATATAAGCTCAGCAGCCACTTCCAGAGCTGACTGGTAGAAGCATCCTGAAACGCCAGCGGACCGGGAACCGATAGCTCGACTTCGGTTCCGGCGTCGACGCCGCTCAAGACCTCTAACCTTCCGCCGATCTTTTCTGCACGCTCCCGCATGCCGGCGAGGCCCCAATGTCCTTCCCGGCCGATCCGCAGCAGCTGAGAATCGATTCCGCAACCATTGTCTCGCACCAGCACACGCAAGTTGCGTGACGCATAATCTACCTCAACACCAATCTTCGTGGCTTGAGAATGATGGAATGCATTGATTACTGCCTCGCGGGCAATGAGGTAAGCCTCATCCCGGACCAGCGGGCGCAGCACGCGCGGCTGGCCCTCAGTGGCCACGATAAAGTCAACGTTCTCCGGCAAAGCGAATTCCTTCGGAAGCAGGGAAAGAGCCTGCTCCAATCCGTCGGAGCTCGTCTGCCGTGAGCGAAGAGAACGCAGGGCACTGCGTCCTTCCTGGCTCACCTGCCGGAGGAGGTCCAGACCGCGTTCTACTGCAGGCTTGGCTGGCGAGTCCTCCGGCAGCCGATTGTTCGCCAGATCAATGTGAATGGAGGCGCTGTAGATTCCCTGCAGAAGGGTATCATGCAAATCCTGGGCAACCCGCGTGCGTTCCGCGAGTCTCTCTTCGAAACGAACACCCAGTAGTCGCGTCAGTTGCTGCATGCGCACGCGGTACACAACCAGCGCCATAAGTCCCAAGAACAGCAGCACGACCGACCGAAACCACCACGTTTGCCAGAGCTGAGGTTCGACTCGGAAATCGACCGCTGCCTCCACCCCGCTCCACAGGCCGTCACTGTTGCTAGCGGCGACGCGGAACCGGTAGGGACCGGCGGCAAGATTGTTATAAGTCGCTTCGCGCGTGACCTCGGGTTCACTCCAGTTCTTGTCAAAATCATCCAGTCTGTAGCGGTATCGGACACGCTCCTCGTTGGCCAGACTCAGACCGACAAATCGAAACGTAATCTTCCCCCGTCCCGCAGGAACCTTCGGTGGGGTTTTGAGGTCGAGGGGAGTTCCATCCGCGAGGACAGCTTCGATTCGAACAAGAGCGGGCGCGGGATTGAAGGTGCCCCGGGCTGGATTGACAACCGAGAGGCCGCGGTTTGTCGAGATCCAGATACGGCCATGCGAATCCGCGACCAGAGATCTGTCGCGCTTCACGCCCTCGGTACCCAGCAGGCCGTCGGCAAGCCCATACTCGCGCACGGTCGTTTTCGTATTGTCCGGAGTGCGTCTTACCTGGAGAACGTGATCGGCGGTTGCAATCCAGAGCCAACCGGTCGAGTCCTCTGCAATTCCGAATATCGGTTCATGCAGGAACTCAGGCTCTCCAGCGAGGGTGTGGATCTGCCCCCCGCCGAAAAATGCCAACCCTTCGGCAGTTCCGATCCAAATCACGCCCGTCGAATCCCCGAACAAACAATCAATGTCTTCCGACGGCAAACCATCGGCTAGGCGGTACGTTCGCCATCCGCTTGCCGACTTCGCAGTGAGACCGTTGGGAGTACCAAACCAGATCGTTCCATCAGCTCCCTCCGTGATCGCAGATACAGCATTCGACGCCAAACCACTTGCGGCGGTGTAGTTCGTGAAATGTCCGCTTTTTAACGCGCTGACTCCACCGCTCAGCGTAGCGGACCAGATCGTGCCATCGCGGCCCTCGAGAACAGCATAGACGCTGTTCTGGGCCAGGCCGCCAGACTGGGTGAACGTCCTCGAGACGAGGGCACCATTCTTAGACTGCAGGTGAGTCAGCCCTCCACGCTGCCGTCCAATCCATAAGCCATCCAGTCCGTTGCTGCTGATGGAGTACACAACGTCGCCGGAAAGTCCAGCCGTCTCAACCGGCGTATATTCTCCAGCCTTCAGCCGCCATAAACCTCCCTCGGTCGGTGCAATCCAGGTGTTGTCATCGGGGTCTACGGACAAAGCTCCCGCGCTTTGCTGGTGCGGGAGCGAATATGTGACAAATGTGCTGTCGCGCAGACGCTCAACGTGCTGTGCGCCGCCTATCCACAGGTTTCCTTCCCGATCTTCGAAGAGTGCCGTCGCCCGGTTCTCAGGGGAACGAATTTCTGGCGCAAAGGAAGAGACCCCGCTTTCGTTGATTCGAATTAGTGTCCGTGTCGTTCCGACCCAGATATTCGAATCGCGGTCCCGAATCATAGAAAGAGCTTCGACGTTGCGGAGAGACGGAGGTATCCCCTCGCGTGTAAGCTCCGTTCCATTCCAGAGCAGGACACCCTGGTTCGTTCCGATCCACACCTTGTGGTCCTCAGACGCTAGAAAGCAGTTGACGCGCAAATGGGGCAACTCCGGCGCGACAGCGTGAACGCCACCTCCGTAAAGAAAGAAGAGACCTCGATCCTCGGTCCCTAGCCAGATCTTTCCGTCGCTAGCTGCCGCGAGCGAAATCACGCCGGCGGTCGGTTCCATCAACCGATGTGGTGCGATGCTGGTTGACCACCCGGTTGACCAATTAAAGTCGGCAGAAGTCTGATTTGAACTTTTCCCCGGGGGCGATTCCGACGCGTTCACGAAGCTTCCATCCTTGTACACCAATACGCCCATCGCGAGCGAGGAGAGCAGGATGGTATTCCCCGCTCCCTCGGCCATAGCGGTCATGCCGTTTTCGGCTTTTCCTCGCACAGGATCGAGGGTTCCGCCGGTATAGGAAAGCAACTTCGTATTCTGTAAGAGAATCCACAGCGTCCCCTGCCGATCCACGAGCAGCTTTCGCACTGGGCCAAGCGTTGGTGTTGCAGGCCTTGCTTCGATGGTAAGAAAGTTGATCCCGTCAAAGCGAATCAATCCCTTGTCCGTTCCGATCCAGAGATAGCCGTCGGGAGTTTGCGCAATCGAAGTAACCGAACCGCCAGGAAATCCTTTGTCTACTCCCCAGGAGCTGTGAATGTACTGCGAGAGCGTCCGGTTGGGATCAATCGCAAATACAGAAACTGAATGGCACACAACAACCAATCCGGCGACAGCCAATCTCAGCAATCGGCACGCCAGGCGCCCAGGATTACGGGAGGTATTCGAATTTGTCGATGACGACTTCACCACCCTCCTGCAGCGGATACTTGTCGCTTGGAACTAGGTAAAATTGCAGCCTGACTTTTTCCTGGCCCGGCGTAGGTACCCCCGCAGTAAATTCGTGCTCAGCGACAATAGTACTGGCCGTACCATCGGGCGACGAACGGGTCGCGGTGAACGTGACGCTTCCGGATTTCCAGCGCATGGTATACGTCAGAGGGCCTGCGGGAGCCTTGAACTGAGATACATTTCCGGGAACATAAAAGGGCTGAATGCCATACTGCGCATTGTTCTCATTGGCGGCATCTCCCCACTGGCTCATCTCAACGTCCATTTCACGGTAATACTGATCTCCGTGAAATTCGTCGAAGGTATACATGCTAAAAACCGCGGCCGGCTCTAGATGGGAAACCTTCCGCACTCTCAAAATATAGGTGCCATAGCCCAGACTGCGGATTAGGGCTAGTTGGGCACAGTACCATGAGCCAGCCCTGTGTGTGATCCGCAAGTGCAGCGCGCCATTGGCATCCGTCCAGGCATTATCCGGATCGTACAGGTTTTCCGATCCTCCGCGAGTACTGGGGACAGTGCGCACGCCCCAATCATATCCGCTGAACTTCAGAGGTTTTGTCGGAGCGAAGGTCGGCGTGCCGGAGCCTTTCACGATCGCTACTGTAGCTACCGGGCCACCCGGAGTAGGCGTTAGATCCAAAGTAAAGGGAGGGTGATAACCCCGTTCTACCAGCAGAGCAGCATACTCTAATCCCAAATGAGTTGGGGTGCTCCACCCGGAATCCGATTGAATCGAAACAAATGGATGATCGGGATCGGGTTGAATCCACCACGGCCCGCTGTGGGCATAGATTACGATCTGCTGACCCGAGTGAAAGCCATGAACGCGTCCTGCGATGGTCTCCACCTTTTCGTCGCCACCCTGCGCCGCGGGAGGAACCTTTATGAACTCAATGGAAGGCGCGACGTCGGACCTATGCGATTGGCAACCAGATAGCGCGAGGCAAGCTGCCAACAGCGGTATCTGCAGCCTTAGCAGCGTCGCGTGTGATGCCGGTTTCACGCTGGCCCCCGGAGGTCTGTCGATCGAAACTGCGCCCATCTCCCCAAGTGTTTGAACAATTTTATTACATTCCTGCTGCGCGACAGGTGACCCTCAAAAATGAGGATCGTGAACTGCATAGCGCACAGGGTATCTCTGTTCAGCATCAATCCTTCGCCGGCATCGATCGATGCCAAGCTTGCTGACGGCGAAAACCGACACCACGAAATTTCGTGAGTTTTTCAGGCATCCGTGACTTTTGGTGCTCGCAAGCGCCTTGCTTTGAAATAGTTCCGATTTGGCGCGCAAGTTGCTTGGCTAAGACCGCGAGACCGTCACTGGGCTTGAAAGAGAAGCCTGGAGTGGAAGGTTATTTCTTACAGGAAGGACGAAATGAAAGATACATTGTTTCTTGCTCTGATTATTCTTGCGGTGCTTCCGGCCTCTGCACAGAAGGCGGCGAGTCCGAATTGCTCTGCCAATGGTGATGCAACCACTGCGCTGGCTCAGGAATACGCTGCCCGGGTCGACGGAGTACTTCGAGATGTTCATGCCAGCCTGCAGAAAATCTCCGAAGGCGTGGAGACTGGCCGTCTGACTCCCGAGCAAGCGCAGAAATTGAAGCTCGCGGCAACGCGGGACGTGATTTCTCGCCTGGACGCTATGGCTGCCGTGTACGATGCGCGCCTTGAATCGCAGGATAAGGATGGCACGAAGACCGGGTCGGCCACCGGTAATGCCGCCGGCGCCGATCGTGCGAGGCACGCAAACACGAACGGCACGGTCAGCGTCGAACAACTCAAGCGAGAGGCGGCTGCTTCGCTTATGGTGCCACCCGCGGTTTCCGTCACCCGATGATCGTGATTGAATCAGCTTGCAGTTCCCCTCGCTGTACTCCCTCCTGACTAATCCACTGCCGCTTTCGCGAACTCTCGTGAATTCCCGAGTCGGGATTTGCTCTTAAATCCCCGAAGTTGCCTTTTTCCAGAGAGTTAGCTTTGGCCTATAGCTTGCCATTAAGCAATGGCGAGCGGTGACGCAGTCCAAAGGAGTTGAAACATGCCGAGAACCTTGAAAGAGACCTTGATGATTCAATCGGCTAATAGAACGATTCTCATACTTATTCTCCTGACTGGGGCGTGTTGTGCACAGACAGTGACAAACCCCGGATGGTCTGTTCTGGAAGCGGGTTTGGCGCAAAAAAGCGCCGGACAGAGGCTCTTGGCGGTCAGGGTTCTGGGTCTCATCTCCAATGACCCTCATGCCACTGAACTCGCCGAGATCGCACTGAAAGACAAGAACATGTCGATCCGAACAGCGGCGGCAACCTCCTTGGGTCAAATGCACGCGTCCGGAGCGGAGGCCAGCTTGAAGGAAGCCCTCAACGACAAGAACTTATCGGTTGTGATGGCCGCCGCGCATGCCTTGCGCTTGCTGAATGACAATGCGTGCTACGACGTCTACTACGAGGTCTACACCGGTGAACGCAAAAACAACTCGGGCATGATCGCCCAGGAGATGCAAATCGTCCATAACCCGAGACAGTTGGCGCTCATGGGATTCAACGAGGGAATCGGCTACGTCCCGTTTGCCGGTATTCCCTGGGAGGCCCTGCAGACGATCATGAAAGATCGCAAGAGCGGTACGGCTGCAAAGGCCGCGCTGATTTCTGCCCTCGCAACAGATCCCGAGGTGCGCACCGGCAAATTGCTTTTGACCACCAGCCAAAACAAAAACTGGGTGCTGCGGGTTGCCGCGTTGGAAGCCATCGCAAAGCGAGGAGATTCCGCACTTGCGCAGGGAATTGAGCCCAGGCTTGCCGACTCTCGGCGCGAAGTAAGATTCTCGGCCGCCGCCACACTCATTCACCTGGATGATCTGGCCCAGGCCCAGTCGGCCACTGCCACGAAGATTGCGCAGGCAGCGCATTCCGCAACCGTCACAGAAACGCAGCCAACTCTAAATGAGACAGAAACCACCAAGTGACCACACGACCATGTTCAGCCTGATTCGCCAACTCGTTCGCCCTTATAGCGGAACGCTCTTCATCATTCTGATCGCGATGATGGCTGAGACCGCGATGAGCCTGGCAGCTCCGTGGCCTCTGAAAATCATTATCGACAATGTTGCCGGCGGTCATCGGCTGCCTTCGTGGCTACGCGACATGCTCGGTTCTGCGCTGGGCAACGAGAGCAAGATGCATATTGCGTTGCTGGCCGGGATTGCCGCAGTTCTCATTGCCGTCGTCGGAGCGATCGCCGGTTATATCGACAGTTACTTTACGGAAAGTGCGGGCCAATACGTTGCCCACGATCTCCGCGTGCGGACATTCCACCATCTTCAGCGCCTGTCGCTCGGTTACTACGATACGCACCAGATTGGCAATCTGCTCAGCACCATCACGACAGACGTCCAGACCATCCAAAATTTCGCGTCGTCATCCATCCTTGGCATCCTGGTCGACTCCCTGACTCTGGTCAGCATGCTGGTCCTGATGTTCTGGCTGAATTGGCGGTTCACCCTGATTCTGCTGGCTGCCACGCCGTTTCTGCTGTTCTTCGTATTCCATTTCAAGAAGGCGATCAAAAAGGCGACGCACGCGGTCCGAAACGAACAGGCAGACATCGTCACCGTCGTTCAACAGGCGCTGGAGTCCATGCCGGTGATCAAGGCATTCGACGGGCAGAGAATTGAAGAAGAGCAACTGATCAATGTCAGCGGCGCAACCGTAAAAGCTGCCCTCGCAGCGCGGCGCGTCAAGTCCCTGGTCACCCCGATGGTGTCGGCTACGGTGGCGCTTTGCACTGCCATTGTAATGTGGCAGGGAGCGTATCTGATTCTTGCGGGTAGCATGACAATTGGCGGGCTGACAGTATATCTCTCGTATCTCACCAAGTTTTTCAAGCCGGTGAAGGATTTGGCCACGAGCACCAACGCAATCGCCGAGGCAGCCGTCGCGGTGGAGCGCACCCGGACGGTTCTTGAGGCGGACGCCATCATCCCCGAGCGCGAGGGCGCCATCGAACCCCGCAATATTAAAGGCGAGATCGCCTTCCAAAACGTCGCCTTCGCTTATCCCGATAACCCTCCCGTCCTGAAGGACGTGAGCTTCTTCGTCAGGCCAGGACAAAGGGTAGGGATCGTGGGGCCAACCGGCGGCGGGAAGTCTACGATCGTCAGCCTGATTCCGCGCTTCTATGACGTAATCGCCGGAAGAGTGATCATCGACGGACACGACGTACGCGAGTACAAACTCCATCCCCTGCGCGATCACATCGGTTACGTCTTGCAGGATACGGTCTTGTTCCGTGGAACCATCCGAGAGAACATTGCTTTCGGCCGCCCCAGCGCCACGCACGGCGAGATCGTTGAAGCTGCGTGCCTCGCCAACGCCCACGACTTCATCGCCCGCATGCCGCAGGGATACGACACGCTGGTGGGGGAACGCGGCCTGACTCTGTCTGGCGGCCAGCGGCAACGTATCGGCATCGCTCGAGTGATTGTGCGGAACAATCCCATCCTTCTTCTCGATGAGCCGACCGCTGCGCTCGATGCCGAGTCGGAGAAGCTGGTGATGGATGCTCTGGAACGACTCATGAAGGGGCGTACGGTCCTTACCATCGCCCATCGGCTGGCCACGATCCGAGACGCAGACCAGATCGTCGTGATTTCAGGGGGCGTGGTCGCGGAAAACGGTACCCATGAGCAGTTAGTCGCCAGCAATGGCATTTACGCTGCGTTGTACCGCACACAGTTTGAAGACAACACGGAGAGGGGCAGTTCGCAGGGGCTGGTTCCGCGGGCAATGCTCGCCTAATAATAATTAAGGAGATGAAAATTGTCGCGATATCTGGTTGCGTTACCTGATGATTCGGTGCGACCGCTTCTCGATGCGATCGATCAAGCCTCAACTTCCCTTCGCATCAAAATGTTCGTCTTTGCTGATCCGCACGTTTTGGGGTCGATCATCAAAGCACGCCGCCGGGGCGTCCAGGTGCGCATCATGCTGAATCCGACGAGGCGCAATGGCGAACCCGAGAATCAGGAAACCCATCGGCTGCTTGCAGAGGCCGGCGTCGAAGTCAAGGACAGCGCCCCGGCCTTCGAAGTCACTCACGAAAAGTCGATGGTAGTCGATGAAAAATCGGCCTGGATCATGTCGCTCAACTGGGAGACGAAGAATTTGACGGAAACACGCGACTATGCCGTCGTGACTTCGCATGAGCATGAAGTACGGGAGATTATTGAGTGCTTCGAGGCAGATTGGAACCGAGAAGCCTTCAATCCCGGCGATCACTCGCACATGATCTGGTGTGTGGGAAATGCGCGGCAGCGCATCTCACAGTTCATCGATGATGCCAAGCATTCGTTGTGGGTGCAGAACGAGCGCTATCAGGATCCGATGATCATCGAGCATTTGGTGCGCGCCCGCCGCCGCGGCGTGAGAGTGCACATCATGGCGCGCCCGCCCCACACCTTGAAGGAAGAAAAGCTCATCGAAGGAGTCGCCGGACTGCGCATTCTCGACGATGTGGGAATTAAGGTTCACCGGGTCCACAGTCTCAAGCTTCACGCCAAGCTGATGTATGCAGATGGGGCACGCGCCATCGTCGGCTCGATCAATCTTGCCCCCGGCAGCTTCAACAGCCGGCGGGAGCTCGCCATTGAAGTCCGTGACCAGGATGTGATTGACCGCATCCACAAGCTGGTTCACCACGACTGGAAGAACTCACGCCCGATGGATCTCTCAGACGCCGGTTTACTCACAGATCTGGGCGAGAGCGCTAAGGAGATCATTTCCGCGGGTTAACGTACGAGGCTTATATCAAACGCCAGGCTTTACGACTTCGGAGAGGCGAGTTCGGCGTGTACGATGAAGCGCTGCGGAGCGCTGCCAATATAGTAGAAGGGGTAGCAGGTCACCAGGGTGAGAGTCGGCTTGCTCGTCGTTCGCAGGACTCTGACATCCTTCGGGCTGACGATTTCCAATTGCTCTACAACATATGTTTCTACCCGGCCCGGTTCGTCCAGGTCGATGCGGTCGCCTACCTTGATGTCCTTCAGTCCGCGGAAGAAGCCGTCGCGATGGCCTGCGAGGCCGACGTTACCGTTTTCGCCAAAGAGCGCAGTGCCGGGGATGTGCCCTACCCCGCGGTTGAGAGTAATGTCGTCGGTTCCTTCGAGCACAGGCGCTTCTACATGAATTCGATTGATACGGATCACGGCTAAAGGAGGTGCCAGCTTGCCGCTCAAAGTATCTTCATACTGCTTGATCCGCTGTTGCGACCACAAAACGAAATCGGGAGGAGAAGCAACGGGTTGTGCGACGGGAGGTTGCCACGCGCTTTGCCGGGGCGTTGTTCGCCTGAGATCCTCAATGCGGCTCATCGCCATCCGGGACAGGATCACTTCATGAAGCTTAGCTACTGCACAGAACGCCAGAAGCGCGAAGCCCACAAAAAGTAGCAGGCGCACAAGATAGACTGTCAGTTTCATACCCCTACTCCTCCTGCCCGGCATTCTTCCCGCCCCGACACGCATCGATCTGTTGTCGTTCTTGCGCGATCCAATCTCTGATGTACGCTGGACATTTGCGCAGGTCGATGCGGTTGACTTCGAAACGCGCGAGATATCTGACCGCCTCCCGGGAGATGAGCGTTACCTCGCTCAAGTCGAGGACAACATCCGCGCTCATTCCTTCGTCCGCCAGGGCATTCTGTATCTCCACCAGATTTTTCGTCTGAAGGTTGCCACTCACGCGCAAGGTCAGGCAGTCGCGATCCATAATTTTCTTCACCCGCCACATTGATCTGTAAATTTCCTCGATACTGCTTTCCGCCTTTGTTTGTCCTTCGTAGTGCAAGTCAACGTCCAAAGGTCGGCTGACCGAAAGTCGCTCGCCAACCCTCGATTTGCAGGCAGGTACAGGTCGGGAACTTACGGAATAGTCGGGCCGGGACCGGCATCGTCCCGAGATTTCGCGAGCTTCCGAAGCATTCGCGAATTCCAATCGTCGTAAATGCCTGCGTTTTGAATCAGGCTGGTTTGGCGGTTGCATTGCATCTGCAAAGGTGCAGACGTCGGATCGAAAGAGAAGTGCACTGACTTCCTGAGACAGACGCCTGTTGGCGTCGCGCTAGCGCGATGAAAGAAGGACACGGAACTACATCTGTATCCTTTAGGGCCCCAAAGCCAATTTCAAATTAAATGGAGAAGAAAATGAAGTCGCACACATTGCAAATCGTCATGTTCTGCCTGGTCGCGCTGGCAACTCTGTTCGTCTCGAGTAACGCCCACGCCGACGTGTGGAACAAAGCCACCAAACTAACCTTCACCGAGCCCGTGGAACTTGCGGGCACGGTCTTGCAGCCCGGTACGTACTGGTTCCAGCTGTTTGACAGCCCGTCGGATCGACACATCGTCCAAATCTGGAATGCAGATCGCACGCGTTTGATCACCACGGTTTTTGCCATCAATAATTACCGGCTGCAGCCAGCTGGAGAAACGGTGATCAAGTTTGCCGAACGACCAACGGGCACCCCGGAAGCGATTAAGGCGTGGTTCTATCCCGGAGATAGTTTCGGACAGGAGTTTGTCTACCCCAAGCGCCGGACAGAAAACGCGCAGAACATGGATCAACCAGTCCTTTCTGTGCGTGATGACCAGGCGGCGGCTCAAGCTGCGACGCTGGAACAGACGCCCGTGACGGCTGTGGAGCCGAGCGGTGCGGAAGTTGAAATTGCGGAAGTGACCAACGCCGTTGCCGCTCCCGCAACGCTGCCGACTACGGCCAGCCCTCTTCCTCTGCTGGGCTTGCTCGGTCTGCTCGCTGTTGGCGCCGGGTTGGCGCTGCGCCGCACGTTGGCCAGCGATGCAGCCTGATCGTTAGCGTATCGTAGCGCCTGTAGCCTGCTATGGCTGCAGGCGCTTCGACGCTGAAGGGCGTATCGTTGTCGCGACGCGAAACACGCTCCAAAAATGGTGAGGTGCACCATGCGCTATGCCTATCTTTTCCTCGCGATTGCCTCTCTGGCTGCCAATTTGATGGCACAGTCGAACCTCAGCCCCGCGAAAATTCAAGGGTCCGCTGTATGGCAGCTGCCGCCACAATTCGTGACCACGGCCCACGCCGCGTGTGACCAATCATCGTCCTCCGACTATGCCGACTGCATGATTGGACAGATGGCAAAGGCCGGCGCCCCGGCCGATGCCGTACGCTTTACGCGCGAACTGTACAAGGAAAGTCATGGCGAGTTCGGCGTGATGACCGGATTTCACGATGAAGGCCCGGTCGCGTTTGCGTGGATTACCTATCCCTTGCGTGCCAATACCAACTATGGTCTGTTGCTGGTGAACGGGCAGCCGCGCATCGTCAACGTGGAGGATCTCAAGCTGCTCGACGTCAAGACAATGAAGCAAAGTCCGCAGTTCCAGGACGCCAAGCGGCAATTTCCCAAGATCGATATCTGGCCTGGAGATCGCGATGGAAGGATATGGCCTGACTCGCAGTCGGGGCCAAATGGCGGAATTCAGTTCACGGTCGCCTATCCTCTGCGTAACGGGTGCCACGCTTGCGCGAATGCCGGACAGGCCATCTTCACCTGGAATTTCGATGTGACCGGGAAGTTTCTCGGAACCTCATTTCAAGGGATGCTGGATCCGCCGCTCCAGCAGTAGTTGGCTGTGAACGAACAAGCCATGGCCTCAAATTCCGCTCGAGCCTGGGAGCCGACATTATTGAGCGCGTCGCGTATCTTCAATCCGCTAACTGCTGACCGGGTTCTTTCACAGCGGCAGCCGGACTAATTCAAAATGCAACCATGGTCTGGGACTGCCGGGACTAGGGGTCGGAGGTTCAAATCCTCTCTCCCCGACCATATCTAGTTGATTCGGTTGACTCGATTCTCGCGGTTTCCGCAAGTTTATGATTCCAAACAACGAGTTTTGTGTCCAAGTTGCGTCCTGCGACCGCCGCAGCGGAATGCAAGGGGAGTTTTGTGTACCGCGATGCGGACAAACAGGAACGCCCAAAGAGTTATCAAACCTATCGAAACCCACCGCAAAAGGAACGTAGAGTGCCAAGTGATTGAAAGGATTCTGATGCGACAGGGCACCGACCGCCCGGCCACTCTCGCGACAAGGCATCTATGACTCGATCGGCTACTGTCAACAGCTTTTTGGCGACACGCCTCACTGGCATCTTCGACGAGCGGAGAAGAGCGCCACTTCGTCTAGCTGGAAAACCGTTTGCCGCCGACCAAGGCTCTCGCATGCGTTTAATCGCTCGGCGCGAAACAAACTATTGCACCAAGCATCTATTCGATCCCGTCGCTGGGACCATGATTAATAATTCGAACTCCCTTCCGCTGAAGGGAGGCAGGGTGCCCAATCCGAAAGGCTCAGGAAATGAATTTCTCCCTACTGCCTTTGCGAGCTTGCCCTGCATGCGAACCGGACAGGAGCACTCGTGGGTACTCGAGTCCGGAAATCCACATCCACCACAACCGAATCGCCAACCGACGCGCCATCGCCACTACCGCGATCGCCCGGCTCTTTCGCATCGCGAGCCGCGTGTACGTGCGGCGCCAATCTGCATCTGCCCGCGTCGCAATCAGCGCTGCTTCGGTCAGCATCCCGCGGAGGAGTGCGTTGCCTTGCTTGGTGATGTGTCCGAGGAGCTGACGTCCGCCGGAGCTATCTTCGGCGGGGATCAATCCCGGGTAGCTCGCCACCTTCTTCCCATTCGCAAAACGTTTGGGATCGCCGATGACCAAAACGTAGGCTAAGGCCAGAATCGACCCGACACCGGGATGTGTTCTGAGCAGGCGTACCTCCGGTCGCCGGTCCGCTTCCGCGACGACGGCCTGGTCCAGCGGCTGCGTGCGACGTGGCCTCTGATTTCATGACGCTGGACTTAATAAGGCGTCTCGAATTGAAGCTTTCGGCTTGATATCGCCACCTATGGCAGCCATATCATTAACGCTAAGCGATCACCTTCGGTAAGTCGCCTTCGGAGTCGCAGTGTGGTTGCGGACTCTGGCCGCATGCGTGCTGCAAATGCATCGTCCTCACAAAGTCGATAGCCGAGGGGATTGCGTGTGAAAAAAATAGCCTTTCTCGCCATCCTCTTTGTCGCGCTCATCGAGTTCGCCATCGAGCGCGCACGGTTCGACCTTTGGATCATGTCGCTAGCAGTAGTGACGCTGCTGTGGAACGTCCTGGGCCGGGCGCGGCGCACTCGTATCGATTCGCAAAAGCACCATCACACGGTCTCAACGAGGAAATAATTCGGAACAATCGATGAAGGGCAACAGGATTATCGAGTACGCTCCTGTATTGCGGCCGCGGACGATCTGGAGTGTCTTAACTGGTCGGCGTTGCACAGAAGACCATGCTTGCCCCCTCGACTGCCACTTCGGGCATCCGATTCGTCTGATGCACCGGACCGCCAGCCTCAAACGGTGTCAGGTAGTTCTCTTGTCCCCAGATGGCGAGGCGAGTCGAACCTCCCAGAGCGAGACCGCGCCCTATGCTGCCTGATGGGGCTCGATGCTGCTGTTGGTAGACGGCGCATAACAATTTGCTCTCCCCGAGCATTCCAGCGGGTCACTGACGTTTGTCGAAGCAGTACTCTTGTGGCTGACGGCCCGCAGTGCTGCAACAATCGAACCAAGAGTACAAACGCACATCAGCAGAACCGCCACGATCAGGGTTAGACCAGTCAGCAAGCCAATTGTGTTTCCCAGCATCGGTACTCCCCCGCTGTGAGTTGGCCTTGTCTAGGACGCTACCACCCTTTGTCTTCGGACCCTTAGAGCCTGTAACAAAACCTCCCCGAAGAGTGGCTTGTGATTCGACCGAAGTCAGCCGTTTCAACTTCCCAGAATGTGACTTCTGGCCCATCTGGTTCTGCGTGGGTTGCCCGCCAGCGTCTGGAAGTGCAGCAATAGTTCGCACAGGCTGACTTTTCTTTAAAGAATCCTTAACGTTCGAAAAACCCCTTTTATCCTGCCTCTGTAAGTCGCTGATCTTGTGGACTCGAAGCGGGCTCCTGCAAGGCTTCGAAAAACAGATGTTTCTCGAACGGCGAGGAATTCGAGGCAGCGTCGGCTGTCAATAGGGGAACATGAGCGTGATCGGGATGCTCGTCCCCCGGGGCTCGCGTGCTTCGACGGTTCCTAATTTCGTAACTCGTAAAACATCTGTAGCGGCGGAGATCGATCAATGAATTAAGCATATATCTTGGTCCGCAGAGTCGAGGAAGTTGCGATTGGATCGAGCGCCCATGATTCCCGCCGCACAATATGTGCGAATGTCGACCGAAAAGCAGGAATACTCCATTGCTAATCAGAAAACGGCGATCGCTGAATACGCTGAGGAAAACGGGTTTACGATCATTCGGACGTATGAAGATCCGGGAGAGAGCGGCCTCACTCTCTACCATCGTCCCGGATTGCGTCAACTACTCGCCGATGTGATTTCACACACGGCGCATTACAAGAAGATCCTGGTGCTTGACGTTAGCCGGTGGGGCAGGTTTCAGGACCCGGATGAGGCAGCGTATTACGAATTCATTTGCAAGAAGGCTGGTATTGGTGTCATCTACTGCGCCGAAAGATTCGATAACCGCAATACCGTTTCGGATTATTTCTCGAAAATACTGAAACGAACTTCTGCCGCAGAATACAGCCGTGAACTGAGCATCAAGAGCTTCGACAGTGCTAAGCGTGTTATAGAACTCGGATTCCGATGTGGCGGCCCGGCCCCATTCGGCTATCGCCGGATGATGGTCGCTTCAGATGGCCGGCCAAAACAGATTCTGGAAGCCTCAGAGTCTAAAGTCTTGACCAGTGACAGGGTCACGCTTGTACTTGGTCCGATGCACGAGGTGAAGTGTGTAAGATCAATCTTTCAGATGTGTATAAGGCGTAAGAGCCTCCCCGAAATCGCGCGAGAGCTCAACAGAAAGGGCGTGCTCAAACGTGGAAAGAAGTGGAAGCGCTCGATGGTTGAGAACATACTTGAAAATCGGCAGTACACGGGTACCTATATCTGGAATAAAACGACGAAAAGCATGGGCACACAAGCGAGACTCAATCCGCCTAGCGAGTGGCTGGTCCGTGTTGGAGCTTTTCCATCGATTGTTTCTCAAAACACTTTTGATAGGGCGAGACAGCACCGTCGAAAACAGAAACTGTGGGGAGATTCGGAGCTTCTAGACCGAGTGAAACGGCTATATGCGCGAAAGGGTTATTTATCGTACCGACTCATCGAACGAACCAAAGGATTGTCGAACACTACTCTTTTTTACAGGCTGGGGCCGTTACGCCGGATCTATTCGATGGTCGGGTACGAACCACCGATTGATAGTTTCGTAAGGTCTGATGCTCGTAGCCGTTCACAGAGCCTGAGGGCGGGGCTAATTCGGCAAATTCTGGCCCTTTCCCAAAAGAGATCCACACCTTTCGGTTACCCCGAAAGCATCGCCTGCTTCTCGACGTAGAAGGTGAGCAGGTGTCAATTCTTCTTTGCCGTAGTCTCACAACGCAGGCGAAGACCCCCTGTTGGTCGCTCGATCCTGTACCGTGTGAGAGCGAGGATGTGACGCTGCTGTGCCGCCTCAACTTCTCTAATGATGGATTCACCGATTTCCGGCTTCTGCCGAAGCTGGCTCGAAAAACACAAACACTGTTTACAGAGCAACACGCAATACTGAGACTAGGTGAACCGATAAACGGCTTGGAAGATCTCTGCAAAGCCGTGAAACGCATTCGTGAGCGCCAAGGTTCGTCTCATTAGCGTGTGCCCGAGAGTGAGTCTCCCTTGATACCAGCTGCGCAGTATCTCCGAACGTCGCGGCGTTTCGAAGATTTGTATCTCCAAAGACAGCAGAAGGTAATTGCTGACTTTGCAAGGATGCACGGCTTGACTGTCGTAAGAACCTATGCTGACCCTGCTCGGAGCGGTCTTGTATTGAATGGGCGGCCTGAAATGCAGCGTCTGCTCCGGGACATCTTGCAAGGGGGAGTTGCGTTTCAAGCGGTGCTGACTTATGACGTTAGCCGATGGGGACGCTTTCAGGATCCGGACGAAGCTGCCCACTATGAATTCCTGTGCAAACGCTCCGGCATACCTGTGATTTACTGCAACGATTCATATGTCAATGACAAAACGATGACCAGCGCATTATTTAAGAACATGAGACGGGGCCAGGCCGGAGAGTTTAGTCGCGAGTTGGGTGAAAAAATATTTCGCGCCTCCCGCCGTGTCGCCGGACTCGGTTTTCGAACTGGGGGCTATGCTGGGTTTGGTTTCCGCAGAATGATGGTCTCCTGCAACGGTAAACCCCTCCAATTGCTCACGCAAGGGGAATACAAATTTAGCCAACGCAACCGCGTCACACTCGTCTTAGGGCCCACTGCGGAGGTTGAAGCCGTAAAAGACATCTTCGCGATGGCCACCTCAAATGGAGCGAATTGCGCAGCTATTGCTGATGAGCTGAATCGACGTGGCTTGCCTTATCTGAGCGGCCGTCCGTGGGATTATTACGATGTTCGCAGGCTCATTACCAATCCGAAATACGCAGGACAATGCATTTGGGGGCGCACATCCATGCGGTTGAAAACACCCAAGAGGGACGTCGAGCCTTCAAAATGGATTGTCCGCGATGGGACTTATCCACCGATCGTCGATCAAGAGGTTTTTCGACGAGTCCAGCATTTACTCAGCCGCAGAAGGCGTACTCTGCACAGCGACACCGAACTTCTGACGAAGCTTCAAAAGTTACTCAGAAGCGAGGGCGAACTCTCGGATGAGATTATCGAGCGCTCATCAGTTGTGCCAACGGCCAATACATATCGGAGACATTTTGGCAGCCTTCGGAGGGCATACTCTCTGATTGGGTATAAGCCCGAAAAGGGTAGATACACAAAACATACGCGTCGTCAACAGACCGAAAAACTCCGTGAACAGCTTTTTCGACGAATTGTAGAACTTAATCCGCAAGATATCAGCGTTTTCCACCTGCCTGGGCGATTACGCTTTATTTTGCGTCTCGATAACGGCTTGAGCGTCTCCGTAAGTTTGTGTAGAAGTCTGAGACTGAAGGCGGGTCGAATGGGCTGGAGGATCTACCCAACCCCTACCGAACGCCAATACATCACCTTGCTTTGCCGCTTAACACCTGACAATTCCAGTTTCTTAGACTTCCATCTCTTTCCTTTCATTGAAAAACGCCATCCATATCTGTTCTACGAGGATGACTGCTGGTTTAGAAGCGGTCGGAGAGTACATGACCTGAAGGAATTGCCTGTAGCGGCTAAATTGCTGAGCAGGATGGATGATCGTACTCGCGAGATCGCGCCGGCGCGATCTCGTGCTGTACCTTCCCGAACTCCGATGTCTCAGGTTCTGGGGCTACAAGTCACCAATGATACAAGGCGTTTGCTTAAGGCTCTCTGAATACGAGTCACATCGCTTCCCGTTGGTGTAGACGAACAATTGCGATAAGCCGGTTTGGGGTTCGGGGAACGGGTCGGCCAATAGAGCTCAGACGGCGGCGTCTTCATATCCAAACCCTACAAACCTCACCGAAGGTGGTCATCCACCGAGGAGAAATGACCTTCCCCCTCCTCCCAGATGTGTTGTGCATTCACATAATCTGCCGACGGCATCAAATCAACAAAATCAGGCCCCTGACGTGAGTGTGCGCCTTCTCTTCGCTCTCTGGGCAAATCAATAAGGCTGTGGGGATGTTGTGCCGAGTGACAATTATGCCTTTGATGAATCTGATGAACCCATTAATTTGCCCTCCGCAGCAAGAAATTGTTCCGGCCGCCGTAATGCTCGTGCGGCCAGTGGCGGATAACTTCCATTCCCGCCTCTCGGCAAAGCTGAACGAATTCTTCCGGCGTTGCGAAGAACGAAATCGCCGTACCGGGTAAAATGGTCAGTGGTTTTCCCACAATTTGTGACCAGATCATACGGCGCAACATTCCGAACCAAGTTCTCAAGCCGTGCTTCCGATACATATGGGACAGCACCTCGCTGCGTGTCGCGAATTGCGGCGTAGGGTCTTTCTGGCCCGCGGAAGGAACCTCCCCGATGTATATTCGCGCGCCTGGTTTGGCGATGCGGCACATCTCGCGCAAGCTGGCCGGAATTTTTTCGCTTGGAACGGCCAACAATACGTTGTTGGACACAACCACTGATGCGCACGCGTCAGGAAGCGGAAGTTGATGTGAAAGAGCCTGGCGAGTGTTAAGCCCTGTACGCCGCATCAGATCCACTTCTTCGTCAGTGGCAAGTAGTCCAATGGCGCTCTTGACGCCACGTTGATGCGCGATTCGAAGCAAAGTACCGTCGCCGCAGCCAATGTCAATTAAATCGTCGCCGGGGCCGAAGGCCACTACGTCTGCAAGGCTCTCGCAGATCACCTTCGTTAGCTCCTTCAGATGGCGGCCGCGCAGGGCAAGATCATGCAGGTCGCGCGCGTGTTTTGCAGTCTGAGGGCAGTACTCGACATAATCGTCAGAACGCACGAGCGTTCGGGTGGGCAATTTCAAGTGACTCAATCAGGGTACGTTCTTGTGCCGTTAGGCTTGCTGAGCAGCTTACGCCGAATGTCGACCAAGTTCCACACCGACTGTTGAGATGACAGTTGATGCCTAACCCTAGAGAATAATGCGAACGCCCGGGGTAGAATCTTGGGACTTGATTTCACTACATTCGGAGTACTAGGAGATTCCTTCCCTATGAGCTCTTGGATGCAAATAGCCAAGCCTCTATCCGTCCGCTTCATGAAATGCGTGTGTTCTCTTCTGATCGGTTGGATCGTTTTCCCAACGGCCTCAGTGCTTGCTCAAGATCTTGCTACGGATTTCGGGGACGTGTTACCCAAAAACGAATATGGAGGGATTCGTTTCGTAACCGCAAACTGGAATTGGTCGCAGAGCTTTAGCGAGAGCATTGGACCAGGTCCACATTCGTTCCCGCTGAAGCCATGCCCCCCTGGCATCGACACGTCCGCTGATTCCCACTATTCATACAAGGTGTACATCTCGGGCGGTACCGGAACGCCGGAAACGGCGCCGGTGACGGGCGGAAAGTGCCCGTCAGGCTCGGCTAGCGGCTTCATAACCGTGACCATCTCTACCGTGCACACCGGGCCGTACACAGTGGGTTCGGCCAGCACTGGTATCCAGGAGGCATGGAACGACGCTTGGGCCAATGATCTCGGGGCAGATCCGAACGAGTCTTCGCTGACGGCCCCATACGTCAAGTTAGTTTCCAATACGCTGTACCGTGTTTATGCTCCGGTTTACATGCGGGGGCGTGGCGGTATTCTGGATGGGGCAGGGGCTTTGATTGTCTGCAGCACGCGGGATAGGTGCATTTATGTGGGCACTACTGGGGCCAATCCGAATACGACCTACCACCATCTCTACAACTTGAGTGGAACATCGACGGTACAGGTTAATGGCGCGCAAGTGGGCAATGTGTCAGCGTCGATTGGTACCTACACGATCACGACTGCTGAATCACATCCATTCGTGGCAGGAGACACGGTCGATTGTGAATATCACTCCCAGCACGCTGACCAGCATTGGGTCTCTACAGTGCTTTCGGGAGGGCTCAAGTCGACGCAATTCGAGGTTCACTTCGGGTCAAACACATTTGCCCCCGGAACTGGGACCTTCGGATTTTGCAATCTCCTCAATGCCTTTATCGAAGACAACTCGGATCATGTCATCATTCAAGATCTGAGCCTTATGCAAGCGTTCCCTTCCGGAAAGGGTCAATTCTCGTACGGCGTAGTGAATGACAACGACCAGCAGCTCCACATCGTGAGAGCTACCAACAGGGCATCGGGAAGCATTAACGACTTCGAGAGTACCTGGCCGATTGGGGCTTACGTATACCAACGAAGCGACCAGGGAATGGCTGGCATTACGTATCTCATAGATAGTGAATTCACGAACATCAATTGCGCCACGGGTGGCGGCAATGGTCTCGTTGTGAGGGATACAGTGTGCCAAAGCTATCCGATGTTCGGGTTTCGCTATTTTGGAGGTTTACAGCCAGCCACTTTCGATAGCCTGTATCAAGAAGCTGCGCCTAGCACGTTTAATCCGCTTTATAAGGGTAAATATGCAGCGCAGATGGGGTATTTGGTCCAGTCAAGCGCGCCAATAAGGGTAGTCGGTACTTGGCCGACTCAGAGCCTAGCCCCGCAATTTGCCAATTCTGGCTCAACCATAATCAACTACTTCGTTGTTCCCCGGAGCTCGAACTTCGGTTACGGGCCCGTACTGTTCATTGGTTCTGCACGCGCCAGCGGCAGAGGTGAAATTACTTTGCAGTGGCCATCGGTCGATCTTGTTAACGATCGTGGGCAAGACGCCGGAACACTGACGTGGGATGTGGTCAAAACAGTCGGTCAGAACACGCCCGCTCCGAATGCATCGTCCGGAGGCACGCTGGTTGCACGGAGCATATCGGGATCGTGCTCGACGTCCGGGATATGCTCGGGTGTAGACTCGCAGACCTCAAGCGTTGTGTACAAAGTGCAGACTCAGCAATTCATCCCCAAATTCTGGTGGTGGCCCGCAAATTATGCGATCAACAATTCGATTCTTCAGCTTGATCGTGTAAGTACACAAGAGCCCCTTGTGGCCAGTCAGGGCATCTTGGGCGTAGGAGTAATTGCGCTGATGTGCGACTCTGGAGAATTCGGGGTTACCCAGCAGCGCTCGCCTGCGGACGTAGAATGTCTGATGAGTAGCAGCGTGTCACCCGGTGAGGTGGGCACGGTGCTGCGTCAGATCGATGCCGGAAACAATGGCCCCGGAGCAAACGACAAAGGCCGTTTGAATTTCGGAGCTCCAATCACTCCCCCCAACGACATTATCACCCTGATTGATTCGAACGTAGCAAAAACACAATCTACATTCGGCGAACGTCCGCCGAACGATGTGGGGGACATAGCGCTGGGAGTGGACCAGGTAGGCGGAATGTCACTGAGAGCGCCGAAGTCGATATCTTCATATGTGAATGTGACCCCCAACGGAACAAACTATCTGGAACGACTGATGGCAACTGGCAAGACGTTCAATGTTCCTGTGACCGTCGGGGGCCATCTGAATCAATCTGCAGTAGGTAACTTTGCGGGGACGTGCTCAATGTCTTCCGCAACGACTTGCACGATCACCCTCCTCTCGCCATACGAGAACCCGATATGCATTGTCACGTCGCAGGGACCCAGTGCGGGAGGCGGGGTGATGTGCAGCGTGAATAGCAAAACGGTAACGATTACAACCACAACCCCAAGCTCGAATACTTGGGGCGCGATAATCATCGGCAACCCACACTAGCGGCGCACAATTCCTTTCCCTTGACCGCTAGCGGCTGCTTCTACACCGTGAATTAGGAAGTCGTTATCTTTGCACGTCGGATTGAAATTCGACTATGATTCCGCCGTGGTCCGACATGCCGACAAACCTGTCAACTTCTGGCCTCAGCGAACGATCCGCAGATGATTCCCTCGACCATTATCCCAGTGATTCAATTCAGCATGAGAGGCGCGTCACCGCATTCTTCCTTGCCCTCACACTTGCTGTCGGTCTGCTGCAAATCTGGACCTGCCGCTATCACATGGACCCAGACAGCATGGACTACCTCGACATCGCCAGGGAGCTGGCAGCGGGCCACTGGTCTGCTCTGGCTAACGGCTACTGGAGCACTTTTGATTCACTGCTCATGGCTCCTCTTTTCTGGCTTCGCTTGTCTCCGGAAATGGAGCTGTCGCTGGCGCACATTGAATAAGTTCTAGTGCTGGTATTTACCTTCTTTTCTTTCCGATTCTTCATGATCAGGAGTTTGGACTGTGTCTCCAATGGCAAGGAGGCAATTGGGCTGGGACTGCCAAAATGGGCATTGCGTGTGTTGGGCTACTCGCTTTTCATGTGGTCATCTCTCATTCTCATTTCGGCATCCAGCATTGGTGCCGACCTGCTCGTATGTGGGTTCGTGTACCTGGCAATGGCCTTGCTATGCGGCCAACACCGCGATTCCAGCTTGCTTTCTTTCATCGTATTTGGTCTGACGCTCGGCTTGGGCTACTGGTCAAAAGCGATGTAACCCACATCACTGACATTGCCTTATTGTCGGCAGAGAGTTACAAGCGACTCTACAGCCAACCCCATGGTCGGTCAGACCATCGCGCATTACCGCATCGTCGAAAAGATCGGCGCGGGCGGCATGGGAGAAGTCTATCGCGCCCGCGACGAACACCTGGCTCGCGACGTCGCCATCAAAGTCCTTCCGGCCGGTCCGCTCAGCGACGAATCCGCTCGCAAACATTTCCGCAAGGAAGCTCTGATTCCTCTCGCAGCTCAACCACCCCAACATCGCCACCATCTATGACTTCGACAGGCAGCAGGGCGTGGACTTACTGGTGATGGAGTACATCCCCGGAATCATACTGAATGAGAAGGTGACTGGCGGAGCACTGCCGGAGCAGGAAGTACTCCGTCTGGGCGTGCAACTGGCGGAAGGTTTGGCGGCAGCCCATGAACACGAAGTCGTTCATTGTGACCTGAAACCCGGAAACTTGCGGGTTACGGATGACGGACGGCTGAAGATTCTGGATTTCGGGCTGGCGAAGCTGTGGCGTCCGGTCACGGCGACTGCCACGACTGAGAGTCTGAGCGAGACGCACGCAATGGCCGCGGGGACTCTGCCCTACATGGCGCCGGAGCAGTTGCTGGGAGGAGAGATTGACGCTCGCACTGACATTCACGCCGCCGGGTTGGTGCTGTACGAGATGGCCACGGGGCGATACCCATTTGCCGAGGTAGAACGCTCGCAACTGATCGGTGCCATTCTGCACAGGCCGCCACGATCACCTACCGCTGTCAATCCCAGGTTGTCTCTGGACTGTGCCTCGGCCAGCACATCGCCAGCTTCGCAGGTCACTGCCTTCAGGCCAATCACATACTGGCTGCCCAAAGTCGCAATGGAGCCCGTCACCATCGCCTTGCCGAGCAGCCTCGTGAAACCTCGGAGGCTACCGTGCTTGATAAATGTGCCAATCCCGCCTGCTCCGCGACATTTCGCAGACTTGGCGACGGAAGACTTTTCGTAACGCAGGTTGAGGGGAACTCTCAGAGCAGCGCCAGTGGGCGTTCGGGCCAACGGCAGTATTTTTGGCTGTGCAACTCCTGCTGTCGCACCATGACCGTTATCGCCGAGAAAGGAAAGAGGGTGCAAGTTGTTCCACTGCTTGCCCCTGCAATCGCCGCCCGGGCAGCGTCATGAGCATTCCTTTGAACCTAGTCAAGTGTCGAAATCGGACGACGCCACGAGCTTGCGCCGCCTTCTCGGCTGATTGGAGATTTTGAGTATATCCGGATTTTCATCGAGGAGCGGACGCATAAAGAGGCAAACCAAGTGCGAATCTGACGCCCGCAACGCAGACTTAATTGTCCATAATTCAGATCAAGTTTCCATGTGCCAGACAACCAACGCGCCCCGTTCCCCCGCGAAACCGCCCGAGTCCAGCTAAACATCTATCCAGCAATGAGTTATAAAACGGCAGGTCCGTTGGCCATGGAAGGCTTCGTGCTTGCACCTAAGTCGCGATGGAAGCCTCGGAATTTGTCGGTTCAGCAATAGCGCGCAAGGACGGCGGCACCAGCATGCGGGAACGCATGCACTTGATTGAGCGTCGCGACTGGTGGCTATGGGTGTGCGCGGTTCTGATCACGCTGCTCTTAACGGCTGGAATCGTCTCGTTTGGTTTTCCTGCTCTCCACACGCGGCACCCGGAACTTAACGCGGCCCCCCTGAATGACACGATCCTGGGGTTAGTTGCGCTCGTGTTGCTGTTTGACATTTACACGGTATACCAGCATTTCCAGATCCAAGACATGCGCAAGGAAGTGATCGAACGCGAAGAGTTATTTCGTCTGATCAGCGAAAATGCAGCCGACATGATCGCCGTCGTCGATGCCAACGGCAAGCGGCTGTACAACAGCCCATCGTACGAGAAGATTCTGGGCTACACGACGGAGGACTTGGGAACGACAACTCCGTTGGAACAGATCCACCCTGAAGATCGCGAGAAAGTGACGAGGGCAGCTGCAGAAGCGCTGTCAACCGGGACCGGCAGCACACTGGAATACCGCATGCGCCATAAAGACGGGAGCTGGCGGACGCTTGAATCCAGGGCCAGCACCATTGTGAAAGCGGGGCAGGTGGAAAAGCTCGTCGTCGTGAATCGCGACGTCACCGAACGCAAGCGACTGGAGGAACAGTTTCGGCAGTCCCAGAAAATGGAAGCCGTCGGTCGACTGTCTGGAGGAGTGGCTCACGACTTCAACAATCTGCTGGGGGTAATCATTGGTTACGGAGAGATCGTTCAAGAGGGCACCGCGGCGGACAGTCCGCTGCGTACGAGCGTCGAAGAGATGCTGAAAGCTGGCCATCGAGCTGCTTCGTTGACTCGCCAGCTACTGGCATTTAGCCGGCAACAGGTTATGGATCCGCGTGTTCTAAACCTGAACACCACGGTCAAGGACATGGAGAAAATGCTTAAGCGGCTGATCGGTGAGGATGTTCAGCTCAGGACGAATCTGGATACCGGTCTTTCGCGGATCAAAGCCGACCCGGGTCAGATCGAGCAGGTCATCATGAACCTCGCCGTCAATGCCCGGGATGCGATGCCCAGAGGCGGACTATTGGAGATTTCAACTTCTAATTTCCACATGGATGATAACTTCGTCCGTCGGTATCCATATCCGGTGCAGGCTGGCGATTATGCCCTGCTTACGGTAACCGATACCGGAACCGGAATGGATGCTGCAACTCGCACGCGAGTCTTCGAGCCGTTCTTTACAACCAAGGGGAAAGGCAAGGGTACAGGACTCGGCTTGTCAACCGTCTACGGCGTGGTCAAGCAAAGTGGCGGTTACATCGAAGTCCACAGCGAACCCGGAGCCGGAGCCACTTTCAGGATCTACCTTCCCAAGGTGGAAGAGGCGCTGGATGCTCAGAAACAACCTGCGGGACTTCCAGATTCGCTTCACGGCAGTGAGACCGTACTTCTGGTCGAGGACGAGCTTTCACTGCGCAAGCTGAGCCGCCAGCTGTTGGAGCTTTGCGGGTACGCCGTGCTGGAAGCAGAGAACGGCACCGACGCATTGAAAATCAGCCAGGATCATAGCCGGAAGGCTATTCACCTGCTCCTCACTGACGTTGTTATGCCCGGGATGAGCGGCAGAGTCTTGGCCGACAACATTGCAAAGCAGCGGCCCGATACGCGTGTCTTGTATATGTCCGGGTATACGGGTCAAACCGTTGGGCAGCACGGGGTTCTGGCGGAGGGCAGCTTCTTCTTGCCTAAGCCCTTCACGCGGGAGGCGCTGGCTCGAAAAGTGCGCGAAGTTCTCGAGAGCAAGTTGGCGTCAGAGGCTGCCGTCTAGACGAAATCACACGAAAGGAAGCGCACCGAGAAATGGATAAGATCCTGATTGTCGATGATGATGATGCTCTGCGCGGCCTCATACGGACGCGCCTCTCCGACTGTTACGAGACAATTGACACGGGCAATCCAGTTCAGGCGCTGGAACTGGCCCTCGAGCACAAACCTCGCGCAATTCTCCTCGACCTTATGATGCCTGAATGTTCGGGCTTCGAACTATGCCAGAGCTTTCACAACTTGAGTTACACGGCACGAATCCCGATTTTCGTAGTGACCGGCGAATCCGCGGCCAAATACCGGGACTACATGAGTAATCTCGGGGCTGCAGGCTATTTCGAGAAACCCATTGACTTTGCTAAGTTGAAGAGTCGCCTAGCCTCGGAGCTAAGGGCCCAGTCGATCGAGCGGCGGGCACATGTACGGCTGCGGATGAAACTAGTACTGAAGCTGAAGGGATCCGATGCCTCGCAGCGCTCATTCGAGCAGCTGACGACAACCGAGAATGTGAGTGCCGGCGGTTTTCTTTGCCCATTGCCAATTACTCTGCCCACCGATTCAACACTACAGGTGTTTCTGACCGGGTCGGGCCGCGACTGTTATGCAGGTCGCGTACGGGTTGTCCGTCGCGAAGCCCCCGATACTCCCTTGCAGCGTTATGCATTTCAGTTTGTTGAGCGATCCTCTGAGTGGATTTTGCAAGATTGATCCCCATAGGCAGCATCCTTCAGGAGTGCCCGAGGGCGGATTCCCGAGGCTTACAAGCCAACTAATCGGCTTCGCATCCCCGCGCCTTAGAGAGCCATATTTACATAACTTTCGTCAGTGATTCACCCCTATTGACTTTGCCTTTGGCTTTGCTATAAGTGTGATTTAGTTCTTCTTAAGAACACTAGTCAGAAACGCGCTCTGTGGCCTGAAAAGTGCCGGAGTGGTCCTGTTTGCGGGAGCCCATCATGGAAGCGTCGAGTGGTCCCTTTCGCTGCACCTCTTCACCCGAAAAGCAAAGGCGAGGCGTAGAGCGACCACCCGCTCTGCCCCGCAGTGCACACCTGATCAGGAGCATTCGATGAGCTTAGTGGGTTCTCTTAAGCTGCTGGCCATCGACGATAGCCAGGAGAATTTAGATTTCATTCGTTCAGCACTCGAGTTCGAGGGGTTGGAAATCTTGACAGAGCAAGATCCTGACTCTGGGTTTCGCACTTTTATGAGTGTCCGGCCGCGAATCATTCTGCTGGACCTGATCATGCCGAAGATCAGCGGAATTGAACTGTTGGAGCGCATGGTCCTCGTCGACCCGGGTGTAGAGGTCATTCTGATTACGGCTCACTATTCTGCCGAGTCAGCGGTCGAGGCGATTCAAAAAGGCGCTTGCGATTACTTAACGAAGCCGCTGGATATCGAAAGGCTCCGATCCCGCATCCGGAATCTCTTGGCAGATGCCGAGACTCGACGAAGAACGCTGAGACTGGAATCCGAACTCCTAGGTGCCTATCAGTTCGAGGGGATGGTGGGGCGCAGCCCCATCATGCTGGAGGTGTTCGCCAGAATTCGCAGGATCGCGCCCCACTTTCGCACAGTGCTAATTACCGGCGCGACTGGTACCGGAAAAGAACTCGTAGCCCGCGCATTACATCGCCTGAGCCCCGCCTCGCGCGGACCGTTCGTCGTCTGTAACTGCTCCGCCCTCGTCGAGAATTTGCTTGAAAGCGAACTGTTTGGATACGTCAGAGGAGCATTTACGGGTGCGACGCAGGACAAGATAGGACTTTTTGAACACGCAGATGGGGGCACCATCTTTCTCGACGAGATCGGAGAACTGACCCCGGCTGCCCAGGCCAAGTTGCTACGCGTCCTGCAAAACCGGCAAGTGCAACGCGTTGGATCGCTAACTCCCCGCAACATTGATGTTCACGTGATTGCAGCTACTCATCGCAACCTCAGGGCGATGGTCAATGATGGCAATTTCCGCGAAGATCTTTATTATCGCCTTGCGGTGGTGGACATCAACTTGCCAGTTCTGGCCGATCGTCGGGAGGATTTGCCACTGCTCGAAAGATACTTCATCGAGAAGTTCGCCGCTGAATACAAGAAACCTATTGCAGGCTTGGTGAGAAGAGCGCAAACTCGCCTGGGGACCTATCCCTGGCCTGGCAATATTCGTGAACTGGAGAATGTCATCGGCAACGCATGCATGATGGCGGAAGGAAACCTGATCGATATCAACGACCTCCCAGAGCGGCTGCGGAAACCGCTAATTGAAGACCTTGGCAGCAGCGACGCTTTCCTTTCGCTTGAGGAATTGCAACGCCGACACGTCTTGCGCGTTCTAGAGGGCGTCGGCGGGAATAAGGCCAGAGCTGCGGAAGTGCTCGGTATCGGCCGCGCGACCATCTACCAGCTGTTGTCAAGAATGAAGCCCGAAGAACGAGAGGAGCGGCATGAGCGACAAAAGGGACAGCGCACAGGGTAGGCTGTCATCCATGCAGGTTAGGGTGAAGGCGTAGTTTGGTGTGCCCCGCCGTCCAGCAAATCGCGTAGCATGCCGGCCAGAACACGCAATTCAAACGGCTTCGCCAAAGTGATCCTTTGGCTCGATCGCCGGGCCAAAAACTCCGAATCAAAGTTCCCCGACACAAACATGATTCTGATTCCTGGTTGACTGACGGAAAGCCTTTCGGCCAACTCCTCACCTCCGAGCTTGGGCATCCTCAAGTCAGCCACCAGAGCGTCTATCCTCGGGCTCGACTTGGCCGTCTGCAAAGCTTCTTCACCATTGCCAGCACGCAGAACTCGATAGCCGAGACCCCTTAGATATTCGCTCGTTGCCTCCCGAAGAGCGAGGTCATCTTCGACAACAAGAATTGTTTCAGTTCCTCCTAGGCGTTTTCCTGTGCCCCGGTCGGGCATACCCAAGACAGATTCAGCAGCAGACGGAAAATAAACACTGAGACTCGTCCCGGTTTCAGGGAGATCATCTACCCAAAGGAATGCACCGTTCTGTCCCAGAGTCCGAGTTATCGCCGGGGGCGAAGATTTTCGCATTCTGTCCGCCTCGTCGCTCGACGAACAAGCCCTGTCCGCGTTAGCTTTGTTACCCCCGCTTCCGCGGATGCGAAACTCAAGTACGACATAGTCGCCCGGTGGAACCCGAAGGCCTGGCCCAGCTAAAGCTTCCTTTAGTGAAGCCTTCCCAACGCCAATGGCAAGCATGCCCCCGGAGGAGAGAATCTCGATCGCAGCTGTAGTCAAGAGTGAAGACGATTTGCGCCACCAGCGTGCGGTCGGCACGGATGTTGGCAGAAGCTTTCTTGTCTGGGAGGGAGAGTTGTACATTTTCAGGCACCAAACTGCGCAGGACGCCATCGCAGCTGTGAACGACCGCAGTTAGATCAAGGACAGCCGGGGCGATTACCTGCTGTCGTGCAAAGGCTGAAAGCTGGGCGGTCAATGCCGCCGCCTCCTGAGTTGCCTTGAGGATACGCTGACCGTGTTTTTGGAACTCGGAACCAGCAGCCGTCTGACGAACAATTAACTCCGTGTGCCCCCCAATCACGTTCAGCAGATTTGTAAGGTCATGCGCGATGCCTCCAGCCAATCGGGCGATAGCCTCACCTCTCTCCCGTTGCAGCAACTGGCCATCCAGAAAATGTCGGTCCGTGACGTCACGCCAAACGGCTACGTGCTGTCCGGGGAAGACTCCAGCCCTGGCGTGGATTTCAATCAGACGGCGGCCAAAATCGGGCCGCACCAGCCAACGCTGGCCCCGGTATTCTCCCTCTCGCCTGAACTTGTGCCAGGCTGAGTCAAAGTCCATCCCTGTTTCGATCATCTCGGTAACACTGCGTCCGATGAGCTCGCCTGTCTCAAGGCCAATTAGCCGGCAAGCGGCCGGGTTTGCATCCATGATTCGCGCCAAGTCGTCCAGCACGAGAACTGCATCGGGTGCGTTCTCAAACAACACTCGAAAATATCGTTCGTCACGGCAATCTTCCGTTGATCTATCCGCGAGGATGGGTCGAATTTGGTTTTGATCGCCGGGAACCGAGTTTACACTGTGGCTGCTCATGACGATGCGCCTCAAAACCGCTGCCCGTCCCACCCAACAGGCAAGTAGCGGATACTTGCTGCATGCTCTGTAGCAGCGTAGGGGCCAAACCCTTTCTTTCGACGGAAAACTAAGTAAGTATTAGTTTTCTTTTCTCTTACGAGTAGGACACAAAGGATCTAGCAGTAATTTGCAGGTGCGTCTCTGCCCAGACCCGTTCAGTTACTGAACTTGCCGCTCTATCGGCAGACCCAAGATTTCAACCTCCCAAGAGTTCGTGCACCTCAAGATGAAACAAGTTCTGGAAGGGCGCAGATATGCGAGTCCTCAATCCAGACAAGAGTCTAGAACGTGGACTGAACTTCCTAGCCTAGATGTAGTTCATTTCCCTCGCTTAGCTGTTAGGGTCAGCGTAATCATGGAGTTGCAGGAATCCGTCCGACGCACGCTTTTCGGAATTCGCCATGCATCTTTAGGATCCCGCAACAAACGATTCGACGGGAAAAAGGCGGAGCGGCGCTAAAGATTTGGCTCAATTAAAAGGATTGAGGATGCGACAAAGACTTCCAGTTCTTACCATTCTTGCGGCTGTTGCGTTGACAGTGCCGTTGCACGCGCAAGTCGATCATACCACTACAAGAATTCAAGCTCCTGATACGGACTACGGCAAGTTGCCTCTGCGTTTCGAAGAAAACCAGGGTCAGACAGCTGCCGAAGTAAAGTTCCTTTATCGTGGACCCGCCTATACCGCGTACCTGACCGCTGGGAGCACCGTACTTTCCTTGCGTGCGCCCGTCACGGCAGCTTACTCAGACTCGAGCGCAGCCCGAACGGCAACGGTCCAACTGACTTTGGTAGGTGCAGCTAAGAATCCAGCGATTCTGGGTGAAGATCCTCAGGCCGGAAAGGTCAACTATTTTATTGGGAACGATCCCTCGCAATGGCGCACTAACGTGCCGACCTATGCCAGAGTTCGGTATCACAACGTGTATCCAGGCATCGATCTCGTGTACTACGGAAGCAATCGTCAACTGGAGTACGACTTCGAGGTGAAGCCCGGATCTGACCCGCGCCAGATCCGATTCGAGATTCAGGGCGCGAGGCAGGTCAGCCTCGACTCTCAGGGCAACTTGGTTCTCGAAGCAGGAACTGGAGAGATTCGCTTGCAATCTCCCATGGTCTATCAGCAGTCTAAAGGACAACAGGTCCCAGTCGAAGGAACGTATGTCGTAACGGATCCCACACACGTTGCCTTTCAAATCGAGCAGTACGATGCGAACAAACCGTTAGTGATTGATCCAGTGCTCCTCTACTCGACATATCTGGGAGGGAGCGGAACCGACCAAGCAGCTGGGATCGCTGTTGACAACACGGGCAACGTCTATATGACGGGAACTACGAATTCGGCCAATTTTCCGTTGGCCACGCTTGGCACGCTGCCTGGCAACGCGAATCACGTCTTTGTGGCCAAACTCGATTCGACCGGAACGAACCTCATCTATGCCGACTATATCGGCGGAAACAACGAAGATTACGGTGTCGGTCTCGTTCTTGACGGTGCGAACAACGTATATGTAACTGGCAGTACAGAATCGAACAATTTCCCGGTCGTTAACCCATACCAGTCACAGCAACCAGGTCCGTATAGCGGCTTCTTGACCAAAGTATCCGCCGATGGATCCTCGCTTCTGTATTCCACATACCTGGGCGGAAGCACTTTTGATCAACCCACGGCCATCGCTATCGACAGTCTCGGCCAGGTGCACATCGCGGGGTATACGGAATCGCAGAACTTTCCGACTGCCAATCCCTACCAGGAAACGGCGCTCCCCAACCAGAGCGGCGGCTATGGAATCTACGGCTTCCTGACCACGTTCAGCGTGAATGGGGCGTCGCTGGTTTATTCGACCTATTTTGAGGGAAATACGACGCTAGGCCAAGCCTGCGGAAGTAGCACATGCTACGCGGCACCGTACAATACGATTAACGCCGTCACGGTGGACGCTAACGGCAGCACATATGTGGCTGGTGTTACGAATACCAACAACTTTCCAACCACCGGCGGCGCCTACTTGACGAGCAATCCTACCCAGCTAGGTGCTACCGTTGGCTTCGTCAGTAAATTCAGCAACGCCGGGGGCCCCGACTACTCGACGTACTTCTACGGCACCAGCGGCGCTCCGGTTCAAATGAGTGGGATCGCGGTCGATAGTTCCGGGTATGCCTACGTAACCGGCGCCGCGGAAAGCGACGGCACTTTTCCGATCACGACTACCAGCATATGTGACCCCGGTACGTATGGGTTCGGGTGCAGCTTTGCCTTTGTGACCAAGTTCGATGCTTCAGGCGCCACTTTGCTGTATTCCACATTCCTCGGTCCCGACAACTATGCCAGTCCGCAGGCGATCGCGCTCGACTCATCCGATGACGCTTACGTTGTTGCCTCTACGTTAAGCTCTTTGTTTCAGACGAATGATGGGATCGAAGCATACACGAATCAGGTCGATTTATTACTGGTCGAAATCGATCCGGCGGCGACCACACAGGTATTCTCCAGCTACTTCGGGGGCAGTGAGAACGATGATCCAGCAGGTATGGTTCTGGATTCAAGCGGCAACATCTACGTCGCGGGATCCACAAACTCCACTGACCTTCCCGTCACCCAGAATGCGTTTCAGGGAGCACTTCCGGGAAACAGCAATACTTTCGTCGCCAAGATCGGGGCTGGTTCGAATCCAACCGTCTCCCTCTCGCCAGCTAGCTTGCAGTTCTCTTCGCAACAGGTAGGTTCCTCCAGCGCGTCGCAAGAGGTGCAGGTCCGCAACATGAGCAGCTTGGCACTCACGGTCACATCCATCTCAGCCAGCGGCAACTTTTCTCAGACCAATAACTGCGGAACTTCTGTTCAGCCGGCCGGCAGTTGCGCGCTTTCTGTAACCTTTACCCCCACTTCCCCCGGATCGCTAAGTGGGACCATCCTCATTAGCGATTCAGGGTTACAATCCCCGCAAACAGTCAGTTTGACCGGCACAGGCGTTGGCGCAGTGGCCGCGCTAGCTCCCTCAAGCCTGACCTTCCCGAACACTTGGGTTGGGGTCTCAAGTGCCCCTCAGACGATAACACTGGCGAACCAGGGCAACGCCACCCTCTCCATCGCGAGCATCCAGAGCGCCGGTGACTTCGCCCAAACCAACAACTGCCCTGCGACATTGGGCGCAACTTCCAGCTGCATGATTTCCGTCACCTTTACACCTACGGCGGCAGGGGCTCGTACGGGCTCGATTCTGATCACCGACAACGCATCCGGATCACCGCAAGAGGTAAGCCTAAGCGGCACCGGTTTGACGACCACCGTAGCCCTGAATCCAACCAGTTTGACCTTCCCCAATACTAAGGTTGGAGTTTTGAGCGCACCACTCGCGGTGACGCTGACGAACACCGGAAGCGCCAGCGTAAATATCGCCAGCGTTCAGGCTACAGGAGATTTTGCGCAGACCAACAACTGCGGTAGCGTTCTGGCGATCGGCGCCCGATGCGCGGTGTCGGTTACGTTTACGCCGACCACGAGTGGCAGCAGGTCGGGAACGCTCGCGATCACCGACACCGCCTCGGGCAGTCCCCAAGTAGTGAACCTATCGGGCACCGGGTCTGACTTCAGTCTTACGACTTCGCAAAGCACGGCAACAGTGAATCCCGGCTCCACAGCAACTTACTCCGTGACGGTCTCGCCTCTGGGCGGATCGTTCAGCGGCACGGTTCAACTGGCTTGCAGCGGCGCTGCGGCCCAGACGACTTGCTCCGTGGCACCCTCTTCTGCGACTCCTGGCTCGAACGCGACCTCCGCTACCGTCACGATCACGACCACAGGATCCTCGGCACAGGCAGCGCCATTAATCCGCGTGAATCAACGGCCTGCATGCGCGCTGTGGCTGCAGCTTCAAGGGCTGGGGATTTGTGGAATGCTGGTCACAGGCTCAAAGCGTCGAAAGATGAACCGTATTGTGCTCATTGCTCTCGTATTGTTGGCGTGCGGAATTTTGTTTATATCGGCGTGTGCCGGCGGCACTGGAGTCGGGCAGCAGGAAACCGGAACGGCCCCTGGGACCTATACCGTCAACGTGACCGGGACTTCTGGGAACCTACAACATACGCTGCAGTTAACTCTAATAGTGCAATAAAGAGGCGGGACAAGGGGACGCGGACCAGCCTGTTAGTTGCAGTTGACCATGTTTTGGGTTACACCCTGCAGGCTCACGACGGAATTGGCTACCAGGGGCAGGCTCCAGAACTTACTGTGATGCTTGTGCAGGTAGTAAGCGGCCAGAATCGATCCGGCACTCTTGGCCGAGGCAACCGCATAAGCACGTGCGACCGTTGGGTGAGTGCCGTATAGATACGCGGACTCAACTTCCATGTTGCAAACGCCCTTTTTGCCCGCAAGCCAGTTTTCACGGGCAAACAACGTGGTGTAGGAGTCGGAAAATGTGCTGCCGGTCGAAATCACGGCAAGGGCGAGAAACTTGGAATCCCCGCTCTTTGTTTGCACGGTTTTCTGCATCGGCGTCGAAATCGGTTTCGGCGAAGAGGCTTCAATGAATTCGGCCGACATGATCACCTCGCTCGGAGCATCCGGCGGGGGTTCTTTCGCTGCCGAGATTCCTGATAACGTGAGCATTACCATGACCGCCATTAAGACTGATTTCATAAGTCCTTCTCCATTTGCCGGGACAGGCTGCGCAGCGCCAGTAGGTGGTGTTTGGCTTGCCAGTGGTTGGCTGCGATGTGTCATGAGTCGACATTACGGCAGTACATGTCCTGCTGACAATTGCGAGAATGTAATGGAAGGTAGTAACGGGGGGTAACCACCTCCGGGTAATGTTGCATTTGTAGGAGTTACAACGGCAGACGCAGGGGCGGCCTGACAGAGGTGACGAAAGGACTACATCAGAACGACAAGAATGGAATGGCGATCAAATAAGCTTGAACCAGATCAGGCCAAAGTAGATTCAACATTCGACTGGGTCCGCATCCGCCGCGTAGAAGGCCGCGAGTGGTGGCTCTGGGGATATGCCGTCACCGTCACATTGGTGTTGACTCTCGGCATAGTTGCCCTGACCTTCCCCGGCCTTCATCTACCCACCGACGAGTTGCACGCCCTCAGCCTCAAGGAATGGGTGCGCGGCCTGGCTGCGTTAGTCTTGTTATTTGATATCTATACCGTCTACCAGCATCTGCAGCTGCAGAGGATTCGTCGGCGTCTGGCCGAACGCGAGCAACTCTTCCACCTGATTACCGAGAATGCGGCTGACATGATCGCCGTCGTTGACCGGCACGGGAATCGTGTCTACAACAGTCCCGCCTACGAAAGGGTTCTCGGATATTGCACAGACGAACTGGCCAGTACGTCGTCAATTGAGCAAATTCATCCCGACGATCGCGCGCGCGTGCTGGAAGCCGCCCAGAAGGCGCATCTTACTGGCCGCGGAGAGCGGCTTGAATACCGCGTCCGCCATAAGAATGGGGGCTGGCGCGTTCTAGAGTCTACGGCCAGCGCGATCCGCGGCGAAAATGCCGAGACCCAGGGGTTGGTCATCGTGAACCGCGACGTCACTGAACGCAAACGGGCTGAAGCTCTGCTTGAACATCGGGCCTTCTACGACGACCTGACCAACCTTCCCAACCGTGCCCTGTTTCTGGATCGGTTGCAGCGGGCGACAGCCGTTTCGCTTCGCCACAGCGGCTTCAGGTTCGCGGTCTTATTCATTGATCTTGACGAGTTCAAGGTCTTCAACGACAGCCTGGGTCACAGCGCCGGAGATGATCTTCTGATCCAGATTGCCACGCGCCTGACAGCTTGTCTCCGCAATAGCGACACGATTTCGCGCCCAGGAGGGGACGAATTCGCGGTGCTGGCCGACGACCTCCATGATCCGAGCGATGCGATTCGTTTGTCAGACCGGATTCAGCAGCGCTTGGCTGTCCCCTTCAATATTGGTAATCAGGAGATTGTGATCAGCGCCAGCATCGGTGTCGTTTTCAGCGGCTGCACCATGGCAGACGCCAGCGATGTGCTGCGCGATGCCGAGATTGCCATGTATCGCGCCAAGCGAGCCGGGAAAGCCCGTTGCGAAGTCTTTGACAGCGCGATGCAGGTTGAGGCCGTAAAACGGCTACAGCTGGAGACCGACCTGCGCAAGGGCTTGGAGCTCGATGAGTTCCGCGTCTATTACCAGCCTTTGGTATCGTTGCAAAGCGGCGAGATTGTCGGCTTCGAGGCGCTCAGCCGCTGGCACCGCCCGTACGGCATGGTCATGCCCGGCAAATTCATCAAGGTAGCGGACGAGATCGGACTGACTTTGGCTATAAATCGCCAGCTACTACGCGAGGCCTGCGAGCAAGCGTGCCGCTGGCAGGCGGTAATTTCTGGTAACTTCCCGTTCAGCATCAGCGCCAACATCACCGCCCGGCAGTTCGCCCAGTCCGACCTGGCCATTCAGACCGGCGAAATCCTGCAGCAAACAGGCATTGATCCGGGTCACGTTCATCTCGAGATTACCGAAAACATCGCCATGGCCGATGCGCAACGCTCTGCGCTCGTGCTATCTGAGTTGAGAGCACTCGGAGTTCGATTGAGCATCGACGATTTCGGCACGGGTTATTCCTCCTTGAGCCGACTAAGGGAGTTCCCCGTCGACATTTTGAAGATCGACCGGGCCTTCATCGCCGCCATGGATCAAGACGATGACAGTCGCGAAATCGTGAAGGTCATCATTACGCTGGCGCATAGCCTCGGTCTGCAGGTTATCGCCGAGGGCGTCGAACGCCGGGAGCAACTGGAGATACTCAAATGTCTGAAATGCGAACTCGGCCAAGGCTACTTGTTCTCCGAGCCTGCCGATGCCGCCTCGACAGAAGAGCTCCTGACCACCCAACTGCCCAGATCAGCAAAGCGCGCGCAAGCAGGCCTGTGAGCGTTGGCAGTCGAGAGCACATCACAATCTGAGTTTATGATGCGCTCGCTTTACCCGCTTGCGGCCTACTATTAACCGTATGCCGCAACCGGAGGAGTTCGCACTGAAATTTGATCAGTCTGCCAATGCCTTGCACCGCCTGAATTTGCTTCAGCAATAGCGAATCTTGAAGCGTCATTTTCATCATAAGATCACGGTAGCCCACGATAACTGAGAGCTTGTTCACCAGGGCCCCTCTTGTCCTAATCCTAATCTTGCGGCGGTGGTGCGCAGCAGGATGTGAGCCGCCACAGCTCCGCCCGAAATCGCAAAACACGCGCTGAATCGCGGCTCTGCCACCAATCCAGTTTTAAGACAAGATTCTTGGAATAAGGACATCCCCTTAATAGGCCCAGATCCCGGCGAGCGTGCGGACTGCTAACTCCCGTCGCTGCTTGATCTTGCAGACCTGGTCCACGCTGCATTTCGGCATGTGCATTGCAATCTAAATCGGAGGCCGTGATCTTCGCATTCGTATGGGCCGCGCAGGCTGGGTTTGCGAGGGGCGGAATTTCATTCTCGAACGAGGATTCGCCATGCGATGGAAGAACCTGACAAGTGTGGTGCTGTTCATGATCTTCACGGCGTTAGCGGGCCGTGCCCAGGATCGCTCGACACCGACATTGCGCTATGCGCCGCAAAGTGCCCAGGCCGGATCGACGTATGGCCGGGTGCCGCTCATGTTCGAGGCCAACAAGGGCCAAACGGACCCACAGGTCGAATTTCTTTGTCACGGCAAAGGCTATTCCGTGTTTCTTACCTCGGGTAGCCTGGTTCTCGCGCTGCGTCCGTCGGAGGTTGTCTCCAATTCTGACGCTTCGGTCACGGCTGCGCTCGGCCCGCTTGGAGGCGGCCGGTCGGCGATCCGCCAAATGGAGAAGACGGTCAGGGCAAAGAAATCGTCTCCTGCGGTTGTTACAGTCAGCCTAATCGGAGCCTCTACCCATCCAGAAGCTGTGGGTGAAAAGCCACTTCAAACGAAGGTGAACTATTTCATCGGCCGGGATCCCAAAGCATGGCGTACGAATGTGAACACTTTTGCCCAGGTGCGGTACCGGAATATCTATCCGGGGATTGACTTGGTGTATTACGGCAACAACGGCAGAGTTGAATATGACTTTGATCTGGCGCCGGGAGCCGATGCAACGAAAATCCAATTTGCGATGAATGGCGCCGACGCTGTGAGTGTTGATGCGACAGGTAATCTCGTAATGACGAAAGGGGCGAGCGAACTTCGCTTCCAGACGCCGAATCTCTATCAGGTCATCAATGGAAGCCGCCGCCCGGTGCCCGGAGCATTTATGATGCGCGATGCTACGCACGTGGGCTTTGTCGTCGGTAGCTACGATAGCACCGAGCCTATGGTGATCGACCCCGTTTTGGTCTACTCGAGTTTCCTCGGCGGAAGCAGTGACGACTTCAGCATCGGAGCGGCGGTGGATTCGGCGGGTGATGCCTACATGCTTGGCGTTACCGATTCGCCAGACTTTCCTTTAGCGACTCTCGGATCGTATGGCTCCACGCAGTTTCGCATGTTTCTGGCGAAGTTCAACCCGAGCGGGTCCAGTCTTATCTTCGCGGACTATTTCGGCGGAACCAGCGGCGACGATGAACCGTCTGCGGTTGCGCTGGATTCCTCAGGAAACGCCTACATCACCGGCTCTACGGCTTCTTCGGACTTTCCTGTCGTGAATCCCTACCAGTCCACTCTCGCCGGGAGCGTAGATGCCTTCCTTGCACAGATTTCTGCAGACGGTTCTACGTTGAATTACGCGACCTACCTGGGAGGGTCGAACTTAACTTCAATTGGAGGCTCGACGACCCAGCTTGGAACGTCTGTCTCTGTCGATCCGGCTGGAGAGGTCGTGGTCGCCGGCGTTACCATGGCGACAAACTTTCCAACGGTGAATGCATTCCAACCGGCGGCCTCAGCCGATCAGTTTGGCGATTGGGGCGAGTATGGCTTTGTCACCAAGTTCGCGGCCGATGGTGCATCCCTTGTCTACTCCACTTATCTCGCGGGCAACACGCTGAATACCAGCGCCTGCACCGATTGTTTCCCAGATTCTGAAGTCTGGGATGTCGCTACCGACGGCTCGGGAAACGCCTACGTGACTGGGTACACCACGACGACGAATTTCCCGACGACCTCGGGGGCATTCGAGACCACCTCCCCAGGCTATTACCTGAGTGATGTAGGCTTCGTTTCGAAGCTAACCAACTCCGGTTCGTTGGCTTATTCCACCTATCTTGGGGGATCCACTTCCAGCTTCCTGGATTCCATTGCCGTGGATGGAAGTGGTTCAGCCTACGTTACTGGATACGATATTGCAAACGACAATTTTCCAATCGTAACAACGACCATTTGCGACCCTTCTACAGTTGCATGCAATGGCGCCGTCATCGTGAAACTTGATCCTACCGGCTCGACTCTCGTCTATTCCACATTTCTAGGCACTTCCAACAACATGGACGGGCAGGTGATTCAAGTCGACGCGAACGGAGACGCTTTCATTGTCGGTAGCGACGTAGCATTCGACTTGGCAAATCCGATCGAGCAGTACAGCGGGGGTGGCGATGCTGTGCTCGCGGAAATAGATCCTACTGCGAGCACACTGCTGATGGCGACTTTCCTAGGGGGGCAAGGATGGGAGCTCGCCGGCGGTCTTGCGCTCGATAGCAACGGCGCGGCTTACGTAACCGGTGGAACGCAGTCTCTGGACTTTCCAGTAACTCAGTCAGCGTTTCAGACCGCGTGGGGCGGTGAGGAAGACGCGTTCATCGCTAAGATTGATCCCAGGACGAATGCACCGGCTGTCTCCATGGGCCCTTTCTCTCTCCAGTTCGGTTCCGAAAGCGTCGGCAGCACCAGCGCCCCGCAGATCACGATTCTGCGCAACATGGGGTCTGCAGCACTGGCCATCAGCAACACGGCGATGACCGGTGATTTTGCTGAGACCGACGATTGCGGTTCCACGGTTGCGGCGGCATCATCTTGCACCTTCAGTATCACCTTCACTCCCACCGCGTCAGGTACTCGGACCGGCTCTCTCACCGTTACCGACGATGCCACGGGCAGTCCACATTCGGTCGCGCTTTCGGGAACCGGCATGGGCGCATCGGATTCGTTCTCTGTCGATCCCTCGAGCTTGACCTTCTCACCTTCCGTCGTGGGGAGCACGACCTCGGCTCAGATTGTGACCATTACGAACACTAGCAGTACACCCATGAGCATCAGCGGAGTTCGCGCAAGCCACGACTTCACGGCTACGGCCAGCGGCTGCTCATCCGTTCCTGCCAGTCGGACCTGTAGAGTCCAGGTCAGTTTCACTCCCCGATCGGCAGGCACTCGCACCGGGACGCTTCAACTGACGGCTGCAGCGTCTGGTTACTCTGTATCGGTTGCACTCAGCGGCTCAGGAGTTGACTTCGTTCCATCTCCCTCGAATACCAGCACGACTGTAAGCGCTGGGGGAACTGCGAGCTATCAGATAACGGTCAGCTCGGTGGGCGGCAAGTTTTCGAATCCTGTGAATTTTGCGTGCAACGGAGCGCCCGCCTTCGCCACCTGCACTGTGAATCCTCACACTATAACGCCGGGCAGTGGCTCGGCCGTCGTCACGGTGGCTGTCAAGACCTCAGGTCCGGTGGCCCAGCTAGGCGAAGGATCCGCTGGGAATCGCTGGCTCTCGGCGTCATTGCTCCCGGGTCAGCTCGCAATTTTTGGAATGCTCGTGGTTGGCGCGAGGGCTCGCCGGAAATTCCATGCTTACATCGCCATTGCGGTCTTTTCTATCCTGCTCCTATTGGTCGCTTGTGGAGCGGGCGGCACCGGGACGGCACAAACTTCCAGTACCGCCAACATAACTCCTTCGGGAACGTACGTACTCAACGTGGTGGCGACTTCCGGAAGTCTGCAGCACACGACCGAGCTGACGCTCGTTGTGCAATAGTGAGTGCGGTTATTTTCGTCGAGTTAGGTGTGTTGAAAAAGATTAGTTATTTGAGAGCGCGAGTTTACCTGCTTGCCGCTCCCGGTTGGAGATTGATGACCATTCTTGTTATGGAAGACAGTCGATTGATCCGCATCGCTATAGAGAGAATTCTCTCGAGGGCTGGGCATCATGTCATCGCGGTAGGAGATGGTAAAGTGGGTGTCCGGTATGCTCAGGAGAAGCGTCCTGACGCAATCTTGTTGGATATGATGCTGCCATCGCTCGACGGCGTAGGGGTACTCCGCGAGCTAAAGCAATGCCCCACCACCAACGTGATACCAGTCATTGTTCTGTCCGGGTTGTCTCAGAAAAACGAGCCGAAATTGAAGGCGGCTGGGGCAGCCGCCTACTTTGAAAAATCAACCCTGACGCTGGACGGCGAAGGAAAGGCCTTGATTCAGGCTATCCAGCAGGTTGTCGGTGAGCATGCTCAATCAACGGTTAGAGCCGAGTAAAGTCCTCGCGGGAAATAACAAAAAACGCTCGCCGAGGAAGCGTTAACGACCTGCTAAGACGTGAGTCTCGCTAACGCCGACATTCGGCAAGGCTCGACATCTCGCAGTATTCAACGCGGTTGCGACCATTCTTCTTCGCGCGATATAGGGCCCGATCGGCTCTCTCCAGAAGCGTCTCCATGCTTGCGTCGCTTTGGAAGTCCGCCACCGTCACTCCCATACTTGCGGTCGCCGTCAGGTTGTCTTGGGGCATTACCATAGCGTCCTTCTCAATGAGGTGCCGGATGGCGTCGGCACGATGAATGGTGGTGGTAAGATCGCATCCCGGTAAAACAAAGAGGAACTCTTCTCCTCCATATCTTCCAACCCCGTCGTATTCTCGTAAACCAGCCCGAAAGCGGCGTGTGGTTTCCTGCAGAACCATGTCTCCCGCAGAATGACCAAATGTGTCGTTGATTCTCTTGAAATGGTCGAGATCGGCCAGGACAATCCCGACTGGACGCTGTTCACGGCGGCCGCGCGCAATTTCACAGCGTAAGACGGAGATGACCTCCCCACGGCTTAACAGGCCGGTCAACGAGTCATGTGTAGCCGCAAACCGGAGGGATTCGCGAGTAGCGATGAGTTCCCTTTGCAGAAGAACGATTCTTCTGCCAGCCAATAAGCGTGCCTTGAGCTCGAGTGGATCGAAAGGCTTTGGCAAGTAGTCATCCGCGCCTGCCTCCATCGCTGCTAGAAGGTCGTCACGCTGATTCTTCGCGGTCAGAACAATGGTATAGACATATTGCTCATTTTGTCCCCTCGCCCTTATCCGTTGGCAGAGTTCGAGCCCGCTGATACCGGGGAGGACCCAATCCAGAATTGCCAGTGTGGGATTCCAAGCACTCTCCAGGAGTTCCAACGCGGCCGGCCCGTCTTCTGCGACGACGTAGTTGAACTCCCACTCTTTCAGGCACTTGGTAATCAGGTGACGATAGACCTTTGAATCTTCAGCCACCAAGATTCGCATTTCGCTCCTCCGAACAGCATCCGCCCGCGTTCTTATGATGTGCAGATGAATCGGTTGGCGAAGCTACCTGGATCAAGCAGTCAGTCTCCTGGTTTCTTCAAGCCAGCGCACGCCCAGGCTTTTGTAAGGCACGAGGTATGCCAATCGGAATCGTTGTTCAGCGCCTTTGCAGATCGGTGATCGTTTGTAACCCAGTGTGGCACAGCTACTTATAAATTGCCGTTGCATCGGGTGCGGTGGGAACTCGCTGTCCTTACCTCTCCGTTTGTTTGGCAACTGAGTGGCTGTCTGGATTCGAGACGTTCCATATTCATGCGGACCTCGAATCGCGCAGAAACCAAAGGGTTAGACGGCTAGATGAGTGGTTCCATAAGTGCTATATCTCCGCCGATGAGCCGCGTCCGCGGCCACCGTTTCGAGATTGGGGACAGGGGGAAGGAATGTCCATAGAAAAGGGCTTCTCGCTGATTGAACTTTTGATTGTGGTCGGAATCATTCTGATTATTGCTGCGATTGCGATTCCGAACTTGCTGCGCGCCCGCATGGCGGCCAATGAGTCTGCGGCTGTCGGTGCGGTCCGTACCATCAACACCAGCATGATCACCTACAACTCCACCTATCCGACGGTGGGTTTTGCCAGTGCACTCAGCAACCTGGGACCGAGCGCTGCCAATCCTTGCGCCGGTACTTCGGCTACTGCTTGCTTGATTGACGCTGTTCTGGCTGCTGGCACCAAGAGCGGCTATACGTTTGCGGCCGGGGGTGCAGCGAGCGCGGGCAGCACCACTAACAACAAGTACTATGCTCAGGCGACGCCGATCACCGTGAACCAGACCGGCAACCGCAGCTTTTGTTCGTTCGAAGACGCGGTGGTCCGGTTCAATACTGCCGGTACGGCCGCCGGCAGTGAATCGACTTGCCAGGGCTGGAGCGCACTGAATCAGTAGGATCGCCGAAGGTCCTAGTTTGGAGGAGATGAATGTAGATGACGTCTGACATGGCATTCGAGTGTTTGTTCGTTTCGAAGGACGCAGGAGTCTTTAAGATCGTTGGCCGAATCCTTCGCGACCTATCGATCTCCATCAAGCTTTGTTTGAGCTGCTCAACCGCATTCGACATGCTGGACCGGGGCAGCACTGATCTGGTGGTGGTCGATTGGGAGGGTCGAGAATCTTCGGAACTCCTACAGAGAATCTGGCAGGGCGGTAAATGGAAAACTCCAACGATAGTTGCAATCTCTTCCACAGACTCCCGGGTGCCAGGTGCACACGTTGTTCTGAGAAAGCCGGTCACAACCGAAAACAGTAAGAAGCCGTTCCGAGAAGCGTATTCCCACATGCTGCTTGATTATCGGCGCCACGCCCGACATGCGCTCATGACTCCCGTAGTGGCAAATTTCGACGATGGCCGCTCGATTCCGCTCACGATCACCGATATCGGGGATGGCGGCGTGGGACTCAGCGGCAAGAACCTACCCATCAATGGAGATGTCCTGTCATTCCGATTGCCATTGCCGGGCTTTTCGAGGGAAATCCAGATCCAGGCTCGAGTGCTATGGACACGAGAGTACGGCCGTGCTGGATGCGAATTCGTACGCATACCTCCGGTCGACCTCATTTGCCTGCACGACTGGCTAAAGGCGAAGAGCCAGGTCAAGAAGCCTAGAAACGCCGACTAGCGACAAAACAACACATGTCTGCAGGCACCAGACCAGGTTGGGCAAAAGGACTTCGCCGAGAGCAGCGCATCGCCGGTTGCAAACCGGTCACCGTGCTAGGCCAGGATGTGCAAGGCAATCCGTTCTCAATGAACACTTTTACCGTTGAGATCAGTGCTAGCGGCGCGCGACTGAAGGGGCTGCCTCCGGTGGCCAAAGATACGATCCTATTGATGGAATTTGACCAGGAGCGAGCGCCATACCGTGTTGTTTGGGTCGGCGAACCGGGTAGCCCCTTCGAAGGTCACATCGGGTTAGAGTGCGTCGAGGCCGACCAAGCCATATTTGGCATTCAGAAACCGACCGGCACGTTCTATGATGAGTACAAGCGAGTCGAAGCTCAGCTGCAGCGCAGTGAGGATCGCTACAAACTGCTTTTTGAGCACAGCCTCGGGCTAATCTGCACTCACGACCTCCAAGGTGTCTTGCTCTCAGTCAATCCGGCCGCGGCTCGCGCACTCGGCTATGAGTCCTACAGTGCGCCAGGAAGAAACCTGGCCGACTTCCTGGCTCCCTCTGCCCGGCATCAATTTCAGCAGTATCTGGAGCGAGTCCGCGAGCGTGGTCAAGACTCAGGCTCCATGCTTGTGGTTGCGCGCAATCGAACAAAGCATGTTTGGCTGTACCGCAACTTGCTTGTCTGTGAGCGCGGAAGTCCGCCGTACGTTGTAGGATATGCCACGGACATCACCGAACAAAAAAAGGTGGAGCATCAACTCCAGACGGCGCTCAAGGAACTGCAAAGAGCACTGAGTGAGGTCCGGACCCTCAAGGGTCTACTGCCCATTTGCGCGTGGTGTAAGAGGATTCGCACGGAAGACGGAGAGTGGACGCAACTAGAATCCTACATCACGGCCCATTCGGACGCGAACTTTAGCCACGGAGTGTGTCCAGACTGCATTTGCCGATTCTGACGTTGCGGAGGTCAGCCGATGGCTGCGAAAAGTTGTGCTGAGAATCCTGAATGTACAAGTGAGTGATCGGCGCGAAAGGTCCTTCGAAAATCGCTCCTCGGATTGCCAGAGTTGATCGTGGTCCGTTCGTTGAGCGGTGATGTTATGTACTAGAACAAGCTCTGCCTCTGCCCGCGGAAAGGAGCGCGCCGGGCGGATGGAAGTTATTGAGCCTGCGCAGCCGACCGCCCTCCGAATCCACGAATCGTTCCTATGGACTCGCGCGTGCTCGCCATCCGAGGTAACACGGAAAATAACTAAGCACAGGATCATGTGTGCCGTTTGTCGTATAGAGTTTCCGTTTTCCACGCTAGTGCTCCGCCTGCTGCTTGCCGATAGCGGTGTGCAGGAGGAAAAACTATGGCACAGTCCTTAATTCCCGCAGCTCGTCGCTGGGCAATCGTCAATTTGCTTTTTGTTCCCCAAGAACTCTTCGAATTGCCGAGAGCAAGGAATTTCTGGTGAATGGTTTCTCGATTAGGCTAACATCACCGGGCATCGCAGCTTGCTGGGCGAGTGTGTCTGCGGCATATCCAGACATCAGGATTACCTTGAGATCGGGTGCTGATTCTCTGAGCAAGGTCAATAGCTTGACCCCGCTGATCTGTGGCATGACGATGTCGGAGAGAAGCAAGTGAATCTCTCTCTCATGCTTAGACGTTAGTTCGATTGCGCTTTGTGCATTCTCAGTCTCCAAAACGGTATACCCCGCATTCCGGAGAGTTACACCTATCAATTCGCGGAACACTTGGTTATCCTCTACCAGCAGAATTGTCTCCGACCCCCCGCGTGGAGCAACACACTCACTTGGTCGGCTGAGAGCATCTGGCGGCGCACTGACCAAAGGAAAATATATCTTGAAAGTGGACCCCATTCCGGGCTCGCTGTACGCCCAGATATATCCGCCGCTATGTTTGACGATTCCGTAGACGGTAGACAATCCGAGTCCCGTTCCTTTCCCAGCTTCCTTGGTCGTGTAGAAAGGTTCAAAGATGTGAGCTTTCGTTTCCTCGTCCATGCCGGTACCAGTGTCGGACACCGTCAACAATACATAGAGACCTGGATTAACTGGTTCATGCTCACTTCGGTAATTCTCGTCGAGTTCTGCATTGCTCGTCTCGATCCTAATGTGTCCTCCGAGTGGCATGGCGTCTCGCGAGTTGACCACGAAGTTCATCAGTATCTGCTCAAGCTGTCCTTCGTCGGCCTCTATGCAACCAAGTGGTACCGTCTTCTTTACAGTAATCGTTATGTCTTCGCCAACCAGTCTCCTCAGCATGTCCTCCATGTTTCGGACAGTGGAGTTCAAATCAACTATTCGTGGGTGGACAATCTGTTGCCTGCTGAATGCCAGAAGTTGCTTGGTAAGGGACGCGGCTCGTTCTGCCGCTGCTTGAATCCTGGCTAAGTTAGTGACGATTTTGTTGTCCTTGTCGGTTAGTTTGTCCAGAGACAGCTCGCAATACCCAAGGATCACACCTAGAAGGTTGTTGAAATCGTGCGCCACTCCACCGGCAAGCCGCCCTACGGATTCCATCTTCTGGGCATGAAGGAACTGCCGCTCTAATTGCTTCGCCTGAGTGACATCGCGAACAATGGTCAGAATACAAGCCTCGTTGTTCAGCAAGATTCGTTCAGCCGTCAACTCGACGATCCGAATCTTTCGTATGCGAGTTTTGAATCTGACCTGAATCGGCTTAGCCAACGGGTCAGACAATAGATCGATCAGGAGTTGCCGTTGGTGGCTCTCGGCCCAGACGCCCAGTTCCTCCACCGTCCGGCCAACAAGCTCATGGCGCTCATATCCCATCATTTTCAGGTAGGCGGGATTAGCGTCAATGTAACGGCCATCCGCTTCGCTGCTAATCGTGATACCGACGGGACTGGAACGGAACGCCTTCGAGAATCGCTCCTCGGATTGGCGGCGCTGCTCTTGGTCCTTCAGTTGATCTGTAACGTCATGGATCAGATTGAGTTCTGCCTCTGCTGCTCCGTGGAAGTTCAGGTCGTGAGCAGTAATTTCCACGTCGATCATCGTGCCGTCTTTCTTGCGGTGCTTCCAGTGCTCCGGTTCCCGCAGTCCGGCCACTGGATGTTTGAACGTTTGAAGCAGCGGAACGACGTCCTCGACAGGCCGAACGTCCAGGATTGTCATGTTGAAAAACTCGTGTCTGCTGTACCCATACTTTCGGACAGCAGCTTCATTCACCGCCAGAAATCGCAATGACTTTCGGTCGAATACCCACATCGGCATTGGGTTGCTGTCGAAAAGAAGACGATACTGCGCCTCAGACTCCTGCAGAGCAAGTAAGGCGCGCTTCGCAGCTGTGATATCACGGGCAATGATCGATGCTCCCACAATGTTGTCTGAGGGATCATAAACAGGAGAGATAGTTAAAGACACGTCGAGAAGCGCTCCAGATTTATTGACTCGAACGGTCTCATAATGATCGAGGTGCTCACCATTGGCGATCCTCCCCAGGATCTGTTCAAGTTCATCCGCGTGATCGCCGGGAACGATAATCGAAATGGGTTTTCCGATTACTTCTTCCGCTTTGTACCCGTACATGTTTTCGGCCGCTCTGTTCCAGCTCGTAATCGCACCACTCAGGTCCTTCCCAATGATGGCATCATCCGAGGATTGGACGATCCAAGCCAGTCTCCCTAGAGACGACTGCACTTGAGTTTGCGGAGTCTTGTCAGTGTTTGGCATTTTCCCTTGAGGTTGCTTCCGAAGTTTTCTTCGTCCGTTTAGGCATTCGATCCTATGTCACGAAAACCGAACATGCGAACCGGCCTCCTAACCTTTTCCAAGCGTCTGTAGATCGATAAGAATCTCGTTTCGCCGCCGCTGTCTGTTTTGAAAGGCGACAGTTTCCAACCATTTGTGATCCGAGTCGTGCCTATACGCTTCATCCCAAACTTCGATTGCTTTGAGCTCCTCGTGGAGACTCTCTCTGCGTTCGGAATCTCGGTCCTCAGGCATGGCGAAAATCGTGCAATTCAGGCTCCACGACTTGGATTGTGGTTTTCCAATAGGTCCTAAACGGGTTTGGCGCCCAAAGATGCCGTACATTCGGCACCGTGCCGATTAGACGGCAACTCGTATATTTCCGAGGACAAACCCAAGTGAGCGTTTGCTGGGAAACCGAAGTCGAGGTGTGCTTATGAACCGGGTCTGAAAATTGAGGAGCTGCTCCGTTCTTGACTAGTTCATCAGCGCGTGTCTATGATCTCGCTTGACCATAGAGCTAGAGAACGTCTTGTGGCTCATCGGTAGGGACACTGCTGATGAGCTTTTTTCTGGGCTCTTGTAACAGAATCCCTGCAGTTCCGGCAGGTACCCCCTGTTATGGTCAACCAATCATCCTTCTTAACCTCTAGGGCTGCGACTTGCGCCACCTCCTCGCCCGCATAAGATTCGCCGCCCAGTCGTACCCGATTAGCTGGTAAGCACGAACTAGAGTGCCAAACCGCCGAATCAACCTTTGAGACAAGATACCCCGCGATGACGCATCAATAATCCTCGCGCTCAGCGCTCCCTCTCGACCCAAAATCGAACGTAGCTCCTCCGGATCCTGGGGATTCGATTCGCGCCTTCGCTCCTCCAACCAGTCGTAACCAATCAACTCAAACGCTTTATGAACGCTCCCGAAGCGCTGCCACAAAGTGCGAGCGCACGCCATTCCGGGAGTGCTGTCAATCAAATTGGCGGACAGCTTCCCTTTGACTTTAAGCAAGGACCGTAGCTCATCTAAGAGTTGCTCATTCGATTTACGAGCCGTCAGACGAGCTAGAATCTCTTGCGCCTTCGTGAACGTCGCGGGATCGACAATGCCTTGGTGAGCGCCTGGGCAGATCACCCACTCCTTTCGCGGTCGGGCAACCGATGGACTTCCTAAGCGGCATGTCGTTTGATTGAATACAACGCAGCCAACGTACTTGGGATGTGTTACCAGCGTTCGCACGACTGAATGAGTCCAATTCGCATTCTTGACGGTAGGGACTTTCCGTCGGTTCAGATCGCGGGCGATGCCTTTAAGACTCATGCCTTTGACCGTGAACATGCAGAAGATTTCCCGGACCAGCTCTATTTCGTTTTGAGGGCCGGGGACGAGGATGACACGATCTGTGGCGATGCTCTTTCTTTCGCCAGTCCCAAGAAGTTGCTTCGGCTTGCGATCCGCAGACACTAGCATTCGCCTGTAACCGAGGCCGGGAGGCCCACCCTGCCAGAATCCTAGTTCTGTTAGGCGCTTTTTCCCGGCAAGAACTCTAACACCCAATTCCCGGCTGTACTCGCCAGCCATCACTCTCTTGAGCGCTTTCATAATCGAGCTTGGCAGGCTGCCATCGTTGGCGAATGTCTCAGCGCAGTAGTGAACCGGGATGCCAGCCGACTTGCACAGGAACTCATAGTGAGCGGCTTCGTCCGTGTCTTGGAACCGTCCCCAACGGCTCACGTCATAGACCAGAATCGCTTTGTAATCTGTTCCGCCTTGCGTGACATCCCGTAGCAATTCCCTTAGGCTCGGTCTGCTTTTGAGCCAAAGGCCACTCTTGGCAGGGTCAGAGTAGGTCCGAATGACGGTGAAGCCGTGCAGTTCAGCGTACTCTTGAATGCGGCGGGCTTGGTTTTCTGTAGAGTACTGCTGGTGTTCGGTGGACATGCGCAGGTATTGCGCTGCTGGGATGGCGGTCATGTGCTCCTCCTAAGAGGGCACTTCGACCGAATCTGGAAAGACTTTAGCGGCGGCGAGTCTACTTCTCAGCTACTGCCTACTGAGTCCCAGCGCGGTTCGGGCCGATCCTACTACTCCGACTCACCGCCAAGCCGGAGATATTAAGACTTCCGGCCTGTGGTCATCTGTGAGGAATGTCACAAGAATAACATTTGCCGACCTTGCCGATCACTACACGAAACACGAGCTCGGCGAGCAGGCCGAATCCGTCAGCCCAAAGTCCCACACAACCATCGGCGCATATCGGCGAGTGATACGCAATCGCCTGCTTCCACGTTGGGGAGATCGGATCGCACTGAGCATTGAGCCGCTGGAGATCGAAAACTGGCTACGAGCTATCAAGCGAGAACAAGTCTTGGAGAATCCGACGGTCGACAAGGCCCGTCGAGTCATGAGCCTGATTTACAAGCACGCACAGCGCTACGGATTGATCCCCCGAAGTTAGGAATCAAATCCTCTGGTGTTCGTGCGCTGCAAGACTCAGAGCGATTACGAAGCAGTAATCCGACACCGGAGCAGGCCTTCGCCGTGCTCCTGCGCCTGCCAGAACCGGAGCGCACCCTGGCTCTACTCTCAGCTGGAACAGGACTACGAATCTCGGAGGCCCTCGGTCTGCAATGGCAGGACATCTGCTTTGAAGAATCGCTGATTCGTGTCGGACGGACGTGGACGGAGTTGCCGATGCATCCACTTCTTGCAGAGTTCAGAGGTGGAATCACCGGACACCCTATGCGAAACCGACCTTCTACGGTCGGTCGCAGAGGGTCACGAACCTTTCTGCAACTCTCAGTGCGGGCTGTCGAAAACAGGCGTCTCTGACAATGCCGGCGGTGTCAAGTGCTTTCTTGAGCGTACTGCTTCCTGCACTCCGAAGAGCGCGCCCTTTCGCTCTAGTTGAAAAGTGCCGTATCCAACCCAGGCTCGCTTTCAATCGGTCGCAGGTCAGGAACTCAGTCCGACCCATGCATCTCTTCGGTCCAACGTTCGATCATGATTGCTAGTTCGAACTCCCCCGTGGAGGGGAGCGGGCTGCTCAATCGATTACTCGGTGTTCAATTGCACACCAACGCCTGTTCCGGGCTTGCCCGCGTGCGGACCGAGCTTCATGAACTGCTGATAGTCCCATCCCTGGCGCCACAGCCAGTAGAGACGAACCGCCAGTCTGCGCGCCATGGCGACCTTGGCGATCTTGCGCCCTCGTCGCATGGCGAGATGGACAAATTTGTTGCGCCACTCTGCATCGCTCCGTACTGTCACCTGCGCCGCTTCCACCAGAAACTCCCCCAGCAGTCGCTCAAACCAGCGTGCCTGTCCACTGGCTTCCATGCCCACGCGCACCTTCGTTGCTTGCGCGGCCAGATCGCGATAAAACTTCTCCGCTTCCTCGCGATGCTGCAATCGTCGGTCCTGGAAGTCCCCGCTTGCCCGCGTCCACAAAAGCAATTTGTTGGAACCCCGGGTGATAGTCGCATCCTATAATCAGCATGTTCGGCTCCTTTCTCCCGAGCCTGGTTGGTTGGATTCAGCACCACCAACTCTACTCGGGCCTGGCAGCCGACATTGTCATGGAATCAATTACACTCAAAATGCCCCGATGCTGGATTTTGGGCGCAATCGGGATTTGACAACAACGACGGTTGGGGTACCAGAGATGTCTCTACCCCTGCCCGCAGAGCGGCGTTAGTGTTGCGTAGGCGGGAAAGACCGCGTTGTCTCTCCCACTTTTGTTGCGCGAGTACGGCCTGGGCAGACCCGAAAGCATTCTTCACGCTGCGAAGGCCGATGCGCGGGAGCCTCGGCGCCATGCAGCGCTATGTTTGTGTCCATTGTCACTTCTATCAGCCACCGCGGGAAAATCCATGGCTCGAAGCGGTCGAACTGCAAGACTCTGCGTCTCCGTACCATGATTGGAACGAGCGAGTCACGGCTGAGTGCTATCTGCCAAACGGGGCGGCGCGGATTCTGGACAGACAGTCGAGAATCGCCAAGATCGTCAACAACTACTCCCGCATCAGCTTCAACTTCGGTCCGACCCTGCTTTCTTGGCTACAGCAAAAGGCACCTCAGGCTTACGAGCGGATAAAAGCGGCAGACCGCGAAAGCCAGCAGCTGTTTTCCGGTCATGGATCGGCGCTGGCTCAGGCCTATAACCACATGATCCTGCCGCTCGCAAACACTCGCGACAAACGCACTCAGATCGTCTGGGGACTCCGCGACTTTCAGCACCACTTTGGACGCGATCCCGAGGGCATGTGGCTGCCCGAGACGGCCGTGGACGTAGAGAGCCTCGAACTCTTGAGCGAAGCCGGGATCAAATTCACCGTCTTAAGTCCCTACCAGGCGCGACGGATGCGCCACGAAGTTTGGAATGAGTGGCAAGGTGTCGAGGGCGGCAGAATTGACCCCACGCGCGCTTACAACTGTCATCTCCCATCCGGACGCACGATTAGCTTGTTCTTTTACGACGGCCCTATTTCGCACGCCGTCGCTTTCGAGAACTTGCTAATGGACGGCGAACGCTTTGCGCAGCGACTGCTGAGCGGCTTCAACGGGGAGCGTCCTTGGCCGCAGCTTGTTCACATCGCCACTGATGGCGAAACCTATGGCCATCATTTTCGCCACGGCGACATGGCTCTGGCCTACGCCCTTGAGTATCTGGAGCGCAACCAACTTGCCTGCATCACCAACTATGGCGAGTACTTGGCCTTGCATCCGCCAACCGAAGCTGTGGAGATCTTCGAGAAGACCTCTTGGAGTTGCGTTCACGGCGTTACGCGGTGGATGGACGATTGCGGGTGCCGCTC
>JASHNU010000032.1 GCA_030041475.1 Candidatus Sulfotelmatobacter sp.
GAATGTCGCGATTCAAAGCACGGCCGGCACCGACATTTCATCCAGCGGCATCGTCAGCGTAGAAGGGGACCTCATCACGCTTAACTAAGGACAAACACTATGCCACCAGCGGCTCGCGTTGCAGATTTGACAAGTCACGGAACGCCACTCGGCCCCGGCCCTGGCAGTCCCACCGTTCTCATCGGCGGGATGCCGGCGTGGCGTGTGGGATCCGATTTCCATGCCTGCCCGCTTGTAACCGTGCTCGTGCCGCACGTAGGCGGAGTGGTCGCGATTGGCAGCATGACGGTGTTGATCGAGGGGCTGCCTGCGGCGCGCATGGGAGACATGGTGATGGAGGTGGGACCTCCGAATGCGATCGCGATGGGATGCCCTACTGTGATGATCAACTCGTAACGATCGAGTCGTAATGGTCGACTGAAAGGAAGAATCATGGCGGCAGGCAGTTCAACCGGAAATTTGATCGGAAGCTCGACAGCAGCCCCAACCGTCAGCCCCGCCAAGGCATTTCTCGGCGTGGGGTGGTCATTTCCGCCATGCACGGCCGGCGATGGATCAACCTTGATCGCTTCCTACGAGCAGGACGTTGCCCAGGCTATTTGGATCATTCTCAGCACGGATTGGGGCGAGCGCGTCATGCGGCCGACATTTGGCGCAGGTTTGAAATCGTTTGTCTTTGGTCCCATCAATCAAATCACGATGCAACAAGTGCAAACACGCGTTCAGCAATCTCTGACCATGTGGGAGCCGCGCATCACCGTCGAACAAGTCAACGTCAGCATCGACCCTAACAATCAAGGTACGTTGCTGATCGCGATCACGTATCTGGTGAACGTCACCAATACGCTGCAGAACCTGGTCTACCCATTTTTCCTGGAGGAGGGCGCAGCTTGATTCCGCTCACCACACCTCCGGTCGATTCCCGCGACGTCGACACGCTTCTTGCGGACTTCCAGAACCGGCAGCACGGCTATGTTCCACAATGGAATCCTCCCGCCAAATCCGCTGGCGCGGCGATAAGCCCGATCCTGGCGAGGATGATTTACGCCATCCTGCAGCGCCTGAATCAGGCTCCGAACAAGGACAAACTGGCATTTCTCGATCTTCTCGGACTGCGGCTGGTTCCCGCGCAGCCCGCGCGCGTGCCCGTCGTTTTTACCTTGGGCCAGGGATCTGCAGATACTTCGGCTCCTGAAGGAACACAGGTCGCGGCTCCGCCTCCTCCGGGCAGTACTCAGCAAATCGTTTTCTCGACTGAGCAGGACGCCGCGGTCGCTTCGGCTCAGCTGAGCGAAGTATTCAGCCTGTGGCCTGGAACCGATCAATACCTAAATCATTCCACTGCGCTGGCGGCGAATCAGCCGTTCACGCTTTTTCAGACGCTGCAAATGCAGCCGATCGATCACATCCTCTATCTCGCGCATAGCAAGTTTCTCGCGTTCGCCGGTGACGCGACCCTCAAAGTGACGTTCGACTTGTCGCAGGCAAGCTCGTCGCAGCTGGAGATGACATGGGAGTACTGGGATGGGCAGGTCTGGCGTGGGTTTATTTCGAATCAGCCGACGTGCCTGGATGCGGTGCAGGACGGATTCGACGGAACGAACGGACTGTCCACCAGCGGCTCGGTGCAACTCGACGTGCAGGGCGCGCAGACCGCGCAGACCACGGTCAACGGAGTGAATTCGTACTGGATTCGTGGCCGGCTCACTCAGCCACTGCTGCCCGATCCGAATCAGCTTCTTCCGGAAGCCGAAACCTTGCGGCTGTCAACCGTAATTGATCAGTCGCTAGAGCTGAAGCTCTCGGTCAGCTATGCCGATTGGGTGATCGGTTCTCAGACCCCGATCCTCAATGTCACTGACGATTGCGGGCAGGTGTTACTCAGTGTGTTGTCAACTGGAGGGGGAATCGGTATCACCGCCAATGCGCCGGCCACGGTCACGGTTACCGATTCGAACAACAATGTTGTCCCTATGACCGCCGCTCCGTCCCTGCAGACTGGCGCGACCTATCAGTTCACCGTCACTTATCTCAACATCACGGGCACCGTGTCTCAGCAATATTCGCTTTCGGGTGCGCCCTGCGCCATCAGCATTATCGTCAAGGTCATGGGGCTTGCTCCCGACAAGGCATATTTCGAAACGAAAACCCTAGATACCACGAAATCGTTCAATCCGCTTGGACCGAATCCAACTCCCGGCAGTACTTTCTATTTCAAGCAGACAGAAATCCTGAGCAAGCCGGGGGCGAACGTTTTTGTTTATGTGGCCGGATCGCTGCCCAGTCCTACCTCCGCAACCAGTAACTCGCTGCCTCACACGCTCAACTGGGAATATTGGAACGGATTCGCGTGGACGCTTCTATTTCAGAGCGAATCTGCGCCGGTATCGGGAGATTTCACTGTTTACGAAATTCTCCCGTTTGTCGTGCCCAACGATCTTGTTTCTACGACGGTCAACAATGACGATGGCCTGTGGATTCGCGTGCGTCTCGTCGCCGGGGGTTATGGGAACACGCTGACGGTTACATCGTCCGATTCTGGGGGCACGACGTACACTACCTCGTTCACCTTACCCGCGTCGCCGATCGCCGCTTCCTTCTTATTCGGCTATTCCTGGGTGAACGGTCCTTACCCGTTCGAACAAGTTTTCGCCTACAACGATTTCGCCTTCATCGACTACACCAGCAATGCGCTGTGGCCGGGGAATCCGTTTGCTCCGTATCAACTCTTGAGCGGCGATGTGACTCCGTCCGTCTATCTCGGTTTCACGAAGCAACTGCCGGTCAACAACTTCGGTGTCTATTTTGACATCGACGAACAAGCTGGAGTTACTTCCGGCCCCGACATGGTTTGGGAGTACTGGAACGGCGGTGGGTGGCAACCTGCCGTCGCCGAGGATGGAACCGAGGACCTGGCCCTCGCCGGAATGATCACCTTCATCCCCGCAGCCGATGCGCAGGCACTGGCTCGCTTTGACAATCCTCTGTATTGGCTGCGTGGAAGATTGAAGGAAGACGGACCGCCGAATCAGACGACGATCAACGAGATTTACACCAATGCCGTGTGGGCCGACCAGTGGCAAACTTTCACCAATTCGCCGTTGGGCACGAGTACGGGCGTTCCCAGCCAGCTCTTCACTTTCAATCAGATTCCAGTTCTGCCGGGCCAGCAGATTGCGGTGCAGGAACTGAGCGGGCCGAGGGCCAACACCGAGTGGCGCGGTCTGGCCATGCAGGTTGACCCGGACGATCCCAACATCATTACCGAACTGGAAGCCCTGCTGGCTGCCGAAGGCCCGCAAACCGACATCATCATCGGCGACATTCACCTGGTTCGCGACAGCACCAAGAGCGTGACGGCCGTTTGGATCCAGTGGTCCGAAGTGCAGAACTTTTTCGAATCCGGTCCGAATGATCGTGTCTATGTTCTCGACCACGCTCTGGGCCGACTCTTCTTCGGAGACGGCGATTCCGGAATGATTCCTCCGCTGGGGGCGTTGATCCAGGCGACGTCGTTCCTCTCCGGCGGAGGACTGGCGGGAAATGTGGCCGCTTCCACCATCACGCAACTACTGGGCGCAGTCTCGGGTGTACAGGGAGTGACCAATCCGCGCGCTGCCGAGGGTGGCGCGGATGGCGAAACTCTGGAGCAGTTCCAGCAGCGCGCTCCCTCCAACCTTCGCAACCGCGGCCGTGCGATCGTGCCTGCGGACTACGAAGCATTGGCGCAGCAAGCTTCAGCCGGTGTTGCTGTCGCACGCGCGTTCGCCAACCTTGATTCCTCCGGCATTACTCGCCCCGGGTGGATCACCGTCATGATCATTCCGCAGAGTCAGGATGCCCAACCCACGCCCTCGGCGGGCTTGCGCCAGGATGTTCTGAATTATCTGCTCGCGAACGCTCCCGCGGATGTGGCCGCGGCTCAATCGATCAGTGTGATTGGGCCGACGTATTTGCCCATCGACGTGACGGCCACATTGGCTCCGGTCGATCCCGCAGAGGCAGGAACCGTCGAGCAGGACGCGCTCGATGCGCTGGCTAGTTTTTTAAACCCCCTGACGGGAGGGCCAAACGGACTCGGCTGGGACGTGGGCCGCGGACTTTATACGTCGGATGTCGCTACTGTCCTGGGAAATGTCACGGGTGTGGATTACGTGCAGGAACTCGCTCTCTACGTCAACGGAGTTCTCCAGGGCGACCAGGTGCAGGTACCCTCTGGGCAGATCGTCGTGGCTGGCCAGTTCACCATAAGTCTGGTTTTGCCCGTAGGCGGGTAGTGATCGATCGCACAGAGATTGATCAGAAAAAAGATGCAATGGAAATTCTGGCAACGGTGGTGCAGGAGGAGTCGGAAGGGCGAGGTGCGCACTCAAGAGAAGGATTCGAGTGCTCTCTCGTCACTGTTGTCACAGAGCAGCGTCCAAGAAATTCTGGGATTGCAAAAGCTGATTGGAAATCAAGCGGTGTTGCGAATTTTTGCGCCCGACGCGACTGCAAAACAAACGTCAGCGTGAACGCGTGAAGACACTGAATCGAGCATGGCTGAATCAAGAGTTGCCGTTCTGAAGCTGGAGTCGTGAATGCCGTTGTTGCTGCCTAATCTCGATGACCGAACCTGGAGCGATCTGGTAGCGGAAGCTACGGCTCTGATTCCGGTCTACGGACCGCAGTGGACGGACCAGAATTATTCCGACCCAGGCATTACGCTCGTCGAGTTGTGCGCTTGGATCGCGGAAATGGATATCTACCAGCTCAATCAGATATCCGACCGCGAGCGGCTGAAATTTCTCGCGCTGGTGGGAGTCGCTCCAAAGCCACCGATTCCTGCGCGTGTCATATTGAGCGCAACGCTGGCAGCGGGGATCGCTCCGATCACGTTACCGTCGAGCCTGGAATTCTCCGGCGTCGATCCCACAGGCGTCACCACGAGATTCAGCCTCATGCGATCGTTGACATTGGCGCCGGGAACACTGGCCGCAATTCAATTCCAGGATCCTACCGGATTCCACGACCTCACGCCGGTTTGGCGACGGCAAGCTGTGATGAGCCCCTTCGGCAGTGCGCCGCAGCCGGGCATGGCGGTGTACTTCGGTTTGACCGAAGCGCTTCCCGTTCAGCAGCCAGCTCAACTCTTCTTCACGTTTGCCGATGGCCACTCCGGCTTCGCGGAGCGCGAACGCCTTCTACTGCAATTGGAGGAAATGGAAAAACGCTGTAACCCCGTTCCTTACAATCCGTGCAAGAAAAGTCCTTACCACAAAAATGTGGCGCCTGCGTCGGCCGAGTCCACGCAGGATTCGTACCGCGATCTGAAGCACTACGGTGTTCGCACAGTTTGGGAATATCAGGCCAACGTCGGGGGGCAATTGCAGTGGACTGCCCTGAATCCAACGAACGTGGAAGTCCTCGATGAAACCCGGGCGTTCACTCTGGACGGTCCCGTCACTTTCAGGGTTCCGCAGGCGATGACTGCATCCGCTCTCGGTGCGGTCGCAACGCCTTATTACTACGTGCGCTGCCGCTTCGCGGCCGGAAGCTATGACGCCGCCCCGTCGCTGCGGAACGTGGCATTCAACGGCTTTCTCGCGGAACAGTCGGTCGTATCTACAACCTCGTTGGTGATTGATCCTAGCGCGACCATCCATTATTCGGCTGGCGGTGCACCCACGCCGAACACGGTGACCACCCTGCAAATGAAGGTGAACCCGCAGAATACGCGCATTATTGAACTAACTTTCGGAGGCGGCGCAAGCACCGACCCACAGTTCCGAATCCTTAGTTTTCAGGCGCCAAGCGCGACTTCTACCCCTCCCACTACCGGATTGCTTTGCTGGGAAGCCGCGCTCCTCGGTTTCGGGGATGGTCTTGCGAACCAACAGTTCGTGCTGCCGAACCCGCCGGTCAAAGCATCGAGCGTACGGGTATACACCTTGGAAAACAAGAGGTGGCGCGCGTGGGAGCTGCGCCGCGATTTCGATGCCTCGACACGCAAAGATTTCCATGTTGTTCTGAACGCGACCACCGGCGCGATTTTCTTCGGCAATGGCGAGAAGGGGCGAGTGTCCCCGGCAAATTGCGAAGTCTTCGCCAGGAGCCTGCTCACGCGGGCGCAGGCGGGGAATCTGCCGGCCGGGAGCATCAATCAACTCGCGGATTCGCCACACAATCGCGCCATCCTATACGACCCAAGCGCTGTGCCGGATGGATGGTGCAAGCTGAAGGGCGAGCTGCAGTGCGATCCAGACCCCAAAGTACAGTGTGTGATCAATCCGCTGGCAGCCTGGGGCGGAGCCGCTGCTGAAACCATCGATCAGGCCGCCGGTGAGGCCGATCAACTGGTGGAGAGCAGCGGCCGCGCGGTCACGCTCAGTGACTACGAACGACTTGCCGCCAACACTCCGGGAACGCGCATCGCGCGTGTCACGGCAATTGCCAACATGCATCCCGATTTCCCCTGCTACAGTGCGCCGGGCATGATCACCGTCATTGTGCTGCCCTATCTGCCGCAGGGAAGTCCGATTCCAACTCCCGGATTGCTGGCTGCTGTCAGCGCATACCTCCGTCCGCGGCGGGTTATTGGCACGCGCGTCGAAGTGGTCGGTCCCACGTATCTCGAAGTGGCCGTTCAGGCCACCGTGCAGTCGATGACCGGAGCGAACCGGACAAATCTGCAGCAGGCGATCGTCAAGGCACTGAATAACTTTTTAGATCCGCTGGTCGGAGGCCCCGACGGAACCGGGTGGCCTTTTGGCCGCGACGTCTATCGCTCGGAAATTATGAAGGTGATCGATGCAGTCGCCGGGGTCGATTACATCACTTCGCTGGCATTACTTGCCGATGGCGGTCAACCGCAATGCGGCAACGTGTGTCTCGGCACTACCTGGCTCGTGCAGGCTGGAACACACCAGATTACGGTTTTGTAAGGAAGTTCATATGGCGAGACCGGAGCGAAGAAAACTAGAGCGAGTGCAGTACTGGCAGGGCCAGATGCTGCGCGCGCAGGATTTTCTCAATCTGCAAGGCGTCGAAGCGCAGCGCCGCTGGTGGCACAACCGCGCCATACACAATGCATACGGAGTTGCGGAGGGTCTAGTCGCAACGCTGGTTCCAACAAGTGCGCCGACTGGTGTCGGCATTTCCCCCGGCGTGGCCTATGACATTTTCGGCCGCGAGTTGATTTTGGAAAGAGCGGAGACCATCCCTCTACCCAACAATATCCCGACTGGCAGGATCGGTGCCGTGAGCCTACTGATGCGCTACAAACCACCATCGCGCAGAATTCATCCCGATGAAATCACAGAAGTCTGCTGGACGGCTCATGGTTCCGTGATCGCAGGAACGGCGGAGTTTGTCTGGAAGCTGGGCGACAACCTGAATCCCGCTGAAGGCGTTGCGGTTTATGCCATCTATTACGCCGAGCCGTGGCCGACGATCATGCCCGACCCGAACTGTCTTCGGATTTCCGCCGAGCCTCTCTCGCGGCCGCTGCTCGCCAGCGGTGCAACCATCCCTGGACAGACCCCATGGGAGCAATGGACCGTTGGATTCACAACAGTCACAATTCCCGGGGATGGTACGGTGCAGTGCCCAGCCCTGGCCGGAGTTCAAACCTGGGTCGATACCTCGGCCGCCGGCTTCACGGATTGCCCATGTTATTTCGCCTGGCTTCAAGGTCCGCTATGGAGTTCGCAGCCCCAGCTCTTCTTGCCAGCGCTGCTGACGAATATCGCCGACGCATCGATAAGCGGCTTTATGTTCCAGTTAGTGCTTCCTGGCTTGGGAAACCCCGTCCTTACGCTGATGTGCCCAACGGACACGGCGTACGAATCCGTGCAGTATAGCTCGGCGTTGGTAGCGATGGGCGGGGTGCCTCCATATACGTTCTCGATCATCAACGGGACGTTGCCACCGGGCTTGAGCCTGAACACGTCGACGGGTGCGATTACCGGCACGCCGACGGCGAGCAACACGTACCCGTTCACGGCACAGGTGGTGGATTCGACGCGCACATCGACGACGGTGAGTTGCAGCATTATGGTGACGGGGGGGCTTGAGATCGCCAGGCCTGTAATCGTCAGAACTGTGCCTTCTGACCTTGTCACAGCGAACGACTTCAATCAGTTCGCGCAGCAGCAGGGCCTCTATGTCAGTTGGATTGGCTGCCAGATGCCGGGGAAAGCGTGTTCGTGTTCGCAGCAAGGCTCGGCCACAACCCAGAGTTCAACGCCGGCCTAGAAAACTTGCTAAGGATCAAACATGTCCATTATCGGATCGACACAATTTCTGGAGCGCATACAGTTCTTCAACGGCGAGCGCTTGTTTGCCTCCGATCTCCAGTCGCTCGAGGCCTTCAACCGCGAAATGCGATGGCTGCACAATCAGAGCCTGCACCAGGCCGGCGTCGGCAGCGGATTCCAGGTGGTCGGCAATACCGGAGATCGTCAGGTGACCATCTCGCCCGGATATGCGATCGACTCTTGCGGCCGCGAAATCATTCTGACCGAGAGTCAGGTTCTGGCGATACCTCCGGTTGCCGACAACGGTTCGGGCGCGCCAGTTTTCTACGATCTGACCGTTTCCTATCCTGACGATAGCCAACTTGTTCCCGCCGAAACGCGCACCGGGATCTGCACGCCAGCGGGCGTCATCAGTCTGCGCGAGGCGCCGGTGTTTTGCTGGGTGCAGCTCAACGACGATCCGACCAATCACCAACCTGTCGATTCCCGGCTCAAAGACCGAATCAACAAGGCGCTGTTTCTCGTTCTGGCGCAGGTGCAGATTTTCAACTGCCAGCTGAATCAGCCGGTTTCGACGGTACCCAGAAGAAATGCCCGGCCAGCGAAGCAGCCGCGAGTGGCTTGTGGAACGTTTAATCCATCGACGTGGAACACGAGCCTCATTCCGTCTGGCACCTCAGGCTCAGTCTCCGTGTCTCTACCCACGAGTGGGTTCGTGTTTCCTGCGATTACCCTTTCGGCTCAAGTTGTTGTTCCCTCTGGTGTTTTTCAAGCTACGCCGGCTTATCAAGCGAGTTTGACCGGGGATATTCTCCAGTTCGACAGCACGGGCAACTACTGGATACAGGATGGATTGATTTCGATCAGCAATTCGACGCCTGGCGGGTTTTTGGCCACTGTCTACCCTGTGATTGTGAGCGTGGTCTCCGTGGCCACTACTGCTGGGGATTCGGTCACGATCCCCGGCACGAACTGGAATTTTCAAATTACCTGGATGGGAGTGGAGAGCTGACATATGTCGGAGATCAGCAAAAACAATTTCGTCTTCTTGAATCGCGATGGCCGCTGGCCCGGATTCAAGTACTGCGGTCTCGAAATCCGCAAAGACGGCGCGCTCCAGCTCTCTTCTGTTCCTCTGTTCTCGGGGACTCTCCCAGCAGATATACAGTCGGCGCCCACTCCCGACGGCCCCGCAGGCCTCGCCATCGACGTCCGCGGAACCCTCTTCTTCAGCGATCCTGATGGCAATCGCGTGCGCCGCGTTCTCGGCTGTGACGGCAGCGTCTGCGCCGCACCGTGCATGGGCAGGACGGGCAGCATGCCAACCGCTTTCAACTCGCCGCGCGGCCTGTTGATCCCACCGACGCGTCCGTCGCTCTTTGTCGTCGATAGCGGAAACAATCGCATTCAGGTTTTCGATCTCGAAACTTTCCAGTTGGTCGAAATCTGGGGCCAAACCAACGCGAGCGGCAATCAGCCTGGATCGCAGCCGGGTCAGTTCAATGCGCCATGGACTCTAGCCGGCGATTCCTCCGGCAACGTTTATGTCGTGGATTACGGCAACCAGCGCGTGCAGAAGTTCAATGCAATCGGCCAGGTAATTTCAGGATTCTGGCAAAACGTTCAGGCATCGGCGTTGCTGACGCAACCAGCCGATATCGCGGTTCGCGAAGAAGAGGGCATGGTCTGGGTTCTGATTGTCGATACGGCATCCCCGGCCGTTTACGTTTTCGACGGCGACGGCAACGCTGTACTGAATTCACAGAGCCAGCCGCTCGTTGTTAAAGATCCTCATCTAACACAGCCGATGGGCATTGCCGCAGCGGGCGACGCCGTTTATGTCGGCGACAATGTCGCCCAGCGAGTACTGCGATTCCAGATGGGCGACAGCATCAATTATGTCGGCGCAGCCATCGGCTACCAAGGGCCCGTCGCCGCTCTGTTGCTTGATCGGAACTGCAATCTATGGGTTCACGCCGGCGGATCGTTGACTCCAATACAGCTAGCCGCGCGCGGCGGCTATGGCACGATCGGTTCGCTTTGGATCGACCTTAACAGGCCCCTCGAGATCAGCAACAATCCCGTCGTTTGGCATCGCCTCGTGGCGTTGGCTACGATTGTGCCAGCAAATGCTCCGAATGCTCAAAACGCACACTTGGATCTGTACGCATATGCGTCGAGCGATTTGTCGCAGGCGCCAACTGTCAATTCGACCGCCGCCAATCCTTTTTCCGATCCCAAGTGGCAGGCAATCCTCCCATCGGCGAATCTCGATGTGACCGAACTCTACATCGGCGGCTGTTCAGCAAAATACTTGTGGATCGGAGCGCTTCTTTCCGGGGATGGAACCGTCAGCCCGGATGTTCGGCAGTTGCGCATAGAGTTCAACTACCCGAGTTACGAGCAGCATCTCCCCGCGATTTACACCAACAACGCCAACTGCAAGGAATTTCTGGCGCGCCTGCTTTCTCTTTTTGAGAGCCTGTTTTCCGGAGTCGAATACGAGATCGATTCCCTGGCTGTTCTCTTCGATCCGCAGGCGAGTCCCAAACCATTTCTTGCTTGGCTCGCTGGCTGCATGGGGCTCGACCTTGATGACAACTGGGACGAGCAGAAACAGAGACAAATCATCGCGCGGATTTTCGAACTTTCTGGGCGCCGCGGAACGCCCGGCGGCCTGCGCGAAAGTCTACGTCTCTTTGCAGGAGTCGACGCCACGATTGAAGAGCCGTTGCTGAACGCCTCATGGTGGGCGCTGCCCAGTTCAGGCAGCTGTTGTCAGTCTTGTGCCGAAAGCGCTGGCGGAGGTATGACCTGGCAGGGCACACAAAATTCTGTCTTAGGATGGACCACAATGCTCGCGCCCGCCCAGCCCCAGGGCGCCGTGGTCGGCACATCGGCGGTGCTCGATCAATCGCAGTTGATCACCGACGATGAGTTCGGCAGCCCGCTCTTCAGCGATGTCGCCTATCAATTTTCTGTCCAGGTATATCGCAGTCAGGTGATGTGCCCGGAGGCGATCCCCAACATTCGCGCCATCGTCGATCAGGAGAAACCGGCGCACACCGCTTATCAGCTTTGCATAATCGACCCGCTGTTCCGCGTCGGTTTTCAGAGCCGTCTGGGAATTGACACAGTCGTGGCGGGTCGCCCGCGGAGTCTGTCTTTAGGGATGGACCAGCCCCTCGGTGTCGATTCGGTGCTGGCTGGATCAGCACCCAGCCTGCTCGGAAGCGACAGCCTCCTGGGCGTCAATACGAGCCTGGGTTAAACGAATTTCGCAGTGGAGGAGGACAACAATGGCAACCAGTTCCAGTTCGGCGGATTGCATGTGCGCTCCGGTGCGCAACCGCTACTTCTACGGCAAGCTGCTCGACGTCTTCCATTTCGAGATGGAGCAGAACTACTTCAACGATAAGCGCCAGCTCTTGAACCGCCTGATCTCCGGCTATGGCGTCGTCTGCGGATTAAACGTCACTCTCGGTTCAGACGGGAACAGCGTAGTGGTCTCGCCGGGTGTCGCCATCGACAAGTGCGGAAGAGAAATCATCGTTTGTCAGCCATCGGATCCGTTTCCCCTCCCGCCACCGCTGCCAGTTAGCCCGCCGGCGTCCGGTCAAGCCCCTGCGGGCGGCGCGATCCCAACGACGGGAAATACCGCTGCGCCAGGAGTGGCGAGTGGCCAACCGCCTGCGGGGACAAATCCCACGATGAACAACGGAGACTGCAATGACACGGGCATCTACAAACACCTTTGCATCTGCTATCACGAGTGCCTGACTGATCCTTCTCCCGCGTTGGGCGGTGATTGTGACACTCAGGCAATTTGCACGCCGGGTTCGATCCGCGAAAAATATTGCCTGAAGCTGTGCGACGGCAGACTCTGCCCGGCATCGACCACTTCCAGTCTCCCCACGGGTATCGTCAGCAACGGCGCATTGAACTACAAACTCTTGGCCTCTTACGTCACCAGCCTGCAATGCTGCACGCCCGGGACGGACTGCTGCATTGCCCTGGCCAACATTCAAATTCCGGCGGCAGGCTCGCAATACACCAGCAACGATATCGACATCTGCGTCCGCCCCCTGGTTTATACAGCGGATCTGCTCTATGAGTTGATGCTGGCTTGGATGAGCCCCAGTACCTCTGCCTTGAAGGGTGGAAAGTAATAACGAACGAAGGAGAGTCATCATGGCTAACACGAATTGCTGCGGTGGAACCACCACTACGACTTGCGACAGCACGATCGCGGAACTCCCTCGTTATTATCCGCGCCAACTGATTACGCCCGATGACCTGACGCTCGAGCAGAATTATTTTCGCGACCGCATGCGGCGGCACAATCGCCTGCTCCACGGTTGGGGAGTGGTATGCGGCGCCCAGGTGTGCCCGGCAACCACCACCAATTCCGACGGCACCGTCTCGTTTACGCCCTGGCAGGTCAAGGTTCAGAAGGGCTACATTCT
>JASHNU010000033.1 GCA_030041475.1 Candidatus Sulfotelmatobacter sp.
TCGACAAAGTTGTTCCCCCGCTCTCTCATGACCAACTCGTTAAGGTGATCCAACGAGCGCTCGCTTATGCTGCCTCTGTTGGCGTAACCAGCGTCCAACACATGAATCCCGATTATGAAGACATCGCCGTGTACTCCGAACTGGAGCGACGCGGCGAGTTGACCACGCGCATTTACGCGGCTCCTCTTATTACCCAGGTCGACGACCAGGCAAGACTAGGCATCGGCCACGCCTTCGGAGGGCCGTACCTGCGCATCGGCGCCGTCAAGGCCTACTCCGATGGTTCTCTCGGGTCGGGGACGGCGTACTTCTACGAGCCTTTCTTGAATCAGGGGAGTAATCGTGGCCTGCTTTCCGACGAGATGCATCCGATTTCCCTCATGCGGGATCGCTACATGAAGGCGGATGCAGCGGGATTGCAGATCTGCACTCACGCCATTGGCGACGAGGGCATTTCGACGATCCTTGATCTCTACACAGAGGTAATCAAAGCCCACGGTGAAGCGGATCGCCGCTTGCGCATTGAGCATGCGCAACACATGGCGGCCAAGGATTTCGACCGCTTCGCCCTGTTGCACGTGATCGCTTCCGTTCAGCCCTACCACGCCATCGACGACGGCCGGTTCGCCGAGGCGCATATCGGCCATGATCGGGCAAGCCGCACCTATGCCTTTCGCACATTCCTGGATCACGGCGTGCGTCTGGCTTTCGGCACCGACTGGGAGGTGGCGCCGCTTGATCCACTTCTGACCGTCTACGCCGCCGTCACTCGCGCCACTCTCGATGGAAAGAATCCCAACGGCTGGTTCCCCGAGCAAAAGCTTTCGGTGGCAGAAGCAATCGAAGCTTACACCATGGGTTCGGCTTATGCAGAATTCCAGGAGAAGGAGAAAGGTTCGATCACGCCAGGGAAATTGGCCGATATGGTCCTTCTCAGCGACGACATATTCTCGGTCGCCCCGGAAAAAATCCGTGACGTGCGAGTGTTGAAAACCTTTGTCGGTGGCAAGCTGGTATTCGACGCAGCATCCGCTGTTCATTGAGTTGGAGACCAGCTTGGCCGCAGGGTCTAGGTGGGTTCAGAAGTTACTTGCGACGGCTCGCGGCTGGCTTCGGGAACTGCTCCCGCTTTCCACGTTCTGATTCTGCAGATTGGTGACAGCACGCGCAGGTTGCGCTGGCTCGAGGTGGAACAGACGCGCGAGGGCAGCGGCCATCTGTTCCTTCTCCTGCTTCTCTGGAATTCCCCTCAGCTCAACCGCCAAACAGCTGGCGATCTTTCGTATCACATGGTTCGTCAGTGCGTGCAGGGATTGATCCTGCTCGCGGCTGAACGGCCCGCGCTCCTCGATGAAGGATTCCAACTCTTGCCGGCAAAGTTCATCCAGACGGCGGCGTAAAGCCACAATCGTGGGCACGACTGTCTCGGTTTGCAGTTCGCTGCGGAATGCCTGGGCTTCTGCAACCACGATTCTCGCGGCGCTGGCAGCGGCCGCATCCGAATCCTGCGAAACCGCGTCTTTTACTGCGCGCTCCAGCCCATCCAGGTCGTAGAGCAGGATTCCATCGACGCGGCGCACTTCGGGATCAACATCGCGGGGCATTGCGATATCCATGATCAGTAACGGGACGCGGTTTCGCTCCACCGCAATGCGCTCAGCCTCTTCGCGCGAAAGCACAACATGCGGACATCCGGTAGCGCTGATGACGATGTCGGCGCACAACATGCACTTCCAACGATCGGCCAAAGTCGCCGCGCTGCCTCCGGTTTTTTCCGCCAGTTCTTTTGCCCGCGCGGAAGACTGGTCGATCACTACCACCGCCGCCGCGCCCGCCTCAACCATCTGCCGCGCCGACAGTTCACTCATCTTTCCAGCTCCCAGCAGGAGTACCCGGCGCCCTTCGAGCGAGCCGAAGATCTGCCGCGCCAAATCGAAAGCCGCCGTTGGAATCGAACCCGCCAGCTTGCCGATCTCAGTCTCACTACGCACGCGCTGGGAGACGTTGAGAGCTTTTTCCAGCACCGCATTCAGAAAACGTCCCGCGGTGCCCACAGTGCGCGCCTGCTCCCAGGCCGCTTTCACTTGCCAGACAATCTGCGGCTCGCCCAATACGAATGAGTCCAATCCGGAGGTTACTTGGAAAATGTGCGCAAGCGCGGATTCATCCAGCAGGCGATAGAAGTGCTCCCACTCGCTCAGCTTTACGCCGTGCTCAGTGGTGAGGAAATGCAGCAGCGAATTGGAGGCCTGCGACGGCTCGCTGGCCCAGAACAGGAATTCTGTACGGGAGCAGGTGGACAGTACCACCACTTCTTCGATTCCATCTGCGCTCTGCAGCTCCCGGAGGACTTCGTAGCGTCGGTCCTCGCTGATCCAGAAACGTTCCCGCATGGCCACCGGCGCTGTACGGTGGTTCAGCCCGATGACCAGGAACGTAGCTTCCACTAGGTACACCTCTCGCGTAGGTGATAATCGCAAGGGTCTTGCCAAAGAACGCGCGTCCGCGGATGCTCCAACGATATTGTTTTGAGTAACTTGCAAGTGCTGCAAAAGACAACAGACCCACTCAATGCAATTTTCTGCGGGATATTACGCGGGTTGCGAGTGTTTTTCCGCCATGCCCTTAGACGACGCGTGCTTGAATTCACTATGAAACGTGAGCATAGTCACAGACCGATTTCCAGGTGTTGTAGAAACTGCAAGACGATTAGTACTTTCTCATTCTGTCTGGGTATTCGTTTGTGAGATTCGCAAGCTTGAGCACAAACGATGCCAAGACACTCGGTTCTGAAAGGAATGCACTCATGAAGATGGTGCAGCTCATTATCCTGATCGTAATGATTGCGGTGGCGCTGTTCCTGGTCTTGCCCAATCTGTCTTGGGCAGCCGACGACGGCGCAGGCCTTTACAAAGCCAAGTGCGCCGCTTGCCACGGCGTCGACCTTGCCGGAAAACCGGCTGCCAAGATTCCCAGCCTGGTTTCCGACGATGCCAAGAAGGCTTCTGATGCCGACCTGACGGACGCAATCGCCAACGGCGGCAAGGACAAGAAACCCATGCACGCATTCGCCACCAAGGGCGTGACCCCGGACCAGATCAAGATGGTCGTCGAGTACGTGCGCAGCGAGCAGAAGAAGTAGCAGTGGTTGGATCAGTGGCTAGGCTGTAACATCGCTGTTCCAACGGGCGAATCTGCAGGGCTGCAAAAGCAGGCAGCCGCAATGCAGATGTGAGGGTATGATCCGCTCACCGGCGTGTTCCGGGCGTGCCAGCCGCACAGCCGGGTCCCCTCCCTTCGCCACATCATGGAACAGCCTGCCCGGGTCTCGGTGCTCACCCCCAGACCCGGGCATTTCCTTTCTTAAGGTTTCTGAGAAACCCTGAGCCTTTGCCACTTGAAACCTAGCTTTTTTGCGAAATCCGTCACCGCGCAGTGTGATTGCAATCACAGCCTTTTTCTACTAGCAAAACTACCCTGAAAGTGCTTGTGGGAGTTCTTTTTCAGGTTCATTGGCACACCTTATACGCCGAAGGGGGACATCATGGTGGTACCCGGTAATCATTCACAGATGGGCCATGGGGTTCATGATCTTCCAAAGTACGACTTTTCCCGAAATCCTATGCTGGTTTACTGGGAGATGACGCAGGCCTGCGGCCTGGCCTGCAAGCATTGCCGCGCTGAGGCGATGCCGAATCCACATCCGTTGGAGCTGAACACCGAACAGAGCAAGCAGTTTCTCGAGCAGCTTCGCGATTTCGGTGATCCGCTGCCCCACCTGATCCTGACAGGCGGCGATCCGCTCAACCGCAAAGACATATATGAATTGATCGACTTCGCGACCGGGCTGGGCATCGAAGTATCCATCACACCCGCGGCCACGTCGCAGCTGACCAACGACGCCATCTCCAAACTCAAAGCGCACGGAATCCAGGCCATGGGGCTCAGCCTCGACGGTTCCTGCGCCGAGAAACACGACAACATCCGCGCCGTGCCCGGCACATTTGATCGCACTATGGAAGCAGCGCGCCAGTGCGGACGCATCGGCCTTCCCATCCAGGTCAACACGCTGGTCGCCGAGGAAACCGCCGACGATCTGCCCGCGATTTATGAACTGCTGCGCACCAGTTTTCCCGTCATGCGCTGGAGTCTGTTCATGCTGATCTCGGTCGGCCGCGGCAAACAACTCAACGAAGTCTCGCCCGCAGAAGGCGAGCGCATCATGAAGTGGGTATTCGATCTCTCGCCCCATGCGCCTTTCCAGATCAAGACCACCGAAGCACCGTCGTACCGTCGCATCGCCGTTGAAGAAATGCGGAAGCAGCACATGGCTACCGCGGAGATGAAGACCAAGTCCGTCTACCGCGGATTCCAGATTCGCGACGGTCACGGCATCGTCTTCGTCTCCAATCTCGGAGACATCTATCCGTCCGGCTTCCTGCCGTTGCGTTGCGGCAACGTGCGCAAGGACTCCCTGGTGCACATTTATCGCAAATCGGATATCTTTCGTTCGCTGCACTCACCCGAGACTTTCCACGGAAAGTGCGGAGCCTGCGAATACAGCCACATCTGTGGCGGATCGCGGGCTCGCGCCTTCGCCCACACCGGCGACGCCCTGGGCACCGATCCGTTCTGCCCGTATGAGCCGGCGACTGCGGCAACAACGGTCTGAGAGCCAAGAGCCATCCAGCTATAGCGATCTGAGAAAATCTAGGATCGCTTGCTGCTGTTGCGGCGTCAGCTGGTTGAATTTCTGCACGACCCCGCTGGCCTCCGATCCCGGCGACCGGTGCTGCTGAATCGCATTCAACAAGTCTTGCGTCCTGCCGTCGTGCAAGAAGAAGATTCTCTGCCCGATGCCCCACAGCGGCGCGGTTCTGAACTCATCCGGTCCGGCCACTCCTTGAGAAACCCCGTCCGCCAGGTTGGTTCCCATGTGGTGAAGGGCAAAATCGGAGAACGGGTGATACGTGACTTGACTCATTCCCGTGTTAAAGGAATTGGCTGTGATCAGGGTTTCCGAATGGCAGAGAACGCATCCGACCGCCACAAACTGATCATGTCCAAGCTGCGTATCGCTCGTGGCCGGGACCGGTGTCGGCGGAGCCGACAAGCGCATGGCGTCGACGAACGCGTCTATGTCGGAGCCGCCGGCCTGGGAATGCGAGTCTTCCGGAGTTGGGTTGAAGGCACATCCTTTGACCAGGTTGCGCTCGTTGGGCATCACGTCGTTCGTGACTCCGATCTCCACGTTGTAGGCCTCTCCGGCGAAGATCGTGAGAGATTTGTTCTGCGCCTTCCAGCCGAACTTCATGATGGTCGCGTCATTCGGGCTGGTATTGAAGCTTCCACCGATGCCGACCGCCGCGCGCTGTTGTGCGGTCGCATTCAGGTTGTTGCGCAGCACAAAGTCCGGCGTGTTTTCCACCAGGCCGAGTCCGAACAAGGGTGTGGGAATGCGGAAGATCACATTGTCAGCCTTGAGTTCCGCCAGAAAGTCGGGCTGTTTCAGATTGCATCCGGGAGCATCGCTTCGGCCGGCGATCGAAAATAAATTGTGAACCGAGCCGTCGGGCGTGCCATCCGGGTGGGTTACAAATCGCGCTTCCCGCACCGGCCCGTTTGCAGTAATGAACGGCGGAATCGTGTTCGTCGCGCCGTTCGCCGAGGCGGCGCCGATCTGCGGGTTCTGTTGAGGTACCTGCAGGCTGGTTGGGCTGGTGCTCGTTCCCAGAGTTGCAGGCTGCGCATGGCAGGAACCGCAACTGGTTGAGTTAAATCCAGGGCCCAGTCCGCCGTTGCCTTGGGGCTGATCGGGCACACCTTCGACTTCGATGAACTGCGAAATGCCATTGTTAAAAGCGGCCTGTTCGGTTGCGTTCAGAGTCGGGAAAAAACCTCCGGCTCCAGCTGGTCCCGGCCTCGGCCCAGGATCGTGAACGGTCATCTGTGATGCTGCGATTGCAATTCCCGCCAAGATTGTGGCGATCGATGCTGCTTTGTTCGAATGCTTCATATTACACACCCCTCCACTGACACGAAGATTGAGTCTTCCGGCACGAGCCGGCGTCAGGCGAAGTTTCGCGATGCGTGCACTCAGCTGTGTGTGTAGCGCGTAAACCTAGACACAGATCGGTGGCGTGCTTTCTTCGGCGGAGAAACCACTCTTGGGGAAGTCACCGGGCCATCGGGTATCCCCAACTGGGAGGTCAGAAATTATTAGAGGGAATCTACTTTCGAATTGTGCCCCCGTCAATCCCCGGAGGTGCACAGGACAAGGGCCAGAAGTACATGCGAGGTGCGTCCTGCAGGTCATGCCAGCGCACGTCTGCTGCTTATGTGTACAGCTTGATGGGCTGGACGACGCGCGTTATGGCGCCGTTCGGACTGGGCTGGTCGGGCTTCAAACCACAGCGTATCGACGCAAACAGCCCCAGAAGCTGACCGAGCATTACATCAAGCACGGGGCGATAGAGATCGGGAAAGTCCGCTGGGCAATCGAGCGACAAACAGTAATCGGTGAGCGAGGAGATGTCGTCGATGCCTTGCACAGTAACTGCCACGCGCACGCGTCCCAGCCGCTTGCGTTCGATCTCGCGCAGTAGGTCGAGTTCGTAGCCGCGGCGGCGCGACTGGCTGGAAAGGTAAGCGACGAAAAGCGTCTGCGTGTCCACACTCGACATCGGACCGTGGCGCAATCCGAGCGGCGACTGAGCCAAAGTGGCTACTTTCCCGGCGCTAAGTTCCACCACTTTGAGTGCCGACTCATCGGCAACGGCACGTAGAGCCCCTGATCCGACTAAGCATGCCCGCGAGCAATCGAGAACGGTGACAGCGGCCGCAACTTCGGACGCCGCGGGAAGAAATTGCGCACCGGTCTCCGCCATCTGCGCCACGACATTGCCGAACTTCTCGAAATCTTCCAGATGAGCCATGCATTGGCCGGCCAGAAGCATGTTGCTGAACGAGCTGGTCATGGCTAAGCCGCGGTCGTTGACGCTGTCATCCAAAACAAGGGCAAGGGCGCGATCCGAATGCCGCGCGCACAACTCGGTCATCTGCCCCTGTCGGTTGCAAGTGATGACCATGTGCCGGATACCATGATGGTGGCGGAGCGCGCGTTCGAGCAGCGCCACGCCTTCGGGGCTGTCGCCGGAGCGGGAAAACGAGAGCCAGAGATACTCCCGTCCTGGGAGGTGCAGTTCGTCAAAGTCGGTCAGCAGGGTGGTGCTGGGAACCGGCCATACATCGCAGGCCCAGCGCTGCCGGAGCAACGGAGCGAGAGCCCGCCCAATGTAATCGGAAGTGCCGGCTCCGACCAGAAACACGGTGGGCGAAGCGGTCGTTCCGCGGCCAATGCCGGCTTCGCGCAGCGTGCGGCCAAGATCGGCGCGACGCTCGCTGCAGCGTTCGTAGGTGTCGCGCCAGGTCGCGGGCTGCTGGTGGATTTCCCGGGGTGTGTGCTCGAGCCCGCGCTCGGCTTTCTCCTGATCCGGCGTTTCCAGCAGGGCCCGCAGGGGATTTCCCAACGTAGAGTCTCCTTCCGCCCGAAAGACACTGTAGTCTATTACAAGTGCGACTCGGTTGAAAAGTATTCGAAAGTAAATGAAACCAGGGGTCGCAACAAAACGTCAAGGGCGGTTATCCACAGCTTGCGCGGCAACTCTGCACGCCCTCCGGCAACTAATCTGGGACAATGGTGTTCTTTGTATCGAGGAAGGAGAACAACATGATTCGTGGTTCGCGTCCCCTGAGTTCATTGCTTCTGGCGGCGGCCTTGGCGTCGTCGGTGGCTGGAATTGCCTGCGAACACCACTACTATCGCGTCTACGATCCTTATTACACCGATTATCACGTCTGGAACGACGAAGAAATCACCTACTACAATCGCTGGGCGGCCGAGACCCATCGCGATCCGCATCGCGACTTCCGCAAACTGCCTCCGGAAGAGCAGAAGGAATACTGGACCTGGCGCCACAACCACGGCGACCACGATCATCGCTAGGGCGCTGGGGCCAGCGTTAATTTGGAGCGGGCTCTCCGGAATGGTTAATCGTTCGGAGAGTCTGCTCTGTTGTGGTGAGCCTCGCACCCAAGCGCTCTAGTTCTGCGATCGCGTTGTCGCCATTCTGCTGCTTCAGAGTTTCGACCGCGTCGCGGACTACGGCGACGCGACGCCCGCGTTCCAGCAGACCCCTCGCGGCGAAGCTCACACAATACTCTGTGACCACTCCGAAAACGATGAACTCGGGCTCACTCCCCAACCGCCGCACGAGCTCGTCCGCGTGCCGGCTCTCGAAAATGTTCAGCGTCTGCTTCTCCAGCAGGATTTGCTGGTACTGAGACAGATCTGGGGGGAGTTGCGCTTCGGCGTCATTCGGCACGCGCGCAACTTTCTCCGTCAGGGCCTCGGGCACCAATTCCGCTCCCGGAGTTCCTTTCACGCAGTGCAGCGGAAAAATCTTGAACTCGGGATCGTTGGGCGCATGAAAATCCCCGTGCGACACCAAGAACACTCTTCCCTGCCGCGCCAAGTCCGTCAGCCGTCGAATGTTAGGCAGCAACTTCTCGGCTCCGGGCACGTAGAGCTTGCCTCCGGGCAGCATGAAGTCGGCCTGCACGTCCACCTCCCAGAGGATGAAATCGCGCGAAATCGAGTTCCTCGAAAGCATGTTCCTGCCTGCAACTGCCGAAGCGTACCATCATCCTAGCAGCAACAATCTTCCGCTATGCCCAAACCGCTCGTCACCTACGACACCATTCGCCGCCTTGCCCTCTCGATGCCCGACGTCGAGGAAAGCACCTCGTACGGCACGCCAGCGTTGAAGGTGAAACGACAACTTTTTCTTCGACTCCACCAGGATCTGGACAAAATTGTGCTCAGAATGCCCTTTGATCGCCGCGAAGAGCTGATGGCCGAAGACCCCGACACGTACTTCATCACCGATCACTATCGCGACTATCCCTGGGTTCTGGTCAGTCTCGCGAAAGTTCGGTCCGACGCGCTGCGTGACTTGCTGAACATTGCCTACCGCACTGCACAGACGGCGAAGAAGCGTCGCGTATAATTCGCCTTTCTGAAACCGTCTTAAGTTGGAGGAGGACGTCTGTGTATCGCCGCAGGTTCGTTCTATTCCTCGCAGCTGCGTTCCTTCCATCAGGAGTGTCTGCCCAAGTTTCCAACCTGGAATGGTGCCGCGCCCTTCCGCGCCCGGAGTACGAGGCGCTTGAACGCGTCACTGTGAGCGATCCCTGGTTTGAAGTGTACAAACCGGCTCCTGGAGTTTTTGCCATCTATGAACCGCACCAGGCCGAAGAAGTCATCAGCTATCTGATCCTGGGCCGGAAGCGTGCACTGCTCTTCGATACCGGCATGGGGATCAGCGACATCAGAAAGGTCACGACGGAACTCACCAAACTGCAGGTCGTTGTGCTGAACTCGCACACGCACAACGATCACGTCGGCGGCAACTGGCAGTTCGACATAATTTATGGGATGGACAGCGACTTCACGCGCCAGAATGCTCGCGGGTCACGAGAAGACGCGCAAGCGGAGATCACGCCCGACCAGATTTGCGGGGCTCTGCCTAAGGGATTTGACGCGAAGGCCTACGTCACGCGGCCGTGGAAGATCACAGCCTATGTGCATGACGGCGACCGCTTCTATCTCGGCGGGCGCGTTGTCGAAGTCATCGCGACTCCGGGGCACACGCCCGACGCCATCGCCTTGGTCGACCGCTCCAACCAGCTCCTTTTCACTGGCGACACATACTATCCCGCGCCCATTTGGCTGTACCGCCCGGAAACCGATCTTGACGCATATGCCGCTTCGATCCGCCGTCTGGTCGCACTGGCGCCTGATGTGAAGCTGATACTGGGTGCGCACAACATTCCCGTCGCGCAGCCCAGCGTACTGCCGCGACTCGTGACCGCATTCGCCGCGGTTCGTGCAGGAAAAATTTCTCCGAAGCCAGATTCGCCCGGCAAAGTCCTGTACAAAGTTGACGGCTTTTCTTTCCTGATGCGTGCGCCGAGCAGCGACCGCAAACCTTGACCGCCGCAGACAATATCGCCCTGAGCACCTCAGAGTCTGAAACTCGCGCCCACAGCACCGCGCTGCGACGCGAGCTCGGCATAGTCGACCTGGTTTTCGCGCAGATCCTGCTCGTGGTGGTACCGGACTTCTTCGGCACGGCGGTCAAGGCCGGGCCTGCGCATGTTGTCCTTTGGCTCGCCGCCATTTTGCTCTTCTTTATCCCATTGGCATTCCTCGTCGTCCATCTCAATCGGCTCATGCCGCTGGAAGGGGGTTTGTATGAATGGGCGCGTCTTGCTTTCAACGACCAGATCGGATTCCTGGTGGCATGGAATCTCTGGCTCTTCATCATGTTGTACGTCGCGGTGATCGGACTGGTCACGACCACCTCGGTGGCGTATGCGGTTCCGTCGCTGGCCTGGATCGCCGGCGACAAGTGGGCGGTGCTCGGCGCCTCCATAGCTCTGATCGGTCTGCAAGTGCTGCTGGCTGCAGTCGGCTTCCGGGTGGGTAAGTGGTTCAACAACGCAGGCAGTGTCGCCGTGCTGATTACTGTCGCCGTGCTGGTGGGGCTTCCCTTGGTAAATCTTTGGCGTGGAGCACTGCCCTCATTTCATCCGTTGCGTTTGGTAGTACCACCAGCAACGGTTTTCACTTTGAGCGTGTTCAGCAAGATGACCTTTGGCGCTCTCAGCGGCTTCGAATATGTTGCGATCTTCGCCGGAGAATCGCGCAATCCTGCAGGCAACATAACAAAATCGATCCTCATCACGGCTCCGGTGATCGCTCTCATTTACATCTTTACCACCAGCGCAATTCTGGCCTACGTTTCTCCCGATTCTGTGGATGTGATCGGTCCCATCCCCCAGGCTTTGCGGCTCGGCTTTGGAAATTTCGGGGCATTCATCGTACCGATTGCGATTTACCTTCTGCTGATGAATTATCTGTCCACCTTCAGCCTATATTTCAGCGGGAGCGCTCGCCTGCCGATGACTGCGGGCTGGGATCATCTTCTGCCGGCGTGGTTTTCACGCCTGCACGCCCGCTACAAAACGCCGGTGAACTCGATTCTTTTCCTGGGAGGCGCCACTTTGGCCGCCAGCGTCGCGGCCCTGATCGGTGTAGGTGAGCAGGAAGCTTACGAATTGCTCTTGACCTGGGGATTTACTTTTTACGGCATGGCGTATCTGGCGCTGTTTGCCATTCCTCTGTTGGCGCCGAGGAATCGTGGCCTGCGCCCAAGGCTTGCACTTAGGATTGCGGCTGCATCGGGCTTTCTGGTGACTCTGCTCTTCGTCGTTCTGTCGATTTTTCCCGTCATCCGCGTCGGAAGCGAGTCCAACTATTCCTGGAAGATTGCCGCGGTTGTCGTGAGTGCAAATTTCTTAGGCTGGCTGATTTATCGGGCGGGGCAGCGCAACAGGCCGACTTAGAAAAATGCTAGCGCAGGAATACGTGTGCTATGTCCTCAACCCTAATCGTGGATTTCCTCCGCGTGCCGTTGGCGATGTTGTAAGCCACAAGCTGGTGATCCTCCACGATCAGCACTTCCTTCTCGCTGATCCATCCCACCAGCGTGGCGTGCGGAACAAGTGCAATCCGCCGCGAAAAATCTTCGAGGGTCTTGATTTCGACTGCCGGCAACTCCGTCAGCCCCTTGCGAATCTGCTTCGACTCTTCTGGATTCGCCTGGCCGTCTTCTGCAAGTTGAATGGCCTGGTCGGCCCGAGCGGTCGCGGTGATGGTCATGGCGACGCGTCCCATGTCCGGCGAAAGGAGCGCGTTGGAAGTAAAGAAGCTCACATCGTAGTCGGGGTTCTTATAAGTGGCGCGCTCGTCGAATACGGTCAGAGTCTTTCCGTTATTGTGCACAAGAGTCTGATCGTTGCTTTGATTCGACCAGCCACAGCATCCGGTGTCGGGAATTGCCTCGACAATCACGGTGCCGCCAGAGGCGGCGTCGAGCACGCGCCGCAAGGGTTCGGCGAGCGGATGAGCCGTCCACTTCCCTGCATCTCCAACGTAGAGCGTGCTGGCCTTGTAGGTCGGCTCGGTTTTGCCCGCGATCAGCTCCGTCATCAGAAAGAATTTCCTCACTCCGTCTGCCGGCACCCACACACCACCATAGGTGCAGGTTTCTTCACACAACCCTGAAGGACAGCGGCATTCGGGAAACTTTAGTTCGGCGAGATCTTCCCGCGCGGCGCCACTGGCATCTGTCCGCCATGCCTGCCATGAGTTCGTGGTGGAGAGATCGACATCCTCGCGCTGCAGCCGCCGCGCCTGATTGCCGAACCAGAACAGATGCGTGCCGTCGGCAGAGAGATAAGCGGCCGGTGCCGATTCGGCCACCGCCTGATTCGATCCGGTGGCGGCTACCGATCGGGTCACACCTGTTGGGATCTCAGTCGCGCTGCGTCCATCCCAAAACCAGTCCTTGGCTGCAGACTCGACGTCACCTTCTGCCAGCGGTAATGACACGGTCGGGGCGAACAGAATCTGTCCCAGATGGTTGACCCCAATGTTCTGTGGGGAGCGCGCCGCCTCCGCTGGAACCTTGACGGTCTGCTTCGGCTCGAACGTCGCCAAATCGTACTCTGCCATCTCACCGGAGTTGCGGAGGACCCAAAGGCGCTTTCCTTGTTCTTGGCCCAGCAGGGGCGCGGTCAAGAGCAGTGCCGCAGTGACGAGGCATGATGTCGTCCGCTTGAGATAAAATTTCTTGTGCATGTTGAGGGACTATAGTAACCGCCTTACTGGTTACCCGCCGATCTCGTTCATGCTTCGCCTCTTAAGTAGTATCACTTTCGTCATTACCTGGGGAAAATGACCCGCAACTACACTGTGTCCCGGGGGTTTACATTCGCATGTCCAAAATCACCAAGTCGCTCGTAGTTCTGGCGGTGGGTGGACTGATGTCTCTGTCCGCCGCTGCGCAATCCAATACTTCCGGCGCTGGCCCGGGCGTGGACGATCCCAATCATCCGCGCGTCAACCAGGTCAATCAGCGGGAACAGAATCAGCAGGATCGCATCGCCAACGGCATGAAGAACGGGCAGCTGACGCCCGGACAGGCCGCCAATCTGGAAAAGGGCGAGCAGCGCCTGCAGAACAACGAAAAGAAAGACATGGCGGCTGACAATGGCCACCTGACCAAAGCGGACCAGAAGCAGCTGAACAAAGAAGCCAACCACATGAGCAAGAAGATTTACAAGGACAAGCACGACAAGTAGTCGTTCCCGTCCGCATTCCAGATTCGTGTAGAGGAGAGAGCCGCAGTTCTTGCGGCTTTTTTCTTTTGTGGGGCTCTTTTCTTTTGCGAACAAGGCCGAGCAGAATGTTCCAACCGTCTCCGAACGTGATAGGCTACCCAGTCCTGCTGGTCACGATCGCGATCCAGCGCGGGCGGGACTTCAACCCGTCCCTTATATGACCGGGCTTGAACGCCTTCTAGGGCTACAACCAAGACGGCGTCTGAGGACCTTGCGCAGCTCAACTAATTTTCTTCGCTATGGCAGTGGACTGTAAGAGCATAAAACCTGGGGTCGAGGTGGCGTGCCTGAGCGACGTCGGTCTTCAGCGCACGAATAACGAGGATTCCTACCTTTACTGGGAGCCGGAGTCTGACCAGGACTTGGAACGGCAAGGCCGCCTGGCGGTCGTCGCCGACGGGATGGGCGGCTACGAAGGCGGGCAGGAAGCCAGCCGCCTGGCCGTCGAAACGGTGCGCGAAGTGTATCGGAACGCGGCAGCCGACGATCCGTTACGGGCACTGACAGAGGCACTTACGGCTGCGCACCTGAACATTCAGAACTACGCCATGGAACATCCTGAACTTCATGGCATGGGCACCACCTGCACAGTTGTGTCAGTGATCGATCACCGACTCTTCTTTGCTCATGTTGGCGACAGCCGCCTGTATCGAATTCGCGCGGGAAGCGCGGCCCGCCTGACGCGTGATCATTCCTATGTCGGCAGATTGGTGGAGAGCGGCATTGTACGCTCGGAAGACGCCGAGTCGCATCCGCAGCGCCACATTCTCACTGCCGCCCTGGGATCGGGAAAGGATGTGGAACCGGACGTTCCCGAGTTGCCCATCTCACTGCAAAAAGGCGACACGTTGATCCTGTGCACCGACGGACTCTGGAGTCTGGTCAGCGAGCAGGAATTGACTCGCGCCGTCAAAACCGATACTCCGGCCCAGGCGTGCAAGGCGTTGGTCAAGATGGCTTTGGAACGGGGCGCTCCGGATAACGTCACGGTGCTCGTTCTGCGAATCTCTGCCTGAGGCTTGGACTTGGCAAGTCGGAAATCTCGCCGAAACCAACCGGTGGCACCGGACCACAGGGTCAGGGGCGTGGAACCTTCCCAGCCCACAAAGTGTAATCGGGTGCATACGGACTCCCAGGATCGCAACTCCCGAAGCGGTCTAAGTTATTGATTAAACGATAGTAAATAGAATCCTTGGATCTGGCGCGATGGCCCACCGCGTGCAATGTCATGTAATGTAATTATGTCGATTATATCGATTGTAATTATTGACTACTAACGGCGGCGTCCCCAGGGGCAAGTTCCGTTCTTGCATTCCCACGAAAAATTAACCGCTTGTTAATGAAAGAAATCGGGACGTTCGGCATCATGTCTAGTTCCCTTATGACAATGCTGTGGTCGTTGCGCTTGGCGTCAACCGGTGCAGCTCTGTTGGCCGATGGCTCGACGACCTCGTAACCCATCGTCGCAACTTATGGATTGCCAAAGACTTTTTCCCCCAAGCAGTACAAATCTGAAAAAGGAGAGGACTGTACTTCGATGAAACAGATAAATAAGCTGTTCCTGACAGCCTTGACGTTGGCGGCTTTCTCAGCCGGCGCCTGGGCACAAACGCAAGTCGCCTCCAACACGGGTCCTGCAACCGGATCCTCAACCCCGGCTCCGGCTCCTGCCGCAGCCGCAGCCCCAGCCCCCACCCCAACCCCGGCGGCCATCAGTGCGGAGATTGAGCAACTGAAGGACGCGATCACGGCTCAGAAGGATGCCCTGAACGCACAACAGCAGAAGATTCAGGCTCTGGAGGATCAACTGCAAAAGGCTCAAGCCACCGCGACCGAAGCGGCGACCAAGGCTGAAGCCGCAAAGCAGGCCGCTTCCGCGGAAGTCGCCGAGTTCTCCAGCAGCGCCAGTCCGGCGGCTGCCGTTGAGCAAGCGACTCCTGCCAGTTCAGGCCAGGATCAGGAGGTCTACAACAAAGACATGGAGGGCCCGCTCACCATCCGCTTCAAGGGCATCCA
>JASHNU010000034.1 GCA_030041475.1 Candidatus Sulfotelmatobacter sp.
TGGGCAGGTTGAAGTGGCAGACGAAGGTGCGGCGTTCCTCGTCGAGGGTGAACTGGAGGTGCATGCCCTCGGGGTTGTCGGGGCCGCAGGCGAAGCAGTAGTTTTTCTTCTGCTGCAGGGTGCGGGTTTCGTGGCCGTGGATCTGCTGAGACATGGGAATGATTCTATTGGAAAAAGCGGTTGCGGCGGATTTTCACAAATGAACACGGATCACGAAACTATTTCCTCCAGCGGTTCAATTCCTGTATACATATCGGTTTTGGCAAATCCTGCGCCGCCGAGATCACCAGGTGCGCCGCGCGGCGATTTCTTTCGACGCACCTGAACCTGGAGATCGCCATGAAATCGTTCGCCACGTTCGTTGCTGTTCTGGCCATGTTATTTGCGAGTTCGTTTCTTGCCGCACAGGACGCGGAAAAGCCCGCGGCGCCTGCTGCGACGGCTGTGACTAAGAAAGATCAAAAGAAAGAGAAGAAGGAAGAGAAGAAAGAAGAAGCCAAAAAGGAAGAGGGCAAGGAGGAGAAGAAAGGCGGCATGACCGCCGACACTTTCTCCGGCCTGAAGTTCCGGCTTATGGGGCCGGCGGTCGCCTCCGGGCGCGTGATGTCGATTGCCGTGAATCCGAAGAACAAGTCGGAGTTTTATGTCGGCGTTGCGTCGGGCGGAGTGTGGAAGACGGTGAACGACGGCACGACTTGGACTCCGGTGTTTGACGGCGAAGGCTCGTACTCGATTGGCTGGGTCGCAATCGATCCGAACGATTCTTCGGTTGTCTGGGTCGGGTCGGGCGAGAGCAATTCGCAGCGCAGCGTGGGATGGGGCGATGGAATTTATCGGTCCAACGACGGCGGAAAGAGCTGGGAGAATCTTGGGCTGAAAAAGTCGGAGCACATCGGACGCGTGGTGATTGACCCGCGCGATTCGAAGGTTGTGTATGTCGCGGCGGAAGGACCGCTGTGGGGGCCGGGCGGCGATCGCGGCCTCTACAAGACGACAGACGGCGGCAAGACCTGGAAGGCCGTGCTGACGATCAGCGAGAACACAGGTGTGGTTGACATAGCGCTCGACCCGTCGAATCCGGACATCCTTTACGCCGCTGCCTATCAGAGGCGGCGCCACGTATTCACCTTGATCGACGGCGGCCCGGAGAGCGCAATCTACAAGTCCACCGACGCCGGCGCGACCTGGAACAAGTTGAAGTCGGGCCTGCCGAGCGTTGACATGGGGCGTATTGGTTTGGCGGTTTCGCCGGCCGATCCCAACGTCGTGTACGCCACGATCGAGGCCACGGATGGTAAAGGCGGCATTTTCCGATCTACCGACAAGGGTGCGACCTGGGAGAAGCGGAACGACTTCGATGCCGGAGCCATGTATTACGCGCGGGTGGTGGCCGATCCGAAAAATGTGGATCGCATTTTCATCATGAATGTATGGCTGCAGGAATCGCTGGACGGCGGCAAGACCCTGCACAAGGTCAATGAGGTCAATCATCACGAAGATAACCACGCGATGTGGATTGATCCAGAAGATACGAAGCACTGGCTGGAAGGCTCCGACGGCGGCATGTGGGAGACCTGGGACGATGCAAAGTCGTGGCAGTTCAAGGCTAATCTGCCGACGGTGCAGTTCTACGACGTAGCTGTGGACAATGCCCTGCCCTTCTACCACGTCTGCGGAGGCACGCAGGACAATTTCTCCTGGTGCGGGCCGACGCGGACACGCAATCTGAACGGGATTATGAATGCGGACTGGTACGTAACCACCAACGGAGACGGCTTCCGGTCGCAGGTGGATCCGGTGGACCCGAACACCGTTTATGCAGAGTCGCAGTATGGCGTGCTGGTACGGTACGACAAACCAACGGGTCAGGAATTAGTGCTGCAGCCGCTCGAAGGCAAGGGCGAGCCGCCGCTGCGGTGGAACTGGGATTCGCCGATTATCATCAGCCCGCACTCGCATACGCGGCTGTATTTCGCGGCGAACAAGCTCTTCCGCTCGGATGATCGCGGCGACACCTGGAAGGCGGTTTCTGGCGACCTGACGCGGCAGATCGATCGCAACAAACTGCCGGTCATGGGCAAGGTGTGGGGTCCAGATGCGGTGGCAAAGAATCAATCAACTTCGTTCTACGGGAATATCGTTTCGCTTTCCGAGTCGCCGAAAAAAGAGGGCCTGATCTATGTCGGCACGGATGATGGACTGATTCAGGTCACGAGCGACGGCGGCGCGAATTGGACAAAGCTCGAAAAGTTTCCGGGCGTTCCCGAGATGACTTATGTGAGCCGTCTGGCCGCTTCGAATCAGGATGTCAACACGGTCTACGCGGCATTTGAAGGCCACAAGAACGAGGACTTCAAACCGTATCTGCTGAAGTCAACGGACTCGGGGAAGACCTGGACCTCGATCGCTGGCAATCTGCCCGAGAACGGCCCGGTGCTAGCATTTGCCGAAGATCCGGTGAACGCGAACCTGTTGTTTGCCGGAACTGAATTCGGCGCTTTCTTCACAATCGACGGCGGCCAACACTGGGTGCGGCTGAAAGGTGGACTGCCAACCATCGCCGTCCGCGACATGGTCATTCAGACGCGTGAAAACGACTTGGTCATAGCGACCTTCGGGCGCGGGTTCTACGTCCTCGATGACATCACGCCGCTGCGGCAGATCAAGCCGGAATCGGTGGAGCAGCCGGCGGCTCTGTTCCCTGTGAAGGATGCGCTGGTTTACATCGAACGGCACCCGTTAGGCGAACCGAAAAAAGGGTTTCAGGGCGACGCGTTTTATACCGCCGACAATCCGCCTTTCGGAGCGGTGTTCACGATGTACTTGAAGGAGAAGATCAAAACCAGAAAAGAGAAACGGCAGGATGCGGAGAAGGAAACGGCGAAGAAGAACCAGACGCTTTCCTACCCGACCAATGACGAACTGCGCGCCGAGGCGCAGGAGGCGAAGCCCGAGGTTTACTTCGTCGTGTATGACGAAGGTGGAGCCGCGATCCGCCGCGTGGAAGGCAGCACCGAGTCGGGATTTCAGCGCGTGGCATGGGATCTGCGGTATGCCGCGCCAAAGGTGCCTGAGCATCGGAGCGAGGGCGAGGAGGATTTTCCTGAGGCCGGGTCGCAGGGTCCACTGGTGCTTTCCGGAAACTACTCCGTGCGAGCGTTTCAGAAAGTCGATGGCGTAGTGACAGAACTGGCCGGACCGCAGTCGTTCAAGGTAGCAACCGAGGGGTCCGCTTCCATGAGCGCGTCAGACCGGGCGGCACAGGAGGAATTCTTGCGCAAGACGGCACGATTGTATCGCGCTGTGTCGGGAGCGCTGCACACAGCCGAGGACGTGCAGTCGCGGCTGAAAACCATCCGCGAAGCACTGCGCGAGGTCCCCACCGTTGAGAAGCAGCTCGGCGCAGCTGCCGATTCGATCGAGCAGAGTGATCGGGAAATTCTGCGTGCCTTGCGCGGCGACGTCGAAATCGCGCGCAGAAGTGAAAATGTGCCTTCGTCGATCGCCGAACGCATCAATTCGGTGATGGAAGGCGAGCGTTTCTCATTGGCCAAACCCACGCAGTCTCACATCGATTCGTACAGTATCGCGGCCGCAGAGTTTGCGGAACAACTGACCAAGCTTCATGCGCTGGTTGAAGTCGATCTTGGCAAGTTGGAGAAAGACATGGAGGCCGCGGGGGCCCCCTGGACGCCGGGACGAGTGCCAGAGTGGTCGGATAAATGACCACTCTGCCAAGCGTCCCGCGGATCGGATTAGGATCATGAAACGAATTCTTCTGTCTTGGAGCAGCGGGAAAGACAGCGCATGGAGCCTGCATGTTCTGCGGGAGCGCGCGGAATATGAGGTGGTCGGACTGCTAACGACCTTCAATCGAGAGGCCGATCGCGTGGCCATGCATGCGGTGCGAAGAGAATTGGTCGAACGTCAGGCTGGCGCCACGGGACTCCCGCTTTGGCAGGTTCCCTTGCCCTGGCCCTGCTCCAATGAGCAGTATGAATCGTTGATGGGGCAAACGTGCGCGAAAGCAGTTGCGGAAGGCTTGTATGGAATCGCATTTGGCGATTTGTTTCTTGCCGATGTGCGCGCTTACCGGGAAAAGCGACTGAAAGATACGGGCTTGATTCCCGTCTTTCCGGTCTGGGGCTTGCCCACTGCGGCGCTGGCGCGAGAGATGATCGCATCCGGGGTGCGAGCAAAATTGACTTGCGTGGATACTGCGAAGTTGGACTGCTCGTTCGCTGGCCGTGAATTCGATGAAGCGCTGCTCGCCGCCCTGCCGGAAGACGCCGATCCGTGCGGCGAACAAGGTGAGTTTCATAGCTTTGTGTACGCAGGCCCGATGCTCAATGCTGTATTGCCCGTTTCTCTCGGCGCGACTGTGGTTCGCGATAGATTTGTGTTCGCGGACCTGACTTGGGGTTGAGAAGGCTTTACGCTCTCAAAACACAAATTTCCGCGGAGCGATCCGCATCATCCACAGCGATCTGCTTCTCACGGATTTTTTCTCACACCTGCTTGATTTTTTCACGCGCGGCTGTGGTACACTCGCCGCCGACTGTGCTTGCGTCTGATTCGCCCGGACAAGACGGGCGTGGCGCTGGCCGTGGGGAAAATCCTTTTCGTGTGGTCCTAAGTTCTGGAGGGCTGGGGAATGGGCCTCGCGTTGCTGGTTTTGATCTGGCTGATCACCTTGGTCAGCACGTATTTCTTTGTCGCCAAAACCTGGTGGCTTCCGGTGGGTGCCGCGCAGGCGGCGCACTGGATCGACGGGCAGTTCGCTCTCACTTACATCGTGATGGGGATAGTCTTCCTAGCAGCCCAGCTGGGATTAGGCTACATCGTTTGGAGATACCGCGAGACGCCGTCGTCGCCGCCCGTGAAGTATTCTCATGGCAACACCACGCTCGAGGTCGTATGGACGCTGCTCACCGCTGTACTTTTCATCGGGCTCAACCTGATGGGCAGCACGGTCTGGGCCAGCCAGCGCTTCGCGCCGGCTGAGGCCGGCGCCGTGCAGGTGGAAGTCACCGGCATGCAGTTCGCATGGTATTTCCGCTATCCCGGCGCGGACGGCACCTATGCCAAGACGACCCCGAAGCTGATGGATCCCTCGGCGGGCGGCGAAGCCGCGGTGGGGCTTGACCCCAACGATCCTTCCGCCAAGGACGATGTCGTGACCGGCACAATGTATCTGCCGGTGAATCGCGAAGTCGACTTGAGCCTGCGCGCGGTGGACGTGATTCACAGCTTCTTTGTGCCGTCGCTGCGCTTCAAGCAGGACGCGGTTCCGGGACTGAACATTCACTTGCATTTCAAGCCGACCGCGATCGGCGAGTACGAGATCGCCTGCGCCGAACTCTGCGGCCTGGGCCACTACAAGATGCACGGCATGGTGCACGTCGTCAGCCAGGAAGATTTTGACAAGTGGCTGGCGGCACGGGAGGCGGAGAAACAGTAAAATGGCGACCCCAGTTACGGTCCACGCACACGCTGCTCCTCAAGGGTTCATCCGCAAATACATCTTCAGCACGGACCACAAAGTCATCGGGCTTCAGTACTACTTCCTGGCGCTGGCAGCGGTGTTTGTGGGGATGTTCCTGTCGCTGCTGATGCGCATTCACATGATCTGGCCCAACACGGTGCTGCCGCTGGTCGGCGAAATCAAGCCCGAGACCTATCTGAGCCTGCTGACGATGCACGGCACGATCATGGTGTTTTTCGTGCTGACGACTGCGCCGCAGGGCGGGTTTGGCAATTATGTGCTGCCCATCCAGATTGGCGCGCCGGACATGGCCTTTCCGGTCTTGAACATGCTGTCGTTCTGGACGACGTTTGTTGGGTTCATCGTGATCATCGCTGCTTTTTTCGTGGGGGGCGGAGCGCCACTGCATGGCTGGACTGGATATCCCCCGCTGAGCGCGGTGCAGACGGCCGGACCGGGCGAGGGACTGGGCGCGGATTTGTGGATCACGAGTATCGCCATCTTCTGCCTGGCGTCGCTGATGGGTGCGCTGAACTTCATCACCACGACGCTTGATCTTCGTGCCAAGGGCATGATCCTGATGCGGATGCCGCTAACGGTCTGGTCGTGGTTCATCACCGCGATTCTCGGCTTGCTCGCATTTGGCGTGCTGCTCTCGGCGGGAATTCTGCTCCTCCTCGACCGGAACCTGGGAACGAGCTTCTATGTCCCGCTGATCGTCGTCAACGGCGTGGTAATGCAGCACAAAGGCGGCTCCCCGCTGCTCTGGCAACATCTATTCTGGTTCTTCGGCCACCCCGAGGTCTACATCGCGATTCTGCCGGGCATGGGCGTGGCTTCGCAGATTATCTCGACGTTCTCGCGCAAGCCGATTTTCGGTTACAAGGCGATGGTCTACGCCATGCTGTCGATCGGCTTTTTCGGCTTCATGGTTTGGGGCCATCACATGTTCATGAGCGGGATGAGCCCATACTCGGCATTCGCCTTCTCGATCCTGACCATGTGCATCGGCGTGCCGTCGGCCATCAAGACGTTCAACTGGCTGGGCACGATGCTGCACGGGCACATCCGCTTCCAGACGCCGATGCTGTATGCCATCGGCTTCGTTTCGCTGTTCGTGTCAGGCGGGCTGAGCGGGCCGTTCCTGGCCCAACCCGTGCTAGACATTCAACTGCATGACACGTACTTCGTCGTCGGGCACTTCCACCTGATCATGGGCGTGGCGGCAATCTTCGGCATTTTCGCGGCGACCTATTACTGGTTCCCGAAGATGTTTGGCCGGATGATGAACGAGACCTGGGGGCGCATTCACTTCTTCATTACGCTGGCCGGAACGTACGCAATCTTCATGCCCATGCATTATCTGGGGATGGCCGGCCAGACGCGACGGTACTCGCAGTTCACAGAAGTGGCCTATCAGACCAAGCTGATTCCACTGCAGACCTTCATGACCTACGCGGCGTTCATCACGATCGCGGCGCAATTGATTTTCGTGATCAATCTTTTCTGGAGCATGTTCAAGGGGCCCAAGGCCAGCGACAATCCGTGGGAAGCGACTACGCTGGAGTGGACGACCTCGACTCCGCCGCCGCCCGACAATTTCGGCGGCAAGACACCGGTTGTGCACAACGGTCCGTATGAGTATGGCGTCCCGGGTGCGCCAAAAGATTACGTGATGCAGACGGATCCGGCGGTGGCGGCAGCCGGACATTGACGAATTCGCGCACCCTCTTTCGCAATGAACGCGAAAGAAGGGTGGGGCAACCACGGGCTTTTCAGTTATGGCGACTTACACACCAACGACGCCGATTGATGGAATCGGAGACGGACACAAGCCTCCCGTGCCGCCCGTTGGCGGAGGCGACGACGGCCGGGGCAACAATCTCCCGGACTACGGTGCGCGCCTGCGGCGTGCTCGGCTGGGCCTGATCTGCGCCATTGCAACCGTTTGCATGGTTTTCATCTCGCTGACCAGCGCTTACATCGTGCGCAAGGGACTGCCGACGTTTGACGATGCTTCGTCCAGCTATGTACACGACTGGGGCGTGGTACGCCTGCCCTGGCTCTTGCTGGCCATCAACACAGCCTTGCTGCTGGTGAGCAGCGCGACCATGGAACTGGCCAGGCGGCAGGCAGCGCGGCAAGCGGCACTGGCTCCGGTGAGTTCGATCCCGGGAGTTTCGCTGGGAAATGAACGCTCATTCCCGTGGCTTGGACTGACCGTGCTTCTCGGGTTCGGCTTTCTCGCAGGCCAGTGGCTCGCCTGGGGCGAGTTGCACAACGGCGGCTTTTACATGAATACGAACCCCAGCAGCTCGTTTGCATTTCTGTTGACCATCACCCACGCGGTGCATCTTGCCGGCGGGATCATCGCGCTCCTTTGGGCTGCAAGTGCTTCCTTGTTGCACCGGCCGGTGGAAGCGCGGCGGATTGCTGTCGACATTACGGCATGGTACTGGCACTTCATGCTGGTGTTGTGGATTTACATTTTTGCGCTGCTCGGATTCGCGCGATAGAGGGAAAGGGGAATCTAAGGAATGGCCGACGCTACGCTGGAACATGCTGCGGTCGGGCACGGCGCTCCGGGAGAGTTCGAGGCTCCGCTGTTCGGGGCTTACTCGAAAAAGGTGGGGATGTGGCTCTTCCTCGCGTCAGACTCGCTTACGTTCGGGGCGCTGTTGTTCGCCTTCAGCTACAACCGGCTTTACACCGTTCCCTGGCCCACGCCCTTCCACGCGGAAAGCATTGCTAGCGCCACCGTCATGACCGCATGCCTGCTTTCGAGTTCGCTGACGATGGTGCTGGCCGTCTTCGCTGCACAGCGCAACGATCGTGCCTGGACGCGCAACTGGCTGCTGGCCACGATGATCTTTGGCACAGCGTTCATCGTGTTGCACGGCATGGAGTGGACGAAACTGATCTCGGGAGGACTGTCGCTGCCCGGGTTTGTAACGATCCTGGGCGTGCATCCTGCCAGTGGTTCTGGAGAGTTAAGCGACATTTCGAAGAACATCCCACAATTCCCGCAGGCATTTTTCGGGCTCACGGCCATGCACATGCTGCATGTAACCATCGGCGTGATTTACTTGGGTGTGGTCGCGTTCCGGAAATGGTTTCTGCCGATTCTGGCCGTGATTTGGATCGCGGCGGCGCTGCTGATTCCCGCGGGCAACGTCTTTCACATCCCGGTCCATGTGCTGGGCCTCGGGCTGCTTCTATGCGCGGTGATTCTGTTTCTCAAGCCGAAGGATTACGACGCACATGACGTGGAAGTTGCGGGGCTGTATTGGCACTTTGTCGACCTGGTGTGGATGTTCATTTTCCCGCTGGTGTATTTGATGTCGACTAAAGTTTCGTAGTGTGAAAGATCGGTGAGGGCACGATAATCGAAGAGGGTGCGGCTTCAGCCGCCGAGGACCGACCATGCACGGGATGGCAGCAACGCATGAAGACAGCAAGCTAAAATACTTCTGGGTTTGGGGAGCGCTGCTGGTTCTGACGGCGATCGAGGTGGTGCTGGGATACAAGCAGGTCTTCCAGCCGGTGCGCATGCTCGAAGCCCTGATCTTTCTTTCCGTGATCAAGTCGGCGCTGATCATCGGCTACTTCATGCATCTGAAATTTGAAAAGGCCCTGATGCGCTGGCTGCTGGTGATTTCGGTGACGGCCTGCTTCGTCATCATGTATTTCTTTTTCTTTCCGGACGCCGATCGGGTACAGCCGCCGCCGAACGGAGTCGGCTTGCAATACGGGAAATAGCGATCACGAAGGAAGTGGCGTTGAAACTCTTTGCCAAATTTCGCTGGGCGCTGGGCGCGTTGATTCTCGCCTTTAGTATCACGCCTGCGTTCGCGCAAGGCTGCCAGATGTGCTATGAGAGCGCGAAAGGTGCGCCCAAGGATGGGCAGATCGCGCTGAGCCGCGCCATCCTGATTCTGCTCGTGCCGCCGCTCGGCGCCATGACCATCGGCGTGGGCTTCGCCTTCCGCTACGGCAAGCAGCGGGATCGGGAGAAAGATTCTCTGATCGACTAATCCTGCACGACACCACAGAAGTGTGACTTAAGCTACAGCTTGCGTATCCACCTCTTCCAGCAAAGCTGCACTCTCGTCCGCGCCCGTTAGACGAAACAACTCGAGCGCCCAGGCCAGCCGCGCGTTGTCAACCACGGCGATATAAACCATGAACCCGCCCCGCTGCAGCTGCGCTTCCAGGCGAGCTGCATCCGGGTCCGTGAAACCTAACCCGGCGAGCGTTCGGGAACTGCCACACAGAGCGGGCGCGTCCCTTGTCAGCAGCAGCGCGCGCACAAACGCCTGCGAACGGACGAAAAAACCAACCGAAGGAATCACGACCGCCCCGAAATTGGACAGCCAGCCGATTAATCCCGCGGTTACCGCACTCGCAGCGCGATCCTCGTTCAACAGATTCGCATCTCTGACCACCGTGGCAATAGGATGCGAAGGGGCGAGCATCAGACAGATGTGTTCGTTGACAAAGCCCGCGTCGTTGAAGGCGCGGACTACTCCGGCCGCTTCAATCAAATTGGGATAGATTCCATAGGCTGCTGACGCATTCTCCGCAGTTCTCACGCACTGCTCCTTCCCGCCGGCGTGCGCCATCCAAACCAGCGCGCACGACAGACGCACCAGCATGTCAGTTGCGGGGGCCCCGAATTCTTCGACAGCTCATGCACAATCGTTGCCAAACGCGAAACCTGTTGGTTTCGCGTGGTGTCTCGAAAGTGGTTACCAGCAAAAATCGCAAGATCGCTGTGTAAGTTTTTCCCGCGCGCCATCGTGCTGGGGGGAACTGGCTGAAGAAGAATTCTTCTTCAACATAGCAAAATTTACGGAGCGGCGAGTCAGTAGCCCCGCCGTCCTGATGTTGTCTGCAAGCGTCTGCGCTCCGTTGCCGATTGGCACACAGCTTGCAGAGCGCAGGTCCAAGAAACCCAACCCTATCTCTCGGAGGTTCGTAATGAAGAAGCTATTAGTGCCCCTGCCTCTGGCGGCGGCGCTGACTTTCACAGCCGGAATTGCCGCCCTGGCGGTTCAGGTCAGGCAGCAGCCGCCCGACGCACAACAACCCGGCGCCACCCAACAGCCAACCGCACAACAGAACGACATGCAAATGCAGGAGGTCAAAGCCTTCAACGGCACGATCATGAAGGAGAAAGGCAAACTAGTCCTGCGCGACAACCTTGCAAAGATCAGCTACCAGCTCGACGATCAGGAGAAAGCGAAGCAGTACGAAGGCAAGCAGGTCAAGGTCACCGGCAAGCTTGATCTCGACAGCAACCTCATTCACGTGGATAGCATTGAGCCGGTTTCGTAGCCGGCTTTCCTGTCCGAAAATCCGCGCCAAAGTCGTCGGCGCGCGGAGGGCTTCTGCGCTCTCCGCGCCGGTTTCGGATCAGTGCCCATATGAACTCGGAACTTCATCCCCATTACGATCTGTCAACCGCGGTAACGTTTTTTCTCGCCGGACTCGGCGCCGGATCGCTACTGGCGCTGATCTTCTCGCCGCGCGGAGTCTTCCCTCTTAGCTCCTCTACCTGCCTGTCGGCGCAAACCGATAAACCATCGTCTGCCTTATAATAGAAAGATTCGGTAGGCCTCGCGGAGCCGGCTGAGCACGTTCGCCCGGCGGAGCGGGGCGTGGTTCCGGCCCGACTCGATGTCTGACGCCCTCAAGCCCACGGAAAATATTGTTGTGCGCGGCGCCCGCGTTCATAACCTGAAGAACATCGATTTTGAGATTCCGCACAACACCCTGACAGTCGTGACCGGCGTGTCCGGTTCCGGCAAGTCCTCGCTCGCTTTCGACACGATTTATGCCGAGGGCCAGCGGCGCTATGTGGAGTCGCTTTCGGCCTACGCGCGGCAATTTCTGGAGCGCATCGAAAAGCCGGATGCGGACACGATCGACGGCATTGCCCCCGCAGTCGCGATCCGGCAGAAGAATACGACGCGGAATCCACGCTCGACTGTGGCCACGGCGACGGAAATCTACGACTACCTGCGGCTTCTGTTTGCGCGCGTGGGGCAAACTTACTGCGCAAATTGCGGACGCGAGATCAAGAAGGACACAGTGGATGAGGTCACCGATGCGATTGTGGCGCTCGACCCCGAAACGCGCCTGCAGGTGTTGTTTCCTTTGCAGCGGTCGAACGGAGCTGCGCAGGAAGCTCTCGCAAAGTCAGGCCGAGCCACGAAGTCCAAGAAGGCTGCCGTAACGGGCCAACTTACCGACGCACTCAAGACGCGGCTGTTCGATCTGCGCAAGGCCGGATTCAACCGGCTCTATCAGGGCGGGCAGGTTTTTGAGTTCTCCACGCCCGAGTCCTTGCTGGATATTAACTTCGATCAGCCGGTATTCGTGCTTGTAGACCGACTGACCGTCTCTGCAGAGTCCCGCTCGCGCATCGTGGACGCGATCGAGACCGCCTATCGTGAATCGGGCGAAGTGATCTTCGAAATGCCGCAAACCGAAGGCCAAACATCCACGATGCGCTTTGCCCAGCGTTTTGAATGCAAGAACTGTAACCTGCGCTATGAAGAGCCGGAGCCTAGACTCTTTTCTTTCAATAACCCGTACGGGGCGTGTCCGCGCTGCCAGGGATTCGGCAACACGATCGATTTCGATCTTGACCTGGTCATTCCGGACAAGATGAAAACGCTGGCGGAGGGCGCCATTGAGCCGTGGACCAAGCCTAAGTATCGGCCGCTGTTTACCGATCTAAAGCGCTTTGCCAAGCAGGCGGGTATCCCGCTCGATGTGCCGTGGGTTGACCTGGGGGAAGAGCACAAGAATGCAGTGCTCAACGGGGAAGGACGATTTCCGGGTGTGCGGGGATTCTTCAACTATCTGGAGCGCAAGAAGTACAAGCTGCACGTTCGCGTGTTTCTCAGCCGCTATCGCGGGTATTCCCTGTGCCCGGCTTGCAACGGAACGCGTCTGCGGCTCGAGGCTCGCCAGGTGAAAATCAATGGGCGCAACATCTGCGAAGTTTGCGCGCTCACGGTGGAAGATGCCGCTCGGTTCTTCGCCCAGGTGGAGTTGAGCCCGGAGCAAGCCGAGATTGCCGATAAGCTTCTGCAAGAGATTCGCGAGCGCCTGCTTTTCCTGAATGACGTGGGGCTCGAATATCTGACGCTGGACCGCCTTTCGTCGACGCTCTCCGGCGGCGAAGCGCAACGCATTCAGCTGGCCACGTCGCTCGGCTCCCGGCTGGTCGGCACTCTTTACGTACTGGATGAGCCTTCGATCGGGCTGCATCCACGCGATACACACCGGTTGATCAGGATTCTTCACGACCTACGCAATCTGGGAAACACGATCCTGGTGGTCGAGCACGATCCCGACATCATGCGCGCCGCCGACCGCATTCTCGATCTCGGGCCGGGCGCGGGCGAAAATGGCGGCAAGCTCGTCGCTTCGGGAACGTACGACGAGATCCGACGCAATGCGAATTCGCTGACCGGGCGTTATCTATCCGAGGAACTGCGCATTCAGCCGCCGCTCACACGGCGCAAGCCGGGTGCGCAGCAGATTACGATTCGCGGAGTGCGCGCCAACAATCTGAAGGGCGTCGAGATCAGCATTCCACTCGGCATGCTGGTAGCCATCACCGGCGTTTCCGGATCGGGCAAATCGACGCTGCTGCATCAAGTGCTGTACCGGGCTCTGGCTCAGGCCAAACAGCAGTCCACGAATGGAGCGAACGGACCCGCCGCCACCTGGGAAAGTCTCGAGGGTGACAGGTTCATCGATGAAGTTGTGCTGGTCGATCAATCGCCAATCGGGCGCACGCCACGCTCGAATCCGGTTACGTACATCAAGGCATTTGACGCCATCCGCGAACTGTTTGCTTCGCTGCCGGAAGCCAAGAAGCGCGGCTTCAGCTCGGGGCACTTCTCTTTCAACATCCCTGGAGGCCGTTGCGAGACTTGCCAGGGAGATGGAACGGTTACGGTAGAAATGCAGTTTCTCGCCGACGTCGAACTTATTTGCGAGGAGTGCAAAGGCACGCGCTACAAGCCGCAGGTGCTCGAAGTGCGCTATCGGGGAAAGAATATTCACGACGTCCTGAACCTGACGGTGAAGGAGGCGCTCAAGTTCTTCGCCGAAGCGCCCAAGGTCACCGAAAAGCTGCGCACTCTGGAGGAAGTCGGCCTCGGCTATCTTCGCCTGGGACAGTCCGCGACTACGTTGTCTGGCGGCGAGGCACAGCGAATGAAGCTGGCCGCGCATCTTCAGCCCACCACGCGGGAGGGCGGCCGGGGCACCCGAAATGGCGACTCACAGCCCAAGCGACGCCTGCTCTACATTTTTGACGAGCCCACAACCGGCCTGCACTTCGACGATGTGAGCAAGCTCTTGGCGGCTTTCCGCCGCCTGATTGACGCAGGAGGTTCGATCCTCGTAATCGAACACAATCTCGAAGTAATCAAGACGGCTGACTGGGTGATCGATCTCGGCCCCGAGGGCGGGAATCGCGGTGGCAAGGTGGTCGGCGCAGGTTCTCCCGAAGCGATTGCAAAGCTGGCCGATTCTTACACCGGAAAATACCTGGCAGGTATTCTCAATGGCAATGGCTTGCGTTCCAGAGATCGCTCCTAGGCCTACGATGGGACCCGGGAGGCGATTCCCGACGGGAGCTACCACGACTGTGCTAGTGGCTATTGTTTTCGCCTGCGCGATGGCTGGCGCGCAAGCTGCGTATCGAAATCCGCTTTCGGCCAGTTCCTCATCATCTACGCAACAGCCCGCCACTGATCAGACTCAACCGCAAGCCGAGGAATCTCCTTCCGGCAAGCCGCATCACAAAACGCGCGTTGTTGACGAGGATGCGCAGCCACGCCCGGAACTGACCAAGGCTGAAGACCTGATTCAGAAGCAGAACTACGCTGCGGCAGAGCCTCTGCTGAAGCAGGTAGTCGAGACCGAGCCCTCAAATTACGAGGCATGGTTCGACCTTGGATTTGTGGAGAATGGTCTGGGCAAGGTCGAAGATTCGATTGCGGCGTACCGCAAATCGGTCGCGGCCAAGCCGGACGTTTTCGAATCGAACCTGAACCTGGGGCTGCAACTGGCCAGGACCGGTCAGCCGGACGCGGAACGGTTTCTGCGCGCCGCGACGCAGCTCAAGCCGACCAGCCACACAGCCGAGGGGAAAGCCCGTGCCTGGCTCTCTTTGGGACACGTGCTCGAAAAGTCAAAGCCGGAACAAGCGCTTGCCGCCTATCAGCAAGCCGCCACACTCCAACCTAAGGATCCCGAGGCGCATCTTGCGGCCGGGCGTCTACTCGAGGAGCAGGAAAAATTCTCCGACGCTGAGGATGAATACAAACGAGCCTTCGAGCTGGCGCCATCTACCGACGCTACCGCAGCCGACGCTCTGACTGGGCTGGCCAATATTTCGATGCGCGGCCGCCTTTTCGCCGACGCAGAAGCATACCTGCGCGAGCTTGTGGCGGTGCGTCCGAATGATGCCGCGGCCCACGTGCAACTGGGGCGCGTTTTGGCGGCGGAAAGCAAGAACGACGCTGCCGTTCTCGAGTTGGAAACCGGCGCCAAGCTTGCTCCCGCGGACCTATCCGTCCAGTACGACCTGGCGGAGGTCTATGACACGCTCGGTAAGAACGATCGGGCGGAAGCGGTTTACCGCGGCCTGATCTCCGGTTCTCCGAACGATGCCGAGCTACATCGTGACTTGGGACATTCACTCGTGCTCGAAAGAAAATTCCCTGAAGCGCAGAAGGAGTTTCTCATCGCCGTGAAGCTCAAGCCTGACTTCGGCGAAGCGTACGGCGATCTCGCCTTCGCCGCCGGCGAGAACAAGGATTACACGCTCACCATCAAAGCGCTCGACACCCGAGCGAAGTTTTTGCCGGAAATACCCATCAGTTATTTTCTGCGCGCCTCCGCCTACGACCATCTCAAGGATTTCAAGCAAGCGGCGCTCAACTATCACCTCTTCCTCAACACTGCCAACGGGAAGTATCCTGATCAGGAATGGCAGGCCAGGCACCGGCTGGTTGCCATCGAACCGAAGAAATAAAAATGCCGAAGAAGTGCGCCTAGAGTTTGCAATATGCGCAGCCTAATGTCCCCGTTGCGATTTTGTGCTACCGTCGTGCTCGCTGCAGCTCTCGCGGCATCTATATCGCAGGCAGCCCGGTCGGGCGAGCCCAGCATCGAAGAACTGAAGGCGCGGGTTGCCGCGGCGAGTGTAGGCGACCGGCCCAAGATTTGTTTGCAGATCGCGCACCGGCAACTGGCCGAAGCCGACAGGCTCTACGAGGCTGGCGAGCCCGAAAAAGGGCAAACGTCATTAGCCGACGTGGTTGCTTTCTCGGAGTTGGCGCGGGACTATTCGATTCAGACCCACAAGCACGAAAAACAGACTGAAATTGCTGTGCGCGGCATGACGCGCAAGCTCAACGACATGCTTCATACTCTCACTCATGACGAGCACCCGCCGGTCGAAGACGCCATCAAGCGTCTGCAGCGAGTACGCGACGATCTGCTTACAGCCATGTTTCCGAAGGGGGCAAAATGATTGCGCCACGGCCTCGCCATATTCTGGGCACCTTGCTGTTGATCATCGGGGCCTTGACCCCGGTTGCGTCCGCGCAGCGCCATCACGATCCACTGACGCAGCAAGAGATCGACCAGATTCGCGACGCCAGCTGGGAACCGCAGCAACGCTTGGCGCTCTACGTCCAGTTCGCCCGCGCCCGCTTGGTGAAGTTGGAGCAAATGCGCGCCGACCCCAAGGTGAAGGATCGCCCGCAACAGACGCACGACATCCTCTCCGACTTTTTGCTGCTTTACGACGAGCTCAACGACAACATCGATACCTACGTCGGCCGCAAGGACGACATCCGGAAACCGCTGAAGGGCGTCATCGCCGCAGATACGGAATTCCAGGCGAAGCTGCGCGCACTCAAGGGCGCCGCCAGGGTCAAGCCGGAAGAGTTCCGTGAGTACGAGTTCGTCCTGACGAACGTTCTAGATACCGTGGACGACTCGGCCGTCGACCATCGCAAACTGCTGGAGGATCAGGACGACGCGGCGAAACACAAGAAGTTGAATACGGAAGAGAGCGTGAAGAACGGGAGGCCGGAATAGCAGGGGATAGAGGCAGTTGTCAGGGCTCAGGCCCCAGGCACGAGACGTCCGGAGCTCACGACTGGCCGCGATGACAGGCCTCGGATTACTGATTACTGACCTGAGCACTTGCCCCTCTCGTGCTAACCTACCTTCACCGTGCGTTCCGGGCTGCTCGAAATCTTTCAGGAAACTTACAGCGAACTGCGTCCGGGCTCTTCACCGCCCGAGTTGAAGATCGAGTTTTTCGCCTTCGCCAACGTCAACAACACGATTCGACTGCGCGATGGCCGTCTGTTGGTGAGGCTCTCCGACCTGCTGGAAGGTGCGCCCGATGAGGTTTTGCGGGCGATCGCGCACATTCTCCTCGCCAAGATGTACCGGCGGCCAATCGATCGCGGGCACGCAGCCCGGTATCGGAAATATGTCGCCGGCCATGAGATTGTCCGCAAGGCGCATCTCGTCCGCCAGATGCGCGGGCGCAAGCGCCTGCGCCCGGCGCGCGGGCACTTCTACGATCTCGACGCGACCTTCGAGGAACTGAACACACGTTTCTTTCACGGCCTGATGGCGCGGCCGCGGATGAGCTGGAGCCAGTCGAAGACACGCCGAATCCTGGGCCACTACGACCCAGCACACAACGCCATCATCATCAGCCGCATCTTTGACCATCCCCAAATACCGCGCTACGTGCTCGAATACATCGTCTACCACGAAATGCTGCACCTGAAGCATCCCGTAAAGCTGCGCGGCAGCCGGCGCTGCGTGCATTCGGCCGAGTTCCAGGCCGAGGAAAAGCTGTTTCCGCGCGCCGGAGAGGCGAACGCGTTCCTGAAGCGGCTGTGAGTGGGATCGCCTCTTACGCCCGTTGCGGGCAGCAAAAAGCCGTTCAGTGCCGCGCTTCCACCATGTGATTCTAATCACGCCGGATTGTGAGGCGGCGGATTGACGCCTTAGCCCGGCCCAGACTATCCTTGAAGTTGAAATTGAAATTCATTTTCAAAATCATAGGGCTCTTCTCATGTTACAGGCATTCATCATTACCCTCCGCGAAGGCGTCGAGGCCGCCCTTATCGTCGGCATCACCCTCGCCTATCTAACCAAGATCGGACGCGCCGAACTCCGCAAGACTGTCTACGCCGCTCTGGGGGCCGCGTTTCTGGGCAGCATCGGCGTGGCCATCGTGATCTCCCGCACTCATCTCAACGAAGACGTTTTCGAAGGCTGGGTCATGCTGGTGGCCGCGTTCTTCGTGGTCACTATGGTCGTCTTCATGATGAATACCGGCCGCAAGATGAAAGGCGAGATCGAAGGCAAAGTCGGCCTGCTCGCTGGCAACGACGCCTGGTTCGGCCTGTTCATTTTCATCTTTCTGATGGTGCTCCGCGAGGGCGCCGAGACGGTTCTGATTCTCTCTGCGGTTACGCTCAACTCCTCGGAACTGATGAGCTTCCTAGGCACTCTGCTGGGGGTTCTCGCCGCTATCGCCTTTGGCGTGATGTTCGTCAAAGGCAGCGTGCGCATCAACCTGCAGAAATTTTTCCGGGTCACCACAGCAATCATGTTCCTGGTGGCCGGGCAACTACTGATCTCAGGCCTGCACGAACTTTCCGAGAGCGGAGTGATCGCTTCGTCGAAGCGCGAAATGGCGATCATCGGCCCGATCGTCTCGAATGACTGGTTTTTCTTCGTGACGATTTTTGCCCTGGCCGCGCTCATGATCCTGTTTGACGCCAAGCGGCGCCAGCCCGTACCTGATTCGCCCTCGCCCGCCGCACGCCGCAAGGCCGCTTGGACGGCGCGCCGCGAGCGCCTCTGGATGGCCTCGGTCTGCACCTTCTCCTTCGTGTTTATCGTGATGGTCACGGCCGAGTTCATTTATTCTAAGAGCGTGAGCGCGCTCTCGCCCGCAACCCAGGTCGTCTTCACCAACGGCGCGGTAACCATTCCACTCGTCCAGGTCTCTGACGGAGACCTGCACCGCTTCCAGGCGAAGGAGAACGGCACAGAGGTGCGATTCTGGCTCTATCAAAAGCCGGATGGCAAGATTGCCACCGTGTTCGATGCCTGCGAAATCTGCGGTGCGGTCGGCTTCTACAAGAGCGGCAACGGCGTGGTGTGCAAGAACTGCGCGGCGCCGATCAATCCGCAGTCCGTGGGCATGGCCGGAGGCTGCAATCCCATTCCGCTGAAAGCCACTCAAACCACCGACGCGATCATCATCCAGGAGGCCGACATCGCGGCCGGCAGCCGCCTGTTCGGGGCACAGTAGCCGTGTTCGTCCGGCTCGTTTACGAATCGTTCCGGCGGCAGAAACGCCGAAAGGTGCTGGCCGGGGCAGCGATCACGCTGGGCGTCACCGTCGCCACGGCGATGATTGCCGTCGCCACCGACATCGGCGATAAAATCAACCGCGAACTCCGTACCATCGGCGCCAACCTGATCGTTACCCCTCAGGAAGATTCGCTCGACGTAGAGATCGGCGGCGTCAATCTGAAGCCCCCGACCGATGGCGCTTTCCTCAACGAAGCAGACCTGCCCAAGATTAAAGACATTTTCTGGCGCAACAACATTACGGCCTTCGCGCCCATGCTTCCAGTCAACGTTGCGATCCAAAACGATGGCAAGCAGCAGGACGTGACTGTGCTGGGCACGTACTTTGCAAAAGACATCCAGCTCGGCAAGGAAGATTTCGTGACCGGAGTCCGTACGACGCATCCGTGGTGGAAAGTCGAAGGCGAATGGCCGAGCGACAACTTGCGTGATGTCTTGGTCGGCGAAAGGCTCGCGGCACGCCTGGGCGTGAAAGTCGGCGGCACTATCGATCTTTCCGGGCGCGATCTGCATGTCAGTGGAATTCTTTCCACCGGCGGTACTGAAGACGATCAGATCGTCGCACCGATGGCACTGGCGCAGGAAATTCTTGGCCGGCCGGGCGTGGTGCGGCGCATTTACGTCAGCGCCTTGACCAAGCCCGAAGACGCCTTTGGCCGGCGCGATCCGAAAAGCATGTCAGGCGCAGTGTATGAGCGCTGGTACTGCACACCGTATCCGGCAGCGATTGCGCTGCAGTTGACCGAAGCCATTCCGCATTCGCACGCCGAGCAGATTCGCCAGGTCGCGCAAAATGAAGGTGCGATGCTGACGCGTATCGAGGGCCTGATTTTTCTGATCACGCTGGCTGCACTGTTTGCCTCGGCGCTGGCCGTTTCGGCGGCGATGGCCACAACGATTTTCGAGCGGCGCGCGGAAGTCGGATTAATGAAAGCCCTTGGCGCTGGCAAGCTCGCGGTAGCTGCGGTTTTCTTTGCTGAAGCTTTTTTGCTGGCTCTTTTCGGCGGACTCATCGGCTTTGCCGCCGGCGCGCTTTTGGCGGATCAAATCGGCCACTCCATTTTCAATTCGCAGATATCGATCCAGCCGGTGCTGTTGCCGGTGATTCTCGCGATTGCCGTGATTGTGACGTTTGCCGGGAGTGCGGCGGCGATCCGGCGCGCGATAGGGCTTGATCCCGTTTTTGCTTTGCGAGGTGAACTGTGAGCGCGCCCGTCTCCAATGCCGCGCGGGATGTAGCTGCCGGCCGGGCCGACGCGCCGCACACTTCCATGCTCGTGCGCATGTTGCTGCGCGCGGCGGTGCTGCGCCGCGGACGGGCAGTTTCCGCATTGTTTGCCATGGTAGTGGCGGCCGCGGTTGCGACCGCGATGCTGAATCTTTACGTCGACGTCCAGGCCAAGCTGCGCCGCGAATTCCGCAACTACGGCGCGAACATCATTCTGGTCGGCAAAGACGGCGCTTCCCTTCCCGCCAGTGCGCTGGTGCAGGTCGATTCCGTCCTGGCGGGACGCGGGATCGCAGCGCCTTTTGGCATGATCGTGGCGCGCACCGGCGACGGCCAGCCGATCGTGGTCGCGGGCGCGGATTTCAATCGCGTGCGGCAACTGAATCGCTGGTGGAAGGTGAGCAGTTGGCCCGCTGGGCCGCAGCAAGCCCTGATTGGCGTGCGTGCCGCACCCATCGTCACGCCAAAGGACCAAGCGTTCGATTTGACCTTCCAGGGACGCGTGTTGCACGTCACTCCGGCCGGTACGGTGCAGACCGGAGCGGCAGAAGACAGCCGCATTTTTATTTCGACGTCTGATTTCGAGGCGTGGACCGGCCTCCAGGCATCGACGATTGAAGTGGCTGCCAGCGGCTCGCCTGAAGAAATTGCCGTGATCATGAATCAACTCACTCGGACTTTTCCGGCGGTTGATGTGCGACCAGTGCGCCAGATCATGGAAGGCGAAGCGCGCGTGCTGGGCAAGACGCGAGCTACTTTACTGGCCGCAACAGCGCTCATCATTTTAACTTCCGCACTTTGCGTGCTTTCCACGCTGATGGGGTGGGTTTTCGACCGGCGACGCGACTTCGCCATCATGAAAGCGCTGGGCGCTTCGGGAAGGCTGCTCAATGGATTCTTCGCCGCCGAGGCGGCGGCTTTGGGCGCAATCGGTGCCCTGGTCGGATTCGCGGTTGGTATCGGCATCGCTGCGTGGATCGGACGCATCAACTTCCACGCTCCCGTGGTGCCGCGATGGAGCGTGCTGCCGGTGGTCTTAGCTGGTAGCATGATAGTCACGCTTTTGTCCGCAGTCCTTCCCATTTCGTTGCTGCGGCGCGTGCAGCCGGCCGTGATTCTCAGGGGAGAGTGAAATGATTCAGATCAACGACGTCACCAAGCTCTACCCCGCCAAGGAAGCGGGAAACGGATCGGGGAAAGATAACGGCGCGATTCATGCGCTCGATCACATTTCTTTGCATGTGACGCCCGGCGAATGGTTGTCAATCATGGGGCCGTCGGGGTCGGGCAAATCGACGCTGGTCAATCTGATCGGCTGCCTCGATCGGCCGACTTCCGGCGAGATTTGGCTCGACGGGCAAAATGTAGCCGGAATTTCTTCCTCCGAATTGAACCGTGTGCGCGCCGAAAAAATCGGATTCGTCTTCCAGCAATTCCACCTCATTCCCTTCCTCACTGCAGTCGAGAACATCATGCTGGCCCAGTATTTTCACAGCATGACCGACGAGAAGGAAGCGATCGATGCCCTAGCGCGCGTCGGCTTGGGTGACCGCGCGCATCATCTGCCCTCGCAGCTTTCCGGGGGCGAGCAGCAGCGTGTATGCATTGCTCGCGCTCTGATCAACGATCCGCGCATCATCCTAGCCGACGAACCCACGGGCAATCTCGACGCGCAGAATGAAGAAATCGTGCTGCGGCTGCTGCGCGAATTTCACCAGCAGGGCCGCACCATCGTGATGGTTACGCACGACCCGGTGGTGGCGCGGCTGGCCGACCGGCGCATCGAACTGCACCACGGCAAAATCGCGGCGCAGGAAGTGTTCTCGATGGCCGACGAGGAGCAACTCGACGAGGTGCTGGAAGAACTCTGGGTGCTCGCCGAGCATGGCGAGATCGCCGAGGTCGAGCGCATGGAAGTACATGGCGCACTGCCCGTAAGCCTGGCGATCGAAAAGATGATCGAACTGGAACTGGTGAGATCAGCGCCGCATCCGCCGGAAGCGCATGATCACAAGCCATTCGTGAATCCCTGCCACGACGCGCTGAAGCCTGTGTCGTCGTCAGTGGGCGATGGCACGATGATCGTGGAATTGACGCCGCGCGGCCGGGAACGCGCCGGCAGCATCATCCGTCGGCACCGCCTGGCCGAGCGTTTGTTCACCGACAGCCTGGCGATGGACAGCGAGACCGAAATCGAGCAACAGGCCTGCAAGTTCGAGCACATCCTCTCGCCGGAAGCCACCGACAAGATCTGTAGCTTTCTCGGCCATCCGCGCACGTGCCCGCACGGCGCGCCCATTCCGCCGGGGCCGTGCTGCGGACGCACGGCAGAAGTCTCAGGCGTTGCCTCCGACGTGGCAAGAACTCATCCTAAGGCATAGACCGGGCCGCAGAAAGATCCCAGCAGTCCGAACATTCCTGATCACTGCTCGATTCATTGCCCACTGCTATCATGAAGCGCGATCGCCCCAATGAGTCCTCGTCGTGCCATTATCGGCGTATTCGATTCCGGGTTCGGCGGGTTAACCGTCCTTAAAGCTTTACTTGAAGTTATCCCCGACGCCGACTACGCCTACTTCGGCGACACAGCGCGCCTGCCCTACGGTTCAAAATCCGTCGAGACGGTGGCTCGATATGCCGTCGAGGCGGCACACTATCTCGAATCCCACGGAGCCCAGTTGCTGGTAATCGCCTGCAACACGGCGACGGCGCTGGCTCTCGACCGGATCACAAACGCCGCACATGTGCCCGTCGTAGGTGTCGTCGAGCCCGGCGCAGAAGCGGCCGCCGCGGCCACCAAAAACGGGAAAATTGTCGTCATCGGGACTGAGGCTACCGTCAGCAGCCACGCCTACCGAAAGGCGCTTGAAGCCCGCGCCCTCGAGGCGCGGGAAAAGGCGTGCCCGCTACTGGTTCCCCTAGTCGAAGAAGGGTGGGTGGATCATGCCGTGACCGAGCAGGTTGCGCGCATCTATCTCGGCGAGGCCTTTGCCGACGGCTTCGCTGACGCTGACGTTCTCGTACTGGGCTGCACGCACTATCCACTACTGAAGCCGCTGCTGCATCGTGTCGCCCCAGCGCATGTGCGGATCGTGGATTCGGCCGAATCTACGGCGCGGGCTGTCGCCAGCCATCTTCGGCAACTTTTGCCGCCCAGGCCAGCCGCTCTTTACAACGACGAGCGTCGCGCGGTCGCCCGACTGAAATTCTTCGCCACCGATTCGGTGGAGAAATTCCGGCGCCTCGGCCAGCGCTTTCTCGGACACGAGCTCGCCGACGTTCTTCACGTGGATCTGAAGGAATAGTTTTCCCCACAAGATTCGGATAGCGCCCGGCGCATATTCACAATTACTGTGTCTTCAGCGCGCCGTCCGAAATCAAATCCTCCACCGGCTGCCCATGCATCCCCTCGATAACGTCATCTGGCAGGCGCTCACGACACGGCAGGCACACTTTGCCGAAGGGGGGTCTCGCGCCCGCAAATTTATCCGCGAGGTCAGCCCTCTGGCGGCATTTGAAGAAGACGGACCGGATGGTTACGCGGAGTTGGCGGAATTGCTTCTGCCCAGCGGCACGTTAGGCCTGTTCCTGGACCATCCTTACGAGCCTCGGCCTGCATGGAGCTACGTCGTGGGCGCGCCGTTGTTGCAAATGGTTTGCGAAAACGATGTCGGTCCGGTTCCACTCGCGGCCTCCGCGACAATGATCGAGGAACTCGGTGACGCGGACTCTCCTGAAATGATTGAATTGACCGCCTTGACCAAGCCCGGACCATTCGGGGCGCGCACGCACGAACTCGGCATGTACGTTGGCATTCGGCGTGAAGGAAAGCTGGTTGCCATGGCCGGCGAACGGCTCAAAGTGCCCGGCTACGCGGAGGTCAGCGCAGTGTGCACGCATCCCGAGCACACGCGCAAAGGTTACGCGGCCATGCTGATGACGGGGGTCATGCGGCTCATCTGCAATCGCGGAGAGATCCCTTTCCTCCACGTTCGGCAAGATAATTTTCGCGCCATCGAGCTGTATCGTCGGCTGGGATTTCGCGACCGGAAGCTCGGCTACTTTGCAGTGTTAAGGAAGTCTCCGGAAACGGCTGGGCACTCTCAGTAGAGGTGGAAGTCAACTTCGAGCGCAATCTCGACGGCCACGGGATGGCCGTCTTTCATCCCCGGCTCGAAGCGATACTTCTTTGCTGCTTCAATCGCCTTCTCGTCCAGGCCCATACCCAGGCTGCTGGTTACACGGATGTTGGTGGGGCGGCCGTTGGCGTCCACAATCAGCGCCAACACACAGGTCCCCTGATACTTGGCCTTGCGCGCTTCCTCGGAGAACTCGATGTCAGGCTGGTAGATCACTCGCGGCGGGGAAACACCGCCCCCGACGTGGAAGACTCCTCCTCCGACGCCGCCGCCCTCACCGGGACCAAACCCGGGCCCCTTGCCTGAGCCGACGCCGCCGCCGCTGCCAGTACCAATTCCGCCGCCCGAGCCGGTTCCATTGGAGGGCACAACCGCTCCGGCCATGGGATCGCCCAGGTTCGGCATGTTATTCGATGCCAGGTGAACCTGCGGCGGAATCACGATCGTGGGCTCCACAGGCAGCTTGGGATTCAGATTGCGAATCACCGCTGCCGGAGGAGCGATCTGAGTCATGGCCAACTTCGGTAGCCGTCCCTTGCTGGCCGCCAATACATCGCGGTCGCCGCCGCCGCCACCGCCGCCGACTTGGGTCTTGGACGGCTTAAGAGCAGGTATATCATCGGTATAGATGGGCGTGACGGTCACTTTCGCGACGGGTGTCGCAGTCACAGCGCGCCTTGCCAACATGTACCCGACGACGACGATTGCGGCGATCAAAATATGCACGCCAGTAGAACCCAGCGCGCCCTTCCCTTTGTAGTTGTAAAACCCCCAGATGTCCTTAACAGGTTCCGGCTTCGATTCCAGCTTAAGAGGCGGGAGCTTCTTGGGAAAGAAAAAGTCGTCGAGTTCGTTAAAAAGGGACTTCCACAGGGGCTCTTCAAAGGTCTGCGAGCCGAGGCAGAGATGCAGTTCTGGCTCCTGGGCAGCGATGTTCGGATTAACCTGAGCGGATCCCATATTTCCGGTCTGGAGTGCCCTCAATGCCTGCTGGGAGTCCGCCTAACTTGCGTGGAATCCCTTCTTTACAGATGAGCGCCAGCCCCCACAAGTTGCTTGGGGCTGTCTCGGTCTGTGCTAAATTGCAGGTCCTGTAAGGCCCTCTTGGCAGACCGGGTGGCTCAACCACTGCTTGTTAAAATTGTAACTCGGACCCGCCGTTTCCGACAGTGCATTTCCATGTGCTGGTAAGTAGTCGGAAAGACATGTCCTACTCGTTCCCCGCGATACCTAGGCTACCCTTCAACGGCACACCTGTGAATTCGATTGAATTCGTTTTGCCGCCGTTCTTCTGGTGTTCTTCACTTTTCAGTTGTGTCACTCGTCCTGAACGATGGTCCCCTGATGGTAAACAATCTTCCATCCCTCGGCGGTGTGCTGCCAGATAGTGGACCGCCGGGTCCGCCGCTTGCGGTCTTGCATGAGGGTGTAGGTCAGAAGGTAAACATCCGGTGCGAGTCTCCGGCAATGAAACCCACTGGTCTCCCACACGTCGGCGTGGGCTTTGGGATAAGGTTGCGCGTCGTCAGGCTGCGCATAACGTTTCTCGAGCGCGTCGAGCACATCGGATCGTGAATAACGCCGGCCCGAAGCCCCAACCTCCCAGAAGTCGTCCACGCTCATCTTCTCGAAGTCGGCGCGCGTGGTGCCGAGTTCCGGGCGATGAAAAATCGGCTCGCGGCGCGAGAGGTCCGCAAGAATCCCGGAGAGTTCTGCGGGCGTTACCAAGGTGGGTTCCATAGCGCGAAATGAGTCGGGAAGCATACCGCGAGCATACAAGCCGGTGCAGACCTGTGCATAGACGTTCCCTACCCTCGCTCCCTATAATGAAAGATTCCATCACTTCATTTGGACAATCTGGGAGACGCGACTGAGTGCCGCTCGAACTGAAGGAAACGCTTAATCTGCCGAAAACTGCCTTCCCCATGAAGGCCAACCTGCCCCAGAACGAGCCAAAAATGTTGGCCCGCTGGGAAGAGATGAAGCTCTATGAGCGCATTCGCGAAGCGCGGAAAGGTGCACAACTCTACGTCTTGCACGACGGCCCTCCCTACACCAGCGGCCCGATCCACCTGGGCACGGCTCTGAACAAGTGCCTGAAAGATTTCATCGTCAAATCGAAGACCATGGCCGGATTTGACGCACCTTATGTGCCCGGATGGGACTGCCACGGTCTGCCCATCGAGATCAAAGTCGACAAGGAACTGGGCGGCAAGAAGCTGCAGATGAAGCCCACCGACGTGCGCGCGGCCTGCCGCAAGTACGCCCAGAGATTTCTCGACCTGCAGCGCACCCAGTTTAAGCGCATCGGCGTCTTTGGCCGTTTTGACCGGCCTTACGCCACCATGACTCCGCAGTACGAGTCGGTGGTGCTTTCCACGTTTTATTCCTTCTACGAGAATGGCTTCGTCTACAAGGGGCTGCGCGCGGTGTACTGGTGCATGCACGACGAGACCGCGCTGGCTGAGGCAGAAGTCGAGTATGAAAATCACACCAGCCCGACGGTGTGGGTGAAATACGCGCTGGCGGATGATCCGGCGAAGATTGACCCCGCATTGGCAGGAAAGAAAGTCTCGACCATCATCTGGACCACCACGCCGTGGACTCTGCCAGCGTCGATGGCGGTAGCGTTTCATCCGGATGAGGAGTATGGGGCATTCGAGATTGGTGGCACGAACGAAGTCTGGATACTAGCCACGAAGTTGTCCGATCAGTTTTTTGTCAAAACCGGGCTTGGAAAGAATGGCTTCAGGGCGCTGGCATTGTTTCCCGGACGCAAGCTGGAGCGTCTCAACTTTCAACATCCGTTTCTCGATCGCAAAGTTCTGGGTGTGCTCGCTGACTACGTCACCATGGATACGGGCACGGGTGTTGTCCACACCGCGCCGTCACACGGCGCCGAGGACTTCGCGACTGGAGTGAAATATGGCCTCGACGCCACCAGCAACGTCGACGAAAAAGGCATTCTGCGCAACGGCCTGCCGGAGTACGAGGGCAAGCGCGTGTGGGATGCGAATCAGCCGATCGTGGATCTGCTGAAGTCGCGCGGCGCGCTGCTGCATTCCGAAAAAACCGTGCACTCGTATCCACACTGCTGGCGCTGCCACAATCCGGTGATTTTCCGCGCCACCGAGCAATGGTTCATTTCGATGGAAACGCCCATGCCGGGAGGCGCCGTGACGAATGACACTTTGCGCGCGCGGACGCTCGCCGAGATTAAGAGGGTGAAATGGGATCCTTCGTGGGGTGAAGAACGTCTTTCCAACATGATCGAAACCCGACCCGACTGGTGCATCTCGCGGCAGCGCGTTTGGGGAGTGCCGATTGCTGTATTCCTCTGCGAATCGTGCGGCAAGCCGCTCAATAACCACGCCATCAACCGCAAAGTTGTTGAACTGTTTGCTAAGGCAGGGGCCGACGCCTGGTTCACTTCGGAGTCTGACGGAATTCTTCCCGGCGGAACAAAATGCCCGCACTGTAGCAGAACGAAGTTCGAGAAGGAGACCGACATTTTCGATGTGTGGCTCGAATCCGGCGCGAGTTATCTGGCCCTGATGGGAGAAGAAAAAACTCCGGGCCAGCCCGACTATCCCTGGCCGTCCGATCTCTATCTCGAAGGTGGAGATCAATACCGCGGCTGGTTTCAGTCTTCCCTGCTCTGCGCCATGGGCCTACGGCAAACTCCGCCATACAAAGGTGTGGTCACTCCGGGGTGGACGCTCGACGAAACAGGCCAGGCCATGTCGAAGTCGCGCGGCAATGACGTCGATCCGGTAGACATCTCCGACCGCCTGGGCGGAGAAATCGTGCGCCTCTGGGTGGCGTCAGTCGATTTCCGTGAGGACGTGGTCGGCTCGGAAAAGCTCATGCAGCGCGTGGCGGAGAACTACCGCGCCATGCGGAACAATCTGTTCAAGAACGCGCTCGGCAATCTCTACGATTTCGATCCGCAGACGAACGCCCTGATGTTCGACCAGCTCGAAGCGCTCGACCAGTATATGCTTCGCCAGACTTGGGCCCTGGTGGGTGATGTTCGCAAATGGTACGACGAATTCGCTTTCCACAAGATCTACCATCGCGTGAACCATTTCTGCGTGGTGGAGTTGAGCGCATTTTATTTCGACGTGATCAAAGACCGGCTCTACACCTATGCGCCGAATTCTCCCGGGCGACGCTCGGCCCAGACCGCCGTCTGGCGCATCACCGAGGCAATGGCCCGGCTGCTGGCGCCCATTCTGACATTCACCTGCGAAGAAGTCTGGCAGCATCTGCCGAAGGTTCCTGGCCGCGCTGAGAGCGTGCACCTGGCAAAGTTTCCTGATGCCGGAGATGTCCTTGGCAATGCGTCGGTCGCGGAGAATGATTCTCAAGCACCAGACTGGCCAATGCTTCTCGCCGTTCGCGAGCAAGTGATGAAGGCGCTGGAGGAGGAACGCAATGCAAAGCGCATCGGTAAGAGCTTAGAGGCGCAGCTTCTCATCACCGCGGCTGACCCTGCGTATTCGGTATTGAAGCGCTACGCCGACCAGCTTCGCTATCTTTTCATCGTCTCCTCGGTCACGCTCGCGCAAGGCTCCGGCAACGGCACTGGCGGCGTCCACGTAGAAGTGAAGAAAGCTGGCGGCGCCAAGTGCGAGCGCTGCTGGAACTACTCTCCGCACGTCGGCGAAGACAGGACTTACCCCACAGTCTGCGAGCGCTGCAGCGCGGTGCTGAAAGAACTGGAGGCGCAGCGTTAGTTGATGTCCAGGAACTCCGTACGAGCCACATATTTCTTGCTCGCCCTCTTCGTTGTTGTCCTGGACCGCTGGACCAAGCATCTGGCAGCCACGCGCATCGCCTTGTATGCGCACATTCAGATCATCCCCGGATTTTTTCGCCTCACGCACACAGAGAATACCGGCGCAGCTTTCAGCCTGTTCGCCGAATCGACGGCACACTGGAAGACGGGCCTTCTCATCGGCTTTTCCATCATTGCGATGGCCATCGTAATCGCGCTGCTGTGGAAACAGTCCCGGCCGCTGACGATGACCGGCATTGCACTGTCGTTGATTTTGGGCGGCGCGACGGGAAATTTGTGGGATCGCGTGGCCAGCGGCAAGGTGGTGGACTTCCTGCTTTTCTATGTGAAGCACTACCAGTGGCCGGTTTTCAATCTCGCCGACAGCTCAATCGTGATCGGAGCGGGATTGCTGGTGCTGGAGATCCTGTTCAGCAAGCCTCAGGCCAAGGAACTTCCATCCGACAGCTCTTCCGCAGAAAGCTCGAGCGTAACCGGGTCCTGACGCTGGTCAGCCCTAACGTAGATCAACTTGGCCGCTTACCCCGGCTCCCTTACTTTCCAAACAGCAGCCGTTCCAGAATTGGACCCAGCGCCAGCGCGGGGAGATAACTCAGCGCCACCATCGTGATCAGGCAAGTACTGAGAAGAACGCCGAATGGCAGAGAATCGGTGGGCAGAGTTCCCGATGTCGCAGGCGAATTTCTCTGGCGAGCAAACAAACCGGCCAAAACGAGCGCGGGAGCAGCCAAGCCAAATCTGCCCGCCAACATCGCAACCGCCGTGGTGAGGTTGTAAAACACCGTGCCCGCATTCAGCCCGGCAAAGCTTTGGCCGTTATTGGCGAAGCAGGAGGTGTAAGCAAACAGAATTTCCGTGAAGCCGTGCGGACCGCCGTTGGTCCCCAGCCCCGCGAGCCCTAGCTTCGTGCTTACAGCAATTGCTGTAACCGGCAAGATCAATAGCGGTGCAGCCAGGGCGTAAAGCATGATCATCTTGTTCTCCGCCGCACCTATCTTTTTCCCCAGATATTCCGGAGTGCGTCCAACCATCAGCCCGGCAAGAAAAACCGCGATCGCGGTGGCCATGACCATGCTGTAAAGACCGCTCCCCAGGCCTCCGAAAACAAGTTCTCCAAGAAGCATGTTCACAAGGAGCACCATGCCGCCCAGCGACGTAAAGCTGTCGTGCATGGCGTTATTGGATCCGGTTGCCGTGTTCGAGGCTACAACCGAAGTCAGCGTAGACCCGCCGATGCCGAACCGCACTTCCTTGCCCTCCATATTCCCAGCAGAGTTGAGCCGGACATTTTGCAAATCGGCCGTGGCGGGCGCAGAGACTGCCTGCCGGACACCACTCGCATCGAAGTTACGCTTCTCAAAACGATGCACGAACAGAAGTCCGGAGCAGAAGAAAAAGACCATCACCCAGTAGAAAATCCATCCCTGGCGAGGCTGGCGAACCATTCTGCCGAACGTGTTGGTCAATGCCGCAGGCAACAAAACGATAGCCGCCATCTCCAGGAAGTTTGTAAGCGGCGTGGGATTCTCATAGGGATGCGCTCCATTCGCGTTGAAGAAACCGCCGCCGTTGGTGCCCAGATTCTTGATGATTTCCAGAGCCGCGACGGGCCCTTGCGGAATCACCTGCTTACCTCCCTCGACTGAATTGGCCACAGCATAAGGGTGAAAATTCATGGGCACGCCCTGGCACACAAGCAGGCAAGCTCCCACCAGAGCTCCCGGCACCAGCACCCAGAGCAAAGCTCGCGTCAGGTCGACCCAGAAGTTGCCGAGCGTGCCCGATAACTGCCGTGCCATGCCACGGATGAATGCAATACCAACGGCCAATCCCGCAGCGCCTGCGAGAAAATTCTGAGCGCAGAGTCCCACCATCTGGCTGAAATAACTCATAGTGTTCTCGCCCGCGTAGGCCTGCCACGTGGTAGTGGTCGAGAAGCTGATGGCGGTATTCAGAGCGAGATCGGGAGTTAATGGCGTGATCTGATATTGCGGGTAGAACCAAGGAAGCCACCGCTGCATTCGAAGAATCGCGTATAACACAGCCGTTCCTGCAAGGCCAAAGAATACGAAGCAAGTCGTGTATTCCCTGGCTGTCATCTCCGCGTCAGGATTCACTGCCGTAACACGGTAGATTAACCGCTCCAGCGGAAGGCAGATGCAATCGAGAAAAGTCGGCCTTCGGGCGAAGACCCTTTCCATGTATCCGCCCAGAGGTTTCACCAGGACGGTGACGATGACGACGAACAGCAGGTATTGAAGAACGCTGTAGAGATCCACTGAACCTGTTCAGCTCAACCAATTCAAAATCAGGCTACTCTGATTCGACGGCGCAGTCCACATCTCAACGGCGCGATCCTTACGAAAGCTTTATGAGCTTTTGATTCGATGTTTATGCGGAATGATGACACCTCGGATGAAACTGCATCCATGCGCGAGCTGGGGTAAAGAATCTATGGCGCCCCGTAGAGCTGGCGGTAGACGCTGGCGTTGCGCAGGATCGCCTGCACATATTCGCGAGTCTCGGTGAACGGTATCGACTCGACGAACTCCTGCGCGTCGCGGTACTTGCCCTGACCCAGCCATTCCTCCACGCGGTCCGAGCCGGCATTGTAAGCGGCCAGCGCATACTCGAACGATCCACCAAAGTGATCGACCATGCCGCGGAAGTAGCGTGTGCCGAGCTCAAGGTTAACGGTAGGCGTATAAAGCTCGCTGGGATTGTAGCGGTGCAGTTCCACTTGTCTGGCGACTACTTTACCGGTTTTGGGTAGAAGCTGCATCAGGCCAACGGCATTGGCCCGCGACACCGCCTCGGGATTAAATTCCGATTCCTGCCGGACCAGCGAAGCCACCAGATAAGGATCGAGTCCGTTGGCCACAGAAAACCGCTTCAGGTCGGTCCAGTAGGGGCGGGGAAACAGCGCCTCCCAGTAGGCGCGCGGAAGGTCAGGAATATCCACGGCGAAATAGCTCGGCACGGAGTGTTTCATGACTTCTATGGCGCGGTCGTAGTGCCCGGTGTCGGTATAAAGCTGCGCGGTTTCCGCCAAGTCCCAATTGCCGCCCTCGTCGCTCGCCGCTGCCTGCAGCTCGCGCACTGCGAAGTCGATCAGTCCACCGTTGCCCAGTAACTGCGCCTTCTGAAAATGCAGGTCGTCGGCTGGAGGATCGGTCAGAGTAACCTTATCGCCATGCTCGAGCGGGGGAACATGGTCGAGCAGCGCATAGTGCACGGGAGCGTCCGGAGTGGGCGGAAGCTTGCTCATGCGCTGCCGTCCCAGCTCCGCGTAGTAGTAATTTCGATAGCGATCCGACAATTTCTGATAGAAGGCGCGCGCCATTGCCGGATCGGTGTCTTCCTCCGCCAGCCGCGCCCGCCAATAAAGCGCCGCTGAAGTTTCGTTACCCGAGGGATAGATCGCGATCTGTTCTTCGATTAATTTCTTTGCCTCGTCGTTGCGCCCCGCGCGTAGGGTCAACCACGAAACTTTCCAGTGCGCGTAAGCGGCGCGAGATCCGCTGGGAAAACGCTGCTGCAACTCGCGAAACGCGTCGAGCGCCAGATCGAATTCGTGGTGCACCAGGTGCAAATTTGCGGCCGAGAGTAACGCCGCCTCGAGCCACGGGCTGGTCGGCGCTGTCTCCCGCAATTGGTCGACCGTGCGGTAAAACGCTTCGTTCTCATCCAGGGACCACGCGACCTGGCCGAGAATATAGAGCCGTTGTGCGCTCTGATCGGCAGTCGCACCGGGCAGTGTTGTCAGCTCCGCCCGGGCCTCTCGGTTGCGTCCGCTTCGCTGAAGCGCGTCCGCAAGGTTGAGCTCCGCTGCCGGACGCGCCTCGTTCGTGGCCCGAATCAGCAACTCCCGGTATTCCTCGACCGCATCGTTGTAGCGTTTGGCTTTTATCAACAAATCGGCGCGTGTCTTGCGCTGCGCAGCAGTCGCGGGAGGCTGTTGCGGCAACTTCTTCAACTCAGCGTAAGCGCCGTCGGCCTCCGTTGCAGTGGGCATGTTGTAGTAGACATTCTCGAGTGCCGCTGCAGCCTTCGCGCTCTCTCCAAGCGCGGCATAAGCACGGCCGATTGTTAACTCGATATCCGACCGCGTCGGCAACCGGTCCTTTTCCAACAGGGCTGCTGCTTCACTGGCCCGTCCCTCACTCAACAATGCGCCGGCATAACTCACATCGGCGTCGCGGACCAACAAGGAGTCCGGGAACGTGGTCGCGAAATCCGCCAGCGCAGCCAGCGCTTCCGCTTGATGACCGGTTTGCAGGTAGCTCGTCCCGAGATAGTAGGTAACGTAGTCGCCGAGATCCCCCGCACGCGGCTTGGCGCGGTTCAGCGGATCAATGGCCTTTCCGTAGTCGTGATCGAGCACGTGGGCGTATCCCATCGCCAGGCAGGCGAGTGCGCCCGCATCTTCCTTGGCGTGCGCCCGTGCGTATGCCTCGACTCCGGCATAGGCCTGCGGAGTTCGATCTTGGATCAACTGCTGCGCCATGGGCCGCAGATCCGTGGATGCCACAAACGCCTCGCGTATGCGGCGAACGCGGGGTGAGATAGGCCGCTTCTTTCTCTTCGCGGTCGAGTGCTTTGCTGTCGAGGCGTGGCCTGGACTTTTCCCCGGTGTTGTCTTGCTCGTGGCCGGGCTGGCCTTGGCCGTCGAACTCTTCGCCGTGGATTTGGGTGGCGAAGGTTTTGCCGGAGCACTCTCTGCCGGCGCGGAATTCTCTTGTGCGCTCTTTTCTGGCCCGGCCGACGTATTGGCAGGAGGCGTGGCCGGCTTGTCAGATCTGACAGGCGCAGTCGGAGTCGGCGCGCTGGGAACTGGAGAGGTCGGCGCAGATGAAGACGGAGTAGAGGGAGACGATTGCCGCGCGAAGGCTGGCGACGCCGAATACGCGCTCGAACCGGGGACGTTGAGCAACCCGCACCACAATGCCAGCCCGAGCACCCACCCCATCAAGCTACAGCGGATGAACCTAAGTCGAACCACGTTTTCTATTTTCGCGCGGAGACGCGATTGCCAAAACCTGCAAATACCAGAACCTGTCTTTACGAGGCTGCTATCGTTACGGACCTTCTACTTGCGAAAACTTGCTCCCATCACGGAAAGATCGTCTTCTGCTAGGCTGCGCACAACTTCTTTCTGGAAGTAGTCGCCACTGGCGGCCGCCGTGCTGCCATAGCGCTTCTGAAACGTCGCACGGCTCTTTTCGATGTCATCTTTCAGGCGGTCATAGAGATCCCTGTGGCGACGACCTTCGGCAACTTTGGCTTGGTTGTAAAGCTTGATCTCGTCCACCAGGAGTCGCGCGAATCTTTGCGCCTTTCGGTGAGTGTCGGCATCTTCGGCCGAGATACCGGCAAATGGATCAGCAGCCGTTGCAGGAGCCGAAGCGGCGGCACTAGCTGCCGCGGCGTGCGTGGAAACCTCCACCACTTCCGCCGCCGCAGGTTCGGGTTCGGGCTCAGCCTTTGCCGCCGTATGTTTGGGCGCGTGCGCGGCAAAGGGATCGGAGAACGAACTCACTTTCTGCACGGGCGCTGCGGACGCAGGTCGTTCCACCGCGGGAACTGCCTCCCCCGGCTCCCTCTGTGCCTGCTTGCGCAGCGACGCAACTTCCAGCCAGGCGCTGGTCGCCAGCACCAGCAGTTCCAGCGAGGCTCCATCCATCTGACCGGTTGCGCCGCCGTCGGCGTAGAGCAGGGCGGCGACTTTATCTTTCAATACCAGCGGCAAAACCAGAATCTGTTCGTTCTCCGGCCCGCCAAAGCGCTGTACAAAACGTGCATCCATCTCGGCGATGTTGCCTGGAGTTGCGACGCGATTCTGGCAAGCGTGTGCGGCAGGTCCGGCTGCAATGTCGAGCGGGCAATCTTTGACGGCGTCTTCTTCACCAAAGCCGCGGCCTTGCCACCCAGTGGCTGTTCCCGATTTCACCACGAACAGCGCGGTTCGCGCTGCGTGCGCGCTAGCCGCATCGAGTAACGAGCGCAGAATCTCTTTTTGCGTGCTTCCGGCGTGAATGCTGAAAACGGCTTGCACCAGGTTGCCGACGTTGCCTTCGCGCGCCGCAGCCGGCGCCGCGGCGGTATCAGCGGGCAACTGTGCCAGCACACTCTCCACCAGCTCCCCCTGCATGCTGCGCATGTGGCGGTCGAGAACGTTCGCCACTGCACGCTCGACGATTTGCTGGAGTTCCTTGCTGTCGCCCATTCTCAGAAGACCATTTCGCATTGCAGCTTTGTGTTCGCTGAATGAAATGTCTGCCCGGAACATCGATTCAACGCAACACCAATGCCTTAACTGCTGATTATAAGGCACTTGTTAGACTTCCAAAGGGTACGGAAGTAACAGACGAAATGCGCGTCGCCTTACCTTTGAACTCTAGCGCAAATCTCTCTCGCCGCATACGGCAAAGCGATTGGGCAAATCGGCTGGTTACCAAGTAAAATAACAGATTCGGAACTGACCTCTGCGTCCACCGAAAATACTGCATCCTCAAAGCATGGGAGCCATCCAAAACAAACTAGCAGGGCCTGTCAGTGATGAGCTGGCGCTAGTTCAGGCGGCAAAGCGAGGCGATGACTCAGCCTTTGAAGAGTTGGTGCGCCGTTACGACCGCAACGTTTTTCGAATCGCGCAGCACATCACGCAGAACCGGGAAGACGCGGAGGACGTAGTCCAGGAAGCGTTCCTGAAAGCGTACGGCAACCTCGCACAATTTCAGGAGCAGTCGAAATTTTACACCTGGCTGGTTCGAATTGCGGTAAACGAAGCGCTGATGAAGTTGCGGCGCCGGCGGCCTGAGCGTACCGTTTCGCTCGATGAAGAGATCAAGACCGAAGATGATTCTCTGCCGCGTGAGATTGCAGACTGGAGCCCCAATCCCGAGCAGCAATACACGCAAGCCGAGTTACGCGAGATTTTGAGCAAGACCATCCAGGGCCTGCCTCCAGGCTTTCGGACGGTGTTCGTACTGCGAGACGTAGAAGGACTTTCGACGGAGGAAACCGCGGCTGCGCTCGAATTGAGCGTGCCTGCGGTAAAATCGCGCCTATTGCGGGCACGCCTGCAGCTGCGCGATCGATTGGGACGTTACTTTCAGAAACGTGAGGGGGCAAATGGCAAGAGCAGTAATGTTACAAGCGGAGATGGCAACAAGTGAAATGCTCTGAGTTTTTGCAGGAGTTGACCAACTACCTGGACGGCGTTCTCGACGAAAAGACCAAGGTCGAACTGGAGAACCATCTCTCCTGGTGCCACAACTGCTATGTCGTCTGCGACACCACCAAGAAAACCATCGAAATCTACCGTGACTCCCAGCTTTACGAACTGCCCGAAGACCTCCGCGGCCGCCTGCGATCCGCCATCATGACCAAGTGCCAACAGCAGAAGAAGCGCGGGCCACAAAGCGTGTAGAGTTTTTTCTGCTGCTAGGGATTCCTACGGACGTTGAGGAAATCCGCCAGATCGGTCGTCGGTATTGCCATCCGACCACAAGAGCGTGCACACCAACTGCTCTGGAGTCCTTTTTCTCCACAATGTAAATGCCTCTCGCACAATAGCTTTGTGCGGTTTCCTTTTTGGAAAGGACTACCCTCCACAGAAAAGCCGAAACCCTTTCCTCCAGGGCTGAATCTAAGTATTGTAAGAGCGGCGCACACAGTTCATCGTGGAGGGGGCGCGCACTTAACCCAGGGATTCGGGCAGTCGCCCGAACAGAAGGTGGGCTCATGATCGCCAGGTTGGTGGACTCGTTGTTCGGTTGCAGGCACTCTCGCTACAGCTTTCCAGTGACGGTTCGTCGCGGCAAGCGCCGGCCCCAGGCCGCTGCCCTGACCGGAACCTATGTTGCATGTCTCGAATGCGGCAAGGAATTTCCTTACGATTGGCAGGAGATGAAGGTCATCACTTCTCCTGAACGCCATCGCGAGCGGCTCGCCGAGCTGGCGAAGCACGCCGCCTAAGCTCGTCACCGGGAGATCGTGCAGTTGTAATCCGATATTGCTTCGCCCCTCGCCGGGACACGGGATAGCGTGACCGAAAATCGCTGATCCCATTTTGAAAGTCCTCGCCCGACCGAAGTAACACCAACTCCTCCTGCCTTACCCAATTCTCTCCGCATCCGCGTTAAGGTGGATTGGAGCCTGGAAGATCGTTCGACGTCCGGACGAAATGCCGGGCACGTCCGTAAAGGAGCACAATGAGCCAGGAAGCCGCACGATTGGCAGCGTCTCCAAGCGAATCGACGAAACCACCTGAATTGTCCAGAGACCGCTTCAGCGAACCAGCCGCGAAAAATCTCGCGCTGCAGCGAGCCTTTAGCGGAAAAGACGATCTGCTGGCTGCGATTCCCAGCGTTCCAGCCGTGCTTCAATCTTTGCTGAGTGAACTCAATCAAGAGGCCGACTCGGTGAACCTGCTTCGGGTGGCAGAAATCATCGGCCGGGATGAATCTCTTGCCGCGCAATGCCTGCGCATGGCCAATTCAGCGTTGTTTAGCCGCGGGCCCGGACCGGACTCGCTGTGCGGAGCCGTACGGCTGCTCGGCATCGCCCGCACCCGGGATATTGCCGTCTCCTGTGGCTTGATGCGAGTCCTTCCGGCTTCCATGCGAGTTCTCGACCCCATGGTCTTCTGGCAGCATTCCCTCGCCTGCGCCATCATCGCGCGTAAGTTGGCGCGTGCCGTCGGTTTTGGCGATCCCGAAAAAGCCTATCTCGCCGGCCTGATGCACGACATCGGTTACGTGGTGAACCTGGTCATTCTCCCTCGGGAAACGAAAGCGGCAATGGAAAAAGCACAACGTGAAGGGCTCTTTATGGGCGACGTGGAACTTTCCGATCTCGGCTTCACCCATTGCCAGAGCGGAGAAATCCTCGGTCGGCAGTGGCGCCTGCCCGACGGATTGGTGGAAGTGATTCTCTGCCACCACTATCCTCAGGCATCGGTCATCAGCCCCGCGTTAGTGGCGATCATTTCGCTCGCGGATCAGCTATGCCGGGCTTCGAACCTCGGACTCGGGTATATGGAAACTCACGGCCCGATGGAATCCTCGGAATCGGATTGGCGACTTCTGGTCGAGAAGTGTCCGTTTGCTTCCGACATCAGTTGGCAGGAGTTCGTCAAGGAATCCGGGACTTACGTTGACGAGATCCACAATCTCGTGACCGCCATGTACAAGGGCTAGCTGCACATCTTCGCCAGATAGGCCCGCATCGCGCTGCTAGTATCGTTATTTGTCGGCAGGCTTCAGCACGACTGTACTACGCTCATCGCCGGCTATCGTGCGATAGAACTTCCGCAGTTCTTCAACTCTGCTCACGGGCACACTCAGTTGCTTGATTTCGAACGTGCGTTTGTAGCGAATCACGCTGCCATCGGTTTCCGTTTTTGAGTGGTAGCTGGCAAAGCTGTAGTCGGTGTCCACTGAGGCAGGGATATCGTCGACTTTGTACCCTGCAGGAATCGTGATTTCAAAGCTGTCGGTGTCCTGCACCGGCCCTTCAAACTCAACCGGGAATTTGCGCGGCTCCTTGGTTTCAAGAAAATCTCGCGCTTTTATCCCAATCACCCGCGGCCGGAGCAACAGCAGACCGCCGGCATTCTTGGCATAGCCATCGGACTCGAACGAATAGTTAAAGCCGAAGGGCCGGTCCGTCTGCTGCAAATTGACGATTGTGGCGCGCGTGATACGGAAGTTGGTGAGGGAGCCGGCGAGCAGGCTTTCGATCGGTTTCACACGCTCTTTTTCGGCCGTGACAGTCTGCTGCCTCCAGCGTTCCGATGCGGCGCGGTCTCCGACGCGGACCTCCTTCACTTCCCCTTTCAAGCCACCCGCCGGGTCCAACGTAAGCGTGGCCGTCCGATGGATGCTGTTTGTGTTCGCGGGCTGCTGCGGCAACTGGATCAATTCGCCACCAGCCGGAGAGACCAGCAAGCCATAATTCGCCTGCAAGTCGCCGCGTATCTGGCCGAACGGCGTGATGGAATCGGTCGGGTCGAAGAAAAGAATCCTGCCCAGCTGGGGGTGCTGAAACGTCGCAATCAAGCTGGCGTCATCCACGCCGTCGGGCAGACGAATGGCGACGATCACATGATTGAAACCGTTATGGGCCGGCGTTTCTGGCGTGATTGACCCGCGGCTGGTGTTGATCACGACGTGGTAGGACTCCAGTCCGATTTCGCGCAACATGGAGCGTGTGAGCGTCGCTTTATCTTTACAGTCCCCATAGCGGTGCGCGAAAACGTCGGCCGCGGAGTGGGGTTGCCACCCCCCAATGCCCAGTTCGATGGCGACGTAGCGAACGTCATGCTGAACGAACTCTCCTATGCTTCGCATCTTCGCCAGCGTCGTGCGGTTCGAGGCCGTCAACGCGGTGACTTGCTGCTTGATCGCATCCGACGCATCCACACGGTTGCCGATCAGATTCGCGTACCAATTTCCCATCCCTCGCCAGTCCGAATATCCATTCTGCGGTGACGGCCCGCCTGTGGTGAAGAAGGAAACCACCATCTCACCGGCCACTCCATGGAACGGGGGCATCGATGGTTCCTTGCGGATCCCTTTCACATCGTTGATGACCCACTCCCACTGGTTATCACCCTTCTGCACCGGCTTTTCGTCGGGATGATTGAGCCACGATGCTTTGAACTCCCAGCCCTGAGGAAGCTGAATCGAGTAGTGGGCTTCGCGGACTGGAATCGTTTCCTGAAAATTCCATTCTTCCTGCAGGATGAACGGTCGCTCCTCTATCTCAAATTCGTATCCCACAAAGTTCCCCGGCTCGGCTGCAGGGATGCGCAGGAGTTTGGCTTTTACGTCGTTGACCAATTCCCCCCCGTCCACGCCGGGCGGAGAAACCTCGATCGCGTCTTTCTCCTTGACCTCGAAATCCTTGCCCTGCGGGGGAATGCACCACGCATGCAGGCTGGTGATTTCCTGCTGCTGATGACGGAACGGGACCACAACTTCACCGTAGCTGCGCCCTTCCGGACGCAAAATCTTGTACGCCTCGCGCACACGAGTCCTGACTTTGTCCGCCGAGAGAACTGTCACATTTGTTTCCGAGTACAGCAGCACAGCATCAGTCTTATCGTCGTAGGCCGGAAGGGAAACGGAAGTTTGGGCGTGCATCCAGGCGGGGGCATCACCGGCGGCGGCGTTCTGCGGCGACAAAAACAAGATTCCGACCGCGGCCACGATAATCACCAACCAAACCAGCGGCGATTGCTCAGTTGTTGGCGGTCGCCGTACCAGGCTGCAAGACAACTTGTTCCTCATCTGCGGTCCTCACTGCCTGAAAGAAATTCCGCAAGGCGGGGTAGTACTTCTGCTCGAGGTAGAGAAAATCGATCCTTAGCGTTCGGGAAAGGTGCAGGCTGGTCTCGCCGTCAACTTTCAGGTTATAGCTCACGACGTGCCCATCTTCGGTCTTCGCCGACGGAACACTCGCCACTTGCCAGCCCGCTGGCAGCTCGACCGTTACATCGTCCGCTGTTTCGTACGGGTAATCGAAATAGATGGGATGAACTCGGTTGGCATGCTCGAAGATGCCTTTTTCGTGTGCCGTAAACATAGCTGCCGGAACCATCACTCGCTTCCCTGCACTCGACGCCCAGCCGGGAACTTTCAGATCAAACTCTGCCACGAGCGGCGCCTCTGAGCTGCTCCAGTCCGGCTTATTCGTCAGTTGCGCCTCGGCGGCAAACGGTATCTGACCTACGACTGCGTCTTCCAGAAGCTTCTTGCGCTCAAGCTCGCTGGAATGGCGGGCGTCCAGCCGGTGATACATAGCTTCCAGGCCGGTGTATGTGATCGTAAGCTTCCCCTCCAGTTCGCCTGTTTCCGACATCTTTAGCTTGGCGCTACGTTGGATCCGCGATTCCGAGCTCTCCGGCAGCGTGGTGTGGACCCACTTTCCCCCATTCTTGTCCAGGCACAACCCCTGCACTCCCGTCTCTGACCACGTCAGCATGCCAAACGGAGTAAATTCCGCTCCAGGATCCAGGTAAAGATCCTTGCCGTTCAACTTGACCAGTACAACGTTGGAATCGAGCTTTGAAGGTTGCATGGTCTTGGGATTGAAGAAATACTCGGCACGACTGGAGACCATGCAGCCATATGCCTCAAAACCGGCAGCCCTGACCAGGCCCAGATACAACCACGTCAATTGCGCGCCGTAACCATAACCTCGTTTCCAGACGTCTTCAACATTCACATCAGGTTTTTCTTTTTCGCGTTTTTCTTCCTGCTCCGTCTTGCTGATCTCGTACGACTTGTTCCGGATCTCTTGCACCCGGTCGTAGAGTTTCCTTAGCTTCACCTCTGCCGGATCGTTCGGTGCGACAATCTGTGCCACCGCTTGCTCCATGGCCTTACGCTTGTCGACGAACCGATCGACGTTGCCATTCAACTTCTTAGCCACTGACTGCCAGAACTGGTCTGCATCCTTCGCCGCCTCATCGACCTCGTAGGTGAAATCCACGCGCGCCTTCAGTTCATTTTCCGGAGGTTCGTGATCTTCCTTCTCGAAGGCAGGAATATTGTCTACATCCATCCGGATAATGTGGTCTGGCCCCTCAACTGGACCGGGGCCGGATGGCAGGTCTTTCCACGTCCAACGCAAACCAATGTTGTAGAATCCGTTGCCGCGGAAGGGCTTCAACTCATAGTGGGCGTGCTTGGTGAACAATTCCTCGCTCAGGATCCAATGCGAATCATAGACATAATGAAAATTTTCCGTGTAGAAGTACTCGATGATCCCCCCGATTTCTACGTCCGGCAGGGTAAAAGTTTTCGCCATCAGCCCAAAGCGACGAGCCTTGGCCAGAGACTTGTCGTAGACCTTCCCGTCGAAACTGACAATTGAGCCATCGGGCCTGATTGTCCGGCCGTTGAGATGGTCGATCGTTTCCGCTTCTTTCCAGAACGGGATTTCGACGTTGGCGTATTTGCGCCCTTCTTCGGTCAAAATCTTGACCCGGACGTAGTTGTACTGGTGAGCCACACCTCGGACGCTGTCATCGCGATTTACCTGGTGGAAGAGAATGATGGCCTGGGCACCTTGAGCCATGGGTTCTTTGGTCAGCTTCAGTTCATCCGGCGAAACCGGCTGGAACCCGTCGGCCCAAAGCATGGTGGGCAGACAGAGTAGAGACCCAAGAATGGCAACTTTTGCCGACAGGAGAGCCGATAGACGAAACATGACACCCCGCTTGGCGCGCCACAATGGGGGTGGGAACGGCGCGGCGTAGCAAGCTTTTTGGGGGCCCGGCGCGAAGAGCTATCGTGCCGGGCTCAATAAATTGTGGCCAACACATTAAGACCGATGCGAGAGGGTGTCAAGCAAGAAAAGGTCCACGCCGTGCCTGGCGTGGACCTCTTTGGTTCGTCGAGGACTGTCGAATGACGGCTAGACCGTCACAGCGCTCCGTTTCTCGATAGGCACGAACTCCCGCACATCGTGTCCGGTATAGATCTGGCGCGGCCTCGCGATCTTCTGCTCCGGATCGGCGATTAGCTCCTGCCACTGCGATAGCCAGCCGGCGGTGCGCGGAATCGCGAACAGCACGGTGAACATCTCCGGCCGGAAGCCCATCGCTTGGTACATGATCCCCGAGTAGAAATCGACGTTCGGGTAGAGTTTGCGCTTCACGAAATAATCGTCCTGTAGCGCGATCCGCTCCAACTCCAGTGCGATCTCGAGCTTGGGATTGCGTCCCGTAACCTCGAAGACCTGCTCCGCGCTCCACTTGATGATCTTGGCCCGAGGATCATAATTCTTGTAGATGCGGTGGCCGAAGCCCATCAGCTTGCCGTGGCCGTCTTTCACCTTCTTCATGTATTCCCACACTTTTTCTTTGGACCCGATTTCATCGAGCATCTTCAAGACTTCTTCGTTGGCGCCGCCGTGCAACGGTCCGGCCAGCGCCGAGGCTGCCGAAGCTACTGCCAGGTAAGGATCGGTCTGCGAACTGCCCACCGAGCGCATCGCGTTGGTGCTGCAGTTCTGCTCGTGGTCGGCGTGCAGGATGAAAAGAATGTCGAGCGCTCGGGCGATGGCGGGTTGCGCGACGTACTTGGGCTCCACCATCTTCCACAGCATGTTCATGAAGTTCTCGGTGTAGCTCAGATCGTTATCGGGATACACGTACGGGAACCCGACATTGTGCCGGTACGACATGGCTGCAATGGAGGGTACCTTCCCGATGAGGCGCACGATCTGGTGCATGCGGTTGGCCGGGTCGTGCACCTGCTTAGCTTCTGGATACACGCTCGAGAGCGCCGCGATCGTGCTCACGAACATGGACATGGGATGGGCCGAGTAGCGGAAACCCTCCATGAACTTCTTCGTAGTCTCGTGCAGCATGGTGTGATGCGTGATGTCGTAGACCCACTGTTTCAATTCCTTTTCCGTCGGCAGTTCGCCGAACAAAAGCAGGTAAGCCACCTCCAGGAACGTGCAGTGCTCGGCGAGAACCTCGATCGGATAGCCGCGATACCGCAGAATCCCTTTGTCGCCGTCAATGAACGTGATGCTGCTCTGGCACGATGCTGTGTTAAGAAATGCCGGATCGTAGGTCATCAGCCCGAAGTCCTCCGGACCGGTCTTGATCTGGCGCAAATCCATCGCCCGGATCGTTCCGTTCTCCACCGGGACGGTGTACGTTTTACTAGTGCGATTGTCGGTGATTGTGAGCGTATTTTCTGCCATTAGAAGCGTCTCCTGCGGACTGCGCACTGTTTCCACCCTAGCCGAGACTAAGGGCTGTTCTCAAGCTGAATCTGTGATTAAGATCACAGATTCGTGTGACCGGGTAGAATCCGGAACACTTTACCGCAAAACGAAACCGGCAGCCTAAGCCGCCGGTTTATTGCTTTGCCTTAACGGCCGTTCAAAGGCCGCGACCTTAGTTGGAGTCATCGCGCCGCTTCAGCGTTGGACGATCGTCATCCTGCGAATTACCGTTGTTATCGCCTGAATTGGCCGTACGCCGCAGGCTGGGCTTGTTTGTGTCTTTCTGGTCGAGAATTTTGTGCTTGTTTTCCAGCGCCGCCAGCCGAGCTTTCACGTCGTCAAATTCCGACGTAGTCACGATGTACTGCTGCTTGGCCGGGAGAATCTTGCGGATCTCTTCCTGCGATTTCTCGATTCGCTCCGCATTCTGGGGGTGCGTCTCGAACGCCTTGGACAGCGTCCCCGGTTTCTTCTTCTCCATCGCCTGCAACTTTTCGAAGAAAGACACGAACGCCGATGGGTCGTAACCCGCACGGTACATGTACTCGACGCCGAGATAGTCCGCCTCCGCCTCGAAAGTTCGCGAGAAGTGCAGGAACGTCAGCGGAATGCCCAGCCCCATGCCTTCATAGGCCGCATAGCCGATCCAGCCGCCCATGAAGATGGCGGGCAATGACATCATCTGCAGCAACTGCGCCCGTGTCATTTCGCGTCCGTAGTGGCACGCGGCCACATGGGCGATCTCGTGCGCCATCACGCCAGCCAGTTCCGCCTCTTCGTCGGCGGCGAGAATTACGCCCGAGTTCACATAAAAGAAGCCGCCCGGCAACGCCATGGCGTTGACTACGTCGGAATCAACGACTTTGATCGTGAAGGGCACCTGCGCGTCGGAGTTGCGCACCAAATTCTGTCCCACCCGGTTCACATACTCAGTGACCACGGGGTCGTTCACCAGCTTCATCTGCGCTTCGATCATCTGCGAATAGCGGCGCCCGTCGGCCACCTGACGCTCGATCGAGTACCAGTTCCCAACACCACGTCCGCATCCCACATTGCGGTTGCCGACGGCATCCACGTCGTTCTTGCCGCCGTCATGCTTGATCTGGCTGTCATCCTGCGTGGGCAGTGCCGCCGGCTTCTGCGGAGGGGTGTTTTGCACGTCCGCAGCCTTGGGCTGGCCCTTGTCGGTATCAGGTGTAGGAGCTTGCGATTGCGGTTGCGATTGCCCCGGAGTCTGTGTCTGGTTCGGATCCTGCCCTTGCCCTGGGCTTTGCGTCTGCGCCGACATCCACGGTCCGGAGCTGAACGCCGCCAATGCCACCATGCTTGCCAGCCATCTGAGCTTCATAGGACCACTCCCTATTTGATTATACCCCCGGTGGGAAGACACCAAGACCTTATCTTGGCCAGATAATTAGACGCCGAAGCGGGGGGTTTGGGTTATCCGGTACTTGCTCGATCGGAAACAAGACAAATGTTTCTCCGTGTGGCGTATTCCCCGTGTGCCTCCCTCCTTGCCAGCAGACGTATGCGGTCGTACCATAGCCCCTTCCGTCGATTTCCGAGGAGGGTGCATGCACGACCGCCGTCATTTTCTTTCCACAACCGTAGCCGGATTCGCCGCATCCCTTGCCCTCCGCGGTAGCCTTTTTGCCCAGCTGGAGAAAATCCCTCCGTTTCCTGATCATTCCCTGCTCGACAAGAACGAAGACGCATACTGGGCCGAAATCCGCCGCCAGTTCCTCATTCCCGAGGACGAAATCTACTTAAACAACGGCACCGTCGGCTCGAGCCCGGCGCCCGTCCTCCGGGCCATTTTCGACGGCTACGCCACCACGGAAAAAATGGATGCCGCGGATCCCGAAGACTACCCCATTTGGGGATACGCCGCTTGGAACGAGTTCCGCGACCCGATGGCCGACTTCGTCGGGTGCAAACGCGACGAGATCGCTCTGCTGCGTAATGCTACGGAAGCTAATAGCTATATCGCCAACGGCGTTGATATGCAGGCCGGCGATGAGGTCCTCATGACCGACCAGGAGCATCCCGGCGGCGAGCATCCCTGGAACCTGAAGGCCAAACGCT
>JASHNU010000035.1 GCA_030041475.1 Candidatus Sulfotelmatobacter sp.
GCGGTCCCTGATCTCGTCCGGCAAGTTCCGCACGTCGCGTTTGAAGTGGCTGATCTCGCCTCCGAGCTTGCTGGCCGCGAAATCCTGATTCCTCCCAACAGCCCATCCAACGGCGTCCGCGTCGCGTTCATAGTCGAAAACGGCGCGCCCATCGAGCTGCTCGAATTCACCGATCCCAACCATCCTGCCCGGCACCAGCAGAGCAAGATGCTGATATAAACACCCTCCATCCAAAGCACCTCATGGAGAGAAGGCGAGCAACCCCATCCGTAAATTATGGCCTTGCTTCGATCTTGTGCCAAACAGCCTGGTTTCCGCTTGGCCGACAAACGGGAGGTCAGGCCGACTTGGAGGGTGGGGTTGGGAAACGCTCGCTTGATGGAACTCAGCTCGTTAGCCGGCCACCCTTGAAAGATGTCAAGTGCCAAACAAACCAACGGAGACGGCGAGCTTTCCCGAAGAAATTTCTTGACATGAGTCCGATCGCCATGCGAAAGTCCTTCCCTGCAAAGAGAGCGAGCGCTCGCTTTGATGCGGAAGCGCTCAGGGGCCGGGATGCCCAGACTGCTCGACGACACCATCGAAAAGAACAAGCGCAAGATTGAGCGCGCGGCCCTGCGGCTGTTTACCCGCAAGGGCTTCCACGGCACCAGTGTTCGCGAAATCGCCGATAAAGCCGGCATTTCGATGGGCAAGCTGTACATCTACTACGCCACCAAAGAAGACATTTTCATCGACCTGGTGCATCATCTCGGCCGCAAGATGGAAGTCATTCGGCAGCGAGAGCTGATGCCGCTAATGGAATCGCTGGACCCGGATTCACTACGCAAACTGGCCAAGGCGATCGGACGGGTGGTTCGCGAGAACCTCGATTACTGGCGCCTGATGTATATCGACGTGGTCGAATTCCGGCACAAGCATTTCATCCACAGTTTTCGGGAAATCGCCGGCGGCCTGCGCACATACGCCAATGTCGTGATTCGCAAATCAAAGATTGCCTTTCCGCCCGGAGTCGATCCTTCGCTCGCCTACACCGCGATTTACCTGCAATTCTTCACCTACTTTCTGGCGGAACACTTGTTTAAAGCGAAGCGGCACCTCGGTATGGATGACGACGAAGCCATCGATCAATTGGTGCTGCTCTATACCGGAGGACGCAAAGCATCGCGTCGATAGTCGTCGAAGGGCAAAGGAGAAGCGTATGAAGCTGCGGTCGAGCATTGCACTTGTTGTTCTGAGCGGGTTTTGTTTGATTTCCGCCATTGTGAGCGCGCAATCTCCCACTACCGGGCAGATCACTGGCGTCGTGAGAGACCCCAGCGGAGCGGTCGTCAGCGAGGCAAGGGTGACCGTGACCAGCACCGCCGGCGTTCAGCGCCAGAGCAGCAGCGACGCGGGTGGGCGCTTTGCTTTCGCGCTTCTGCCGCCGGGCACGTACACGGTGGAAGCCGAGAAGGCAGGCTTCAGCAAGGCGACGGTGGAAGGAGCGGTCGTCCGTATTACGGAAACGACAACGCTCGACGTTCGCGTTGCCGTCGCAGCGCAGAGAGCGGTGGTTGAGGTGCAGGCGGAGACGCCGCTGGTGCAGACCGAGAACGCTGCGCGGGGCACGGTCATCCAGCAGGACCAGATTCGCCAACTGCCGCTGCCGACCAGAAACTTCCAGCAATTGCTGACACTCACTCCGGGAACATCTGGCCCTGTGCAGAATTCGTCCGAGCTGGGCCGCGGCGCGGCGCCGATTTATGTCAACGGCAATCGGTCTACGTCGAATTCGGTCATCATCAACGGAGCAGATGCGAATTCCATTGGCACCGGCTCCACGCCGAACCTGGCGGTGCCGGCAACAGATTCACTACAGGAGTTCATCGTCCAGACCAGCCAGTACGACGCCTCTCAGGGGCGTGTGGCCGGTGGAATTGTGGCGGCGGTGACGAAGTCAGGAACCAACGCTTTTCATGGAAATCTCTACGAGTTTTTCCGAAACGATGCGCTGAACGCTAACAACTTCTTTCTGAACGGCGCGCACGTTCCGCGCCCGCCCTACAAACGCAATCAGTTTGGAGGCACGCTGGGCGGGCCTATCGTAAAAGATAAACTCTGGTTCTTCGTGTCCTACCAGGGCAGCCGGGAGAGGAATGGAACATCGCTGCTGAATTCGATCGGGACGGTTTTTGTTCCGTCGAATTTAACGAATGACCGTTCCGAGCAAACGCTCGACAATCTGGCGCAAGGCTACGGAGTCGCCTTCTGTGCGACAGCCACTCTTGGATGCCTGCAAACGAATAATCAGACCGCTGATTTCTTGCTGAAGGCCATATTGTCGAATGGGCAATTCGTGCTGCCATCAGCGCCCGCGAACTGTGTGCCGGTGGGCGGGGTCTGCTCTGCACCTGTCGTGGCCGTTTCCAAGTTTCGCGAAGATCAGTTCAATGCGAATCTGGATTTTCAACTTTCGAGCGCCAACCGGCTTTCGGCCAAGTTCTTCGGAGCGAACAATCCGGCAACGCAGGGCTTGTTCAACCTGTTTGGACTTGCGAATGCCCTGCCCGTGCCCGGCTTCGGCGGCACAGCGAACCTGAACCAGAGAGTGCTTTCCATCGACGACACGCACGTAGTTTCTGCGCACGTGGTCAACGACGCACGATTTGGATACAGCGTGATTACCACTGGATCGAAGCCGCAGGAACCATTTTCATCTTCGCAACTGGGAATCACTTCGCCGCTGAGCAATCTTTTCGCGGGAATGCCTGAGATCTCCGTGGCGAATTATTTCGATGTGGGCGCGAACCCGTTCTCGGACAACGGCGGAGTCGAAACGACATACACGGCCGGGGACACTCTGAGCTGGCAGAAGGGACGCCACAGCGTGAAAGCCGGGGCGGAATATAAGCACCACGAGTTGAACCTGGCTTTTTTTAATCTCTACACGCGTGGCCAGATTTTCGACCTCGGGATATTCAACCTCCCGCCGTATGCCGGAAATGCCTTTTACACGTTTCTCGGCGGCGCCAATGCATACGGGGAATCAAGTGCGGCGGACTTTACTGTCATGGGTTCAGGCGTGAACAGCCGTGATGTCCTCGCGCAGGATTGGAACGGTTTCTTTAACGACGACTGGCGGGTGTCTGACAACTTTACTCTGACACTGGGTGTTCGCTACGACTTCTTCGGTCCCTTCACCGAGGCGCAAGGGCGATTCATCGGACTCGATCCGTCAAGGTTGACGACGGTGACGATTCCCGGACTTCCTGCGGGTGACAACACGGCAATCACGGGGGGATTCGTCCAGGCATCGAATGCAAAGACTCCGCTGCCCGACGTACCGTTGGTGCAAGCGTCTCTTGTGCCCTCCAACAAAGAGGACTTCGCGCCGCGCATCGGCTTTGCCTGGCAACCGCTGGAGAATTCGAACCGGCTGGTGGTGCGGGGAGGGTATGGCATTTACTATGACCGCGCGAACTCCCGCCTGCTGAATAATCAGCTGTTGAATTTTCCTTACTACACCCTGGCGCAGGCGTTCCTGACCCCGATCGCAACTCCATTTGTCGACGTTCCTCAACCGAGCGCTTTTCCGCTGGAGTTCAACAATCCGGCTTACTTTCCCCTGGGAGTCCAGGGTCCGCCGGCGGTCATGCTGCAGGCACCTACCCCGCTTTCTCCAACCGGGCTTGCAGTCGTATCGGCGAACGGAATCTATCCTGACCTGCATGACTTCCGTACGCCTTACATCCAGCAGTTCAGCCTGGGGGTGCAGAGCGAGTTCGCCCACAACTGGATGCTGGATGTGGGCTACGTTGGTTCGGCTGGGCGCAAGCTGTACCGGCTGGTGGATCTCAATCAGGCAGTCGCCCCGGGCGCCTTTACCGTCTCCCAGTATGGTCCCGGGCTATCGAGTCTTGCCGTGCAGGGTTTCGGCGTCCACTTGATGCAGAGCTCGGCGATATCGAATTACAACTCGCTCCAGATTGGTGTGACCAAGAGATTTTCCTACGGGCTGCAGTTCCTTGGTTCCTATACGTACAGCCACACGATTGATGACTATTCGGGCGACGCGACCGGAACGAGTGACGTCACAGTTGTTCCAGGAAACGAAGCGCCCGGATTTCTGAACAACCGCGCCAGTTCTGATTTTGACCGTCGTCAGCGTTTCGTGTTCAGCGGAATTTATGATCTGCCGACCTTCTACAAAGGAACCTCCGGCTTTGGCAAACAGGTCGCGAACAATTGGGAACTGGCCAGTGTTCTCACCCTGCAAAGTGGGACGCCGTTCACCGTATACACGAACGAAACGGCGTTCGTGCAAGCGCGTGCTGATATTACTCCCGGGTGTAATCCGGTGTTGAGCGGCAGCGTGGAAAAACGCTTGGGCGAGTACTTCAACACGGCCTGCTTTACACCCGCAACCGCGATCGGCGATTTCGGCACGTCTGGCCGCAATATTCTCCGCGGGCCCAACCAGAGGAACCTCGACATCTCCTTGGTCAAGTTTTTCCCGATCACGGAACGGTCGAAGGTTGAATTCCGCGCTGAATTTTTCAACGCCTTTAATATGGTGAGCTTTGCGAATCCGCTGAGCATCGTGGAAGCGCCTGCCAGTTATGGACAGATCGTAGGCACGACAGTCGGGCCGCGAGTGATTCAGTTCGCGGCCAAAGTGAATTTCTAGGAGCCATCGTCAGACCGCATGACTGCCTCTGGCTTGCGCAACAAAGTCGTAATTGTGACGGGCGCGGCGGCTGGCATTGGTCGAGCCACCGCCCTGCGCTTTGCCAGAGAGCAGTGCTGCGTTGCAGCATGGGACGTGGCGGAGATGCCAGCTGACTTCGCGGATCAGCTTAAGTCAGCAGGTGGTGAACCATTTCTGCGGAAAACGGACGTCACCGACGCACAGGATGTCGCGGCTGGAGTTCGCGAAGTAGCGGAGCGTTGGGGCAGGATTGATGTGCTCATCAACAACGCCGGGATTACGCGCGATTCGCAACTGGTGAAGTGGAAAGACGGCGAAGCGGCAGGCACGATGAGTGACGATGCCTTTGATGCGGTCGTTTCGGTGAACCTCAAAGGTGTGTTCAACTGCGCCAGATCCGCCGTACCGTACATGATTCGAGCGGGTGGCGGAGTGATTCTCAACGCCTCGTCGATCGTGGGGCTCTATGGAAATTTCGGCCAGACGAATTACGCGGCGGCGAAGGCGGGAGTGATTTCGTTCGCTCAAACCTGGGCACGCGAACTAGGAAAGTACAATATTCGGATCAATGCGGTGGCTCCGGGTTTCATCGCGACGGAACTGGTTCGCACCATCCCGGAGAAGGTGATGCAGGGCATGATTGCCCACACACCGCTGGGACGAATGGGCACGCCCGAAGACGTGGCGGAAGCTTATGTTTGGCTGGCGTCGGATGCGGCCTCGTTCATTTCGGGGGTGGTTCTGTCGGTCGATGGCGGATTGGTGCTCGGCACGTGATCCGCGTTTTGGCCGAGGCTGCTGCTGGGTCCAGTTTCTTCGCTGAAGTCGTTTTCTTGCCCGAAAAAGACACGGTGAATCCTACAACTCACAATGCGGGCTGTCTGCGAGTGACGAGAGAGGCCTGCGGACGGGTGCGCGGCGATGGCCTCGAACTCGCCTTTGGCTACTGGCCGGGACGCGGCGCGCCCGTCGTCGCTCTGCCCGGCCTGACTGCACCATACATGAATTTCATCGGGATCGCGGAGTCTCTGGAAGGCAGACTGCCGCTGTTGGCGTTCGATCTGCGAGGCCGTGGCGATTCCGACAAGCCCGAAGGACCGTATGGGATGGTGCAGCACGCACGCGATGTCGCGGCCGCCATGCGAGCGATGGGCCTCGGCGCCAGCGTTGTGGTGGGCCACTCCATGGGAGCGTTCGTCGCAACCGCACTGGCGGCACAGGATCCCGAATTGGTGGCAGGCCTGGTTCTGATCGACGGCGGCTATGTTCCGAATACCCCGGCGGCCTCTGCTCCAA
>JASHNU010000005.1 GCA_030041475.1 Candidatus Sulfotelmatobacter sp.
CTACCCGCAGTTCGACCTGGGCATCCCCGATCAGTTCCGGGTGGATATCTGGTCACAGGACTTCGCCAACGACCTGGCCCATAATTCCGTACCCTCGCTGGAATTCATGTGGATCAGTTCCGACCACACCGGCGGACCGCCCAACGCGGCGGCTATGCAGGCCGATAACGACCTGGCCCTTGGCCGCTTCGTGGACATTATCAGCCACAGCCCGATCTGGTCCTCTTCGGCGATCTTCGTCGAGGAAGATGACGCGCAGACCGGCGTCGACCACGTCGACGGTCACCGCAGCCCGGGCTACATCATCAGCCCCTATGTCAACCAGGTGCCTCAGCCGAATACCAGCACCCCCCCTGCGGTCCTCGAAGTACCGACCTTCATCACGCAGGTCAACTTCACCCGCACCATCGAGCAGATTCTCGGCATCCCACCGATGAACCAGAACGACCTGGTGGCTTCGCCGCTGTTCCCGCTCTTCACTAATAACCCGCCCGCAGGCAACTTCGCGCCTTGGACGCACGTGGCAAACGGGGTCCCGCTGTACTACGGCGTTTCGGGGTATACGCCTCCGGCAGAACCTGTGGCTAAGGAAGTACGGATGAGCCCTGCTGCCAAAGCTCTGCAGGCTGCGTGGGACCAGAAGAAGGCGGAGATTTTCGCCGGCAAGTATCACAAGCCCGACTCCGAGGACCCGGACATCGTCAGGCACTACGACTGGTACGACTCCACCGGGTATAAGGTCCCCTACCCGGGCGAGAAAACAGTACGGTGGCCGAGCGACTTCCATCGCGCAGCCCCGGCCAAGGCTGACAACGACGACTAAAACATTCTGCGACTGCAACCGCCCTCTCCCCGGTCAACGGGGAGGGGGTTTTTTGTTCTTCGCAACACATCTGGCGGACAGTTACATTCTGCGATTGGAGATACTTCTTGGCCTCAAGCCGAGTCATTCCGGGTTTTAGCGAGTCCGAATAGTCACGCAGAATAGACTGATAGTGGGCTTCTCGTCTTCGCTGTGCTCGTTTCTCACGTATGGGGTGTACAGTGACAACGCCGATGATGAGGATGACGACCAACGTAATCGACAATCGCCAGCGTTTCATGTCAATCTGGCCGTACGCCAACAATATCAGAACCAACGGACAATTCTTGCTACGTTCGCGGAGTCATCTCTTCGTCTGCTCCAACCTATCTGTAGCGACCATGCCATTGAGCCATTGAGGAAACGTGAATGACTTTGAACAGAAAACAGCCATCATCGCCAACCATGCGCTCATTACGCGAGTCCACAGATTCGGAAACATCCGATACTCCTGTTCGCTGATATTCCTGATGACGTGCTCTTTGTGCATCGAGACGTATCGGCCATCAACAACAGCGACACTAGATGCCCCTCCTGTCGTTTTGTAGAAATAAATGAACAGGAGAATTGAGTATGCAAGTAGTCCGAAACCTACAAGCGACACCTTGTCGATTCGGAGTGGCAGTCGGAGCCGGGGTTGCACTACCCTCGAACAAAGTATCGCGCCACCCAAGAGAATGAAGGGAGGAATTACCCATATCAGGGAAATGCCCCCCACAAAACTGCCGATGTGAACGACAATGCAGATTGCGACGGCAAGCGCACACAGTGCAAAGCCCAACTTATCGACGGCACTCCGCACATTCATTCCCATTTCCATCGCATGATATACGCTCGCTGTCGCTTTGCTCCACCGGTCTCTCGCTTCCCGCTTGTAGTGGATAATCGCTGCGACTTCCGTTCCACAGCCCGGTGACTGTGGTTACGCCGAGTAACTATGAAAGAACGCCGACTTCGGCTGCACCGTCGGGCCATTGGCTTCGCCCGATGTTCGTTGCATAATCGTTGCATACAACATGAAGACTGGGTCGAAAAACGTCAGGAAGATGAATCAGGGAACCGCAGACCGCATGAGGGTATCCGCTAACTTGTTGATGAATCTGGCGGAGAGGGAGGGATTCGAACCCTCGGTACAGGTGTTAGCCCGTACAACGGTTTAGCAAACCGCCGCATTCGGCCACTCTGCCACCTCTCCGTATTGAAACAAACAACTTAACTAAATGTTACCAAAGATCAGGCGTCCGTTGGTGTCCAAAACAGACGAATAATGGACACAGGAGAGGCGACCATCGTGAGACACCAACGAGGACAGCTCATAGGTCAAGAGCGGAAAATTCTACGTCCGATTCTATACCGAAGACGCGAAGAACGGATCAAGAAAAGTGATGCGGTACCTGTGTGACGTCAACCGCGAGCACTGGTTCGAGCGGCGACGACGGAAGCTGGTGGTCTCTGACGAGGTGAAGCGGCTGCGCGACCAGCTCATGCTGCAGGTAAACTCCGACCGTGGCGTCGGAGGCGCGCCACAGGGTAACCGGACCGCCGGCGAGTTCTGGGAACAGACCTTCAAGCCGTCGTTCGCGGCCAGGGGCTGCGCCCGTCCACCGTTCGCGGTTACGAGAAGACGTGGAATCTGTACGGGAGAGTGGAGGTCGGAGACTTGTAACGGGCCAGCAGAAAAGCCAGCTGAATGGCGAGCCGAAGGCCAGAATGTGGATCGTCCGTTTTCAAGCGTGATTACTGCCCCATGGTACACTCCTGCCACGATACCTACGGCCTGTCTGCCTTTCCTCGACTTCGAGCTATCGTAGTAAACGTGTTGCGCCTTTTTCCGAGGGCGCCGGCAACATCCACTCGTCGCAACACGAGGCTGAGCCCATGCAGAACGCCAGAGTGCCCACGACCCTCAGGCGAAGTTCGAGAGTTCCGGCCGCCGTGTCCATCCTGGTGACCAGTCTTGCTGGGACGCGCTTCTCCGAAGTGTGTGAAACCCTCGTCGTGAATGCTCATGGTTGCGCCATGCTTTCGCCTGCGAAGCTGGACGCCGGTGTTCCGCTGCACTTGCACAGCAAAGAAGGACGAGAGGCAGCAGCGCATGTGGTCTATTGCCAACCTGTCGGATCTGACAATCGTCGTTGGAGGTTAGGAGCGAGTCTCGATCAGCCTGAAAATTTCTGGGGACTGCGAGATTACCCGAAGGATTGGCCAGTTGCGGCCGTGTCTGTACCTCCAAGAGTCATGCAGACTCTAGTGCCCGTTTTTCTACCGCCTTCTCCGAAAGAAGCCGTGAGCCACTCCTCCGAGGCCGCGCTCGGGCGACTCGCCCGGCAACTGGAAAAGCCTGTGATGCGAATGATTGCCGAGTCCATTCGCCCGCTCCAGCTCCTGGTCACTACAATGAACGAGCAGGTCGCTACATTAAACCAGAAGCTTGCTCACCGGGAGGCGAATCCCAGCCGGTTTGAGGTCTCGCTCTCAAGCATCCCACCTGAGCTTGAACAACAGCTCGAAGTGCGCCTTCGCCGCGATCTCGGTCCCAAAGTCCTCGAGGAGGCGCGCCAGCAGTCCGCACAGCTGCTGGCAGCAGCGAAGGTCGTGCTGGACGAGCAAGCGGCGGAGACTCACGAGCATTATCTGCAGCGAGTCTCCGAGGAGTTGGCTGCGGTCGAAAAGCGGGCCCAGGATCTTTCTGCCCATATTTCCCACGAAACACGAGAATACCTGCACCGCGGCCTGGACGACTTCCACGATCAGCTATTGAACGGAGGTCACTCGCTCAAGCGGCTGGGTGAGGAACTCCTGGACTTCCTGGAACAGAACCTGAATCAGGAATTTCATGCGCGCCGCACCGATCTGGAGCAGCTTCGCGCATCGGTATCGTCGGAGTCATTGCGCCTGCAGGAGCAGATTGAAGACCTCGACCATCGCATCGCCAAATTGGACGAGGCGACTCGCAGCTTGGAGTCGGGATTGGATCAGCGCCTGAGTCAGATGTCTAGCAACACCCTGCGAGATGCACGCGGCCAGCTTGAGGCTGCCGCCAGCGAAATTTTCGAAGAGCTGTTAGCTCGCAGTGCGAAGACGCTCTCCGATCAGCATGACGCCGCCAGCGAGAACATGAAGATTGTCCAGAAGGCAATCGTAAGCTCAGCCTCCGATTGGCTGAGAGCGGAAACCGCGAGTGCTCTGCAGGCCTTCGAACGCTCCATGGAAGAATTGGCCAAACTTTCAGAAGAGCGCTGGCGACTCAGGCTGGCAAGCGGCTTGAACGCTCTGGCGAAGGGACTTGGTGAACAATTGGGGATGCAAGCCGATCGTGACGACGAGGCCCCGTCTGACAGTGTTCCCGGCACATGAATGAATTTGCATTCTCGCTTTACGCTCATAACCCACCAATGAGCGATATCGCCTAGTTCAGAAGCGACGCCCAATGCCCCAGTCCTCGCTTCTATAATGTGCGTCCATGCGGATAAAACCGCAAGCTCTGCGCTCTGTATCTGACACCGCGCTGCTGGTGGCATATCACCGTGCAATGGAGTCGCAGCGTGCGGACGCGCTGTTCAAGGACGAGTTCGCGGTCAAGCTAAGCGAAGCACGCGGCGAGCAGATTGCCCGGAGTCTCTTCTACAGCCGAAGCATCGCATGGTCGACTATCGTGCGCACAGTGCTGCTCGACGATATCGTGCAACGGCTAGTCGCAACTGGTGTCGATAGCGTAATCAATCTCGCTGCGGGCCTTGATGCGCGACCGTATCGTCTGCCTCTGCCGGCATCGCTGCGCTGGATCGAGATCGACTTGCCGGATTTAGTGCGCGAGAAAAATGAGGCACTTGCGGCTGAAACGCCTGCCTGCCGACTGGAGCGGATCGCTGTTGACTTAACCGACGCCGGAAAGCGCCGTGAGTTGTTTGCTCGGCTCGCACGTGAATCGCAGGACGCGTTGATCCTGAGCGAGGGTCTGCTGATGTATCTGCCGCCGGCAGTGGTGGCCGAACTTGCTGAGGATCTACACGCCCAGAGTTCTTTTCGCCGCTGGGCAACCGATCTAGCGACAGCGGCCGTGAAACAACGCATCAATCGCTGGTGGGGGCGGAAACTGAAGCGAGCGCAGACGCACTATCAATTTGCTCCGGCGGAAGGAACCAAGTTCTTCGAACCGCATGGCTGGCGTGAAGTTGAATTCCATCCGATGATTGACCACGGCATCCGTTTGAATCGCGCGATGAGAGGCGTGTGGATATTTAAGGCAATGGAGCGGGTTGCACCGAAGCGTGCGGCACGGCTCCGCGAGAAGTGGCGCGTTGGCGTGGCGCTGCTAGAGCCAACCACTAGCGTACTAGTTGGCCATGCTAGCCGGCAATGATTGGCGAGAAATCGCTTTTACACTTAGAGCCCTTCTGCGCTCGATGGTAGTCTGAACGCACATGATATTCACCAAACGACTTCGGGAAGGAGTTCGGTGCGGAGAAATCACCTGCAGCGTTCGTTTTTGGACCCGTCCGCATGTTTTGGTCGGTATGAGATACCGCATGGGCGGAGGCGCCATCGAAATCGACTCCATCGAAACGATTGGACTTCCAGACATTACGCCAGAACTCGCGCGTGAATCGGGATTCCTTGGAGTCCTCGATTTGCTTAAGGTCGCAAAACACGGCCGTTGCCAGAACATCTACCTCATTCGCTTCCACTATGTGCGGCCACGCGGTACAGGCAAGAGCCCGCGCAAGGTAACTAGCACAACGAGTCGGTAGATCCTGTCCACTCTCGAAACGGGACCTACTGCCGGGTGAGTACAAATTTCTTCATCGGAGTAGTTGTTGATAAATCCTGATTACGCTCAAGATCCCCTAGCCGCCAGCCACTTTGACCCGTGAAGCTGTTGTAGAGATCCCCTCTGGTCACCGGCAGAGCCCCGCTGGTGAACAGGAATCCTTACCGTGCAATTGCACCGCGCCGAGAGGCAAAGGTTCGCAGTTTCGCACGAAGGTCAAATCGTCACGTTGAAGTTTTTCAGTTTGTTGGCGAGCGCGACGTAGTCCACTTTCGCGTTGTGTCGCTTGTCGACCGGGATGCGGTCCACAGAAACTACCTGATCTAGTTCGGCCCAGGAGAGCGATTGCCTGATTCCCTCGGTGGACGCCCGTCCTTCGGTCTCGACCACCAAGATGCGACGGCCGGATCCCGCAACCAGTGCGGCGCGCCGGATCGATGAGCTCTCCATGGCTGCACACTCGACTGCGAAGGGATATAGGATGCCGAGTCCATCACGAACCTTGGCGCTCGATCGGCCGAGCAGCCAAAGACGGCCGTGGTAATCCATGTAACCGAGGTCGCCGGTGCGATGCCAACGCGTTCCGTCGACGTCAAATTTGGTTTCGGCATCGCCCTCGCCATGCAGGTAGCCGGGCAACACGTGATCCCCGGAGACCACGATTTCGCCCGCCTCCCCGGGCACTAGCGCGAGGTGATCAAACTGCGGACGGGTGAGGGGCGCAATCGGCTGTCCCCACTGGTCGCGAATCACACGCAGCGAAATGGACGGGTCGGGAGGACCCGCCAGGAGGCCTGTGCCATTTCGCATGAGGAGAAAATCAGCATCCGAGATCTGGTCGAGAGCGATTTCCGCCATCGGCTCGGCTTCGGTGGAACCGTATACAGCGGCGATCGCCGCGTTTGGACAGAATTGCTTCGCCTTGCGAAGCACACGGGGAAATACAGGCGCGCCACCCAGAAAAACTTTTCTTAACTGCGGTATGGCTGTTTTTTCTCGCTCGCAGTGGCTGAGAAGTTGTTCCATCAACGCGGGAGAAGCGGCTGTACTTTGAATGCCGTGCCGTTGAATCTGAGCGAGCATTGGCCTGGGATCGATCATTCCGGGAGAACGCAGATCGGCGTTTGGAAGAACGCTGGTGACCCCTGATCCTAAATTGGCCAGCACGAAGATCGGCAGTGTGGTGAGATCACATCCGCCGCGCTGAAGCCCGAGACTTCGTTCCAGTACGCGATGCTGGGCGACAAGGAAGCCGTGCGTTCGCAGCGCGGCTTTGGGTTGACCAGTACTGCCGCTGGTGAAGGTGATCAGAGCGGGGGCATCGTCGGGAAGGGACACGATAGAACCGGCGGAGTTTGCCGGGCCGTTTGGATGAATTCTTTCTTGATTTATTGTTTGAATTCTTATGGTGCCGGGAAACCATTCCGGACAAAACGTAATCGGCACGCGGCGAAGCGCAGGTATTGCCAGTCGGAGGAGCTGAGCTCGACGGCTGCCGAAGAAGGCCGCGGGAGGAAGGATGGAGCAACAGCGCTCGATATGGGCTCGTCCGGCGGAGGGGTCTGGAAAAACCGCGACGCAGCCCAGCCGAAACAGGGCGACGAGCGCGAGATAAAGTTCAGTGGCTACGGGATGGAAGAGCAGGACGCGATCGCCTGGCTGCAGGCCGGCCGCGCGGAATTGCGCGGCGACTCTTGTGGTTGCCCGCTCGAATTCGCGGAATGTCAACACGCGGTCCCTGGCACGGTGAACGTCGATTAAAGCCGACTGATCACCGAGTTCGGACGCGCGCGCGAGGAGAGTCTCGGCGATGTTCATCGTTCATCCAATGTTCATCCGTGGAGTTCCTTGGAATAAAGTGTGTATTTGCGCATTACCGAGGCGTAGTGGCGGCTGATGTTGAGAGAAATGTTGTTTTCAAACATGAGTGCGTGAATGCAGCGGTGAAAGCCGAGACTCTGGCCGACTTCCTGCGCGCGCGAGACCAGAAGGCTGCCGAGGCCGCGCAGTTCGGGATGCGGGAGGATGGCGACGGTTTTGATGATGAAAGTGTCGAGGGAAGCGCCGCGGGCGGCCTGCGCGAAGTCGGGAATCGCGAATAGATAGCCAACACATTGACCGCGCTGCTCGGCCAGCAGCACGAGTTGAGGGCGCGCGTGGGGAAGAACAGGTTCATACATCGCCGCAAATGCGGACTCGGGCAGTTCGGTATACAGAAAATTTTGCTGAAATGAAATTCGGCTGACACGGTAGATCGGCGGAAGCTCGCGGCGAAGATCGGAGTCCGCGGAACGGATGACGACTCCTGCGTCCGTCATTCTAGCTGCGACTTCTGGTATGCGTTCATCGCGCTGTGACAGGTCATTGTTGACTGCAGAAAAATATGAGGCGAGCGATGAGAATCCTGCCTCCAGAAATTGCCTGGGCCACTCCGGAGGATTCGCCGGCTCCAGAAAGAATGGTGGCAGATCGCCGGCGTCAGTGACGAAGCGATAGCTGCGCCAGGTATTTCCATTCATCGGTCCAACCGCGATGGTGCAGCCGGCTGCGCGCAAACGAGTTTGCGCCTCGGTTAGCAGGGCCGCAGCGGAAGTGTCATCCATGGCGGCATAATGCCCGATCGTGCCCACGCGGTGCTGCTGATACGGTGGAGCTTCGCCCCACCAGAGCGAGCATCGAGCGAGGACTTGACCGCCGTCGCCCAAAGCGCAAAGGTGAAGGTTGGCACGCTGGGATTCGAAGTCGAGAGCATTGAAAGGCGGCAGCCGATCAGAATGCCTTAGACGATCAATCTCAGATGCGGTGCTAGAGGCAGCTACACGAATCGCCACAAAATCCTCGCTGCGAATGTTGAAAGCAACACGATGCCGGCTTGGCGTGCCCAGCGCGGGCCGCTCGCGGGGTAGATACCGTCGCGTTGCGGCTCGAGAAGATAGAACACTCCAAACGTGACAGCAGAGATTGGTAGCGCCAGCGCCGCTTGCAGCAGGGAAAGCCTACTGATGTGCTCGATAAGAACGTACGGCAGAAACATCAGCACCCAGGCGGCGGGAACGCAGGCGATCATGATCAGCCGGGATGAAGGAAAGCGCGGATAGAGAAAGTTCCAGGCGATGATCGCAAGATGAATCGCGAAGGCCAGCGTGTAGGGAAACAGGAGCGCGGGCTGTTGCCACACACGCAGTAAGAAGAGCCAGAGCAGCCCGGCCGAGGCGATGGCTAAAACTGCGAGGGCGGTATGGGTTCGATCTTCAGGCGCGATCTTGCGGGGAATGAAGAAGACGTAAGCCAAGAGCAACAGCAGCGGGGGAACGAGCCACTGCCATCCTCCGAGCGCCCATGAGAGATAAAGCACAAGGGCAGCAGCCAGCACCGCGCTGCCTTGCAACGTGGTGCGGCGAGCGTAGGCGGTGGCAAGAAGAACCAGCGCCGCCGCCACGCGGAAACGGTCCCACAACTGCCCGAGCGGCATGGCCAGGTAAATGTGCAAGAGGATAAACACGCCAAGGGGAATGAAAATGTTGTCGAGTCCGCGCCAGGCGATGGCTTCGAGCAGCATCACGATGATGCCGATGTTGAGCGAGATCAGCAATGTTTCGATGCGACCGGCGTCGGAGAACACGACCAGAGCGACGTTCACGCTGAAAAATGTGGTGACGAAAAATGCGATCGAGCCCTCCATGCTCTTGCTGGCGCCGGCGGCGGCATAGCCGTGTTTCCCGTATTCGCTTCCGGTCAAGGCCGCGACGGTGTCCGCGAGGGTGAGGACCACCAGAGGAACGGCGTACAGCAATTTGCTGCCGTGAGCCAACTGATAAAGGATGGCGACCGAGATCGGAAAACAGACTTCACCCCATGACTGGCGCGCCACGCCGTCGAGAACGCCGGACAGGCGGGTTTTCGCCAATGGCACATAGCGCATGCCGAGAAGGAGAGCGACAGAGGCTCCGCAGATGATGAAGATCGGAAGGCGCTGGGTAAAGATCCAAGGCAGGCAGATCGACATGAAACCGGTGCTGATGTGCGCCAGCTTGCGCACCCATTCCGCCTCCGCGCTGGTCCGCTTGCGGTAGAAGCGCAAGACAAAAAGCATGGCCAGTGCGCATGCCAGCACAATGAGAATCGCAAGTGCATCGCGCTGGGTCATACGACCTCGACCTCCTCTACCACGAACGCGCTGTAGAAAAAAGCGCGATCCTGCGCGAACAGACGCGCGCTCAATTCCGAGAGAGGCCGCAAGGTTGCAGCCATTGATTCGGGACGGCGTCGCGGCGCGAGCATATTCCAGTATGCCAGCCGGGTCCCGGGCCGGGCCTTGGAGACGATCAGCCGCAGCAGCGCTTCATAGGTGTTGGGAGCCATGTATTCAAAAATGTCGCTCAGATTGAAACAGTCAAATTTCTGCGACTGTGTGAGTGACTCCTCCAGTGAGTCACAGCGCCATTCCAGGCGGTCCAGATTTCTGCGAATGGGTTCGAAGTTTTCCTCGCGCAGGGCGGCAGGGAGAGCGCAATCGTGCCGGCCGGTCAGAATCCAGTGCACATAGGGATTCTCAGCGGGGTCGAGTTCGGTAAGGGCGTACTCCGTGCGCTCAAGAATTCGCTCGGCAACACTGCCCTCAACGTAGCGAAAAAATTCGGGATCGCGTCCCAGCAGGCCCATCACCGTCCTGGAAAAAAATATGCGGAACATCAGGCGCCAGCGGAGATTGTCCCACTGCATCTTGTAGAACGACCGCCGATCCGCGAGAGATTTGGGGCGCATCAAGTTGTCCACGCGGCTGCGCGAATGGACCAGAGGCAGGACGCGCGTGCGGAACATTTGGAAATAATGCTCGAACTTGCCGATCGAGCCGATGCCGGCCGCGATTTGAGCCGGTCGCTGATCCCAGAAGCTGGCGGCGGAATAAGAAAGACGTTTGCGGCAGGCCTGATACAGGCGCGGCCGGTCGTTGCTGTCAACAGATCCGATGAGGGCGAGGAGTTCCTGGTGCTGAAGTGTGCGGTAGGCGGCGACGCGCAGCTCCAGACAATAAAGCTGCGCCGGACTGAGATCGATGGCGAGCACACTCTCGGGAGCGCGGGACAAAAGGGCCAGAGCGTTGTCCCCGGCGGAGGCGATTGAGAGGCAACGCTTGCCCGGACCGGGCTTGAGCGCTTCCAGCAAGATGTCGGCGTCTTCCCAGCATTGAGCGTAGCGAATGCCGGAAAAATCCGCACGATCGGCGGCTTCGCTACGCATGGCTCTCCTTGCCCGCCACCCGGCGAACGATACCGGCAGCGCCGTCCAGTTCGACTTCATCGCCGTCGCGCAGCCAATCGAGGAGGCCGGGGAGCGAGATGACGGCTGGAATGCCGAGCTCGCGGGCGACGATGGCGGAGTGAGAAAGAAGACTGCCGCGCTCGACGAGCAGTCCGCTGGCGGATGGAAAGAGCATGATCCATCCGGGGTCGGTGTGGTCGGCAACCAGGATGCAACCCGCGGGAAGACGCGCGTTCCTGGGATCGCGAACGACGCAGGCGATGCCGCGTACTACGCCCGGACAGCAGCCGAGGCCGTGCCGCTCCTCCCCTTCGGCCGCGACTTTATGATTGGTTTCCGTAGAACTATAAGTTTGCGCGTGGCAAACGGCTCCGCGAGTTTCGAAGCGATCGGCGGGAGCGGGGAGCTTCGAGTAGCTCGCGAATTCCTGCTTTCTCAATGCGACCAGAGAGTGAAGATCGGCAGTCGTCGCAGTGCCGTTGTTGAAAGCGAGAACCTCAGGGAGTTCGAGATAGAAAACATCGCGGGCGTCGTCAAGTTTCCCCATCGCCTGGAGACGGCGCCCAGCCTCGAGGAAGAGGCGGCGGATCGTTCCAAACAATCGCGTTCGTTCAAAGCGAAGATTCTCTCGGTTACGCACCCGCTTGCGCGCCTGGCGCAGAACCCAGAACAGCGCTCTACGACGAATCGGTGAGCCCGACAATGCTGCCCGCATTTTCTGTTCGGCATCGGCGAGGGCCGTGTCACGAGGTTGCGCCGGAACCGCGGATACGCGGGCGACCTCGCCGATGTTGCGCAGAAGAACAAGAGGATTGTCGCGGAGAGTTTCACTCTCCAGCTTCAACTCCTCCAGGCAGCGATCGCCGAACTTGGCGATGTAAGCATCGTAGAGCTTGGCAAACTCGGGATCCTGGCGTATGTCGCTGACGATCTGTGCCAGCGGGGCATCGCGCAGGGCGGCAGCGAGCTTCGGATTCGCGCAAGCGACCGCGGCCATCTCGCGCACACGCGCTGCAGGTTCAAGACTGATCATGTCTCCCTGACCGCGAATGGCATCGTTGGCGAGCATTCCGTTTTCATCGCCGCACCAGCGCGCGGTGAGCTTGCGCAGGGCGCCATGAAAGATCATGGCGAAGAAGTCGTTGACCAGAGGCGCGTCCCATCGCGAAAGCAGCTGATGTTCGAGCTTGTAATAATGTGTGACGAGCTCGTCGAGGCGCATGTCCGCGAATGCGGGATCGGGCGCGGCCAGCGCCTCGTTCAGCCGGGCATAGAAATCCTCGATCTGCCGATCGAGCCGGATGTAGCTGAGCGCGAGTCCTGCGACCATGTGCACGCTGCGAAGTGCGTCCAAGACTCGATCCCGAGTGCGGGCTTGCTTTAACTGGCCGACAACTTCGGCGGGAAGACTCTCGCGCACACCCATCATCTGCTCCATGAAGCGGCGATTCACGGTGAATCCGGGAAGCAGCGCGAGCACACGGTACCAGTTCAAAAGGTTGTAATAGATTCGGCCGCGGATCAGCCCCAGCATGCAGCTGAATGTCCCCTGGTTATCGGCTATTTTGTTCTCGGGAACACGCAGGATGCGGCAGAACTGGCGATACACGCCTTCATACACGTAGCGGGCGAACGAGAAGGTGAGCGGCGTGGTGATGCCGTTGTAGCTCTCCGTGATGTTGCTGTTGTCCCACAAATTGAGCGCGCCTTCGGGGTCAGCGAGATCGCGGAGAGTCGTGATGGGGCGTGATTGCAACAGGAACAACTGGTCGTCTTCGATCGCCCACTCGATATCCTGGGGCTGGCCGAAGGCATGCGCGGCGCGACGGGCAAGTTCGGCGACGGCGCGCGCCTGCTCATCGGTGAGCGCAGGCTTGAAGGCTTCGGCGTCGGTCAGCGCGACAGCCGAGACGCCCTCCACGGCGTTGGGATCAAATCGGTGGCAAATGTTCTTTCTGACGATCGCACGATCGACAATCGTACCTGAGCGGTCGATCTTGAAGACGTCGGCAGCGGCCTCGCCACCGACCAGCGCAGTTCCGAGGCCGGGCACAGCGGAGACAATAGCCAAAGAGCGTCTGCCGCTGACCGGATCGGAGCTGAAGGCGACTCCGGAAACGAAGGCGTTCACCATTTTCTGCACGAGCACCGCAGGAGCGGTAAGGGGAGCGAGCGACAGCCCGTGCTGGCGCCGGTATTCCATGACGCGTTCGCTGAAGCCGGAGCGCCACACATCGGCGATCTTCCCGGGGATTGATTCAGGTATGACGAAAAGAAAAGTTTCGAGTTGCCCCGCGAAGGAGTGCTGAGTGCTGTCTTCTTCGACCGCAGACGAGCGAACTGCGAAACGCGAGTTGTCGCCGCCCAGGGTACGCAGGGCGGCTTCGATCTCGGCGCGAACTTCTTCGGACGGCCGCAGTGAGGCCAACGCAGAGTTCAGCCGGGATAGGTCCTGCGATGCAAGCGCGGCGGACAGATCGCTCGTCAAGCTGTCGGTGAATGCAGAGGGCGGCACTGCAAACCAGGGGGGCACGGGCAATCCGAACTGCCCCAAGCGGAGAAGGGCGAGGGCCTTGCCTCCGAGTTCCGTCAACCCCAGTTCGGCCAATCCGCCTTCGCGAAGAGCAAATTTCATGTCATGCCCCATAGCGTACGACGGTCGGGATGACTCCGAGGCTCAGGTAAAGGAGCAGGCTCCAGACGCCGGACATCAGTTCGACATTCTTCCCGCGTCCCGGCAGGCTGTTGCGCAGGAAAAAGCTGCCGACGCCAACCGCGGCCACGAACAGCGTCGACATAATAATAAGGACCGGAAGGGCAAAGGAGATTGACCCGGCCGCCAGAAACCCGCAGGCGCCCGTCAGTATCAGCATGCCAAGCCAGGCGGCAACGGCGTTCCTGAGGCCCCAGAGAAAGCTGTAAGTCTCAACCCCCTTTTCTTCATCTTGCGGCGAGCGAATTTTGCGCCCGATCTCCACCACCATGCCGTTGAAAAAACTGACGAGGAGAAACCACAGCAGCCCGCGCGGCGGACGGATGTAGCCGGCGGGTATCCAGTCGCAGGCGGTGGTGTAAAGGTCGATAAGGGGCATGATCAGCATGTGGGAGACCATGTAGGTGACCGGACGCGCCTTCAGCCAGCGGCGCGCGAAGAATTCCTTGCTCATCAATGCGAGATAACACCATGTGATCGCCAGCAAAACGATGAGCCTTGGCGACAGCCACAGCGCAAGTGCCAACTGGATTGCGATGCAACCGGCCCACACCCATCCCAGGTCGCGCAGAGTCACCAGACCGCGGGGCACCGGGCGATAGGGACGGTAGGTGGAATCCTCCTCAAAATCCTTGAATTCATCGGCGATGCGAAGCTGAAGAAAGAAGAGAAAAGAACTGAAAAAGGCGACGAGGCAAGATTGCCAATGCGGCGGCCGATGGGCGGCGCGCATCAGAGCGGAGTAACAGACGGCAGACAGGCTGAATGCGGCGATGAGGGGCGCATGGGCGAAAACCGGAAAACGCTCGCGCTGATAAATCCACCAGCGATTCTGAGCGCGGTCTCCGCCTTTGCCGGAAGATATGGCAGAGCTGGTCATATTAGTTGCGTTCACCGCCACTTGACTGGCCTGGACCTCGCGCGAGTTTCTGGTGGGCCCGGGCAAACTCATTGGCGCAAATCGCTGACGTGAGGGAAATCTCGCCGGCGAGCGCAAGTGCACCGCAGACTTCTGCGAGGGCTTGAGCGTGTCCCGGGCCAGCCATGCCCATAATTTCGAGACACGCTTTTTGCGTAGGGAGGGAAGTTCCGCCGCCAACGGTGCCAACCATGACGCTGGGCAGAGTAACGGACGCGTAAAGGTCGCCGTCGCGGTTGATCTCCATGCGCGTCACGCCGACCGCGGATTCGGCGACGCACGCGGGGTCTTGCCCGCATGCGATGTATAAAGCGGCCAGCGCGTTGGCGAAATGGCCCTGGGCCCCAATGCTTCCGCTCTGGATCGCGCCGATGGCCGACATTTTCCAGTACTGCTCGAGCAGTTCGGGAGTCGTGTGCAGACGTTCCTCGACCAGTGTGCGGGGCAGGGTCACTTCAGCGCTCACTTTCTTGCCCCGCACATTAATAAAGGAGTGGGCTGTGGCTTTCTTGTCACCGGAGAGATTCGCCTCCACGAAGCTGTAATCGGGCTTGAGCGGACAGTTCTGGGCGATGTACTCACACACGGCCTGAGTCGCGATGGTCACGATATTCTGGCCGGACGCATCGCCGGTCGCGAACTCGAGCAGCAGATAGACGTGGTTGCCCTCCATGGCGATGCCGATATCGGTGAGTTCGCCGTGCCTGGTGGTTTGCGCGGTCGCCGCGCGCAGTTCCGCGCGATGTTCATGGCACCAGATGGCGAACAGTCCCGCGCTGACCAGGCTTCGAAAGGCGAATCCGGGCGTGCGGCTGACTCCTTCGTGCAGCAGGACACTTACGCACCCGCCGGCGGCGGTGATCACGTTCGCGCCACGCGAGTACGAGGCGACCAGTGCGGCCTCGGTTGTGGCCAGCGGCACGTAATAGTCGCCGGAGGCGAAAACTCCGCGCACGCGCAATGGCCCGGCGATGCCGATCGGGATTTTGACCGCGCCGATACAGTTTTCGATGTGATTCTCATAGGCGGTGAGATCGCTTTCGGACGCAGGAGGCAGGAGCGCGCGCCGCAGCTCCTCTCGGGTCGGAAATAACTCCCAACGTTTGTTGACCACAGAAAGGTCGACCGAAGCGCCGCCGGGAATGCGTGGAGGTGCGGGAACGTCCGTTGGCGAGAGCGATTGGGCCACCTCCAGCGCAGATCGTCGCTCGAGCAGGCGCTTCAGGAACTTGCCGACGCGTTCTTCATTGCTGGCCACGGATCACTCCTTCATGCCCCGGGGGTTTGTTCGTGATTCGTAACAGGGAATACTCCCGTGAAATTTTTTCCTGCGAGTCGTGGAAAATGCTCTTACAACAGAGGGGGGAGGGTTGAGCCCGGACGACTGCCCGAACTGCGGCGGTACTGGATACGTTACGAAACCGGTGGACTTGAACGGTAAGTCCGAAGGCGTTGCGTTTATCCGGGTCAAATGTCCTGCCTGCGCAGGCAGCGGACGGAAACTTCCAATCCCGCCTACGACCGCCGGCTGACCGCACGGCCAGCGGTGCTTGCGAAAACGTACGGAACCGGGCCGTCAAACTTCCCGTCCTACAATTGACGGTCCGGACCGCACGTTGCAAAGGCTCCTCCAGGATTCGTTCTTCTAGTGCTTCTGATTTGCTCCGCGTCGGAACCGTTGTCCTTCAGGCTATTCCGGCCGCCTTCGCACCCTTTTGCCTCCGAACCGAAGTTGCGGTCTCGACCCGATTGCGGCCGTTGGCCTTGGCGCGGTACAGAGCTTTGTCAGCTGCTTCGAGTACAAGATCCGGATGAGGGCGGTCATCGGCTGTGTGCGCGGCTGTGCGTGCGGCGGTTGAGTGTGCAACGCCAATGCTGACCGTGACGGAGAGTGCACCAGCCGGAGCCTCCCGCAGAAGCTCGCGAATCGCATGCCCTTTTCTGGCACGGCCGCGCGCGCGTTCATTGCGCCGGTCAGGCCCGCGCGGAATCTGGCGGCGATCTGCGCCGCGCCGCTGAAATTCGGATGCTGCGATCGTTGCCCGCAGCTGTTCGAGGTGCGGCAGGACCTCCGCCGTGACTTTGCCGGGAAATAGAATGGCGAACTCTTCGCCCCCGCAGCGGTACGCTTGTCCTCCTCCACTTACCCGCGCGAGCCTGGCTGCAACCAGTCGCAGCACCTGGTCGCCAGTGTCGTGGCCATAGGTGTCGTTGAACTTCTTGAAGTGATCGATGTCCACCACTGCGATCGAATAAGGTTGCGGCAGGCGCAGCAGTGCATCGTTGAATGCACGACGCGACGGCAGTGCGGTCAGTTCGTCGTGATAGGCCAGCAGATAGGAGTTCTCAATGATCGCGACCGCAAGAATGCAGGCGGCACCGGCCGCGTATGCGGTCGAAATGCGGGTTGAAGTCACGAAGCGGAGCGACAGGAAAAAAGCTGCGAGCGACCACAACAGCGCACTGTCGGCCAGCTTGCGAGTCAGCAGCGCGTGAATCAGAAGAAAAATGGCGGCCGCGGCAAAAACAATCAGCGTGGAGCCCGGAAGGGTGGCCTTGGCCAGCGCATGATGCGGATGTGCCGGCAAATCCCCGCCCGCGGCGCCGACGACCGCCACGATCACGGATTCGGAAAACAGCAGCAATCCAACTGGCGCGACACTGGCCTTGGTGAAGCCACGCTCGTGCATGAGCGCTATGAGAATGAAGTTCAGCGGAACCAGCACCGACGCCATCTGCAGCGCTCTGGGCCATGGGTTCGACGCCCCACCGGCTGCAAGAACGGTTGTTGCCTCCCGGGCTAGAAACAGGACGAGTAACGAGAAGAAGATGCGGCTGGAGTGAAATCGCCAGGCCAGCAGCAGGCCGCCGAACACCGCGCAGTAATACAGGAAAGTGAGGGCGGGCAGAGGCAGCGTAAGCCATCCCGAATGCACGAGGATGGCGATGGCGGCGAGCAAGAGTCCGCCCGGAACGACGAGGGTCTTCATCGCCGTACTCCTCCAGGTCTGCACGTCCCCACCTGCACGCGTGAATGCTCCGTCCGAAAATTATCTCCGGTTCATCCGTGGGCGAGGAATTGGCCGCGAAGGTTCGTGGGCAGAGCGCGGACCCGTGTGCTGGAGTTCCTTCTTGGCACTCTGCCCCATTTCTGCATTCCCGCACCTTAGTGCGAGCGGAGTTTCGGCTGCAGTTGAGCGATTTCTCACTAAACTTGGGCTGTCGAATTAAGGACGATTCAACTTATATGCGAATTCTTATTGCCGAAGATGACGAAGCATTGGCGAAGTTTGTGCGCCAGGGTCTTGAGGGTGAACACTATCGCGTGGATGTTGTTTCCGACGGGGAGCAGGCGCGGGCGGCCGCGAACCAGTCGGACTACGATCTGGTCATCCTCGACCTGAATCTCCCGAAACTGGATGGCGTCAGCGTCCTACGCCAGTTGCGACTGCAGAAGCCCAGTCTGCCGGTGCTGGTGCTGACCCAGCGCACGCGCGTGGAAGACCGGGTCCTGTGCCTCGATACCGGCGCCGACGACTACGTCCCCAAACAGCTCTCATCCAGTTCGCTCGACATTCTGCACATTCGCGAGGATCTTATTGCCAAGGTGCGCGCCGCGGCGGAGTCACGCCGAGTGCCTCAGGCCACAGCCGCCTCCAAGAAATCGCCACAGTCTGCCCCCTGCGAAGGGACAGAGGCTCTTCCGCCCATTCCTGCCATCGTCGCCGTTGGAATCTCTACCGGCGGCCCAAAGGCTTTGCAGGAAATGCTGCCGCTTCTTCCGCGTGATCTTGCCGTTCCCATTCTTGTCGTACAACACATGCCGGAAGGATTCACGGCGCCTTTTGCGCAGCGGCTCAATTCTCTATGCTCGGTTGCCGTCCACGAAGCAGGCCAGAAGGACCCCATAGAGCCGGGAATCGTCTACATCGCCGCGGCCGGCATGCATTTGACGGTGGAGCGTTATTCCGAAACGCGAGCTTTCATCCACCTCGACACTCAGCCCGAAAATTGTCTGCACATCCCTTCCGTCGACATCCTGATGAAATCCGTGGCCAAGGCCTATAAAGGCCTCGCTATGGGCGTCATCATGACGGGGATGGGCTCGGATGGAGCAGAAGGCATGCGGGCCATTTACCGGCAGGGAGGATTCACTGTGGGCCAGGATGAAGCTAGCTGCACCGTCTATGGCATGCCGCGCGCATGTGCCGAGTTGGGTATTCTCAACCGCGTGGTCCCACTCTCGCAGATTCCGGCCCAGATTCTGCAAGCTACGCGATACCGCAAACGAGCCTGATCTGGCTCTTTCTGTCTTCCGCGCCCGCGGTTTCAGCTTCGACAGCGTTGCCTTCGCGCCCGAGCAATCGCGCCACGCGCCGCAGCAGTTCGGCGCTGGCAAATGGCTTGGCCAGGAGGTCTTCGTGCGGTGCCAGCTCCAGACCCATCTGTTCCGCATAACCGGTCATCAATAAGACTTTCGTCGAGGGGTCGATCTGGCAGATCTTCCGCGCGAGCATTCGGCCGCTTTCTCCCGGCAAAACCACGTCCGTCATCAGTAATCCCACGTCGCCGTGATGTTGTTCATAAGCAAGCAAAGCCTCACGAGCGTTCGTCGCGGCTACGACCCTGTATCCTGCATCGGACAAAATCTGGCAGGCGACTCGGCGTACAAAATCCTCGTCCTCGACCAGCAGGATTTTCCGTCTTCCGTTCGCGGGTGCTTCTCCGGCGAATCCAGGCCAGCCCGTCACCTGGTTGCCGATCTCTACAGTCTGCGTCCCCATGGCGTTCCTCTCGATCGAATCAGCGGCTCGAACCGATTGAGCTCTGATCAGGCGTCCTGCAACATGCAGTTTCGTTACCACAGGCCGCACTGGCGCACGCGATCTCGAGCAGCACGGAAGTCCATGAAAATGGGGCATGGTGGAGGAGAGAAGAGCGGCGCAGGTCAGGCTGTGGGTCTTCTAATTCCGTTCATTTCGGGAATTGTTCTCGAAAGGGGAAACCGATCCGGTACATACGATTGCACGGCTCTCGCGGTGGCAGCTACTTCGGAGCGGTCAGGATCGTCTCGTTGGGATCGAGTACGATCTTGCGAACGCCTGCAGGAGCCGACAGGTGAAACGAGGATTCCGTACCGTCGGCAAACACCCGCCCCAGCAGCAAGGGCTGCTTTCCGGCGATGAGGCCATAAATCGGAACCGAGGTCACCAGGTCTTCTGGAGCTTCGGTCTGCAAGATCGTTCCGGTCACGACCGTACCCGATTCCTTGGGCGTGAATTTCAAGGCTCTTAGGTCGAGCTTGGGCAGCGCGGTGCCGTTGATCCAGCCATCGAGAAACCAATCCAGCGTTTTTTTCCCTTCGTAACGAAGCGCGGGTGGAAGGTCCTCAGCGAATACGCTCAGCAATTCACGCGTGCTGATCGCGCGCCCTTGGTAGCGCTCGCGAAGTTTGCGCAGGGCCCGCGCGAAGGGCTCATCCGGCCCGCTGCGGCTCTGCCGCTGTCGAGTTCCTTCTTGTGCGCCGGAATCTTGTAGCATCGTTCGGAGCATGTGGAACAACCATGTCCCCCGCCCATAGCTGATGGCCTCGTAACCCCCCGGGAAACGCGACGAGAGCAGCCTTCCACCTAGTGTCACCGGACCCGCGTCGCGCGGAGGGATGCCATTCTTGTTCGGCTCGAGCAGGTCGCTGCGGTACTTGTTCATGATCTGCCGAAAGCCTGCGGGATTCTTCTCCTGCAGCATCATCAGAGCGCAGTAATTCGCCAGCCCTTCGGAGAACCACTGATCTCGGTAACTATGCCAGCTGACCAGGTCTCCCCACCACTGATGCGCGGTCTCGTGAGCGGGAATGATTTGCTCCATCACGGTCTGCACCGGACTGAAATGCAATTGCTGGCGTTCGCGTTCGTCGAGAAATGCGTAAGAAGACAAAAAGACCAGCCCGGGCCAGCCCTGGCTGTCGGGGCCCGGCATCTGCGTCAGGGCCAGGCGGCTATAGGGATAAGGCCCAAACCGTTCGGAGTAATACTCGATGGCCCGCGCCGCTGATTCGGCCACGGATACCTCATTACGCGCCGGCGAAGGCCGCGCCGGCACGATGGCTGGGGGAGGCAGTGGTAGCGGATGCTGCCGGGACGGAATGTCTGATTCTATCACCCTGGTTTGCGACCCAGGGAAATCCCGTTCGACGCCCTGTGTGGCGTAGGTTTCCACCATCACGTTCCCTGCCTGAGCCGTGGCCACCTTGTATTTGCCAAGGTTAAACCCCGCCACTGGAATGGGCCGCTCTGAAACCCAGCGTGTGGTCTTTTCTCCGTATTCGGTTGCGACGCCATCTGCAGCCGGCTCCGATTTTCCCGTCGCGACCAATGTCCACTCTGGAGGATAGGCAAACGTAAGGTCGAAGTCCGCCATCGCCAGGCCTCGGTTTGGATACCAGATTCCCCGTTCGCCCACGTAGAGCAGTCCGCCGCCGGCTTCGGCCAGAACCTCGCCGCCGTAACTGAATTCGAGAACGCACTTCTCTCCGGCCGACGCCGGGGCGGGCAAGATCACCGCCATAACGTCGTTACCACGGCGCGCCAGCTGCGTTCCCTCGACCGCTGGATTGTGAATGAACTCCACCGGCTGGTCGTTGAGTTTGACATTCTCCACCTGCAGGAAGCGCGACAATTCAAACAACAACGTGCGAGTTCCAGCTTCCCGCAACTCAACCTGTAACTGCGCCTGGGAGTGAATATCCTTCGGCGGCAAGACCTCGGTGACGATCTTGTAACTGCGAATCGCGATAGAGTCCTCACGCGGCTTGTCGTCGTCTGATTTCGAATCCGTCTGCATTTCCGGTTTGGCGGGCGGCACAACTGTAAAAGAGGCCCAGACGTCGTAGAAAGTGGCGCCGTTTTCCCCTGTTTTTGCCTGTCCTACCTGCACTTGCTCCGCCGCTGCAGAATCGAAGTAGATGTCGAAAATTCCGAGGTTGGCGCCTTGCAGACGCGCGTGAAGAAATCGGTCCTTGCCGCTCTGGATCGGGCCGCCCTCGGTCCAATCTGTTTCTCCCGAAACGCGTGTCCCGCCTATCGCTGGGAGCATTCGGCTGAAACTTACAAGCAGCCTCATCGCATCGGCTTGGGCCAGATTGCGCGCGGCATTACCCCAATGATCGACAAACTCCTGCGCGTTCTCGGGGGCGCGCAAATCCGGGCGCAACTCATTCGCCGCATCATCGTTGAAGCGGAAGTACGCCGTGGAGAAATGTTCTTCCAGGATCGCCATTCCTGTGAACAGGCTCATCGACTTGCGCTCCACATCGTTGGGAGGTCTAAGCAGGACTTCGCCATCGCCCTCGAAGAAAGCTCCGGTAATGCGACCCATCACATCCTGCGTGAAGGCGATCGTTCCGTCTTCGAGTTCAATGTGAACCTCGGATCGGCTCAGCGCCGCGTCCCTCACGGCAAAAACCCGCGTCGGGTCCAACCCCACTTGCCCCAGCTGCAGATAAAGCTTCTCGGCCGGCTTCGCGTTACCGCTGTCGGCGTCCGCATGCGCCAGCGGCAGCGGCGGGCAAACCGCAAGCCACATCAGTGCGGCGACCCCGAAGCGCCGCGTTTTTCGTAGTACCTTCGTCACGTTCGAGAGGCTCTCCCCGTTGCTAGAATGCGCCTGAATGCGGCTGCGTGTCACCATTGTCCTCGTGTTGCTGGCCGCGGCCGCCGCGCAGGCCGACACCATTCACCTCAAAAACGGCCGCACCATCGTGGCCGATCATGTCCGCGAAAACGGCAACCACTACGAGTACGACGTCGGCGATGACTCTTACGCCATTCCGAAATCTGTGGTCGAACGAGTTGATGCAGGCGGAATGCCGGCGGCTGCCTCAGCCGGCATCGCCAAAGTCGCTGATCTTCCCACCTTTACTCCCGCCGACAGTCTGGCCCATGAAGGTGCCGTCTTTACCCAGATCGTCAAGGAAGGGAAAGTCGATCCCGCGGTGCTCACCGGCTTGGAGGGCAAGGGCAACGCGGAATTGAGCGCGACCGCTCATTTTATTGCCGGCAGATTCGAATTTGATCACGGCAACATCGCGCAGGCGCGGCAATATTTTGAAAACGCTCTCCGCTTCCAGCCGGAGAACGCGACCATTCTTATTTATTACGCGGCTCTGCTGATTCGCACCGGCAACGCGTCACAGGCGCTGGACTGCGCCCAGCGCGCGGTCCGCTCCGCACCGGAATCACCCGATGCCTATACCATGCTCGGTTACGCTCAGTTTGCCTCCGACCGTACCAGGGACGCGATCGTCTCATGGAAGCGGTCGCTCGAGTTGCGGCCTGACGGCACAGTGAAGCAGCTTTTGGCCAAGGCGCAGCGCGAAAACAGCGTGGAATCCGATTTTGGCCAGCACGAAAGCAGTCATTTCGTGCTGCATTATGAGGGCAAACAGACTTCCGAAACTTTTCGCGCGCAGATTCTGGCTGCGCTAGAATCCGATTACGACGATCTGGCCCGCGATCTCGGCAACCCGCCTCGCGACAACATTCTGGTCACGCTGTATACCGAACAGGCGTTTTTTGACGTGACCCACGCCCCCACCTGGTCGGGAGCCGTTAACGACGGCAAGCTGCGAATCCCCGTGAGCGGATTGAGCTCCGTAACACCGGAACTGGCGCGCGTGCTGAAGCACGAACTGGCGCACTCGTTCATTAATCAGCTTTCCGGCGGGCGTTGTCCGCAGTGGCTGCATGAGGGCATAGCCCAGTTCCTCGAGCCCAAGAGTCTCGCCGGCGACGGCCATCAGCTCGCGCTACTCTATAAAGCGCAGCAGAACATCCCACTGAACGCGCTGGAGGGAAGTTTCATGAATTTCTCCGGGGCGGCTGCCGCTGTCGCCTATGCGGAATCCCTGGCGGCTGTGACTTATATCAACGATTCTTACGGCATGAGTGACATTCAGCGTATCCTGCAAATGCTCGGCCAGGGCAGTTCGACTGAGGCCGCCATGCGGGCCACAATTCACTCTGACTACGGACAGTTTGAAAGCGACCTGGCCAAGTTTCTTTCCGACAGATACGGCAGCTGACACCACCGTATGCCTGTTATCCTGAGCAAGCGCTTCTTGCTTCGCCTGAAGCCAGCTGCCCATGCGATCCCTGTTTCGCTCCCGATCGAAAACGCCGCCGCAGGTGGTTGAGCCTGTTCCCAACGCCTTTCCGAAGATCGATGGGGCCGAGATTGCGGCTGATTTCCTCGGCCAGCGTGTCGGCGGAGATTTCTACGATTCCATGCGAGTCACGCCGGAGCGGGTTCTGTTCGGCATGTTGGATGTGGCGGGTCGACGTGACGAGAACCGCGGCATTCTCCTGGCGGCGCAGGAAACCTTCCGCAAAGTGGGAACCCAGTTGTTTTCGCGGCCCGACATTAACGAATCCGAAACGATGACCGAACTTTCCCATAGCCTCAATCGCACCGTAATCGAAGCCTCGCACGGCGTTCACTCTTGTCCAGCCTTCATCGGCTGCTATCACGAAAAGTTTGGCACGCTTTGCTACACCAACGCGGGGCATACCCCGGGGCTTCTCCGCGACAGCACGGGCGTTACTGAACTTGCGTCGACCGGCCTTCCGCTCGGTCTTTTTTCGCACGCCACCAGCGAGGCCCCGATTGTTGGAGTGGCGAAAGGCGCCGTCGTGCTGCTGGTCTCCCGTGGCGTGATCGAGTGCGGCTCGGACCACGATGAATCCGATGAAGAATTCGGTCTGGATCGCGTGAAGGAGCTACTCAAAACCGCTCCGACGGGTGCGCAGTCAGTCTGTACCTTCGTTCTCGACGCCATCGGCAAATTCAGCGCCAGGACTCCCGTCTGCGACGACCGTACCGCGCTGGCCCTCGTCAGGACCAACTGACTCCCTGAGTTCCCGATCGCGTACGCCGCTTCGGCCAACTTTCGTGGCCCCGGCAGCGTCCAATCAAAGGGTCCAATCACCGCCGGCCTTTGCGCTGGTCTGGGAAGGAGTAAACTATTTCATTCGGATTAGGCTAGCCCTTTCGCTCGCAATCGTGGAAAGCGTGGCGGCCCAATGATTTTATGAAGAGACTTTCACTGCTTGTTATCGTTCTGGCATGTCTGCCCGCGCTCGCGGCCGCGCAGGTGGTCGAGGAGATCATCGCCCGCATCAACAACCAGATCATCACGCACTCGGAGTTCGTCCGTAGCAAGGATCAGCTCCGGGACGAGGTCCGGCAGCAGGATCCCGCCAACGCCGACAAGCTGTATTCCGAGCGCGAGAAGGACATACTCCGCGACCTGGTCGATCAGCAACTCCTGCTCGATAAAGGGAAAGACCTCGGCATCACTGGAGATACCGAACTGATCAAGCAACTCGACGCGATGCGCAAGGACATGAAGCTGGACTCGCTGGAAGATCTGGAAAAGGAAGCCGTCAAGCAGGGCGTTTCCTGGGAAGACTTCAAGCAAAGCAAGCATAACCAGATCATCACGCAGAAAGTGATCAGCGAAGAAGTCGGCGGACATCTCAACTCTCCCACGATGGAGGAGGAGCAGAAGTTCTACGAAGAGCACAAAAGCGAGATGGACCAACCGGAGGCGATTCGCCTGAGCGAGATTCTTGTCGCTCCGAAAGCCCCGGCTGCTCCCGCACCTGCGGCCGGAACCAACGGCAACCCTCCCGCCACACCTGCGCAGCCCGCCGATGACGCGGCCAAGCAGGCTCCCGATCCCGCGGCTCTCGCCGCAGCCGAGGCCAAGGCCAACGAGCTTCTGAAGCTGATTCGCAGCGGCGCCTCGTTCGACGAAGTCGCCAAAAAATTTTCCGACGGTCCCTCGGCTGCCGAAGGCGGTGCCCTCGGCGTCTTCAAACGCGGCCAATTGGCCAAAGAACTCGAGGACAAGACGTTCGCCATGAAGGCGGGCGAATTCACTGATGTCATTCGCACCAAGCAGGGCTATGTCATCCTGAGAGTGGACGATCACCAGATGGCCGGCATCCCTTCCTTTAAAGATGCCCGCCCCAAAATCCAGGACGCCCTCTACTACCAGAAGCTGCAACCCGCGCTCCGCGCCTACCTCACCAAATTGCGCGAAGAAGCCTACATCGACATCAAGCCGGGCTACGAGGATACCGGCGCCAGCCCCAACCAGACCAAAGTGGTCGAGACCGCCTCGGCCAAGGAGACCGACGCCAAGAAACTCAGCAAGAAGAAAAAGAAAAAGCTGGGAATTCTCTGATCGCCGCCTGGCCCGCACGTTTATACTCAAACCCACAACCGATGAAGGATTTCTATATCTGCGATTGCATCCGCCACGAGAACAAAGTCATTACGTCCAGCTTTGTGGTCGTGGCCAAGCAGATCAAGCCCAAGAAGACGGGCGAGCCTTACCTGGCTCTCACTCTTGGCGACCGCAGCGGCCAGATCGAAGCCAAAATGTGGGACAACGTCGATGACGTTCTGGACGCCTTCGAGCAGGACGACTTCCTGAAGGTGAAGGGGCTCATAAACAAATACAAACAGCGTTTTCAGCTCACCATCCACAAGTTGCGAAAGCTCGGTGAAACCGAAATCGATTTCTCCGACTATCTTCCCAAAACGACCAAGGACATCGACGAGCTTTGGCAGGCTCTCACCAATTTCGTTGCCACACTTCAAAACCCGCATCTAAAGGCGCTGGTCCAGAGCTTCATAGACGATCCGAAGATCGCCGCGGCGTACCGCAACGCCCCCGCCGCCAAGACCCTGCATCACGCCTACATCGGTGGACTGCTCGATCACGTAGTCTCGCTGTTCCGCTCCTGCGATCTCGCCTGCAAGAACTATCCGCGCATCAATCGCGATCTCCTGCTCACCGGCGCTTTCCTGCACGACATCGGCAAGATTCATGAGCTCACCTACAATCGCTCGTTCACCTATACGGACAAAGGCCAACTTCTTGGCCACATGACCATCGAACTGGAAATGCTCCAGGCGAAGCTTGCTCAGCTGCCGGGCTTTCCCGAGGAACTCAAAGTGCTGATCGAGCACCTCATCATCAGCCATCACGGCCAGTACGAGTTCGGTTCGCCGAAGTTGCCGATGTTTCCCGAGGCGCTCATGCTCCACTATCTCGACGACCTCGACTCCAAGATGGAGGCCATGCGCGCCCACTTCGAACGCGAAGCCACCCTCGACAGTCCCTGGACCAGCTACAACGCTTCCCTCGGCCGTCCGCTGCTGAACACGGAGAAATTTCTTGCGCCCAAAAAGGCAGCGCCGGAAGATTCGGCCGTGGCCGGCGAAGCCGAACCCGACTCCGACGACTCCCTGAACGCAACTCCAATCCTGCCTGGTATTGAACCTGTACGGTAAGCGATGCTCGATTTCACTCGCTACGAGATTCTCACCTTCGACTGCTACGGAACGCTGATCGATTGGGAGACCGGAATTTTCTCGGCCCTTCACCGCGTCCTGTCCGCCCACGGAAAGAAAATCGACGATGCGACGCTCCTCAAGCTCTACGGAGATTTTGAACAGAAGGCCGAGCAGGGCGCGTTTCAGCGCTATCGCGACGTGCTGGCGTCTGTTGTCGCCCAATTTGGCGACCACCTTGGATTCGCTCCCAGTGCCGCAGAAAGAAACTCACTGGCCGACTCGCTGGCAAACTGGAGGCCATGGCCCGACACGGTTGCAGCGCTGCGTCGCCTCAAATCGCGCTTCCGGCTGGCCATCATCTCTAACGTGGACGACGAACTTTTTGCCTCCACGGCGCCACAGCTCGAGGTGCAGTTCGACAACGTGATCACCGCGCAGCAGGCCCAGGCCTACAAACCTTCGTTGAAATTTTTCGAGCTCGCGCTGAGCCGCATCAATGCGCCGGCGCACCGTGTGCTCCATGTGGGGCAAAGCATCTATCACGACGTGATACCGGCCCAGGCCCTCGGACTTGCTACAGTATGGGTAAACCGTCCGTCAGCCCGCCCCGGCGTCGGCGCAGTTAAAGCGGCAGAGGCCAAGCCTGACCTGACGGTCACCAGCCTTGCAGAACTGACAGAGATTGCGATGCGCGAATAGCGCTAATAAGTGGGAAGGGCACGGCTTCGGTTCTTGAGCCTGCCCTGAGCGAGCGCAGCGAAGTCGAAGGGTGCCGCTCAGACTCAGGAAAGCTGGGCCTTTAGCTCCCGAGGTAAGATGTAGTTTTCCGCGTCGGGATCAGAAATTGGCGGGCAGCTTAACCACTCTCTTCTGAATCGCCCACATCACCAACTCAGCCTTGTTGTGAATTCCCAGCTTCCGCATCAGATTGAACTTGTGCGCGTCCACAGTCTTGACGCTCAGTCCCATCATTTGGGCGACGGAGCGCACGGTTCTGCCCTCAGCCAGCAACTTCAAGACCTCGCACTCCCGCGCCGTCAAGGCCCGCTTTCGGGGAGGCATCTGTGATGTCGCCTCCGTCCGGCCTTTTCGTGGTATCTCCCGCAGAGTCCCGGAGCCGTGGGCCTTTCTGACCATTTCCACGAGTTCTTCCGCGGACGTGTGCCGCCGCGTGCTGGACTCGTGTGGCTGGGGCCAGGTTTCTGCATTGTCTTCGCCGAGATTCAGGAACAGAACTTTGCTCTTGGGCGATTCCCGCAGAACCATGTGCTCGGCTAGATCCGGCTCACATCCGAAGATGGCAGCAGCGGCAATCACCACGTCGGGCCGATGCTCGCATACGCGACGCAAGCCTTCAGCGGCGTCCGCCGCTTCGGCCACGATTTCCATGTCAGGCTCGTCCTCGAGCAGGCGCCGCAGACCCTGGCGCAGCAGGACGTGGTCGTGAAGCAGGACGCACTTGATTGTCTTATTGCTCATGCCTTCTCGATGGAAGTGTGTGTGGGGGCACACATTGTCTCCTCGTTGGCCAGAGAGGATTGTGCTGCAGGCCGGGTTGTTTCCGGCCTCGACGGAGGGCGACCGAATACATATTGTAACCCGATCGGGGCCCATGATGTGTGCAAAAACCTTGCTGGAAGCCCATTTTGGAGGGCCAGGCTGGTTAGCTGGCGAGGACAGCCCTTAGGCGCTGGCGTGCAGTCCCGAATGTGATTTCGGCATCAGGTACAATCAAAAATTCATGTTGCGCTACTTCACCGCGGGAGAGTCCCATGGCGAAGCTCTGGTCGCCTTTCTTTCCGGGGTTCCGGCCGGATTGAAGATCGATCAGGCCTTCCTCGAACGGGAACTCTGGCGCCGCCAGCAGGGGTATGGTCGCGGCGGGCGCATGAAAATCGAACGCGACACCGCGCATATCGTTTCCGGTGTGCGCCACGGTGCGACCATTGGCTCACCCATCGCACTCGAAATTGAAAACCGCGACTGGAAAAACTGGCAGGACGCGCTGCCCGTCGGCGAAGGCGATTCCTCGATGCACAAAGCGGTTGCCTCGCCGCGTCCGGGCCACGCCGATCTTGCCGGAGCACTCAAGTACAACTTTCCCGAGGCCCGTTACGTGCTCGAGCGCGCCTCCGCCCGCGAGTCCGCCGCTCGGGTCGCGATCGGCGCGATCGCTAAACTGCTGCTGCGCGAATTGGGCATCGAGGTCCTCAGCCACGTCGTCGCCACAGGCAGCGTGACTCTGTCCGAGTCCGTTCCTTGGAAGAAAATCCGCAACCTCTATGATCGAGACGAAGTCGTCCTCAACTGCACCGACCCAGACGTTGAGCAGCACATGAAAGAAGAAGTGGACAAAGTCCTGAAGAGCGGAGATTCGCTCGGCGGCGTCTTCGAAGTTGCGGCCTACCGGGTCCCACCGGGCCTTGGCACGTATGCCCAGTGGGATGAGCGTCTCGACGCCATGCTCGCCGCCGCGGTCATGTCCTTGCAGGCGGTGAAGGCCGTTGAAATCGGTGCAGGCGTGGCGAGCGCCTATGCTCCCGGCTCAACCGTGCACGATGAAATTGGTTACAACGCCACTTCCGGCTTCACCGGCTTTTCGCGCGCTCACAATCACGCCGGCGGCATTGAAGGCGGCGTCTCCAACGGCGAGGAAATTCGCGTCCGCGGGTATCTGAAGCCAATTTCCACGCTTCGCCGTCCGTTGCAGTCGGTCGATTTCGCCACGCGCGAGCCGGTCAAGGCCGCCTACGAACGCTCCGATGTATGCGTCGTTCCTGCTGCTGGAGTCGCAGCCGAGGCCATGGTCGCGTTAACTCTGGCCCGTTGCGCGCTCGAGAAATTCGGCGGCGACTCCATGGTGGAAACGCTCAGGAATTTCCAGGGCTACTGCCAGCAATTGAAACGATTCTGAAAGATCTAAATTCTGATGATCTAAATTTTGATGATCTACCGCATCGTAAAATTCGGCAACCCCGTTCTCGAGAAGCCCGCGGAAACTGTCACCGTCTTTGACGGCGAGCTGCAGAAACTCATCGACGACATGTTTGAATCGATGTACGAAGCTCACGGTATCGGCCTGGCCGCACCGCAGATCGGCATCGGCCACCGCATCGCGGTCATTGACGTCACCTTTAAGGAAGACCCCAAAGCGAAGCTCGTGCTGATTAATCCTGAAATCATTCACACCGAAGGCAAACATACGCAGAGCGAAGGCTGCCTCAGCATCCCTGATTTCCGTGAGAACGTGACGCGGCCCAGCAAAGTTACGGTCCGCGCGCAGGACGTGCACGGGAAGACGTTCGAAAAAACGGGAGAAGAACTGCTGGCCCGCGCCCTGATGCATGAGACCGATCACCTGAACGGCAAGCTTTACATCAGCCATCTCAGCGCCCTCAAGCGCGACCTGATGAAGCGCAAAATCCGCAAGCTGATGAAAGCAGGAGAATGGTAGAACCAATTTCACCACAGAGACACAGGGGAAACGCTTTGCTTCTTTTTCCCTCTCTGTGTCTCTGTGCCTCTGTGGTGAAATGATGTTGGATCATGTCTCTGAATCTGATTTTCTGTGGGACGCCGCGTTTTGCAGTACCCACCCTCGAAAAGCTGGTCGAGGCGAGATTCCCCGTGCGCCTCGTCGTGACTCAGCCTGACCGGCCCAAAGGCCGCGGCCTCGAACTCGTTGCCTCACCCGTCAAACAGTCTGCGCAGAAACTGAGTCTTCCGATCACCCAGCCCGACCGCATCAAGTCGAACGAAGAATTCCGTACTCAGCTCACTGACCTGACGCCGGAGGCCATCATCGTCGTCGGCTACGGCCGCCTGATTCCGCAGTGGATGCTGGATCTGCCGCCGCTTGGCAACATCAACCTGCACGCCTCGCTGCTGCCGAAATACCGCGGCGCCGCGCCGATTCAGTGGGCCATTGCGCACGGCGAGACCGTCACTGGCGTGACCACCATGCGCCTCGACGCAGGCCTCGACACCGGCGACATCCTTCTGCAGAAGGCACTCCCCATCGCCGCCGCCGACACCGCCGAGGCCCTCGCTCCGCGCCTTGCTTCGATTGGCGCTGATCTCGTCGTCGCCACGTTGCGCGGGTTGCAGGAGGGTTCTGTGCATCGTCGCCCGCAGGACAACTCGCAGGCAACTCTGGCACCGATTCTCAAGAAAGAAGACGGCCTGCTAGATTTCTCCCGCTCAGCCGCCGAAATCTTCAACCGCATGCGCGGTTTCCAGCCATGGCCCGGCGCCTACACCAGTTTCCGCGGCAAGAATCTCCAGCTTCTGAAAGCGCAAGTTGTCGGCGAGTCGCTGCCTCCAAACCAACTTCGCACGCAAGGTGAGCGGCTCCTTGTCGGCTGTGGGCATGGCACTGCGCTAGAACTGCTCGAGCTGCAACTGGAAGGAAAGAAGCGTATCGCCGCCCGCGACTTTATTCATGGTTACCGGCCGCAAACAGGCGAAAAGCTGGGCGACTGATATGGCAGTGTCTGCCGCGCGCACCGCCGCTTTCGACATTCTGCTTCGCGTGGAGCGCGAATCGTCCTACGCCACCGAGTTGCTCCACTCCGCACACTACCGCCGCTTTTCGACTTCCGATCACGCCCTCGCCACAGAGCTGGTCATGGGTGTTCTGCGCTGGCGCTCGCGTCTCGACGAGCAGATCGCAACTGCTTCAGCACAACCTTTATCAAAACTCGATCTCGAAGTCCTCATCGCACTCCGGCTCGCTCTTTATCAGCTCGGATGGCTGGATCGCATTCCACCGCGAGCCGCGCTGCACGAGAGCGTCGAACTGGTGAAAGGGGCCCGCAAGCGCTCAGCGGCTCCATTCGTGAACGCCGTTCTGCGCAAGCTGGCAGCGACCGCGCTGCACTCACCCAAGCCTTCGGGTCAGACTGATCTGTACACGTCGGCGGATGATCTGGCCCGTGCCTTTGCGCATCCTCTTTGGCTAGTCGAGCGCTGGGCGGACCAGTATGGACTCAACGCGGCTCGGCAAATCTGCGGCCACAATCAAACCGTTCCGTCCACCTCAATCCGACTCAGCGTGCCCGGCGCAGAAGCCGAGCTGCGTATGGCAGAAATTGACCTTACTCCGGGCAGTCTGCTGAGTTCTGCCCGCCGCGTCCGCACTGGTGACATTACGAGAACCATCGTCTTCCGCAAAGGCCAAGTCGCTATTCAGGACGAAGCGTCACAACTCATCGCGGCTCTTGTAAGTAGTGAAGGAAAAGGTAGGGGTCGAGACGCGGCCAGGATCCTTGACTGCTGCGCCGCTCCCGGCGGCAAGACGCTGGCTATCGCGGACCGCAATCCAGGAGCCCTGGTCGCTGCGGTCGACCTTCACCCCCACCGTGCACGGCTTCTGCAAGAGCTGACGCGCACAACCGGCTCGGGGCGCATCCGCATCATCGCCGCCGATGCCTGCCAACTCCCATTCTCAGTCCCATTCGACCGCGTTCTCGCCGACGTGCCCTGCTCGGGCACCGGAACGCTGGCCCGCAATCCCGAAATCAAATGGAAACTGAGCCCCGGCGACCTGCGCGATCTGCAATCGCGTCAGCGCGCGATTCTCGATTCCGCACTCGCACAAGTCGCGGCCGGAGGGCGACTGATCTACTCCACCTGTTCGCTCGAAAAGGAAGAGAATGAAGACACTGTCGAGCAAGCTGTCGTGAGCAATAGATCGTTCCGCGTGCTCGATTGCCGCTCTGAACTGGAGCGTCTGAAAAAGTCCGGCGATCTTACCTGGCCCGACCCTACATCGCTAACGTGCGGTCCTTACTTGCGCACAATTCCGGGAATTCACCCGTGCGACGGCTTCTTCGCCGCGATTCTGGAGAGATCGTAGGGGAAGTCGACACGTTGAGCTGTGTCGATTTGCGCTGAGAACGCGAGTCCGCGGCGGAAAATGTTCTATCTCACTTCAACACTCACCGTCGCTCCCGCAAAAACTTTTTGCCCCGGCGCCGGTGACTGCGACACGATGACGCTGGCCGGCGTAGGCTCCGCCGCCGGCGCCGGCTGGACTGGTTGCGCCGGTGTCGCCTGCACTGGCGATTGAGTCCCCGCAGCCGCATTCGACTCATCAGCGGAAACCGTAACCTGCGGTAGACCCACGCTCACAATCCCCAGCCTGAATCCGTTATCGCGCAACATGCTGCTTGCCGCGCCCAGCGATTGTCCAATCAGGTTCGGCATCACAAACGCCTGCGGCTGAGCCTGTGCCGTGACCAGCAGGCTGATTTTCGGCGCCAATACCTGGGTTGCGTTCGCCGGCGGATTCTGCGCCAAGACCTGATCCGGGGGGATTCCCGGCTCTCCCATCTCCGCCATCGAGGCCACGTCCAGTCCGCGCCTCCGGATGTTCAATTCCGCCGCATGTTCACTTTGCCCAGTCACGTCAGGAATGTTTACTCGCGTAGGCCCAAGACTCTGCGCCACACGCACCTGCCACCCGCGCCGCACCTTGGAGCCCGGTAGCGGCAGCTGCGACATGATCTTGCCTTCGGGAATCTGCGGGCTGTAGTACTGCCGCTCGACGGAAATCTGCAGCCCCAGCCCGGCAACGGCTCGTTCCGCTTCCGCCGGAGCCAGTCCAACCAGCGCCGGCACGGCCACTTCCTGCCCGTGAATGGCAAACCGCATCGCGGTCAATGCCGACACCATAGCAACCAGGATCAGCACCAGCGCCAGCATCGCAAATCGGAATGCAGACTTCATGAGGCGATCTATATCTTGAACTCACCGCAGCAAAAGCGTCCTGCCAAATTATAGTCTCCGTCCCGCGGGTGCCGGTTTGAGGCGTGCGCAGGCTTGCCCAGGGGAGTATCATGTTATTGTGAGGCCTCGGATTTCGGCTTCGGTTGCGCTGTTCAGCCTGTTGGCGCTTCCCACTGTCCTCGTTTCCAGTGGCAACGCTCAGGCGCGTGCTGCGACTGCATCCGCGAACTCGGCTCCTGGTGGACACTCATTCGCTGGTGTACCTATCAGTCCGATTTCCCCTGCATCGCCCGGCGCCGCTAATAATTCCAGACCATCGCAGCCGTACGGCGGTTTTCTCTGGCGTCACGGCCGGAATTCCATCGGCGAGGCATACGCGGTTCCCATTCCATACCCAAACGCCACCGGGGAGCCTGAGAACGAAGTTGAGGCTGGCGAGAGCGACGCAGACTATCAGGGCGGCCCGACGATTTTCGACCGGCGCGGTTCAGGGCCCGATTCCTATGTGCAGCCGGTAACGAAAGTTCCCACACCGCACGCCGGCGTGAGCAGCGCCGCGCTTTCTGTTCCCGACGTTCCGCAAGAGCCGACGCTCCTGATTTTCAAAGACGGGCACAAGGTGCAGTTAGAAAATTATGCGATCGTGGGCGCGAATCTTGTGGATCTGAGCCCGGGCCATCAGCGCGCTATTGCGCTCGCGGATCTTGACCTGGGCGCAACCCGCCAGCAGAACGATGAGCGCGGAGTGACTTTCCACGGCCCGCACCCGACTCCACGGACGAACTAATTATGCGCAGGCTGCTTCTTATCGCTATGCTCGCGACTCTCACGCCGTGCGCAAGCGCGCAGCGATTCGGAGGCGGCGGGGCACATTTTTCGTCGGGATTCCCGCGCTTCGGCGGCCATTCGCGTTTTGCCTATCCGCTCGGTTACGTCGACCCGCTTTACGCGGACTATTTTTCTGATTTGGGATCGGCCGGCGTGGGATATCCAACGGCCTATCCGCCGCCCGTCATTCTCGTTCAACCTCAAGCGGCCCTGAGCGATTCGGCCCGCGCGACTCCGCTGGCACAGCCGCTGATGATTGAACTGCGCGGTGACCGCTACGTGCGAATCAACGGCGAGGACACGTCGGGTGCAGAGACCATCGATGTTGCACCGAGTCCATCAGACCGCGGGGATGCACCAGACTTTTCAACCGGCCCTGCCACCGCGCATGAGATTCGGCCGGCAGTTTTGGTCTTCCGCGATGGACACCGCGAAGAAGTTTCTGAGTACACGATTGCCGGCGGCATACTCTACACCCGCGGCGACTACTACGCCAACGGATCCTGGACGCGGAGCATCGATCTTTCCACGTTAAACCTGTCCGAGACGATCGACTCGAATCAAGCTCGCGGCGTGCCCTTCCGGCTTCCCTCCGCACCCAACGAAGTCATCGTCCGGCCGTAAGCCCTCACGCCGCCGCGACGGCTGGCGCCGCCACTTGATCCTTCTCAGACCTTCTCTCGCGCAACCGCAGCATGGGCTGCTCGATCAGGTAATACGAAGCGCTCGCCAGCCCCACGGCGAAAACCGCGCCTTACCATGGCCGCGCGTGCTGTCCGAAAATAAATAACTGCTGCCACAAATACAGGCTGTAACTGATCTTCCCCAGCCACACCACGGGCTGCGCATTCAGGATCCGGTAGGGCCGCTGCACAACATGCCACAGCAATCCCGCGATGGAGAGATGCATCAGCGGCCACAGCACAACCAACAGCAGAGCTGTAATGTGAAAGTGTACCCGCCCCACGTAGACCGGAACGACCGCGACGGGCAGGATCATCAGCAACGCCGATCTGGACTTGATCGCAGAAAGCAGCGCCGAGAGTCGCGCAGACGGATTTGCCGCCGGATGCATGACAACAACCGCCAGCAGACACCCGATCGCCAGCACATCCGCCACGGCCGGGAAGGTCTCATCGGCCCGTCCGTGCAGCCCTAGGAAATGGCAGGCCACGCGATACGCCGGCGCAAATGCGATCACTCCCACCAGAATCGCGCCGCGATGTCTGAACCAGCTCTTCAACACACCGGGCCACAGGAAATAAAACTGTTCCTCCACACTCAGCGACCACAAATGGCCCAGAAACCAGGGATGGGAAAAGTCGAAGTTTGTCACGTACAGCGCCGCAGCCGCCATGTGATACCAGCGCAAGTCGCACCAGAAAATCAGAAACACAGGCAGCATGAACGCGAAGGCCGCGGGCAGGATCCGGTATGCGCGCCGCACATAAAATTCCCGCAACCCAATGGTCGCTGTCTTGCCATGCTCTTTCAGCAGCAGGGTTGTAATCAGGTATCCCGAAATGATGAAAAAAATTCGTACGCCCAGGTTGGCAAAGGCCCCGGCAACGTCGGAGTGATACTGCAGCTCGGCCCAGTGTCCCACGACCACCAGTGAAATCGAAATGGCCCGCAGGCCATCCAGAGACGGGATCCGCTTCATAGCGCAAAGCTATCAACCGCGCCAGCGAAATCTCGGTGACGAGCAACCCAAAACACCACGATTTCCTGCGGATTTCCCACCCCGGAACCGCCCCTTGGCGAGTCTCAACCTGGTGAACAGGGCATTCCTGATAGACCCTTCGCATGGTATAATGTCATCAGTTTCCCAGGGACATAACAGCCTGTAAATACAATTACTTACGAACGACTTCGCCGCTTTGCGCTGACGGCTGAAGGCCAGCTGAGAGCTGAAAACGAATGCCTGACGATCAGAATCCTAAACTTGCAGCGTTTTGCGGGCGTCTGAGCCCGCAGCTGCAATCCCGAGCAAAGCGAGGGATCTCGTCGGCGACGACCTAAAATTACATGGCAGACGATCAGAATCCTGAACTTCCCCTGACTCCTCCTCCTGGTGGCGACGGCCCCGGGGCGCTGAACATTCAACCCGTCAACATTGAAGAGGAGATGCGCCGGTCGTATCTCGACTACTCAATGTCGGTGATCATCGGTCGTGCCCTGCCCGACGTGCGCGACGGATTGAAGCCCGTCCATCGCCGCATTCTCTACACCATGCAGCAGATGGGCCTGCAGCCCAACCGCGCCACGCGCAAGTGCGCCCGCATCGTCGGCGACGTTATGGGCAAGTACCACCCCCATGGCAACCTCGCTGTGTATGACGCTCTCGTCCGCCTGGCGCAGGACTGGTCCATGCGTTACCCGCTGATCTTCGGCCAAGGAAATTTTGGATCCGTCGACGGCGACCCGCCCGCGGCCGACCGTTACACCGAGGCCAAGCTGGCACAGGTCGCGATGCCGCTGCTCGAAGACCTCGACAAGGAAACTGTCGACTTTCATCCCAACTACGACGGCAGCGAGGTCGAGCCTGATGTTCTGCCCGCACGCATTCCCAATCTGCTGATCAACGGCTCTGACGGCATTGCCGTCGGCATGGCGACGAAGATTCCTCCGCACAATCTCACGGAAATCGTCGACGCCACCATCACGCTGGTCAACAATCCCAACGCGCAGCTCGCCGAAATTCTGAAGTTCGTGCAGGGACCAGATTTTCCGACCGCCGGCATCATCCACGGCCGCGCTGGAATTTTCGAAGCCTACCGTACAGGCCGCGGCCGTTTCCAGATGCGCGCCAAGGCCGCCATTGAAAACATCACGAAAGACCGCCAGGCGATCGTGGTCACCGAAATTCCCTATCAGGTGAACAAGTCGGTCCTGATCAAGCGCATCGCGGAACTGGTCAACAATAAGGACATCGAAGACATCTCCGACGTGCGCGACGAAAGCGATCGCGACGGCATGCGCATCGTCGTCGAACTCAAGCGCGGTGCCGAAGCTCAAATCGTTCTGAACCAGTTGTTCAAGCACACGCAGATGCAGGAAAGCTTCTCCATGATCCTGCTCGCCGTGGTCAACGGACAGCCTCGCGAAATGGGCCTGATTCAGGCCATCAAGTATTTCATCGAGCACCGCGTCGACGTCGTCCGCCGTCGCACCGCGTACTTGCTCGCCAAGGCGAAAGACCGCGAGCACATTCTCGAAGGCTACGGCACTGCGCTCGATCATCTCGACAACGTCATCGCCATCATTCGCGGCAGCGCCAACCGCGCCGACGCCCGCGAAAACCTGGTCCTGTACTTCGGCGGCAAAAAGATCGACATCAACACCACCGGCCGCGCTCCCAGGCTCGATCCGGAGAAGCCATTCACCGCCAAGCAAGCCGACGCCATCCTCGAACTGCAGTTGCACCGCCTAACCAAGCTCTCGATCGACGAGATTGCGAACGAACTGAAGCAGGTGCGCGACAACATCGCCGAATACGAATCGATTCTCGCGTCAGAGAAAAAGCTGCGCGGCGTCATCGTGAAAGAGCTGGAAGAAGTCAAGAAGTCCTACGGCGACGACCGCCGCACTCGCATCGAAGACGAAGCCGCCGAGATTGTCCTCGAAGATCTCATCGCCGACGAGCAGGTTGCCGTCACCGTGAGCCACTCCGGCTATCTGAAGCGCACTCCAATTTCCACCTACCGCATGCAGCGCCGCGGGGGCGTCGGCCGCACCGGCATGAAGACGCGCGACGAGGATTTCGTCGAGCATCTGTTCATCGTTTCAACGCACGCCTACATTCTCATCTTCACCAACACCGGCCGCGTCTACTGGCTCAAGGTTTACGAAATTCCTGACGTCAGCGCCGCCGGAAAAGGCAAGCACATCGGCAATCTTGTCGGCCTGCAGCCTGGCGAAAAACTGCAGACCGTCGTCGCCGTGCGCAACCTGGAAGAAGAGAACAAGTACGTCTTCTTCGCCACACGCAACGGCCTGGTGAAGAAGTCCGAGGTGCGCGAGTTCATGCATGTGCGCTCCAACGGCATCATGGCCATCGGCATCGAGCAAGGCGACGAACTGGTCGCCGCGCGAATCACCGACGGCAACCAGATCATTTTCCTGGCCTCGCACGAAGGCATGGCCGTGCGCTTCGACGAAAGCCACGTTCGTCCGATGGGCCGCGCCGCATACGGCGTTTGGGGCATCGATTTGGAAAAAGGCGATTACGTCGTGGGCATGGCCACAACAATGAAGAAGGACGCTGGAAGTGCCGTGGAGGAGCCGCGCTTAAGCGCCGCGTCAGGCGATCAAAAAGAAGGGGCTTCAGCCCCTGAGGTCGTCGACGAAACCGTCACAGGAGACCTGATCCTGTCGGTCACCGAAAACGGATTCGGCAAGCGCACCGCCGCCGACGAATATCGCCTCACCAACCGCGGTGGTAAGGGCGTGATCAATCTGAAGACGACCGAGCGCGTCGGCAAAGTCGTAGCCATCGCGCAGGTCGACGAGGATTCCCAGGTCATGCTGATCAGCCATTACGGAAAAATCATCCGCATGGATTCGACGACGATTCGCGAGTCCGGCCGCAACGCGCAGGGCGTCCGTCTGCTGCACATGGAGCCCGGAGACCGCGTCGCCGCAGCCGTGGTGATCGCGCCCGAAGAAGAAGGCAACGGAGGCAACGGCGGCACGCTGATTCAGTAGCGATTGTGTAGGGGCGGACGCATTCGTCCGCCCAATCGCCAAGCTTGGTTCTGTCTCGCCAACTTCTCACTCCGAGGAGCGAAGCGACGAGGAACTTGCTTCTACCTCCCACCGGCGCAGAATAGTTTGCGTCATTCGCCTGTTCAGCAGCATCTTCAAGCCTCGGAGCGTGCCATGACTTCAGTTCCTCTCTGGTTTGAACGGAAGTTTCACTTCTCATTCCCTGCCGAAATGTATCCGAACATTCGCGTGCGCCTGATGGGAACACCAGCGCGCCTGGAAGAGATCACGCGCAAGGCTGGCCGCGAACTGCTCATCAGAAAGCCGAATGAAGCCGGGAAAGAAAAATGGTCGGCGCAGGAGCACGCCGGACATTTACTTGACCTGGAGCCTCTGTGGACTGCGCGGGTGCACGATTTTGCGAAACGCGGTTCCGAACTCACAGTCGCCGACCTGACGAACCGCGGCACGACGGAAGCCAATCACAATGCAACGCCGATCGCTCAGATTCTCGCCGATTTTCGAAAAGCGCGGATGCAACTGATCGATCGCGCCGAAGAACTCGATCCCGCCCATTTCGCACAAACCCTGCTGCATCCGCGGATGAAAACGCCCATGAGGCTGGTCGATCACTTGTTCTTCATCGCCGAACACGACGACCACCACCTGGCCCGCATCTGGGAATTGATCGGCCGGGCCTCAGGTTGATGGCTGGTTTTGGAAGGGGGGCTTCCGGGTGTCCAGGCCGACTTATTGACCTCGATAATGTGTCGTCCCTACCGGACTTGTTCGTCCAACTTGTAATCGCACACGGCACTACCGTGCCGGGCTTTCACATTCCGCCGCTGCGCGGCCGAAATCGAATCACGCAGCGATCCGAATGCGTGGCTTTCGCTCGGACAGCACTTCACCGACTCGAACCGCCTTTACTCCCACATTATTCAGAGCGCTGGCGAGCCGTTCGCCCTCCGGCGTCGAAATCAGCAATCCTCCCGCCGTCTGCGGATCGAACAACAACGTGCGCAGATCTTCAGGAACGCCGCCGTCGTATTCCACCAGGCATTCGGCGAAGTCGCGGTTGTTCTTCAAACCTCCCGGTACGTGCCCTGCTCGAACGCATTCCAGTGCGCCCTCCAGCAACGGAATGCTTCCAGCAGAGATCTGGAGCGATACATCCGAGGCCAGCGCCATCTCCCGCGCATGGCCGATCAAACCAAAGCCGGTGATGTCGGTCATGGCATGGACGGTGAAAGCCGCCGAGCTTCGCTCGGCCTGACCGGGTCGAAGATCCGGTCCCACACGACCTGTAATCACCTCAACTGCCAGCTTATTCAAGGTCGTCATCGACCGCACCGCGGCGTCAATCCATGCAGGTTCGGCTTTTCCTTTCTTGATCGCCGTCGAGATCACGCCGGTCCCCAGAGCCTTGGTCAAGAGCAGCGCGTCGCCCGGCTTCGCACCGGCATTCGCCAAGACCTTTTTCGGATGCACCACGCCCGTAACCGAATATCCGAATTTGGTTTCTTCATCGCGAATGCTGTGCCCGCCAATCACCGTGCATCCAGCTTCGATCATCTTCGACAATCCGCCCGCCAGGATGCGCTCCAGAATTTCCAGATCAGCCTTGTCCGGGAAACACACGAGAGCCAGCGACGTGAGCGGCCTTCCGCCCATGGCGTAAACGTCGCTTAGAGAGTTTGTCGCCGCGATCTGCCCGAAGGTGTATGGATCGTCCACGATCGGCGTGAAGAAGTCGACGGTTTGCACCAGCGCCTGATCGGGCGCGATTTTGTACACTCCGGCGTCGTCGGCATGATCGAAGCCGACCAGAACATTCGGATCATGCTGCCGGGCTAATTTCCCAAGCACCTTGTCCAGCGCCGCCGGACTCAGCTTGGACGCTCAACCCGCAGCCTTCACCGACTCCGTCAGCCGAAATGGCTTGGTTTCTGGCACGAAGACAATTGTAGCGGGAAAGCGCGAGTGGGAAGGGCACGACTTCCAGTTCTAGTGCTGTTTCTGGAAGTCAAACGACGTTGTTGTATTCGCCTCTTTGTTTTCAAACACAACATGAATGCTCTGACGGTCTGGCGCAACTGTCATGCGCGAAATGCTCACGATCTTTCCCTGGCGCTTGTGCGTCAGCTCCACCGTGCTCGGGTTGAGCAGTTTGGCGGCGACCATCGTATGGCCGGGATCATCTTCAACGCGATAGTAGTTGCCGTCGAATTTCGCTTCGAACCTCTCCCCAAGCGGCGTTTCTCCGCTGAAACTTTCAGCGGTGCATTTGTATTTGATGATCGAGCCGTTGCTCGACCGGTGCGTTTTGTAGGCGCGCCATGAGCCGGAAATCACATGCGAGCCGGGCGGGCCATCTGCAACGCGCCGACTGTCAGTCTCGATCGTGACTGTGTTTGCCTCAGTCGTGTCCTTCACGACTTGCGTGAGCACCTTGCCGTCGGGAGAAACCGCATCCGCTTCCGTGAACGTCGTCTTCCCGGCCTTCTTGGCGATGATCACAACCGTCTGCGCATCCACAACCTGAACGTTCACCGCGTCCCAGTAGTCCGCCGGGGAGACTCGGTGATCGTAGCCGTCCGCCTCGACTTCTATGTTTACGAGGCAACCGGAGCAGCGAAACATTCCTTTATTGAGTAGGTATTGTGACGGCTCATCCGGAAGTTGACCGCCGTCTTGATTGAGCACCCACGTGCCATCGAAGGGACTCTGGCCGTTGAGGAGCAGCGGAGAGAAAAGCAATAGCAGCAGCGCTTTTGCCGAGAGGATATTCACAGGCCAGCGAGGGCAAACCTTACTTCACGGTCACGTCTGTCACCCGAATCTCCGGATATGCCCGGTTCCACTGCGCCGAGACGCGGTCGAAGGTCAGCCGAAATGGTTGCGTCTGGCCGGGAGCGAGCGGTGCCGCACTCAGATCAACCGCTTCCGGATAAGGCCCGCTCGTTCTCAGCACGCGCAGCGGCACTTCTTCGCGCTGCGCCAGCTGGCCGATATCATCTTTGAATATCACTTCCACGACTGCGCGGGTCACGGTCTTGTCGCCGGTATTGGCAACGCTGCCGTCGACATAGGTGACGGTATGTCCAACGAAATTCTCCGCCGCGCTCATCTTCAGGTCAGAAATTTTCAGGCTGGCAGCGTAAGGCGGCACAGTCTTTGCTGCTTTGGGCGGCTCCCGCAGCAGATACGCGACCGCGAGCGTTACCGTGATCACTCCGGTCACGGCAATGAAAATGATCAGCCGACTGGAGTCGCGTTCTTCCGTCACCGGAGCTGGTTGGCCGAAGCTTGGTTGACTCGGGCTGCCCATGCGGTGATTGTAGACCAGAATCCAGTCCGGTCACCCTGAGGTGGGCCTTTTTGCCCACGAAGGATTTAGGTAAGCCGCGCATTTGCCTCGCGCATTTCGCGACGCACTAAATCGGGAGTTTGGCTTACTTCCCCTTCTTTCGCTGGTGGCCTACATTCCCAGGATATTTTTCTTCAGCTTGGCGTAGCCGCGCTCGGCCGCCCAAAGATCAAGCGGCGCGGAGACCAGCTCGTCCACCACCGGTTCGGCGCGGCCATTTTTCGTGAGGTCGACGGTCTTGATGTAGGTCTTGCATGTGTCGCAACACTCCACGCGAATGTAGTCGAACTCGCTGGCAGAGAAAACGGCGAGCTTCCGCTCATCCTCTTCGCCGCAGGCCGGACAAACGATGCGACGGAAATCCCATTCCCCAAGGCAGAAGCCGCAGACCAGGGATCGTGCCCCGCCATCGCCCATCTGCCGCAATACACCAAAGCCAGGCTTGCGGTGACACGCCGGACAGATCGCATACGTTTGCTGCGTGGCGTTGCGTGGGGCGCGGGAGCGCAGCAGCTCGGCGTAGGGTTGAAGAAACGCCGCGGCCAGCAATTGCCCGGGGTCGGAAGCGCAGTGCCCTAGCCAGGCGCTATTCAGCAGATCACGCCACACCGTCTCGTCGCTTGCCTTCAATTGGCGGCTGATTTGAGTCAGAGGTTGCGGACCGCGCGCCTGGGCGAGTTCCAGAAAGGAAGAGAATCTCGGGATGAGCTCTTCCACCTCAGCCGCACCCAGTTCACAGTCGAAGTCTGCACTCGCCGATTGCAGCACTCTTGCCAGCCGGCGGTGCGATTCTTCCTGAAAGCGCGTCACATGCATATAAAAGCCGAGAATTTCTGTGGCGAACGGGTGCTGCTCGATCAACTCGTCGGCGCGCTGAATGCGTCGCTGCCAGGGAGAAGCTGTCATCGGGCCATTATGAGGTTCAGGGGCCAGAGCCGCAACGCAGCTCCCCGCAGAAGGCCCCTTCAGAGGTTGACTCCCTTCGGCCGATGGGACTATAGTTCCCCGCATCGGTCGGTTTAACCTCGGTCGCGTGGCGTGGGGACGCCGCGAGCGTAACTTTCAACTTCTGTAGAACATCTCGGGTGTTTAACGGGCTCAGAGCAGCCGCCGCGGCTTGATGATGCGGCAGAATGCCGGGGGTTTTCGATGGAGTTCTCCCGCAGGACCTTTCTTAAAGGCGCTGTCCTTGGTGGGGCGGGCTTTTCCACGCTAGGATTCGACCTGACTCCTGTCTACGCGCAAACCCAGAGTTTGAAAATTTCGCGCGCCAGCGAGACGCGCAGCACCTGTCCCTACTGTTCGGTGAGCTGCGGCGTCATCATTTACACCCTGGGAGACAAGGCCAAGAACGCGATCCCGCAGGTCGTCCACGTCGAGGGCGACCCCGACCATCCCATCAATCGCGGCACGCTATGCCCCAAGGGATCATCGCTCGAACAGGACATCCTGAATGACCGCCGACTGCTCAAGCCGCAAGTACGACGCCCCGGCGGCACGGACTGGGAGGATATTGCGTGGGAACAGGCCTACGCCGAGATCGCGCAGAGAGTGAAGAAAACGCGCGACGACAGCTTCATCGAGAAAGACGCATCAGGAAAAACTGTAAACCGGTGCGAGACCATCGGCTTTACCGGCGGATGCACTGACACCAACGAGTTCAATTATCTGGTCGTCAAGACCATGCGCAGCCTGGGGGTCTGCTACCTGGAAAACCAGGCCCGGGTTTGACACGGCCCCACGGTCTCCAGTTTGGGGCCAACATTCGGACGCGGGGCGATGACCAACGGCTGGATCGACATCAAGAACACCGACATGATGTTGATCATGGGTGGGAATCCGGCCGAGAACCATCCTTGCGGTTTCAAGTGGCCGATTGAGGCCAAGCTCCATCGCAATGCGAAGACGATCGTCGTCGATCCGCGGCTGACGCGCACTGCCGCCACAGCGGATCTTTTTCTGCAGATTCGCGCCGGTTCCGACATTGCCTTCCTCGGCGGGCTGATCCACTACGCCGTCGAGAACAATCGCATCGCACACGAGTATCTGGTCAACTACACGAACGCGGCTCTCATCATTAAGGATAAGTTCAAGCTTCCGGACGACGGATTATATTCGGGTTTCGATCCTGAGAGGAAAACTTACGACAAGTCGACCTGGAACTACGAAGAAGGCGGAGATCTGACCGGGAAGCCAGTGGAGCCGACCCCGGCCAAACAGTACGAACAGCCCGCGCCGCATCCCGCCGCGAAACGCGCAGTTCCGGCTGTTCCACCGCCTCCGGCGCTGCCGCCGAAGACTGCATTCGACTTATCTCTGCAGCATCCGCGCTGCGTTTTTCAGCTGCTGAAGAAGCAATACGAGCGCTACACGCCCGAGATGGTGGAGCGCATCACGGGCATTCCGAAGGATCAATTCCTCAAGGCTGCGGATATGTTCACTTCCGTGCGCAAAGACGGCGACATGAAAAAAGTCGCCACGATTATTTACGCGGTCGGATGGACACAACACAGCTTCGGCACGCAAATCATTCGCACCGCGGCCATGTTGCAATTGTTGCTGGGTAACGTTGGCCGTGCCGGCGGCGGCGTCAACGCGCTGCGTGGACACTCGAACATTCAGGGCGCAACGGATATGGCCGGGGTGTTCGATATTCTGCCGGGATATTTGAAGGTGCCAACACCCGCGGACACGGATTTTGCGGCCTACCTGAAGCGCATCACTCCGAATCCCGCCAAGCCCGATCCCTGGGATTCGTTCAATTATTGGTCGAACACTCCGAAGTTCGCAGTGTCGTTTCTGAAGGCAATGTATGGCCCGTCAGCGACAAAAGAAAATGACTGGGCCTTCAATTACCTGCCAAAGGCTGACCGCAACTACTCCTGGGTGAATTTGTGGAACGAGATGTACGAAGGCAAGGTTAAAGGCCTGTTCGCCTTCGGCATGAACGGAGTGATGATCGGGCCGGATTCGCAGAAAAATATTGACGCTCTGAAAAAAGCCGACTGGCTGGTGGTGTGCGAAATCTATCCCGACGAAACCAGTGAATTCTGGCGCGCTCCCGGCATCTCCGCGGACGAGATGAAGAAGATCAACACCACCGTATATCGCCTGCCGGGCGCCGGTTTTGCCGAAAAAGACGGCACGTTTGTTAACTCCGCTCGCTGGCTGCAGTGGAAGAACGTCGCCTTACCGCCGCCGGGCCAAGCGCGGCTGGATCAGGAGATTCTCGCAACAATTTTCCTGAATGTCCGCGAACTGTATCGGAAAGAGGGCGGCAAATTTCCCGACCCAATTCTGAATGCTTCGTTCGCCTACACGAATCCTTACAACCCGTCGCTGACTGAAATGGCGAAGGAGATCAACGGAAAGGCGCTGGCCGATCTGACCGATCCGAAGACGAGTGTCACCATCAAAGCCGGCCAGCAGCTTCCCGGTTTCTCCTGGCTGAAGGACGACGGCACGACGCTCTCGGGCAACTGGCTTTATTGCGGATCGTGGACCGAAGCCGGCGCGCTCACACAGCGCCGCGGAACGGAAGATCCGTCCGGGCTGGGAATCTATCCCAACTGGGCATGGTCCTGGCCGATGAACCGCCGCGTGCTCTATAACCGCGCATCCTGCGACTTGAACGGCAAGCCGTGGGATCCGTCTCGCCGCCAGGTGTGGTGGGACGAAGCGAAGCAGTCGTGGGTGGGCAACGACATCCCCGATTTCAAGGCCGACTCACCCCCCAAAGATCACATGGGTCCCTTCATCATGAATCCCGAGGGCGTTGGACGATTGTTTGTGCCGCTCGGAGCAATGGCGGATGGTCCGTTCCCCGAATACTACGAGCCGATCGAGAGCCCGATTGCGAATGTGCTCCATCCGAATCAGTCGAACAATCCTGTCGTGAAGAAATATAAGACGGACGCGGACAAATACGGCACCGTCGATCAGGGCTACAACGTCATCTGCACCACCTACCGACTCACCGAGCACTATCACTACTGGACCAAGAACAATCCCATGAACGTGCAACTGGTTCCGGAGCCGTTCGTGGAAGTGCCGGCGGAACTGGCTGACCGCATGGGCATTCGTGGCGGCGAGAAAGTAAAAGTCACCAGCGCGCGCAGCCACTACATTGCGAAAGCCATGGTGACGCGCCGCATCCGGCCGATGAAGATCGACGGCAAAGAGACGTTTCAGATCGGCATCCCCATTCACTGGGGATTCCGAGGGATTGCCGAGGACGAAGACAAAACCGCGAAGACGCTGACTAACCAGCTGACACCGACGGTGATCGATCCGAATGCATATACGCCTGAGTTCAAAGGATTTCTGGTGAAGATCGAAAAGGTGTAGCCCAGTTCGTGGGGGATTTGAAAATGAATGGTTTGCAGATTTGAAAGGACGCGGCTTTAAGCCGCGCCGCCAGCAGCCTGTTTTGAACCGCGGCTTTAGCTGCTGACGGCATCAAAGCCGAACAATATGAGCGACCGCAAGACACTTCAGATCAAGCAGATTTCAGGCCACTCCGGGCCCGCAGCTGGCTTCGACATGCAGCGCGACTACGAAGTCTGCAAGCTGATCGACACCACCATCTGCATTGGCTGCAAGGCCTGTGAAGTGGCGTGCGTGGAGTGGAACGACATGCCGTTCACTCCCACCACCTTCGACAACACCTACCAGACGATGCCGTCGACCAGCTACCACTTCTGGAACCTCATCAAGTTCAACGAGCACCAGCGGGAAGACGGCACCGTACAGTGGCTCATGCGCAAGGATCAGTGCATGCATTGCGCCGATCCCGGCTGCCTGCGGGCCTGCCCAGCCGATGGTGCCATCGTGCAGTACACCAACGGCATCGTCGATTTCCAGCAGGAGAATTGCATTGGCTGCGAATTCTGCGTCTCTGGATGCCCGTACGACATCCCGAAATTCAATCCAGCGACGAAGAAGGTTTACAAGTGCACGCTGTGCTCCGACCGCGTCGGGCAAGGGCTGGAGCCGGCCTGCATCAAGGCGTGCCCGACCGGCTGCCTGAAATTCGGCAGCAAAGACGACATGAAGTTCATCGCTGAAGAGCGGGCGAAGCAGCTGCGCGAGAATTTCGGATTCGAAAAAGCCGGCGTCTACGATCCGCAATCCATCGGCGGCACGCACGTGGTTTATGTTTTGCACGATGCGGAAAACCCCGAACGCTACGGTGGCCTTCCCAAGAACCCCGTCATTCCATGGAGCTACACCGTCTGGAAGTGGCTGTTCAAGCCGGTTCTCGGGACGTTCGCGCTGTTCGGACTGCTGGGAGTTCTGCTGCATTACGTGACGGTGGGGCCGCGCCGCGCGCAACCGGAGCCTCCAATTAAAGAGAGGGAGAGCTGATGTCGACCGCGATCGATCGTTTCGACGACAAGACGCGCGGCGCCTTCGGGCAGATCGGCCAGACCGAAGTGTACGAAGGGGAGCTGCTGCGGCACCGCGTCTATACCCGCTTTCTGCACTGGATGGTCGCTCTCTTCTTCTTCCTCGCGTTATTCACCGGCTTCGGAATTTATATGCCGTGGCTGTTCCGTTGGTTCACACCCATTTTCGGCGGGGGGCCACTCAGCCGCGAGATGCATCCTTGGTTCGGCCTGGGGTTTGTGATCTTCTTCGGACTGCAGGCGCTGAACTGGATCAAGCCTATGACGTGGACCGCAGCCGACACGAAGTGGATGGTCAACCTAAGAAAGATCATCGGCGGCCAGGAAAAGATGGAACCGCCCGATACAGGATTCTTCAATGGCGGTCAGAAAATGCAGTTCTGGGAGATCGCTAGCGGCTGCATCGTGTACCTGATCACCGGAATGATTTTGTGGTTTGGCGCGCGGGTGTTTGGCCGCTGGGCCGTCGCGGTCAGCTACGTTCTGCACGATATCTCGGCCCTAATCATGCTGGGCGGAATCTTCATTCACATCTACCTCAGCACCATCGGTCAGTCTGGAACGTTTCAGGCGATGATCCGCGGCGCGGTCAGCGAAGCGTGGGCGTGGACGTTCCATCCCGCCTGGTACAAGCAAGTCACTGGACGCGATCCGGTCGGGGCCTGCGAAGAAGCGCGCCGCAAGGCTTCTGCAAAATAACGCCGCCAATCCTCTACCTGTTTGCTCCTGCGAGCCGCTCACGCGCGATCCAATAGCACGTCATTCCTGTATAGTTTTTGTCATCCTGAGCGAGCGCTCTCGCGAAGCGAAGAGCCTGCCCTGAGCGAAGTCGAAGGGATCTGGGCGAGCCGCGAGATGTGGCGCGGTTGTTGCGCCGCAAATAGCCGCGGCTTCGGCTCGCTTCCTTAGTGAGATTGCATTACTGCCATAGTGTTACTCGCAATCTGGGGGATTCAATGCGTCACATTTCGAGAATTGTTCTGCTCTCTTTTTGCCTGTGTGCAGTGCTCCTCGCTGCGCTCGCCCACGCCGATGTCTTAACCAGCAGCGACCTGTCTCGCCTTCGTTCCGTCGGCAGCGCATCGCTTTCGCCCGACGGCCACTACATCGCCTATACGATCACGATGCACGACCAGCCCGGCCGCCCTTACTCCCAGCTCTGGGTAATCGACGTGGGAACGGGCAAGAGCGTGCGCTTGGGCGGCGACAAGCCCGCCAGCACTCCGCTATGGTCGAAGGACGGCAAATGGATCGCATTCACTGGTGGTGCAGACAGCGACAAACACGGCTTGATGATCGCGCGGCCGGATGGCAGCGAGACGACTTTCCTCGCAGAGCGAACAGGAACCAATTCACCACTCCCCGGCACTGGCAAGGGTTTCGCGTGGTCGCCGGACGGAAAGCAGATCGCCTTCGTTTCCTCGACTCCCGGCGAGGGTGCGGACGAGGCCAATGGCGATCCCATGGTCATCACCCGCTATCTGTACAAGCCCGATGCCGGCGAAGGCATGACGCGTTTCAACGATAATAAGCGGCTGCACATTTTCGTCGTGGACATTGCAACCAGGCAGATTCGCCAGCTCACGCAAGGCAACTACGACGAGCATTCCATCGACTGGTCGCCGGACGGAACGCAACTCGTCTTTGCCTCCAACCGCGAGCCCAATCAGGACGAATTCTTCAACTACGATCTCTTCACGCTGCAGCTATCGGACAACAGCATTCACCGCCTGACCGCGACGGAATCGTGCGAGTACGATCCGCTGTGGTCACCCGACGGCAAGTTGATTCTTTTTCGCGGCACGCGCCGCGGACTGACCGACCGCGAAACCACCATGGAAGACGGGCACGTCTGGATCATGAACGCCGACGGCAGCAATCGCCGCGAAATCGGCGCGGTGATCGACAATCGGCAGGGCCCACCGCAATGGGCGCCCGATGGCGGCGCCGTTTACTTCACGGTGCAGGAAAGAGGCAGCTACCATCTGGTGCGCTTGCCGATCGCAGGCGGCCAGCCCCAGTACATCGTGAAGGATGCCGGCGGCGTGGGCGGATGGTCGGTCGGTAGGAACGGAGCCGTCTCCTACTCATTCACCACCCCGCGCGACGCCTCCGAACTGTACTACAAAGCAGGCTTGGCAGCGCCCCGCAAGCTTACTGATGTGAATCAGGAACTTCTCGCCGGCAAAACGCTCGCCGATGTGGAATCGTTCACCTTCGTCAGCAACGACAACCGGTTAGAGATTGAAGCCTTCCTTACTAAGCCGGTCGGCATGACGGCCACGTCAAAGCATCCGCTGATCGTGGAGATCCATGGCGGACCGCACGCACAAAATGGTCCCGGCTTCAATTTCAAAAATCAGGTCTATGCTGCCCACGGTTACGCGGTGCTCAACGTGAACTATCGCGGCTCGACCGGTTATGGCCAGAAGTTTGCCGACGCCGTTTTCCGCGATCAGAACGGCGATGAAGGCCAGGACGTTCTCTACGCTGTCAGTGCCGCTGTGCGCCGCTACCTGTGGATTGACCGCGAACGCATGGGCATCGAGGGTGTGAGCTACGGTGGTCAACTCACCGATTGGCTCATCACTCAAACGAATGAATTCAAGGCCGCCATTCCCACCGCCGGCATCGCCAATCTCGTCAGCTACAACTACATGACGTACTACAACCAATACGAGGAGATGGAGTTCGGACAATTCATCCATCAAGGGAATCTGATGGACGTGGCGTGGGAGCGCTCCGCCCTCAAGCATGTCGCCTCAGCGCACACGCCTACGCTTATCATTCACGGTGAGAACGACAATGATGTTCCGATCGCCGAGGCGGAGCAATTTTTCATCGCACTGAAGGATGTGGGGGTTGAGACGGTGTTCGTGCGCTATCCCCGCGAGGGCCACGGCCTCTCTGAGGTCAAACATCAGATCGACTGGACCGACCGGTCCATTGCCTGGTACGAAAAGCATTTTCCGAAGCCCGGCGAGGAGGGCGTGACCAACGTCCAGCCATAGCCTGGATTGCGTTTCAGCGGCTTCCGACGTCTTCGGGGAATGCTATCCTGACTCTTGTTTCTGCACTCGCATAGCCGCGCACGCTGACACCTTCGATGACGGAAAGGATCTCGTGAATCGACGCGAAGCTCTCCGGGTGCTGGCAGCAGGCACGGCGCTGCAACTCTCCCCAGTGAAGCTGCTGGCCGCACTCCGCGAGGCGCGCGCGGTAGTGGGAAATCAGGCTGCGCCCCGCACTCTGAACCTGCACCAATCTGAGACCGTGAAGGCGATGGCCGAGATGATCCTTCCCCGCACGGACACGCCGGGAGCGACCGACGTCGGCGTTGTCGACTTCATCGACCTGATGCTCACCGAATGGTACGACGAGATCCAGCAGTCCCGGTTCCTGAAAGGCCTCGCCGGTGTGGACGCTCGCAGTCAGTCTCTGTTCGCCGGCGATTTTGTGACTTGCTCACAATCTCAGCAGGCCGAAATCCTGACCGCACTGGGAGAGAGCATGACTGAGGAAGCCGATCAGCGGAATACTGCTCACAGCGAGTCAACTGTTGAGACCGAGAGCTTCTATCCCATGTTGCGCCGGCTGACCTTGACTGCTTATTACACCTCCGAGGCCGGCGCGACCCGGGAATTGCATTTTGAAATGATCCCCGGGCATTTTGATGGTTGCGCCCGAGAGCAGGTCCAGGGTCAGCGCAGACAGGATCAAAGCGACGCCGCCGAGGGAGCCGCCTGAGCCCATGCCCAAAGACACCACGTTCGACGCCATCGTCGTCGGCTCCGGCATCACCGGTGGATGGGCGGCGAAAGAGCTAACCGAGAAGGGGCTGAAGACGCTCGTGCTCGAAGCGGGGCGTCCGATCGTGCCCGAGCAGGATTACGTCGAGCACGTCCCCGAGTGGGAGATGAGGTTTCGCGGGATGGGCGACCGCCGCGGCCAGCGTGAGGATCAGCCCATTCAACGCACGTGCTACGCCTGCGACGAATGGTCAGCCAAGTTTTTCGTCAGCGACAAGCAACATCCGTACACGACGGCGGAAGGCAAGCCATTCCGCTGGATTCGCGGACGCCAGGTCGGGGGCCGCTCCATCATGTGGGGTCGGCAAAGCTACCGCTGGAGTGATCTCGACTTCGAAGCGAACCTGCGTGACGGGATCGCGATCGACTGGCCCATTCGCTATGCTGACATTTCTCCGTGGTACGACTACGTGGAAGATTTCGTTGGCATCAGCGGCGAAGCCCTGGGCCTGCCGCAATTGCCCGACAGCAAGTTTCTTCCGCCCATGGCGCTGACCTGCGCCGAGAAGGTCGTTCGCGACGCCGTCGCCAAATACTTTGGCGATGAGCGTGTGCTTACTATCGGACGCTGCGCCATTCTTACCCAGGATCATCGCGGCCGTGCCGCCTGCCACTATTGCGGCCCCTGCGAGCGCGGATGCATCACGCGCTCGTACTTCAGCAGCCTCAATGCAACTCTGCCTGCGGCCGAAAAGACCGGACGTATGACCCTGCGTCCGTACAGCGTTGTACATAGCCTGGTTTTCGACGCGCGCACGCGAAGAGCCACTGGCGTACGCGTCATCGACGCGCAAACTCGCGCCGTTCTGGAATTTCACTCCAAAATTGTCTTCCTGTGTGCATCAGCGCTGGAGTCGGTGCGCATTCTGCTCAACTCGTCGACGCTGGAATTTCCCAATGGACTGGCGAATTCGAGCGGCGAACTCGGCCACAACCTGATGGACCATACCATGGCCGCGGGTGCCAATGCGGTGATTCCCGGCAATGAAGACCGCGTTGAATTTGGCCGGCGTCCCAACGGAATCTACATGCCCCGGTTTCGCAATGTGAGAACAAAACACGGCCAGTTCCTGCGTGGCTATGGGTTTCAAGGCGGAGGCTCGCGCGACGGTTGGGAGCGTGGAATCACGCAAGTGGAATTTGGCCCGGAGTTCAAGAAAGCGCTCAGCCGTCCCGGACCCTGGCGATTCGAGTTTTACGGTTTCGGCGAGTGCCTGCCCGACCACAAGAACTTCGTTGAACTCGATAAAGAAAAAGTCGACGCGTGGGGAATCCCCGTGCTGAAGATTCACTGCGCCTGGGGCCAGAACGAACTCGCCCTGCGCAAGGACATGCAGATCACTGCTGCAGAAATGCTGGCTGTTGCGGGTGCAACCCAGATCAACATTTTCGACCTGGAAGATCCGCCGGGGTTCGCGATTCACGAAATGGGCACGGCTCGCATGGGACGTGATCCGAAAACTTCCGTCCTCAATGCCTTCAACCAGGCGCACGACGTAAAGAATCTTTTCATCACCGACGGCGCCGCCATGGTTTCCTCATCCTGTGTGAATCCGTCACTGACCTACATGGCATTGACCGCGCGCGCCTGCGACTATGCGGTACAGCAAATGAAGAAGGGTGAACTGTAAGGACTGATCCAAAGATCAGATCTGGTAATCGATGTCTTCCATGATCCGTTGCAAATGGGCCGACAGCGGCTCCCGCGTCGCTTCCGTGCCTTCCAGCTGCTGAATTCGCTCGCGCAGCTTGTTCACTTCGGTCACGACCGCGGCGAGCGCTTCTGACAACGGGTCGTTGATCTGCTTGGGATCGGTAATTACGACGCGCTGGCCTTGTCGGAAAATGATGTGACCGGGCACGCCCACCACGGTGGAATGTTCCGGCACATTGCGCAGCACAACCGAGCCCGCGCCAATCCGGCTGTTCTTTCCGATCGTAATATTGCCCAGAATCTTTGCTCCGCCGCCGACCACGACATTGTCTTCGAGCGTCGGATGGCGCTTTCCATGCTCCTTGCCCGTTCCGCCGAGGGTTACGCCCTGATACAGGGTTACGTCATCGCCGACGATTGCGGTTTCGCCAATCACCACGCCCATCCCGTGATCGATGAACAGTCGTCGCCCGATCTTCGCGCCGGGATGAATCTCGATTCCGGTGAGAAAGCGCCCGATCTGCGAGAACCATCGCCCCAGCAGAAGAAGCCGATGGTTCCACAACCAGTGATTGACGCGGTAGAGCCACAGCGCATGCAAGCCGGAGTAGCACAAAAAGACTTCCAGGCGCGATTTGGCTGCGGGATCATGCTCCATCACGTTGCCGACGTCTTCCCGCATCAAGGAAAGCAAATGTGGCATAGATCGTGCCCGACGGATGCCCGCTATTGTACAAAACCTCAGCTGGACTGCGTCGTTCCCGTCGAGAGTGGAAGAGGGCGAGGCCGGAAACGAGAGCCTGGGTGCTGTCTGCTATCGGTGGGTCACACCGTAGCTCACCGCACCGACAGAAATCCCGATATTAACCATCGAGGTCATGCGCTCCAGCTTGTGATGTCCAGTCTTGTGGAAGAGATAACTGATGCCGATCACGCCAATGGTCTCCCCGCAAAAATTCACTGCCAATCCGGGTGTCGAGCGCCCGAAGAGCCGCACGACGGGATTCAGCTCTTTTCCGCCGCTTTGCAGGTTCGAGCGCGTGACCGCGAAGTCCGCGCCGCTCGACGCGCCCACTGCCGTGAATAGAGCGATGTTCTGCGCGTCCCAGAACCGGTGTTCGAGGGATGGTTCGCCGATGTGATCGCCGGACGGAGCGGGAGCGATTGGATTCGCGACCACAGGCGCGAACTCGATGGCGGGCACGGGCGCGTCCGGCAGCGGCCCCTGCGCGAACGCCGTGGAAAGACTCACAACGCTCATGATGATTACGATGGTAACGGCCAACACGAAGTTGCGGACTACACAGCAATTCATAAGTGCTCGCCGGTTGCGCCGAGCACTCAGGAGGGGGCAATCAATCCGCCAGGGAGACTACCATTAGAATCGCGGGAAGCCATTCAAAAATCAGCGCCTTCAACCCGCGTTCTCATTAAGAACGGAAGTTACTGTGCATTCTTCTGCAGGTCTCCAGCCGGGAATTTTCTTCGTGAACACGATTCGTCCTCTGACGAACATTTCAGGCCAACTAATGCCGCGTAGTAGCCTCGGTTACGAAAGCCGGAAGGCGGGTGCCCGCTTTCCGCGGGTGAACCCTCTTTGAATCAAGGGGAGGGCGCTCCCGATTGTGAGTTAGCCCCTGATGAGGGAACCGCTGGCATCTGCTCACCAGCCGTCAGCTTGAAGATCTTAATGTTCTTGCCGAAAGCCTGGTAACGCAAGTCATGAAACCCCGAAGCATGTTCCTGTAAGTCGTCGGCTATATTTGTCGCCCACCCGGCTTCCCAAACCCAGACGGCTGCGCCGGGTTTGACAACGAATGCTTGCATCAGGTCCTGCCAATCCTGAGGGAATTGATCCGCTGCAAATATCCATCTGAAGCTCTTGCCGATAATGCGATGGCCGGCACAGGAAAATTGTGCATATCCGGCGGGCGCGGGCTCCATGGCGATGGGCTGCTGGCCGCACAGATAGTGGCCGAGAATCAGGTCTCCCTCGTAGTCGGTGAAGATCGTATCCGAAGGGCCCACGTTTTGCCGGATGAAGTTCATCGCCTCCGACATGTGGGTTCGGCTCTGTTCGGCACGGCTTATCCAGGGCTGGCGCGGCTTGAAAAACACAATGCACGCCAACAGAAGAACAACCGCCATCCCGAGCCCGCGGGGCCATTTCCCCGACGCCAGCCTTGCTAGTGCCACGCTTACGCCCGCCATGGCCGGGATGACAAGAAATGCCATGTGCCGGGTTCCAGCATAGGGATAAACGTGAGCCATGCTCGCGGCCCACGCAATCGCGAAAGGCAGGATGAGTATCAGAGCCAGCCGGCGGTCACCGCTATCTCCGCGCAGGCTGCTTCCCAGTAGTTGCGCCACTCCTATCAGAAACAGCAATCCCATCACATCGCCCACCGCCAACTGGCCGGCGAAGTATTGGAAGAGTCCAAAGCTGCGTCCAACCAGGAATGTCACCGGGTTGTTGTGCGCGGAATCGAAATACAATCTGCGCAGATAGTTGTCGCTCGCCCAACCGCTCAGGACAGTAGCCGGATCGGCGCGGCCGAGTTTCGATAGATGGGTCTTGTAAAGAAAAAACGCAAGCGCAAGACCGAGGATTTGGCCGCCGATCCACCATCCGACCACGCCTGCCGGCGGGCTTTTCGCCAGGATTCTGCACAACGCGTAAATACCCAGCGCCGCGGCAAACCAGAACCCGGAGTAATGCGAGACCATGGCGAGATAGAGGCATACCGAAGACGCAGCCATGCGCAGGGCGGAGTTTTTCTCGAATGCCTCATCCAGAAAATACAGAGCGCCCGCCAGGAAGGCCATAAGCAAAGCGTATTGCCGCACCTCGGCCGCCAGTTCCACGATTGGTGGAAGCAGCGCGGTGAAAAGCAGCCCGATAAAACCGGCAAGCAAGCCGGCTGCCTTAACCAACCACTTGAAAAACACCCAGCAAAAGACTGTGCCCGCGAGCACCGAGGGAAGGCGCAGGCAGATTTCCGAAGTGCCCAATATGCGCCAGAAATAAAGCAAGAAAAAGAGCAGGGGAGGATGCGGATTGGTCAGGCCGGCTTTGTAGGCCAGAAGCAGCGAAGGCTGATTGGCCAGACGGAAATGCAGCGCCTCATCCGGGTTGAGAAACGTGCCGTGCGCCGTCCATAGACGGGCCAGAAAACCGAGCAGGGTTACCAGAAGCGCAGCGATGAGCAGGCGGGATGGCTGTTGCCTGGAGTCTTCGCGATCGGACTCTCTCATGCGCGGTCTGTTGACAGGACCGTGTCCCACAAACATTTTCAAATACCCGCGATTATTACCATCTCGCCAAACTACGGTGAACCAATCAATGCCTGCTTCCTGATAAAGCACCTTCCCCGCTCGGCACAGCGCGACCGGTAGTTCGCCGTTGCCATCGGTGGTATCCGCTGCCAGAGTCTGCGGCAGGTGGCCGTTCCCTAAGTTAAGGCCGCGAGCGTGATCGCAGCAAGGAGCAGGTACGAATACAACCGACGCCAGCGCGCCAGAAAAGAAAGTTCGGTGGGAAACTTCGGCGCAAAATCCTGGATAGCGTCACTCATCGCTTGTAAACCGCGCCGCCCTTCATCACGAAACCAACCTTTTCCAGCGCACTGATGTCTTGCAACGGGTCTCCTTCCACCGCAATCACGTCTGCAAAGTAGCCCGGTTCCAGCGCTCCAATCTGCCCGTCCCAGCCCAACAATTTCGCGCCGTTCAGCAAATCCGCCTGCAGCACCGCCAGCGGAGACAGCCCATACTTCACCATCAGCATGAACTCGCGCGCTTGTGTGCCGTGGGGGAAGGGACCGACGTCCGATCCCACGGCCATCGGCACTCCGGCGGCCACCTGCTTCTTGAACTCCGCCGCTTTCACGTCGAGCATTTCATGCTCGCGCGCAGCTTGCTGCGGAGTCGCCGCATGCTCTGCAAAATATTCGAAGATCGTGAACGTCGGCACGGCAAAAATCTGCTTCTCTTTCATCAGGCGCACGGTTTCGTCGCTAAGTTGATCGGCGTGATCAATTGAAGCCACTCCCGCCCGTGCCGCGTAGAGAGTTCCCGGTTCGCCGGTGGCATGCACGGCCACGCGCTTTCCCAACCGCGCCGCCTCTTTCACCGCAGCTTCCAGTTGCGCTTCGGTGTATTGGTAGGGCGTAGTCAGTCTTCCTTCTTTGATCCGATCGGATCCCGTCTCATAAATCTTGGTGAAGTCCGCACCCTCCTTGAATTGCTGGCGCATCACGGCCACCAGTTCGTCGGCATTGTTGGCATAATCCGCGTTCGGCAAAACATGCTGCGCCGGGTTGTAGCCGATCGCATCCTCGTGTCCGCCAAGAATGTTGATCGCATTGCCGCTGATGCGCAGCCGCGGCCCGGGAATCAATCCTTCATTGATCGCGTTTCGGACCGCCGTGTCCGCCGATCCCGCACCTTCCGTTCCCATGTCGCGTTCGGCGGTAAAGCCCGCCATCAGGTCGTCGCGCGCGGCCAGCGTCGCCAGGATCGTGCGTTGCGGCACCGATTCCTGTACGGTCTGCAAATCCTCTGCTCCACGATGCAGAAAAAGATGAATGTGGGCGTCAATCAGTCCGGGCAGCAGCGTGCGATCGCCAAGATCAATGAGCTCGGCCCCAGCTGGATGCTTCACCGCAGAGCCGACTTCGACAATGCGTTCGCCCTGCACGAGAACTTCTCCAGGCTTAAGCTCGCGACCATTCTTCACATCCAACAATCGCGCCGCATGCAGCACGATGGGATGCGCCGGCTGGGACTGAGCGGCGCCTAGAGTTGATAGCCCGCACGCCAGAAAAAGACCGCCGAAGAAGAGAGCAGAAGTTCTGATGGTCATAGGCCCGGATGGTACCACCCGGCAAATCTCGATACCACCGCCTAACGGCCAGCCATGCCGACTCGCGCCCTTCACTTGTGATCCAAATCACCACGCTTCGTGCGACCAATCACGACGCAGACCACGCCCCAAAAGCGAAACTCTAAGGAGCAAGTTGGGGCAATCATGAACGACTTCGGCATCCTGACCAACCGCAAGCGGGCGTTGATCGCCCTCATTCACTCGCTGGTCTTTCTAGGCATTGCCCTTCACGGTTTCGCCGCCCCCAAGCACGGGATCGTTCGCGGCTCTGCGCCCCCGTCAGACTTCGTTGTCGTGATGATCTACATCACGGTGGCCTCGATTTTGGCGTGGCTGGTTACCCTTTCCCGCTGCGTCTCTGAGCGGCTGTATTTTGCACTCTGCGCATCGAGCGCCACATTCGGCCTGGTGCGCACGGCCTTCGGAGACGCGGCCCTCCCCGCCGCACAATATCTGCGGGTGCTGATGTTGACCTCTGCCGTGATTCTCGGCCTCTGGATATTCCGCAGCTTTCCGCGTCTTGTTTCCGAAACTGTCGTCTCTGAGTGAGTCCTCCTAAGAACAAGGCCGCCCGCGATGGTTCCCGGGCGGTCTTGCAGCTAGATGGGCTATTTTCATCGTGCAGAAACTTGTTTCAGGACAGGAAGAACTCCTTCGTCAGCGTGGTCCAGTCCAATTCGGGCAGGTGCTCGGTGATGTCATCCACAGCCACGCCGCCGTCCTGCGCCAGGGCTGATGCCATCGCAACCGGCATTCTCTTGCGCAGCCGCAGCGCCGACTCTTCCGTCCACATCCGCGCCAGTGCGCCACCAAGCAGGTTGCGGAAGTTGATCTTGGCATCGGGAGCCTGTACCGTCAGCAGCCAACCTTCACCATAAGGATCCTTCCGCGCCAGTTCCGGATCCTGCACCACGGCTTCGTTGATATCCGTCACCGTGCCTTCGATCGGCGACACCATGTCCACCGACTTGCCGTCGCGGAAGATCGTCCATATCTTCTGCCCCTGACGGACCCAACGTCCACGCTGCGGCAGTGTGATGTTTTCGATTTTTCCAATCAGCTTGGAAGCGAAATCATCCATGCCCACGCGCACCAAGTCGCGGCTCTCGCTTAGCGCCCAGGTGTGCCCGGCGTGATAACGCACATTTTCCGGAACCTGGAAGCCGGCCACCATGGCCGGAAGCATTCGCGGCGCCGCTTCGCGAGCTATGCCTTGGGCAACCACCTGCGTCTCCAGTTGTTTCCGACTCCGCACGTAATCAATCGCCAGGAAGATTCCGAATGTAAGCAGTACCAGAATGACTACCATAACCCACCTCGCTTGGAGTGCCTCTTGCTTTCCTGGTCACTCGCCACTTTCTCTAAAGGCAATCGCGCAGCCAAACGAATTGGGCGCATGCACTGCAACAACGTGACGGTTGCATCTGCTGCAACGTGAATGAGATACGAGAGTGTAAGTTCGTGATGCCGAAAACGGTGCGAAAAAACTCAACGGCACGGGAGATGAAGATCGCAACAGGGCTCGAAGCGCATCAAGTGATGCGATTGCGGAGAAGTCAGCAAACATGCCTGTTTCCAAGCACTTCTGCCGCCTCCGGGCGGCGATGTATTCCGCAACATGCCCTGATGCAAAAAGCAACGCATACGCTGTCTGCGCCAATCCTGCAAGACCCTATTGACCAGCATCACCAACAGAAGTGATGTTCATCACCGCCAAACTTGTCCTAATTGTTTGAAACTCATAGCTGTCTGAAGCTGCTGAATTTTGCGACAGCCTCCGATCTGATGAGGTTGGCAGCTTATTATCGGTATGCCTCCGTTCCGATTACCCCGGTAATCGGATCCTCCCCTCTCTTCAGTTCAGACGCTGCGCAAGAAAGTGTTTCAGGCATCTCTGTCTGCTCGAACAGATGTGCCCGAGGAAAAAGTCATTCATGAGCAAAGCACTCTTATACGATTCCACAATTTGTATCGGGTGCAAGCAGTGCGAACAGGCTTGCGCCACACAAAATAAGCTTCCGTACAACGACTCCATTGCTGCCGAAGAGCAGCAATCCGCTCATAAGTTCACTGCTGTTTTAACCCGCAACGACAAGTTTATGCGCCGCCTGTGCATGCATTGCGAGCATCCTACCTGCGCTTCGGTTTGTCCGGTCGGCGCGTTCCACAAGACGGCGGAGGGGCCCGTCGTTTACGACGTGTGGAAGTGCATCGGCTGCCGCTATTGCATGGCAGCGTGCCCCTTCAACCAGCCCAAGTACGAGTGGGGATCGCTGAATCCACGAGTACGCAAGTGCATCATGTGCCCGGACCGTATCGCGGCCGGCAAGCAGACGGCGTGCGCCGAGATTTGTCCTACCGGGGCCACCAAGTTCGGCGAACGCGACGATCTCATCAAGGAAGCCCAGGAGCGCATCCGCCAGAATCCATCGACCTACCTGAACCGCATCTACGGACTCCATGAAGTGGGCGGAACCTGCGTCCTGATTCTTTCTGGCACGCAGGTTGAAGATTTCGGCTATCCCGCCTCGCCAAAAATCGGCGACACTCCTCTCCCCGAATACACCGGCCGTGTGATGGATCGAGTGCCAGACTTTATTCCGGTCTGGTCGCTGGTGCTGGGAGGCATTTACTGGATCTCCCACCGCCGTAACGAAGTGGCTGCAGCTGAAGCCGAGGAGAAAAAAAACGGGGGTGCCCGATGAAAGTCAAGCTGACCTTTTGGAGAGCTGTCTTCCTCGTAATCATGGCCCTGGGCCTCTATTCCGCCTACGTTCGCTACGCTCACGGCCTGGGTGCGGCCACCAATATGACCGACCAGTTCCCCTGGGGATTCTGGATCGGCTTCGACTGCCTGTGCGGCGTCATGCTGGCGGCCGGCGGCTTCTGCATCGTCGGCGCAGTCTATTTATTCAACGTTCAGAGCCTGCACAGCGTCATGCGTCCGGCAATCCTTACCGCCTTCCTCGGCTACCTCCTTTTCATCGTCGGCCTGCTCTTCGATCTCGGCCGTCCCTGGTTCATCTGGCACCAGCTCATCTACATGAACCCGCACTCGGTCATGTTCGAAGTGGGCATGTGCGTGATGACCTACACCACCGTGCTTTTCTTTGAATTTCTTCCCAATGTGTTCGAGCGCCTCAACTGGAAAAAGCCGATCAAGTGGATTCACAACATCTATCCCGTATTGATCGTGGCGGGCATCCTGCTCTCCACCCTGCACCAGAGTTCGCTCGGGTCGCTGTACCTGATCATGCCCAGTAAGCTGCACCCGTTCTGGTACTCGCCCGCGCTGCCGTTCTTCTTCTTCGGCTCGGCCGTCGCGGTTGGATTGGCCATGACCATCTTCGAATCCACGCAAAGCGCGAAGGCCTACGGCCGTCATCTCGAGCTTTCGGTTCTGGTCCGGCTGGGCGGAGCTTTGCTGGTCGCACTCTGGGTAAACGCTCTACTTCGCTTCGAAGACTATTTGCGGCGAGGAATGCTTCGCCAGATCGTAAAACCCAGCTACGAAGCCTACTTCTTGTGGCTCGAGCTCGCTCTATCATTCGTCATCCCGATTACGCTGCTCAGCTTCAAGAGAGTCAGGCTCTCGCCCAAAGGCCTGTATTTGGCCTCGATCATCAGCCTATTTGGCTTCATCACCAATCGGCTGAACGTGAGCCTCATCGGATTCGAGACCTACGTGGGACACCATTACATGCCGAAATGGACGGAATTCTCGGTGACGCTGATGATCGTCGCCCTGGGATTCTTCCTTTTCGCGGTTGCGGTGAAGTATCTACCGATCTTCCCCAGAGAACCAGAAGCTGAAGAGGAGCCGGTGACCGCATCAAGCCCGGTTCTGCAAGCGGTTTCGCCAGTGCTTGAGAATGCCGGAGACTGAACCAATTCGCCGTCGCTGGCCGCCGAGGCTCGGCCTGAGCGCCAAGCTGAACGTTCTTCTGTTGGGCGCGATGGTCGTGATTTTTGCCCTGCTCGGGTATCTCAACATCCGCTTGCACCGCCAGCATCTGGAGCAGGCGGCCCTGTTGAGCGCCGAGCGCGTCAGCGACGTGATCAAGCACAGCACCACCGACTATATGCTGCGCAATGATCGCGAGGGCTTGTACCGCGCCATCCATACTCTTGCGGATGAACCGGGCATGGTCAAGATCCGCATCTTCGACAAGGAAGGGCGTATCACCTATACGACCGATCCGGCCGAGCGCAATCAGGTGGTCGACAAAGGAGCCGAGGCCTGTTACCGCTGCCATGCCCAGTCCCAGCCGCTGGCGCGGCTCGACCGGCCCGATCGCTTTCGCATTTATCGCAACGGCGGTGGCACGCGTGTCCTGGCCATCATCACTCCGATTGAAAACCGGCCCGCCTGCTCCAATGCCGCCTGCCACGCCCATCCTTCCCAGGAGCAAATACTCGGCGTTATCGACACCCACCTGTCTCTCGCCAAGGCTGACGTACAACTCGCCGACAGCACCCGGCAGATGGCTGCGTACACCGGATTTGCACTCTTTCTGATCGGCTGGGCGAGCTGGTTTTTCACCTGGAGTGTCGTAGGCATTCCCATCAATGCGCTCCGGCGGGGCACCGATCGACTGGCCGCCGGCGACTTGGGTTACCAGATCGACGTGCAATCGGAAGATGAAATCGGCGAACTGGCCAAGTCGTTTAACACCATGAGCCGGCAATTAAGGGCGGAACAAAACCAGAATCTCGCCTGGACCCGCACTCTCGAACAGCGCGTCCAGCAGAAAACCAGTGAACTCAAGCTCGCTCACGAGCACGCTCTGCACACCGAGAAGATGGCGTCCATCGGCAAAATGGCGGCCGTTCTGGCTCACGAGATCAACAATCCCCTTTCCGGCATCCTCACTTACGCAAAGCTGCTGCGCAAGTGGATCGATCGTGACGATGCGGGGCGCGACCGCAGGCAGGAAATCCGCGATTCGCTCGATCTCATCGCCAGCGAGAGCCGGCGCTGTGGCGACCTGGTGAAGAATCTGCTCACGTTTTCCCGAGCTACCCCGCTCAACTTGCTCCTAACCGACCTGAATCATGTCGTCGAGCAATCCGTTCGCCTGGTGCAGCACCAGTTCGACCTGGCAGGCGTTCAACTCCAGCTGCATCTCGACCCCGATCTTCCGCGGGTTGTGTGCGATGCATCTCAGATCGAGCAAGTGCTCCTCGCGCTCATCATGAACGCCATGGACGCCATGCCCCAGGGTGGCAACCTGTGGCTGACCACAACTTTTACCCGCGAGCCCGGGCAAGTCCGCATTGTCGTGCGCGACGACGGTGTCGGCATTCCTCCCGAAATTCTGCCCCGCCTCTTTGAGCCGTTCCTTACCACTAAAGAGACCGGACGCGGTGTCGGCTTGGGCCTCGCCATCAGCCACAGCATTCTCGAGCGCCACCGCGGAAACATTGAAGTGCAATCGGAGGTCGGCCGCGGCACGACCTTCACCGTGACTTTGCCCTGGGACTCCGAGGCTGCGAAAGGCGCGCCGCCCGAAGTTGTCATCACGGCCAGCAGGAGGTGATACACGTGGAAACACAAGGCAAAATCCTCATCGTCGACGACGAACTCACCGTTCGCGACTCGCTCGGGAAATGGTTCCGCGAAGAAGGCTACGAAATCGGCACTGCAGAAAGCGCCAGCGACGCCCTTACCCGCATGGCCGAAAACAAGTGGGACCTGGCCCTGCTCGATATCAAGATGCGCGGTACTGACGGCATTGAACTGCAGCGCCGCCTCCACGAAATGGACCCAGACCTCATCGTGATCATGATGACCGGTTATGCATCGGTCGAAACTGCCGTCACTGCGCTCAAGAACGGCGCCTACGATTACGTCAGCAAGCCGCTCGATCCCGATGAGATAGCGCACCTGGTCAAGAAAGCTCTCGCCCATCGCCGCGCCGAAAAGGAAAACGTTCGCTTGCGCCAAACTGTTGCTGAGGCCACGCGTCCCGGCGAACTGGTTGGCCAGAGTTCGGCCATGCACAAAGTCTTCGAGGCGATTGAAACCGTCGGCCCTACCGACGCCAATGTCCTCATCACCGGCGAGAGCGGCACGGGGAAAGAGCTTGTCGTACGAGCGATCCACGCCGCCAGCATGCGCCGCTTCCATCCTCTGGTTGTTATCCATTGCGGCGCGCTTACTGAAACACTGCTCGAAAGCGAGCTTTTCGGTCACGAAAAAGGAGCTTTCACCGGTGCGCAATACCGCAAAAAAGGCAAATTCGAGATTGCCGAAGGCGGCACGGTGTTTCTCGACGAGATCGGCGACATCAGCCTGAAAACGCAAACCGATCTGCTCCGCGTTTTGCAGGAGCGGGAAATTACGCGCGTGGGCGGGAACCAGATCATCAAGGTCGATTTCCGTTGCGTGGCCGCCACCAACAAGAATCTCGAAACCATGGTCGAAGAGGGCACCTTCCGCCCCGATCTCTTCTACCGCCTCAACGTCTTCCGCATCGAACTGCCTCCGCTGCGCGACCGTCGCGAAGACATTCCCCTGCTCGTCGAACACTTCGTGCGGAAGTTCTCTCTGGCCATGAACAAGAACATCACCCGTATCGAGCCCGCGGCCATGAGCCAGCTGCAGCAGCAAGCCTGGATGGGCAACGTCCGCGAGCTTGAAAACGCCGTCGAGCGCGCCATGGTTGTGGCTCAGGAACCCGAATTGCGCGAGCATGACTTCATCCTCAAGTCGCAGGCCCTGCCTTCTGCCGCCGGCAAGTCACTGGACGAAATCGAGCGTGCTCACATCTTGCGAACGCTCGATGACTGCGGAGGCAATCAAAGCCGTGCCGCCGAAGTGCTCGGCATCGACCGCGTCACCTTGCACCACAAGCTCAAACGTTACGGCTGGACCCGCACGCCAGTGGAAGCCCGGTAAACTCCTTCCAGCCGGCGTAAGCGAAGCACACGCAGATGAATCTCGTACACCTGCTACCGGTCGGAAAGATAGAGTCCACACTCCTTGAAAGTCTCTGCCTTGCGATTCCCCGGTGCTTTCCCGTCTCCTGCCAGATTCTTCCCGTCGAGCTCGATCCGGCTCCGCATTATCACCCGGAGCGCCAGCAATATCACTCGTCGGAAATTCTCGAGCGCATGCAGCCTCTGGTTCGCGAGCAGGACTGGCGTCTTTTGGCCGTGACCGCCGTCGATCTCTACATCCCCATCCTGAAGTACGTTTTTGGCGAAGCCCAAATGGGCGGACCTTGCGCCATCGTTTCGTTTCACCGCTTGCGCCAGGAATTCTACGGGCTGGATCCGGACCAATCCCTGCTCAACGACCGCCTGCTTAAGGAATGCATTCACGAACTTGGGCACACGCTCGACCTCGCTCACTGCCAGGACTATCGTTGCGCGATGGCCTCAGCCCACTCCGTCGAGTGGATTGATCTGCGCGAAAGGGGCCTGTGCGACGCATGTCGGTTTCGGGTGGAATCGAAAACTCTTCTCTCAGACGGGCAACGAAAGTGACGCCGTAGTAAACTTTCGCCCATGATCGTGCGGGCACTCATACTCCTGCTTCTGTTCATTCCTGCAATCGCCATTTTCGCCCGACCAGCCGCGAAACCCGGCGTCCAAGCTCAAACCTTCGGCACGCATGAAGGGAAGCCCATCACCTTGTACACCCTCACCAATTCGCACGGCGTTGAAGTGCGGGTCATGAACTACGGCGGCATCATCGTTTCGATTCGTGTTCCCGACCGCGAGGGCCGGTTTGCCGACGTCATTCTCGGCCACGACACGCTCGAAGGCTACATCCCAAATCCGCCCTACCTCGGCGCCATCGTCGGACGCTACGCCAACCGCATTGCCAACGGTACCTTCACGCTCGAAGGTAAAACCTACAGGTTGCCCAAGAATGACGGCCCCAACACGCTCCACGGCGGCACGACTCGGACGTTCGACAGGGTCGTGTGGGATGGAGAAGCGCTGAAGAATGGGGTCGCCTTCATGTATCTCAGCAAAGAAGGCGAAGAAGGGTTCCCGGGCAACCTCAAAGTCAAAGTCACTTATACGCTCACCGATGCCAATGCAATCATCATTGATTACGGAGCGACCACCGACAAAGCAACCCCGATCAACGTGAGCCAGCACAGCTACTTCAACCTCGCCGGCGAAGGCAACGGCGACATTCTCAATCACGAGGTCATGATCAACGCCGACCGCTTCACTCCCGTCGACAAGAACCTGATTCCGACCGGCGAGCTCCGTCCGGTGAAAGGTACGCCACTCGATTTCACAAGGCCGACGACAATCGGCGCCCGCATCAATGACAACTACGAACAGCTCGTCCTCGGTCGCGGCTACGACCACAATTTCGTCGTCAATCGTAAGCCGAGCCAAAATGACATGGTGCTCGCAGCGCGCGTCCACGAACCCACCAGCGGACGGACCCTCGAAGTCTGGACTACGCAGCCCGGTATTCAGTTCTACACAGGGAATTTTCTCGATGGTTCAGTCGTTGGCAAGCAGGGCCATGCCTACAAACGCCGATACGGGTTCTGCCTCGAGACACAGCATTTCCCGGATTCGCCAAACCACCCGGATTTCCCGACGACAATTTTGAAGACCGGAGAAGTCTTCCACGAAACAACCGTGTTCAGATTCTCGGCAAAATAGGCAGGCTGTCGACGCTCACTCCCCACGTAGCTCTTCCACCAGCGCCCTCTCCACCTGCCGGCAATGCTCCGGAGTCAATTTCTTCGCGCGCGAAGTCAGATAAAAAGTATCGATCGCCATCTGCCCTTCGGTGTCGATCAGCGCAATTTCAATATTGCACTTCTCATCGGACAGGCACGACGCAATGCGATGCAGCAGCCGCGGACGATCCTGCGCGATCACCTGCACCAGCGTCGTTGTCGCTGAACTGGCATCGTCAAATTCGATCTGCGTCTCAACTTTCACCTTCGCGATCGTGCCCTTCTCCGAACGCTGGCGATCGCGCGGCATCTTGTCGAGATCGGCCTCGCCCAGCAGCACGCTGACCACGCTGTTTTTGAACCGCGCCCACTCCGAAAGATTCAACTCGAGCGTGCGAAACCGATCGGTGAAATGAATCGTATCGACCACGGTCCCTGCCTCATTCGAAAACGCATTCGCTTTGACAATGTTCATGCCCCACGCCGCCAGCGTTCCAGTGAGCGTGGCAAACAGCGCCGGACGATCCTTCGTGACCAGAGTCAGATCGTACCAGTGCCGCCCGCGCTTCAGTTCCACCTGCACCGGATCCAGGCTCAATCCCTCCGCCATCTGCATGTGCCGCATCACTTCCTCGGCCGTATGCACGCGCAAATACCGCTGCGGAAACCCCTCCAGAAATCCCCTGAACTTGCTGCCGGACACGGGAGCCAGCGAGCGCAGCCGCGCCAGCTTCTCATCGTCAACATCGCCGTGCACTCGTTGGTCGGCGCTGCGGTTCAGGTAGTTCTCCGCTGCAATGTAAAGCTGCCAGACGTTCTCGGCCTTCCACGGAGTCAGCGCCTCGGGGTTTACCGCCTTGATGTCGGCGTAAGTCAGCAGGCACAGCATCTTCAACCGCTCCGGCGTTCCCATCTTCTCAGCAAACGCCGCTACTGTCGTGTGATCGAAAATGTCGCGCCGCAGCGCCGCAGACAACTCCAGGTGATTGGCAATCAGAAACAAAACCTCTGCTCGCTCTCTCGGATCCACATCCAGCCGGTCCATGGCCCGATTCGCAATCTCCAGGCTCGACTCGACGTGATTGCCGCCAGGCACACCTTTGCCCGTGTCGTGCAGCAGAAGTGCAAGATAAAGCAGCTCAGGATCTTCGAGCTCACCCAACAATTCGCCGTATCGCTTGTCCCACTCCGACTGCGACTGCTTGAGCCGGTGCAGGCTCTCGATGGCCAGAAACGAATGCTCATCGACGGTGAAGCGATGGTAGAAATCCCGCACCACCAGCGAATCAATCATTTTCAGCTCGGGCAGCAGCACAGTGAGCACTCGCAGCGACTGCATCGCTCGCACCGCATCGGCTGCATGCGGCTGCAGTAGCGTCTCCTGCAGATAAAGCCACAACTCGGCGCCTCGCGGCGGCGTCGTGGCCAGCGCCGGCAGGGCCTGCTCAATTCGGTACTCCGTGGTTGCACTTAACTTCAGCCCATGATGCGCCATGAAGTGAAACAGCCTTAAGAGCACCTCAGGGTCATGTAATGATGACGGCTGCTGCAGAAAAATCAGGCCGTCCACCACAGAGAAATCCGACGTCGTGAGTCGTGACCGCCAGCTCTGCACCTGTCGGTACAGCGCCGACCATGCCTCTGGAATTTCCTCGAGCAACTGGGTTACGGTTCGCTGCACGGCTCGCGCATGGCCGAAGTACAGGCGCATCCAGTCCGCTGCCGAAACGTCTGCGGCGTCAGCTGCGCCGATCTTTCGCGCGGCCGCTTCATCCTGAGCTTCCCAGGTAAGGGTGTTGTCGTCGCGCCCGTAGCGGAAATGCAGAAAGCATCGTGCCGACATGAGAAAGTCCAGCGCTGCCTCAAGTTGCTTCCGCACCGGCGCCCGCAGCGAACTGGCGTGCGGCCAGTCGTGGAGCTTGTCCATGGCTGAAATCAGCGCCAGCCAGCAGGCCACGTTGTAATCACGCAATCCGCCAGGAGCCTCCTTCAGGTTCGGCTCCAGGTGATAAAGCGTCAGTCCGTGCTTCGCGTGCCGCTCGCGCGTCACCTCCGCCAGTCCCTGCAACAGCGCTTTCGACTCACGCATGACCAGCTTCGGAATCGCCTTGTCGTGAAGGCGCCCGAACAGCTCGCGGTCGCCCCCCAGATAGCGACAGTCAAGAAGAGAAATGGTGAACTCGGTATTGTTCGCGTCGTAGCGGTCACACTCGGCTAGCAGGCGCGACGCCGGGCTTAACTTCAGTTTCAGATCCCACAATTCCTGGGAGAAGCGCCGCACCGAATCTTTGAAAGCCTGTTCGGCCTCGCGATCAGCGAAGAGAAACAACAAGTCAATGTCAGAAAACGGAAAAAGCCATCCGCGCCCGAAGCCGCCGGTGGCAACCAGAGCGATGCCTGCTGGCCGCTCGAGTGAAGACTTCGGATCTCCCGGAGCAATGATCTCGCGCCACAACCGCTGAAGAATGCCTTCGACCAGCCGCGTGCGCTGGGCCACGGCCGCCCGCCCATCGCCACTGGAGTCGAATTCCTGCTGAATACGCGCTGATTCGTCGCTGAGGGAGGCCCGCAGTTCGCTGATGAAAGTGGACGCCGCCATCATGAAACAAATTCATTGTCATCCTGAGCGAGACGTTTTTGTCTCGCGAAGGACCTGGGCGAGCCGCGCGAAGCGTCGCGTTTCTTGCGACGCAATAAATGCGCGTACGGCTCGCACCTTATTACAGCGCGCCCTCGCCGCGCTCGTCGTTGCGGATGCGGATCGCCTCATCCACGCGCGACAGAAAAATCTTGCCGTCGCCAATCTTGCCCGTCCGCGCCGCGCCCAGAATTGCCTGCACCGCCTTCTCGGCCATGCCGTCCGCCAGTACCATCTCCAGCTTGGTCTTCGGAATCAGGTCCACGCTGTATTCCCGCCCGCGGTAAACCTCGGTGTGCCCCTTCTGTCGCCCGTGACCGCGCACCTCAATCACCGTCATTCCTTCAACGCCAATCTCATGGAGCGCCGTTTTCACCGCTTCCAGCTTGGAGTTTTGAATGACCGCTTCAATCTTCGTCATGATTGCCTCAAATTCTTCTTCCGCATTTTGCCGCTCGGCGCCAGCCGCTTACGCCGAACCCTCCCAGTAATATCCTTCTTCTCCGTGCTGTGAGAGATCGAGGCCTTGCACTTCTTCTTCCTCCGAAACTCGCAATCCGATCGTGACATCGACAACCTTCAGAATGACGAGCGTTCCCACGATCGCCAGACCCCATGCGATCGCCACACCCACAAGTTGATTCAACAGCTGATGCGGATTGCCTTCCAGCACGCCGGAGGCCAACGTATTGCCTTGCGCGTCCTTAAAGATCGGATTCACCGCGCTCACCGCGAACACGCCCGTCAGCAATGCTCCCAGCGTCCCTCCCGCGCCGTGCACTCCAAAGGCGTCGAGCGAATCGTCATACCCAAATTTCGCTTTGACCTTCGCCACCATCCAGTAACAGAAAACGCCCGCGATGAGTCCGATGATCAGTGCCGGCATCGGCTTCACAAATCCAGCTGCCGGAGTGATCGCCACCAATCCCGCGACCGATCCCGAAATCCCTCCCAGCACGCTCGGCTTTCCATTGCGAATCCACTCCGCCCCTGCCCATCCCACCGCCGCCGCAGCAGCAGCGAAGTGAGTCGCCACAAACGCGCTCGTGGCCAGACTCCCCGCCGCCAGCGCGCTGCCCGCGTTGAATCCGAACCATCCCACCCACAGCAGGCATGCGCCAATAAAACTAAGCACCACGCTATGCGGGGGCATCGCCTCCTTCGGATATCCCACGCGCTTGCCTAAATACAAAGCGCACACCAGCGCCGAAACTCCCGACGTGATGTGCACAACGGTCCCGCCCGCAAAATCGAGAGTCGGAAATCGCCCGCCCAGCGAGGCATTCAGCAATCCGCCCTTACCCCACACCATGTGCGCCATCGGGTCGTACACCAAAATCGACCATAAGATCATGAACACGAGCATGGCGCTGAACTTCATTCTCTCGGCAAACGCGCCTGCAATCAGTCCCGGCGTAATGATCGCAAACATCAGCTGATACACCATGAAGGTCTGCGCCGGAATCGTGCCCGCGTAATCCGCATCCGGCGCGGCTGCCACGCCGCGCAGTAGCAGATTCTGAAACCCGCCCACAAAGCTGTTCCCAGGGCCAAACGCAAGGCTGTAACTGAACAGGCCCCAGAGCACGGTGATCACCGCCATCAGCGCGAAGCTCTGCATCATCGTTCCCAGCACGTTTTTCTTGCGCACCAAGCCACCATAAAACAACGCTAGCCCGGGCCCGGTCATCATCAACACCAGTGCGGCGCTGGTCAGCATCCACGCGTTGTCGGCTGAACTTTTCGCGTCGGCGGCCTGAGCTTCCAGCTTTGCCAGACGCGCGCTCAGGTCCCCCGCGGGCGCCGTCTGCGCGCAAACCGCCTGCGTCAGCATCATCAGGAAAATTAATGTCAGTAGAGCCGTCGCCAGACCGGCAACCGGCTTTCTCCTTTTAGACACAGAGGTACGACTCCCGTTAAGCCGCGCGTAGCGCGCAGAATTCGACGACGCCTCACTGTACCGTTCGCCGCCGCTTCCCGGAAATCGAAACTATTTATCGTGCCTATCAGGTTTTGTTATTGCAGCTTTACGGATTGCAGCTTCTTGCAGAGCAAAACCGCAGACCTACTTCGCCCTTCCCTTGGGAGGTTCCGGCGCCGGCTTCACGAACTTCGCGTCATCCACCGGAACGTTTTCCTTCACTTCAGCGATCTGGATCGTGAACCGGCCGTTCGTCCGCGCCAGCGTCCACTGGTAGGGAATCTTCACTCCACCGGCGTCGCGATAGTCAGCGTACTCGATCTGTGTCGGCAGCCATCCAAGCGCCGTCTCGCCGAATCGGACCAGCCGCACCAGCAATCCCGAATGTTCGTCAAAATAGAGTTGGATCGGCGGCCTCCCGTCACGCTGGCCAACAAGTTCATAGGTCTCATGCTCGCCAATTTTCTCCGTCCCCACAACGTTCGTTCCGGTGAACATTTGTTTCAGGTGAGTGGCCAAATGTAAGTCCGCATCAAGCGCCGCACCATCCAGGTCGCTGCCATGCATCTCGCGCAGCGGACGCCCGGGCACTCCCAGCCAACCCTCCCGACCATTGAAGGCCGTGATGTTTTCGCCTTCCGGCATGTGCGTGAACGAAATGCGTTTCTCCGGATCCTTACAGTAGATGTCGATCGGCAGCGATTTTCCCCCGACATCGATCGTGCCTTTCATCACGCGGCTCGTGACCTTGTCGATCGCCGCCGCACCACCCACCGCCTGCACATATTTGTCGAGCAATTGCTCGGCGGTCGGCAGCGGGCTTGTGGCCGACTTAGTCTTGTTGGCATCTTCCGGCTTGTGTGGCGCGGCCATGCTGGCCATCGCTTCCTCCGTCATGACGGGGGGAATCGCTACCGGCTTCGAGTTGCCGCGATGGCATGTGTAGCAGGTCACCTCACGATGACGGTCGAAGTCGTCGGCATTGATGGCGATCATCATCTCCATCATCTTCCGAGCGGTCTGCTTCGGCTTCTTGTCATCTTTCTCTAATTCTCCGGAAACGTGGCAAAATTCGCACTGAACTCCCAGCGACGCCGCGATGAATTGCATGGTGGGAAAAATCTGGTCTGCCGGCACGCCCTTCAACACCTGAATGTTCTTGAACTGCTGCTCGGCCGTCTTCTCTCCTGACTGCGCCGCGGGTGCCGCGCCCGCATGTGGCGTCAAACTCAACTGTGCCTGCGCTCCGCGAATCACCCCGCCGCACACCGCCACAACTGCTGCCAAGGCCATGATTCCGACAATCAATGCCCGCTTCACGCTCATCAATCTTCCTTTCTTCGCCACAAGCAGAATCTGAAAGTCTAGCAGAGCAGCGTAACTGCGCTCTGCCCCTACTGATGCTTCGTCGCCTCGCTGTCATGCCGCTCAAAGAATCTCCACTTATCCATGCCGGCCGGCACAGCAACATCGAAAAATCCCACCATCATTTCGTCCGAAGTCTGATCACCCCATGTCACCGTCTTTTCCGGATCGGGATTATGCGGATTGTTTTTCGAATTGTCGTACCACGCGATCGCCCGCAACTTTGTGCCCGCCTTCAGCACGCGAGGCTCGGCCAGCCGGTAACTCAGCTGCCAGTGAAAGTGATAGTTGACCCTGAGCAGCACCTCTATGCTGCTGTCGTCATGCACAATGTCGTACTCAAACCGCTTCCCCCGCAGGTGCATATGCGGAAAAAAACTGAGCAGCGTCGCCTCATTCGGAAGCGTGCCTTGCACCTCCACTCGAAAATCATCCGCGCCCGGAGGAATGATCAGGGCACGATTGTTGAGTTGCAGCGTAATCACTTTCTGCTTCGGCGGTGTCTTCGCGAACACCAGGCCAATGCTGGTCAGGTCCTCGTCAGCCGTGCCATTCGTGGTGTAGTGCATCTGAAAAACGAGATCCGATCCTGCCGGAACAAACTTGGCCATGCCTTCCGGCCATTCCTCTGGTGAACTGCCCGGAGCGTAAACCAGCAGCAAATCGCTCGTCGTCTCATGTGCCTGACGCCGCTCTTGAGGATCGCTCAGGCTCGATGCCGTGAATGGTTCGCCCACCGGCGCGTGCCGCAGCCACGGCGACTCCGGTGGACGGATGTACACGACGGCATGATGTACGTGTGCCGGACTGCCGGGTCGGAACTCCGACATCTGCACCCAGCGGTCTTCTGAAAAGTGCGCCGGCACAATTTCGTACGTATACTCCACTTCGCCCTGTGCGGGAATGTGCACCGGCTTCGGCATCTTTACGACCAGGTCCGGCTGGGCAATGTTCCATCCCGCGGTCCACTTGCGTGGAGGAGGAGCATCGTGAGTATCGCCGGCTGGTGCGCCCGCTGCCGCCCAAGCCACAATGGTGGCAATCTGCTGCTCGGTCAGCGAAGGATTATTGCTGAAGTGCCCGTAGTGTGGATCGGCAAACCACGGCGGCATCATCTTCATCTCGACCGCATGGGCAATCGCCTCTGCCCACGGCCGTGTCTGCTCGTAGGTCTCAAGCGGCATGGGCGCCACCTCGCCCGCCCGGTGGCAACTCTGGCAATGATCCTGAAGAACCGGAAGAACATCCTTATAAAAAGTGGGCGGAGCTTTTTGCTGCGCAGCTACCGTTAGGCCGACTGCAAAAGCGGCCGTCGCAACTATGCCGAGGAATCTGACGCCCATGCAGCGATTCTACAAGCTCACTTCTCCTCAGTGCGCCTCCGTGTCCTCTGTGGTGAAGGTCTTCCGCCGCCCACGCAGCCGCCAAAAATGCTACATTCAAAGGTTCATGTCTGCCCCAAAATCCATCTTTGTCCGCGCCTGCAAGTCTCAACCGACCGACCGCACTCCAGTCTGGTTCATGCGCCAGGCCGGGCGCTACATGGCCGAGTACCGCGCCATCCGCAAACAACACTCACTGCTCGAAATTTGCAAGAAGCCCGCGCTGGCCGCCCAAGTAACGATTGAGGCCGCCGAAATTCTCGGCGTCGACGCCGCCATCATCTTCGCCGATTTGCTGCTCCCGCTCGAAGTGATGGGCCTGCCATTTCATTTTTCCGCCGGCGAAGGGCCGGTCATCGAGAAGCCCGTGCGCACCAAGGAAGACATTGCCCGACTCCGCACCGACCGCGCTGTCGAACTCGGCTACGTTTCTGAAGCCGTGGCCCTGGTTGCCAAGCATTTCGAAAGCCGCGTTCCGGTCATCGGTTTCTGCGGCGCTCCCTTCACGCTGGCCAGCTATATGATCGAAGGCGGAGGCTCGCGCAACTACGTTCACGCTAAGAAAATGATGTACAACTCGCCCGCCGAATGGGACGCGCTCATGAGCAAGCTGGCCGTCGTCACGACCGCCTACTCCGCCGAGCAGGTGCGCGCCGGTGCCGACGCCATCCAGATCTTCGACAGCTGGGTTGGCTGCCTCAGCGTGGAAGACTATCGCCGCTACGTTCTCCCGCATGTCACGGGCATGGTGAAGCAGCTGCAGAAAACCGGAGCGCCTGTCATTTATTTCGGCACCGACTGCGCCACGCTCCTGCCGGCGATGAACGAAACCGGCGCCGACGTGATCGGCCTTGACTGGCGCATTCCGCTCGATGAAGGCTGGGCCCGTGTCGATCATCGCGCCGCCGTGCAGGGAAATCTCGATCCCGTTCTTCTCTTCGCCGATTGGAAAGAACTGAAGTCGCGTGCCGAAGACGTCCTGCGCCGCGCCGCCGGACGTCCCGGCCATATTTTCAATCTTGGCCACGGCATTTTGCCCGAAACGCCGGTCGATAATGTGAGAAACCTGGCCCGCTTCGTGCAGGAGTATTCGCAAAAAACGCACGCTGAATGAGCAGTGTTTGACCAGCGGCTCGGGTGGCGCAGCGCTTTAGCGCTGCGATCAACCGGTCAAAATAGGCAGAGGCTTTAGCCCCTGAGGGAAGATACATCCACTCCATGACCCGCGTTGCCATCATCGGCGGAGGCATCTCCGGACTCGCGGCCGCCTTCGCTCTCGAAGCGCAGCGCCACGCCGGCGCCAAAGTCGAGTACGTTCTCTACGAGTCGACAGCGCGCCTCGGCGGGGTTCTTCGCACCGAAAATATCGACGGATGTGTGGTCGAAGCCGGCCCCGATTCCTTCGTGACCGAAAAGCCCTGGGCCGCAGACCTCGCCCGCGACCTCGGAGCCGGCAATCAGTTGATCGGTTCAAATGATGCCGACCGCAAGACCTACATCCTCACGCGCGGCAGCCTCGTCGAGATGCCCGACGGCCTGATGTTCATGGTCCCCACGAAAATTCTGTCGACTGGGCTGTCACCGCTTTTTTCCTGGAAGACCAAGTTGCGCATGACGCAGGAACTTTTCCATCCGCCGCGCGCCGTGGATCATGACGAATCAGTCGCCGATTTCGTCGCCCGCCACTATGGCGGAGAGATGGTGGACCGCCTCGCCGATCCGCTGCTCTCGGGCGTGTACGGCGGAGAAGCGGCCAACCTCAGTGTGCGCGCCGTTCTTCCGCGTTTCGCGGAAATGGAGCGCACCCACGGCAGCCTCGGCCGAGCCATGCTCGCGGCCCGCAAAAAAATGAACTCCGGGCCGCGTAAGCCACCGCCGCCGTTGTTCACATCATTGAGAGACGGCATGCAGCATCTCGCAGAGATGACCGTCGCGCGTCTTACGCCGTCGTCTTTGCGAACCAACGCGCCGGTCGAAGCCATTCAGATGGAGGCCGGCAGTTGGGTAGTCTCAGCCGGAATGCAATCCGATCAATTTGACGCAGTCATCGTTGCGCTGCCGGCGCGCGCCGCTGCCCAGGTGCTTCGTATCGCCAGCCGAGAACTTTCCGCCGAACTCGCCTCGGTCGACTACAGCTCGTCGATCACGATCGGGCTCGGCTACGACAGCGAAGTTCGCCGCTCACTTCCCCCCGGCTTCGGATTTCTCGTGCCGCGCAGCGAAGGCAAGCGCCTGCTGGCTGCGACCTTTGTCCACAACAAGTTTCCTCATCGCGCTCCCGAAGATCGCGCCCTGCTGCGTTGTTTTTTTGCCGGCGCCAACGCCGAAAATGTCTGGGCATTCTCCGACGACGACATCGTCGGAATCGTGCGCGCCGAACTACAGCAGGTTCTGGGCGCACAGGTCCTGAACTCGTGCACCGAGCCGCTGTTCGCTCGCGTGTACAAGTGGAAGTCGGCGATGGCGCAATACGGCGTCGGACATCTGGAGCGCCTGGAGCGCATCGAACGCCTGCGCCGCAAGCTGCCCGCACTCGCGCTCGCCGGAAACGCCTACCGCGGCATCGGGGTTCCAGATTGCGTGCGCTCCGGCCGCGAAGCCGCGAAAGAGGTGATCCAGGACGCGGTGAAAACTGCAAACTAGACGCGCTCGTCAGCGGCTTTTCTCGGATACACCCGGTCAAACGCGATGGATGTCAGCGCGATTACGACGAAACATACCACGCTCCCCTCCGGACCTGCCGTCCCGCCCGTCAACCACGCCGGGCCATGCAGCGACGACCGCAGCAGATGCCCCGGCCAAACAATGCCGCTGTCAGGCACGGAATAGAAAAACGTCTCGCCCCAATCCCACACCGCATGGAATCCAACCGCAAACCAGAGGCTGTTTGTCCGCCGCAACGTGAAACAAAAAAACAAACCGATGCAGGCCGCGCCCAGGGCACCGGCCCAGCTTTCACCCGCATTGCCGAGATGAATTCTTCCAAAGAAGGCTGACACCAAAAACGCCGCCGGCCAGAAACCAATGCCGCGTCCCAACGTGAACTGCACGTAACCGCGGAAGCGGAATTCCTCCGACAACCCCACCAGCAGAAACAGGGCTGCCCAGAACAGAGCGAATTTCGCGATGCGCACACCATGCAGCGCGAGCCCTCCAAACTCGACAACGCTCATTCCGCGCAGCGCCAGCATCAGCACCGTGACCGCCGCACAACCCCACAACCCGCCGACCCAAAACAGCTTTCCAAATGCCTGCCGGCGCGGCAAGCCATACGCCCCCCACGGACGCCGCTCGATCTTAGCCAGGATCAACGACGGAATGACGGCAGCGATCAACGTTCCCAGTTCCTCAAGCAGGTCCGACCACAACCCGCTCGCTCCGAAGTTGCGCGACCACGCCAGCCAGACCGCAATCATTTCGAGCGGATAGAACATCACCACATAAAACGCGAATCCCCAGCCCGGGCGCAGCCCCTCCGGCCCCCAAAAAAGCGTGTTCGCGTAGGAAGGCTGGTCCGCCCCGCTAAAATCTGGACCAGGCGGATGGACTTCTCGATCGTTGTGGATTTCGTTCATCCGAACTTGTGCCGGAAGACTGTCTCCCGCAAAACTTTTCCCGCAACTTCAGCGGTCATGATAAAACACTCGGCTCGGCTTTATGCGCCCGTACTTCACTCGCGAACGCTTCGGTCGTCGTCAGTTTCTGGCGGGATCGCTGCTGCTTGCCTTCCTCGCTCAGGCCGCCTGGCTGGTGAACGCCGAGCTTCGTCCCGGAAATCTTCCCGACGCCGCGGAAGCCGCCCGCATCGGCGAAGGCTGGAAGCAGTTGCACGGGCAAGGCATTGCCGCCGCTCCGATCCAGGACGCCGCGAGTAACGAGGAAACTTACCTCGTCCATGCCGGCATCGAGAACGGTTTTGACACCGAGCACTCCCCGCTGCTCTACCTCGTCTCGGCCGGGCCGTTGCTCGCCTGGCCGCGCGACTTGACCCGTGATTCCGCCGTGTACTGGCGCTGGCTTCCGCGGCTGCCATTCCTGGCCTGCGGCGTCTTCCTCGGCGCATCGCTGTGGTACGTCGCACGTAGGCTTTGCGGCAACACTGGAGGATTCATTGCCCTCACCTTCTATTGTTTTTCGCCATCAATGCTTCAGGCGAGTGCAGTGTGGCACACAGAGCCAGAGATCGTCGCAGCTTGGGGTGCCTTTGGTGCTGTTTTTACGGCCATCGCCGTAGCGCACACACTCTACGCTCCGCGCGAGGTCGTGCTTTGGAACTGGCGGCGCATCGTGGTGCTCGGCGTTGCACTCGCCATCGCCGTCGGATCGCAGTTCTCGACGATCATCCTGCTGCCGATGTCTCTCGGATTCCTACTCTACGTCGCTCCAGTACGCCGGGGTGCGGGATTCGTGATCTGGCTGGCAGCATGCGTCGTAGGATTTGTTGTCCTCTATGCTACGTACTTCTTCGATCTGCATTCTTTCGCCCACGGCGTGCGGCACGCCGTTTTCTGGGGAGCGACCTGGCGGGGATTCACGGTCCTCGGAGTCTACAGGCAGATTGCGATTCACATCGGACGCGCCAGTCCTGTCCTGGCTCTGGCGCTTCCCGTCGCGCTCGTGGCGTATGTCGCCTGGCCTCGCACGCGTTATTTTGGCAACACTGCGCCGCTGTTGGTTGCACTGACCTTCGTTGCGCTGGGAATGGCGCACCCGGATCTCGCCGGCGCCGGCTTCCTGCTCGCAGCCGTTCCGTTTCTGTTTGTCTTTGTCTCAGGTGTGCTGGCGGATCTGCTGGAGACGCGTTATCGCCAAGTGGTGAGCGCCTGCATTATCGGCATGATGGCCGCTTACGTCGTCTGGAATCTGGTCAGCCTGTCTCGGGTTCCGCCGGGCTGAAGGACAGGTGATGTCGTTGAGGTTTCTAGGCGCGGCCCTTTTTCGCGGCCGCCGCTGATTCTTCGCCCGCCACTTCCCACGGACGCTTCGGCCGCTCCACCGCAGGCTTGTCGCGATCCACAATGCGGTCGTAGTGATACGACTCGCTCACCGTCCCGAGCGACTCGTTGTAAAGGCTGGGCAAACCGAGCGCGACCTTCAACTCTTCCGCAAAGGAATGCAGCGCCTTCAGATGGTCGGCTGTAGCGGGCACCTCGGTTTTCGAGGTCTTAAGAAACTGCTGATATCCGCGGTTCACCAGCTTCGAAATCTCGCTCCCGATCAGGTAGCCCGGATAGGCAAAAATCTTCACACCATCTTCCGGCGTTCTCTGGATCGCCGCCGACACGTTGTATTTGCGCAGGAAAACACGCCCGTTCGTTCCGGGTGCATCGGTCACGTCGAACCCGTTGTCGCGCAGCCAGGCCAGCGCTTCTTCGTACGTTCGTGCTTCAATCGTCTTCGACATTGCGGTAAACTTAAACCTTTCCTTCCCCGCGGCCGCTCGTCAGATTAGATGCAAGGCATGAAGGACCGAACGTAACTTTACACGAGCTGCATCGCCGGGCGAACTTGTTCATCTAAACAAAATACTACATACCTCGTTTCCGACCGCATAACACATTACGTTGGTCACGACGATTCGGTTTCAGAAATGGCACAGGGTCTGCCGAAAATTACCGCGATGTCGACTCGGACACAGCACGGTGAAGCGCAGGAAATGGCGCTGGGACTGGGCGAAACGCTTGGTCACAGCCTGATCGACCGCATCGGCAATACTCCACTGCTGCGGCTCGATAGGCTCACGCGCGAACTACCGGGCATAACACTTTTGGGTAAGGCCGAATGGTACAACCCCGGCGGATCGGTGAAAGATCGTGCCGCCGCCAACATCATCGCCGAAGCCAGACGCAGCGGTCAGCTGCGCCCCGGCAAAATTCTTCTCGACGCCACCAGCGGCAATACCGGCATTGCTTATGCCATGTTGGGTGCGGCCGAAGGATTTCCCGTCACGCTCTGCATGCCCGAAAATGTCTCCCGCGAGCGCAAGCAGATTCTCCAGGGATACGGCGCCAACATCCTCTACACCGATCCTGCCGACGGCTCCGACGGCGCCATTCGCCTCGCCCGCGAACTCGCATCCAAACATCCCGACAAGTATTTTTACGCCGACCAGTATTCGAACGACGCCAACTGGAAAGCGCACTACTTCACCACCGCCAACGAAATCTGGCAGCAAACCCAGGGACGCGTTACACACTTCGTCTCCATGCTCGGCACCAGCGGCACATTTGTCGGGACAACCCGCCGTCTGAAGGAACTGAATCCGCACGTAAAGTGCATCTCGTTGCAGCCCGACTCATCCTTCCATGGAATCGAGGGCGCCAAGCACATGGCCAGCGCCATCGTGCCGAAGATCTACGATTCCTCTCTCGCCGACGAGAATCTGGAGATTGCCACCGAAGACGCTTACGCCATGGCGCGGCAACTTTCCCGCGGCGCGGGATTACTCGTCGGAATCTCAGCAGCGGCCGCGGTCGTAGGTTGTCTCAAGATTGCCCGCAGCCTTCCGGCCAGGAATGGCAATAACAGCGAGGCTGTGATCGTGACCATCCTCTGCGACTCCGGCGAAAAATACCTGAGTGAAAGATTCTGGACCGAAGGATGAACCATTTCAGATTTTGAGACTGCAGACTCAATCTGCGTCCTGAAGATCTGCAATCTAAAATCTCAAATCTGCAATCTCGCACATGCTGAAAGTCCCTCGCTCTGCCTACGATTCCCTTCGCCGTCACGGCGAAGAAACCTATCCCTACGAATGCTGCGGCGTGCTACTGGGCCGCTTCGAGGACAATGGCACTCGCGTCGTCACTTCTATCGTTCGAGCCGGCAATACCCGCACCGACTCTGCTCACAACCGCTACAATATCGATCCGCGGGAACTGGTCAAGATCCAGCGGGAGGGCCGCGAGCGCGATGAAGATATCGTCGGCTTCTACCATTCCCACCCAGACCACCCCGCACAGTGGTCATCCACCGACCTGGCCGAGGCGCACTGGCTCGGCTGCTCCTACGTCATCACCAGCGTGGAGAAAGGGAAGGCCGCCACCACGAACTCGTTCGAGTTGCTCGGAACAGACGAGAGTGATAAGAGGCTGTCCGACGAACGGATTGAAATCGAATGAACTCGAAGATACGGCTACTGAAATCGGCAGAGCCCATGTAGGGACGGCCGCCTCGGCCGTCCGGTCGAGCGAAGCTCGACAGACTCCCGTGATCAGGACACTGCAAGCTCCGCGCCCTGTTTGCCTGATATTCACAAGGCGTAACAGAGCCGGCCTGAGCATCCATCCGGAAAAAAGATCGCAGGATCGCGGTAAAGCGGTATCCCATGCGGGTTCTGGCGAGAAATGATGCGGGCATCTGCACCAAATCCGGTCACGGGCCTGTGGACGGCGTGCACTCGATTGAAAATACAGAGGGTTGCGAGCCGTGATTTTCCATTGACTCAGAAAATAGAAGGAGTAAAAAGACAATCGTTCTTTGACCGCTTCTTAAGTTTTTCCGATTGGTGCGGCGTCCGGGGCTCAAGCCGAGTCACCTTCTTGACCGCAAGGTTGAGCAGGAGGGCGAGCAAGGGTCTATAGCAAAGCGCTGGTTGAGGAGAACAGGAAGACCCAGTCAAAGGCAGGATAGAGTTCCGAGGCGTTGGGTAGGTTTATCCGGTTGGCGGTGAGCCCGGAGCCCGAGCGGAGATCGCGCGGAGCAGCCCCGCAAGGGAAGCTCTGAGAGCAGGTCGAGCAAGGGTCAGAAGCGAGCTACTGGCCGAGAGGAATGGACCCAACACCACCTCGGAACTCTCTTACTTTTTGCGGTCCGTCCCGTCAGCGACGAACCACGCAGTCGTATTCTCCTGGCTGATTTTGAGTTCAAATCTTAAGATCTGGATTCCCTGACGCTCTCTCTCGCAACCGGCTTCTTGCCAATCCCGCAAATCCATCCCTTGCTCGGTTCTGCAATGATCTCAATGTCTGCGTATCCCGCTCCCTCCAGCAGGTCGCGGTGTTCGCTTGGCTGAGAAGTTTCAAACCGGTTTTGTGTGCATACTTCTCTAATACCCCGAAGGCTTTTGGCATTGATGTACCCATGTCTTCCCGTCTGTCATGATGCAACCCCAGATTCTGATCAAGCAATTTCCATGCGTTCCCGGCTCACCGCACCGGCGCTTTCAAGTCAGAGAGGGATGTTCCCATGCTTCTTCGGCGGATTCTTGTCCCGTTTGGTCTCAAGCATAGCCAGCGCCTGAATCAGCTTCTTGCGCGTCTCGCGCGGCTGAATCACAGCGTCAACGAATCCGCGATCCGCCACCACGTAAGGATTCGCGAACCGGTCGCGGAACTCTTCAATCTTCTGCTGTCGCATCTGCTCGCGGTTGGCCGCGGTGTCCAGTTCGTGTTTGTAGACGATGTCGACCGCGCCCTCCGGTCCCATGACCGCGATCTCGGCCGTCGGCCACGCATAGTTCACGTCGGTGCGAATGTGCTTCGACGCCATGACGCAGTACGCCCCGCCATAAGCTTTTCGCGTGATCACCGTGACCTTCGGCACCGTCGCTTCGGCGAAGGCATACAGCAGCTTGGCCCCGTGCTTGATGATGCCGCCGTATTCCTGCGCCGTTCCGGGCAGAAATCCCGGAACGTCTTCGAAGGTCACCAGCGGAATGTTGAAGCAATCGCAGAAACGCACGAAGCGCGCGCCCTTCACTGAGGCATTAATATCCAGCGTCCCCGCCAGCACCGCCGGCTGATTCGCCACAATGCCCACGCTGCGGCCGTCCAGCCGCGCAAATCCAATCACAATGTTTTTCGCGTAGTGCTCGTGCACTTCGAAGAAATATCCGTCGTCCACCACGGCATGAATCACGTCTTTTATGTCGTAGGGCTGGTTCGATTGCGCCGGAACCATCTTGTCGAGAGCCGAATCCGCGCGGTCGATCGGATCGGTGCAGGCCTTGCGCGGCGGATCCTCCAGATTATTCGACGGCACAAAGCTCAGCAGCTCGCGCACCATCGAGAGGCATTCGGCATCATCGTGCGCCAGAAAGTGCGCCACGCCTGATGTTTCGTTGTGCGTCATCGCGCCGCCCAGTTGATCCTTGGTGACTTCTTCCAGCGTCACCGTCTTGATCACGTCCGGGCCCGTGATAAACATGTACGAAGTCTTGTCGACCATCAGCACGAAATCAGTAATCGCCGGCGAATAGACCGCGCCTCCAGCACACGGCCCCATGATCGCGGAAATCTGGGGCACGACTCCGCTGTACAAAGTATTGCGCAGAAAAATGTCCGCGTAACCAGCCAGCGACATCACGCCTTCCTGAATGCGCGCGCCGCCGGAATCGTTCAAGCCGATCACCGGCGCGCCCATTTTCGCCGCGAGATCCATAATCTTCACGATCTTTCCCGCGTTCGCCTCCGACAGCGATCCGCCGAAAACAGTAAAGTCCTGCGCGAAAACGTAAACCAGCCGTCCCTCGACGCGCCCATATCCGGTGACGAATCCGTCGCCATAAATTTTCTGTTCCGCCATCCCGAAGTCGTTGCAGCGGTGCGTGACCAGCTTGTCGGTTTCCTCGAATGTGCCCTCGTCGAGCAGAAATTCGATACGCTCACGCGCCGACATCTTGCCTTCTTTATGCTGCCGCTCGCGCCGTTTGGCGCCTCCCCCGTCTTCGGCTAGATGATTCCGTTTGCTGAGTTCCGCGACTTTTTGCTCGATATCCATGGGCAAGAATTATAGCCGGTACAGCAAAGCCGCGATTGTGAGCCGGATCACGCCAGCAGCTACGCAATCAGGCTATGTGGGGACAGCCGCCCTCGGCTGTCCGGGCGAGCGCAGCTCGCCAGCTCAAGCCTTGACCTTCCTTGCGTTACACTTCCACCAATGTCCTCGCTCACCGATCAGATGGGTTTCAACTTCCGCGCACCCGAGCGCCGAGTGTGGAAGGTACGCGACCTGGTGGCAGCCGTGCGCACGCACGTTGAACGCGAGTATTCCGATGCCTGGGTCGAAGGAGAAATTTCAAACTTCCGCGCTCCCGACTCCGGCCATCTTTATTTCACGCTGAAAGATGGCAACGCCCAGATTCGCGTCGTCATGTTCCGCTCTTCCGCCCGGCTGCTGCGCTTCCGCCCCGCCGACGGCCTGCAGGTCGTCCTTCGCGGCCGCGTCACTATCTACGAAGAGCGCGGCGAACTGCAGATTTCCGCGGAATACATCGAACCCAAGGGCGCCGGCTCGCTGCAACTGGCCTTCGAACAACTGAAAACCAAGCTCGAAGCCGAAGGCCTTTTTGCCGCCGATCGCAAGAAGCCCATTCCGCCGCTGCCCGCGCGCATCGGCATCATCACATCCGCTCAAGCCGCGGCTTTGCGTGACATTTTGAACATCCTGGAGCGCCGCCATCATTCCGTGAACGTCCTCATTTTTCCCGCGCAGGTTCAGGGTGAAAGCGCAGCGCTCGAAGTTGCCGTCGGCGTGCGCCACTTTAACCAGCACACCAAGGTCGATGTCGTCATCATCGCTCGCGGCGGAGGCTCTGCCGAGGATCTCGCCTCGTTCAACGACGAAGGCCTCGCGCGCACCGTAGCCGCATCGCAGATTCCCGTCATCTCCGCCATCGGCCACGAAACCGATTTCACCATCATCGATTTCGTTGCCGACCTGCGCGCTCCCACGCCCTCCGCCGCCGCCGAACTCGTAATTCGCTCGCGCCAGGAGATTGAGGAGAATGCTGCCGCACTGCACGAGCGCCTAGCCCGCGCCATGCGCTACCGGTTGCTCATGGGCCGTCAGGCGCTCACGGAGCTCGCCCAGCACGGCGCCTTCGCCCGCATGATGGACGCGACTCACCAGCGCCAGCAGAAACTCGACGACCTCACCCACCGCATGGAGCTGGCCGAGCGACAGTTGCTCGAACAGATGCGCCGCCGCTGGGAACTCGTCTCAGCCGCGGTTCGCCACTACGACCTGCCCCTCGTCCTGGCGGGAATGCGAAAAGAACTGGACAGCACAACCGCCGCCCTGGTCGCAGTCATGCGCAACGTGCTTCTGCAACACAAAGTTCGCCGCGAGCGGCTGGACACCGCCCTCCAGGCCCTTTCGCCGCTCGCTATTCTCGAGCGCGGCTACGCCTTGGTCTTCGATGCCCGAGGGCACCTGCTGAAAGACGCTCGCCGTGCCAAAATCGGCGACGAGATTTCCGCCCGCCTGGCGCGCGGCGAAATACACGCCGCCGTCACGAAGAAGCAGGGTTGAATCCGCCGCATCCCATCCTCTGCATTACAATGGAGTTCACGCAACCCCACATTTCCTCAGGAGCCTGATTCGAGTGTTGCCCGTGATCACGACATGGCAGCAGGCCGCATGGGCCGCGCTCGACATTCTGCTCGTCGCGCTGCTCATTTACCAGGTCCTGGTCATGATCCGCGGCACTCGCGCCGCTCCCATGCTGGCGGGGTTGATCGTCGTCGCCGTCATCTTCTACCTCGCGCGGATTGGCGAGCTGACCACGCTGAACTGGGTCGTCAGCCGCGTCCTCCCCTACGTGGTCTTTGCGCTCATTGTCGTCTTTCAGTCGGAGATTCGCCACGTCCTTGCCGACCTAGGGCGCCGCCTGAGTTTTCTCCGCGGCAGCGAAGCTGGCGGCGATTCTTACGACGACATCGTGCTCGCCGCCAATCTTTTTTCCCAGCATCAGACCGGCGCGCTGATCGTGATCGAGCGCGAGATCGGCCTGCGCACGCATATCGAAAGCGGCGTGCCCCTCGATGCCCGTCTCTCTTACGACTTGCTGGCCACCATTTTTCGTCCCAGCGCTCCGCTTCACGACGGCGCCGTCATCGTTCAGAAGGATCGCATCGCCGCTGCGGCCTGCTTCCTTCCCCTTTCCATGAACCCGCTGCTCTCCACGCAGCTCGGCACGCGCCATCGTGCCGGCATCGGCATCACCGAGGAAACCGACGCCATCGCCGTCATCTGCTCGGAAGAAACCGGCGCCATCAGTCTGGCTGTCGGCGGCCAGATCGAGCGCGACCTGACGGTCGAGCAACTCCGCACGCGCCTGGGCAGCGAACTTCGCCGCTACATGGCGCCGGTAACTCTTCCAACTTCCATTGCCCGCCACGACGAAGAATCAGATACCGTGCTGAAGTCCGCCGGTGAACCAGCGCCACATTCCAACCCGGGGCCCGGCTCCGATGCGGAACCGCGGCCATGATCTCCTTCTTCAAGCGCTATGTTCTTCACAATTTCGGATTGAAGCTGCTCTCGCTTGTGATGGCGACCGGGTTGTGGCTCCTCATTTCGCCCGATGAGCAACCCGCCGAAGTTGCACTCCGCGCCCCGATCGTGTTCCAGAACGTTCCTCGTCATCTTGAGATCAGCTCCGAATCCATCCCTGAAGCACAAATCCGCGTTCGTGGTCCGGAGCGGGTCATTCGGCAACTGCAACCCAACGAGATTCACGCTGAAATCAATCTCGCCGGCGTCACCTCCGAGGAGCGCACTTTCGATCTGACGTCACAGCAGGTGCGCCATCCTTCCGATGTCACCGTGGTGCAGGTCGTCCCCAGCCAACTGCATCTCGCTTTCGACACGCGCCTGACCCGCGAGGTGGAGATTCGTCCGCGAGTCACCGGCAATTTCGCCGAGGGTGAGCAGATCACCCGGGTCGAAGCGGACCCGCCGCGCATCACGATTACCGGCCCGCGCCATCACGTGGAAAAAGTCGATGCTGCCATCACCGATCCCGTGGACGCGACCGGCACGCTCGGCACCGCCGTCTTCCTGACCAATGCCTACGTCGCCGACCCTCTGGTCCAGGTCGTGCAGCCGACGTCGATTCGGGTGAGAGTCATGGTTCAGAAAGTCGGAAGCGGTTCGCCGCATTGAAGCGCATTGAGAACAATGCGAGCCCTCGGCCTCAGCCCCGCATCATGGTTTTCAACCGTCGTATTTGCCCTCGCAGGACTGGCGGTGATGCTGGCTTATAGCCCGTTGGCAGACAAGCTCGCGACATGCCTGGTTCAGAAGCCGCCAACACTCGACGCATTCCGCGCCCTGCAGCAATCGCGCGCCAAGCTCGTCGCCGGCATCGTTCTGGCCTGGGTTCTCGGGGGATTTCTCGAGGAACTGATTCTCCGCGGCATTATCCTGCAATCGATCGAAGCAAAGTTGTCAGCCACGGTGGTCAGGCCCCTCGCCATTGCGATCGCGATCTGCGCCGCCGCTCTGCTCGCTTTTGTCTTACACCCCTACCAGGGACTGCGAGCCGCGCTCATCATCGCTCAGCTCTCCGTTTTGTTTGGCCTGCTCTTTGTGATTAGTGGACACAACCTGTGGTCTGTTATCTTGTGCCATGGACTGTAGGACACCCTCGCGTTCGTCCGGTTCGCCAACAAGCAATCCCGGTATTCAGACGTAAGCGCGCCAAAGCTTGATGCTGACCCGTAATCTTCGAGACCCTTCGTTATGACCCAGGCCTACCGCCAGCTTTTCGGCACCGACGGCATCCGCGGCGTTGCCGGAGAATTCCCTCTGACTAAACAGAGCACTTATCTCATCGGCCGCGCTCTCGGCCACGACCTGATTCAAGCGAATTCCAGGGCGAAGGCCGTGATCGGGCAGGACACCCGCGAATCCAGCCGCTGGATCGCCGATCGCGTTTCTGAAGGCATGGCTGCCGTCGGCGTCGAGGTTCACAGCGCCGGCGTGATCACAACTCCCGGCGTCGCCTATCTTGCCCGCTCGCGCGGCTTTGCCGCCGGCGTCGTCATCTCCGCCTCGCACAATCCCTGGACCGACAACGGAATCAAGGTTTTTTCCGGGGACGGCTTCAAACTGACCGACGCCCGCGAACTTGCCATCGAAAAAGAAATCTTCGCGCTGCTCGACAATCCCGCCGTTGCTGATGAGACCGCGCTCAAGCTGCCCAAGCCTTCGCTGCCCGGCGAAGCCGAGTTGCGCCAGTCCTACATTCAGGCCCTGGCCGCCAGCGTTTCCTCAGACTTGAGCAAGCTGCGCGTGCTGGTCGATTGCGCCAACGGCGCCGCAACCGCCGAGGCGCCAGAGCTGTTCCGCACCCTCGGCATCAAGGCCAAATTCCTCCACATTTCGCCCGACGGCAAGAACATCAACGAAGGCTGCGGCGCATTGCATCCGGAAACTCTTGGGAAGCTCGTTGCCTCCAACCCGGGCCAATTCGATCTCGGCGTGACCTTCGACGGCGACGCCGACCGCGCACTCTTCTGCGATGCCTCCGGCCGCGTGGTCAACGGCGATGCCGTCCTTCTCGCTACTGCCCGCGATCTGCACGCGCAAGGCAAACTGAAGAGTGAGGCGGTGGTCGCGACAGCGATGTCAAACATGGGCCTCGAAATCGCGCTCAGAGATTCCGGCATCCGCATGTTGCGCGCCAACGTCGGCGACAAATATGTGCTGGAAGAAATGCTCAAGACCGGCGCCACGCTCGGCGGCGAGCAATCCGGTCACGTGATTTTCCGCGACGGCGATTCCACTACCGGCGACGGCCTGCTCACCGCGCTGCGACTTATGGACATTATGGTCCGCAGCAGCAAGCCGCTGGCGGATTTGGTCGCCGATCTGAAAGTCTTCCCGCAGAAAATTCAGAATGTTCGTGTACGCGAGAAAATTCCCTTTGCGCAAGTGCCGGCCGTGCAGGCCGCCATTGAAGCGGCCGAACGCGAGCTCAACGGCAACGGCCGTGTTGTCGTGCGCTATTCAGGAACGGAGGCTCTCGCCCGTGTGATGGTCGAAGCCGAATCCGAAGAGAAGATGCGCGCCGTCACCGCCCGCATCGCCGATGAGATTCAAAAAGCGCTGGGAGTGTAGGGGCGGACGCATTCATCCGCCCTGCTCGTGTAGGGACAGCCGCCCCTAGCCTGCCCTGAGCGAACCGACGAAGGAGGGGAGTCGAATGGGTTGTCCGGCCGGGCGAAGACCGGCACTTATCCCCGCCTGCGTCTTCCTGCTGGTCGCACCCGCTCCTCTTCCACCACCGCAAACTGGATCTTCTTCTCTACCGGATCGATTCGGTCCACCAGCACGCGAATCCTTTCCCCCAGCCGATACGTCTTCCGCAATCGCTGCCCGATAATCTCGCGCGTGTTCTCGTGATAGGTGTAGCGATCGTTAGTCAAGGTGTTCAGCGGCACCAAACCCTCGACGAACAGCTCCGTCAGCTCGACAAAAAAACCGAATTTCGTGACGCTGATGATCAGCCCGTCGAAATCTTCGCCCACGCGATCCTGCATGAACTTGACCTTCTTCCATTCCAGGAGTTCCCGCTCGGCATCGTCGGCGCGGCGCTCGGACTGACTGGATTCCTCCGCAATGTCATGCAGTTCCTCCACCGAAATCGGCCCGGATGACCCATCTGGCGCGGGCGTCCCCGCCCGCGATCCATCCGCCGTCGAGCGCCGCTTCGACCACGGCGACGCCTTGTTTTGAAAGGGCGCGGCTTCCGGCCGCGTCGTTCCAGAGCTTGATGGATTGGCGGCTTCAGCCGCTGAGGTGCTTTCCCTCAGCACGCTCTTCAATATCCGGTGCACAATCAAATCCGGATACCGCCGGATCGGCGACGTGAAATGCGTATAGCTCGTCGCCGCCAGAGCAAAATGCCCGAGATTTTCCTCCGAATACCGCGCCTGCTTCAGCGACCGCAGCATCAGGTAACTCAGAATCCGCTCTTCCGGCTTGCCCGCAATTTTCTCCGTCAGCTTCTGATACATGCGCGGCGTGATGTGCACTTCCTCCGGCACTTCAATCTCGCGCACACGCTTCCCAGTGCCGTGCGCCGCCCGCCGGTCGGCCTTCATCTGCACTCGATGAATCGGCAACGCGCCCACACCCAGCGAATATCCAAACGTCGCCGCAATCACTTCAAAGTCGTAAACCCGCTTCGCATCCGGCTTCTCGTGCACTCGATACAGCGACGCGACATGCCTCGACTCCAAATGATGCGCCACGCACTCGTTCGCCGACAGCATGAACTCCTCGATCAGCCGATGCGCAATATTCCGTTCCGAGCGCGCAATGCTCTTCATCAATCCGAATTCGTCGAACGCGATCACCGGCTCCGGCAGATCGAAATCAATCGATCCACGCCGCTCCCGCTTGCGATTCAGAATGACCGCCAGATCACGCATCAGCTCGAAACTCGCCACCAGCGGTGCGTAGCGCTCACTAATCGCCGCGTCGCCTTCGAGCACGGCATTAACCGCCGTATAAGTCATGCGCTCGGCCGAGCGGATTACCCCCTCACTCAACTCGTAACCAACCATCTCGCCGCGGTGGTCCATCTCCATCACGCACGACATCACCAGCCGGTCCACCTGCGGGCGCAGACTGCAGATGTCGGTCGAAAGCTCGAGCGGCAGCATCGGCACCGCGCGGTCGGGGAAATAAACGCTTGTCCCGCGCAGCCGCGCCTCCTGATCAAGCGGCGACCCCGGCGTCACATAATGCGCCACGTCCGCAATGTGAACCTGCAACTCGAAGTTGCCGTTGGGAAGCATCCGCACTAGCACCGCGTCGTCGAAGTCGCGAGCCGTCTCGCCGTCGATCGTCACAATCGGCAGCGATCGAAAATCGCGCCGCCGATGCAATTCTGCAGTCGAAATGATCGCTGGCGCATCCTGCGCTTCCTCGAGCGCCGCCGCCGGAAAATGATGCGGCAAATGAAACTTCCGAATCGTGATCTCCACATCCACGCCGAAATCGTCTTCCCGGCCCAGAATCTCAATCACCCGTCCTCGCGGATTCTGCGTCGGCGAAGGCCACTCCGTGATCTCCACGTCCACTACCACGCCTTCCAGATCCTCCCACTCCGTCCGCCGCGCCGCCTCTTCGCCGAGCACCCGGTCCACAGACTTGGGCTTTCCTTTTCGCGAATGCCTCCTCAACTCGTTGTCATCCCGAGCGAAGCGAGGGATCTCGGTTGCAACGGCTCCGTGGGTATTCTCGGAGTCTCCCCGCTCCGGCCACTCCATCCCCGCCGGAATCACAATCTCCTGCGTGATCTTCGCATCCATCGGAGCGACGCAATTCCGCTTCCCGCCATAGTGAAAAATCCCCACTACCGTGGGATTCGCCCGCACCACAGGCCGCACAATCCGCCCCTCCGCCCGCCCGTCCGGCCGCACGTTCACAATCTCGACCAGCACACGGTCGCCGTGCATGGCATTTCCGATCAGATGAGGCGCGACAAAAATATCGCCGGTCAGCCGCGACTTGAACGATGCAGGAAGGGAACTCGCATCTGGAATGACGAATCCAAATCCATCGCGATGCATAGTCAGTCTGCCGACGACAAGATTCTTACCCGTGCCCGCCTGCGGCAGCGCGTAGCGGTCTGACCCCTCGGCGATCAGCGCCCCGCTCGCGACCATCTTCCGCAAGCGATCGTCGAGTTCGCGGCGTTCTTCTCCATGCAGCCCCAGCTCGCGCACCAGTTGCTTGAACGCGGCCGCACGCTTGGGCTGTTTTTCAATATGTTTCAGGATGGTCGCGTCAGAGAGCATGGAAGGATCCGCTCTCAGCATAAATGATTGGCGGTCTCGCGCTGGTCGATGATCGTTTGCCACGCGTAACTCGCCAACGACCAACGACCAGCTTCGGTTTTCACTTCACCACGTGTCCCCGCCCGCTTTCGGCGGCCATACGCCTAGAGCCTGGCGAAGCATCACGATCTGCCCCACGTGGTAGCTGTTATGCCCGACCGTCTGCCACAAAATCGCCTCAAGTGTATTCGCGCGTTTCTTGTGGTCCTCATGCATGGGCTCAACCTCGCGATCCAGATCCGCCCGCGAGGACTTTGCCAGAACCGCATGCTCATTCAGGAACCAGGAGAAGTCGCGCCGCAGCCGGTCCCATTCTGCCGCATCCGCTGGAGTCGGCTTCGTCGGAAAGCTCTCGTCATTATGCTCCGGATACTTCGGCCGCTCCCCGCGCGCCCGCCGCAGGTCGTAATTCATCCAGTAACTCAGGTGAAAGACAAGCTGCCCGATCGAATGCGGAAACCCCGGCACCGGCCGCGCCGCCAGCTCGGCAGACAAATCCTCCACGCACGCCAGAGGATCGGCGTGCGCCCCCGTGCCGCGAAGCAACTCCGTCAGTGCCCTCTGCGACATATCAACCGAAGCCTTGTCGTCCTGAGCGAAGCGAAGGATCTATCCATCTGCCGGCACCGTAAATTCCGCCAGTTCATCCGCGAAAGTCAGCGGCGAAGAAGTTACCTCGCGAAATACTTCTCCTCCAAAATCCTCCGGTGATGCATCTCGTGCCCCGCGATCAGATACGCAAGCGCCCGCACCGTGACTTCATTCTTGTTGGCGACGCCCCGCCGCATCCACGCCGCTTCATCCAGATTCCGGAACAATGTCAGCGTGGCCCGCCGCACGGCAATGTAATCCTCCACAATCTCCGCCATGGGCATGCGCCGCGCCGGGCCATTCTTCACGTAGTCATCCTGCTCGAATCCTTCGATCGGCGTCTGGTCGCCGCGCGCAATGCGCAACGCCCGGTACGCCATAATGCGCTCCGTGTCGCACACGTGCTCCAGAACTTCTTTCGCCGTCCACTTGTCCGGTGCGTAGCGAAAATCTCCGTCCGCCTCGTCTCGCCCCGAAAGCAGCAGCATGGTCTGCCGACGCTGCGCCTCGAGCGTCGTTAAAATGTCCGATCCCGATACCAGGGAAATATAGCGTTCATAATACGGGTTGTACTCGCTCGGCTCCGGCCGCGCGATCGTCAATGCAGGCATTACCACGGCTGGCTCTAACATGTAACGACTCCCATCGAACAGATGTGTAATGTCGGATCCCCAGGGGTCTCTATCTATTCAAGTAGACGTTCCGGCGTCGCTTTTGTTTTCGATAAATCTTCGTCCCACAGAGAATAACCCCGCCGGTCTGTGGAAGGGTACGGACCGGGAACTTTTTTCTGAAATCTGCACCGTCGGACTAGCAAAAATGACGTAGCCATCGGTGACCTAGACCCCCGTCCGGCAAGCCGGACCTCCCGTGTCATCCTAGGCACTCCCCTGAAAATAAACGACTTTTCCACAGTGCTCATTTTGAGACGAGGGAGTACAATCAGCTTTGGTCACGAACGTGCGACCGTTGACCCCTAATCCCAACAAGGAAAGGAACCTATTGCCCCATGTGGAAGCCGACCAATCAGCCTCAAACTCCTGCCCGGCCTGCCGAGCCGGAACGCCCTGCGTCCATGCCTAGCGTGCCTGCCATGTCAGCGGCTGAGCCCGCGGCTGCGCCTCGCCCGGTAGCGACCACCACGGCCGACCAGGCCACCATCGGCAAGTCGCTCGTCATCAAGGGCGAAGTCACGGGTTCCGAGTCGCTCTATATTGACGGCCGGGTGGAGGGCTCCATCAACCTCTCGGGCAATCGCGTCACCGTCGGCCGCAACGGCATCGTTGCCGCCAACATCAATGCCCGCGAGATCGTCGTGCTGGGGAAAGTCCGCGGCAACCTGACCGCCAGCGATCGCGTCGATATCCGCAGCGACGGCTCGCTCACCGGCGACGTGGTCGCCGCACGCATCTCCATCGAGGATGGCGCCTATTTCAAGGGCGGAATCGACATCCGCAAGGGCGGACAGCCACAAGCCAAGCCCAACGGCGAAGACAAGGCCATGCCCATGTCAGAGCCAGCCGCCGTCGGGGCCCGGGCCTAGTTCTGGCATTTGTCGCGGGAAAATTTTGGCAGATAGTCGAAAGCGGGCGCCCGCAAGGACGCCCGCTTTGCTTTGCAGTCCCTGCTAGCAGCCTCCGCTGACCGATTGCCCGCAAACTGTCCCAGTGACTGTACAACTCGAAAGAGAACTTATCGTGTACGTCACGTTGACCTGACAGCTTCCGGCCGGATTCGGCCCATAAGAGACGCCTCCATTCTCCGTAAGGCTTATGGGAAATGTGGGTTCTGCATTGCTGAAGCCGATCTGGCCGGCGATTGAGATATTGGGATCTCCGTTGAAGGTCAGGTTGGATGCAACACAATTCGTCGGAGTGATCGTCACCTGGGTGCTGATAGACCCACTCTCGGAACTGTTCAGCGTGCCCTCGATATCACCCGAGACAGATATAGTTCCGCCCGCCGAGCATGGCCCGCTGTAAGACAAAGGGAAATTGCAGCTCTGCCCGGTTGAGGTCGGTGTGCAGCCCGACGACTGGTCGGCGTGAACACCTCCGATCACTCTCGACAAGCTCGGCCGAGCCTGGATTGCGGGCGGCTGCGTCACGCCGAACGCACCCTCCAAAGCGGCTGTGACGGCTTGAACAACCTGCTGCGACAGTGCCTGGGCCTGCGCCGCCGTCAAAGTGTTGCTGTTCGAACTGGAGCTGCTGTTACCACTGCCGCACCCGGGGCTCAGAATTACCAGTGCCGCAGCCGCTACAGCCAGAAGTCGCGGACGATTTATCCCTAACCGGCCTTTCCCGTCGTTTGCCCGCACTGCACGCATAAGCCCCTCCTCACTTCCGCGCCGAACACAAACAGAATACGCCCCAGAGCGCCCCAATCAAGGCCAACATCTAGCAGCGTTTTGTCTGCCGGTTGTCAACGGGATGTAAAAAAATGCTTCGGACCTCAGCACTCACTCCCCCATCACTTCCGATGCACTTTTATCGTGATCACGGGCACGTTGGGAGTGCTGTCAATTTGGCAGGTCGCATTACTCAAAGCGCAACGTCCCCGCGCTATCCTCAAAAGCCATGCCGTATTCAGCTGAGGCGCCCTTGAATTCTCCCCAACTCGCAGGAACCTTAACGATGCAGTTGTACACGCCTGGCGGGTTCTGGGCTGCAACTGGCAGCTTCGGCATCGTCACAGCCAGCGCCAATACGACAAGACCGACACGAAATGCTGAATTCATTCGTTTGCTCCCTTCTCGAACTGTTGCAGATATTGGTTTTTTGTAGGCTGCCCCGAGGGCACCTGACTGTAGGACGCTTGTGAGCGCATCTTCTTGCACTCAAGGGCAGACATAGCTTACGTGCAATGACGCCCCGACTGCCTACTCCACCAGCATGCAGTCGCCATACGAATAGAAGCGGTACCGCTGTTCGACCGCGTGCCGATATGCGCACATCACTTTCTCTTTTCCGCCCAACGCGCATACCAGCATCAGCAGCGTGGATTGCGGCAGATGAAA